>DASYYF010000068.1:0-39328 GCA_035934055.1 Steroidobacteraceae bacterium | reverse complement strand
AAGCACCGCGGCAAAAAAACAGAATAATTTCCTGTTTTTATTGACGTTCGAGTATGGGGCGTGACGGAATCGAACCGTCGACCAGCGGATTAAAAGTCCGATGCTCTACCGACTGAGCTAACGCCCCGGCGCGCTCGCCACGTGCGCGGGCTGTTGGCAATGTCCTGCCCCGCGCGGGCGCGGCATGATACTACAGTCGCTGATAGCGGGTCGGGTCCGGCAGTCCAGCCGCGGCGAAGCCGGCGCGCCGCAGGCGGCACGCGTCGCAGCGCCCGCAGGCGCGGCCCGCTGCGTCCGCCTGATAGCAGGACACGGTCTCCCCGTAGTCGACGCCGAGCCGCGTGCCCTCCCTGATGATCTCGGCCTTGCTGAGTGCGATCAGCGGCGCCTCGATGCGGCAGGGATGCCCTTCGACGCCCGCCTTGGTAGCGACCGCGGCGAGGCGCGCGAAGGCGGCGATGAACTCCGGCCGGCAGTCCGGGTAACCGCTTGCGTCGAGCACGTTGACGCCGATGAAGATCTCGCGCGCCCCGAGCACCTCGGCCCAGCCGAGCGCCAGCGCCAGCATGATGGTGTTGCGCGCCGGCACGTAAGTCACCGGAATACCGCTGGTCGGCGCCTCGGGCACCGCGATTGCGGGATCCGTGAGCGCCGAGCCGCCGATGCCCGTGAGATCGACGCGCATGATGCGGTGCTCGTGTGCCCGGCCGCTGCGCGCCACGCGGCGCGCCGCCTCGAGCTCGGCGAGATGCCGCTGGCCGTAATCGACCGACAGGGCATGGCAGGCGAAGCCGCGCTCGCGCGCGATGGCAAGCGCCGTGGCGGAGTCGAGCCCGCCCGAGAGCAGCACGACCGCGGGCGCTGCGCTCATGAAGGCTGACCGGGAGACACGCGCACCCTACTTCCCCGGCAGGTTGCCCCAGAGGTACTTGTGCAGCTGTATCTGAAAGCGCACCGGCAGGCGATCCTCGAGGATCCAGTCCGCCAGCTCGCGCCCCGGCAGCTGCTCGTGGCTCGGCGAGAACAGCACGGTGCAGCCGGCGGGCAGCGCGAGCTCGCGCAGCTTCGCCCGGCTCCACTCATAGTCGCCGCGGTCGCAGATGACGAACTTGACGAGATCCGAGGGACGCAGGCCCGTGAGCTCCTGGTAGCGGTTGCGATGCTCCTCCCCCGAGCCCGGCGTCTTGACGTCGACCACGCGCACCACCCGCGGATCGACTGCGGCGAGCGGCATCGCCCCGCTGGTCTCGAGCGAGACACGCAGGCCGGCGTCGCACAGCATCGTGAGCAGATCCAGGCACGCCTTCTGCGCCAGAGGCTCGCCGCCCGTGACGCAGACGTAGCGGGTCGAGAATTCCCGCACCCGCGCCACGATGCGCTCGAGCTCCCACCATTCGCCGCCGTAAAAGGCGTACTCCGTGTCGCAGTACCGGCAGCGCAACGGGCAGCCGGTCAGTCGTACGAACGCCGTAGGGAATCCCACGGTGTCGGCCTCGCCCTGCAGGGAGTGGAAGATCTCGGTGATCTTGAGGCGCGAGGCGCTCATGTCGCAATGCTCGCGGCCGGCCGCGCACGCCGCCGCTACTGCGCGGGAATGCGCCGCAGCTTGTCGGCCGCCAGTTTGGCCGCGTCGGTTCCGGGATACCGCTGCGTCACCCCGGCGAGCGTGGTGCGCGCCGCCGCATACTGCTTCTGCTCGAGCTGCGTGTAGCCGAGCTTGAGGAGCGCGTCGGGCGCCTTGCGCGCGTCGGGCCACTTCTTGAGCACTGCGCGGAACGCGTCGGCGGCGGAGTCGTAGTCATGGTTGACGTAGTAGGCCTCGCCAAGCCAGTACTGTGCGTTCTCCGCCAGCGGGCTCTGGGGATAGTTCTTGAGAAAATCCTTGAAGCCGGTTATCGCGATGGAGTAGCTCCCGGCCTTGAGCGCGTCGAACGACTGGCTGTAAACCGCCTGCTCGGTCGAGGACGCCTCACCGTCTCCCGGCGCGCCGCCCGGCGCCGCGGCGGCGCCGGCTGCCGTGCCCCCCGTTGCGGCTGTCCCGGCACTGCCGGGCGCCGCCGCGCCGCCGCCGCTCGCCGTACCGCCGGCGGACAGCGCCTTCACGCGAGCGTCGAGGTCCGCGTACAGGTCATGCTGCTGCTTGCGCAGCGCCGCGTTGTCGTGCTCGAGCTGATCGAGCTGGCCGCGCAGCGCGCGCACCTCGGCCTGCTCGGCCTCCTGGTGCTGCGCCAGCTCCACCTGACTCTGAGAAGCGCGCTCGAGGCGTGCAAGGCGCGCGTCGAGGTCGGCGAGCTTTGCCTGCAGCACCGTATCCTCCTCGGGAGTCGTGGCGCAGCCGCCGCCGAAGGCCGCGGCGAGCGCGGCGCAAGCCAGAGCGGGAGTCACCAAGCGCATTGGCAGCCTCCCGGCGCTCAAGGCTGAGGTGCCGGCGCCGGCTGACCCGCGGGCGTCAGGTAGACGATCTCGACGCGCCGGTTCTTGGCCCAGGCCGCCTCATCGTGGCCCGCGTCCGCCGGCCGCTCCTCGCCGTAGCTCACGGTCGTGATCTGGCCCTCCGACACGCCCTGCAGCAGCAGGGCACGGCGCACCGACTGCGCACGCCGGTCGCCGAGCCCGATGTTGTATTCGCGCGAGCCACGCTCGTCGGTGTTGCCTTCGAGCCGCACGCGCGCCTGTGAGTTGGCGGCCAGATACTTGGCGTGCGCGGCGACCACGTCGACCCCCTGGCCCTTGATCACCGCGCTGTCGAAGTCGAAATACACGACGCGGGTCGCGAGCAGCCCCGCCTGCGGACCGCCAATCTCCTGCTGGCTTCCGAGATTGCCGCCCGCGGCATTCGCCGCATTGGCGCCCTCGCTCTGCGCCCCACCGTTCACTTCCGTCGGCGCGGTGGACGGGGCCGGCTTGGGCGGCTTGCTGCCGCAGCCGCCGGCTGCCAGCGCCGCCGCGATCAACAGAAGCGTCACTAAGCTATGCATGCACCGTTGCTGTGCCATTCCACTTCTCCACACTGTCTCATGTTCCAAACGGTCCCCAGGCCGGCTCGCAGATCTCGCCCTGCTGCGCCTTGAGGCGCGCGCCGGTTAGCCCGTCCACCGAGACCGTCGCCAGCGACCCGCGCGCGCCCTCGCGCTGAGAATAAAGGAGTGTAGCTCCGTTGGGCGCAAAGCTCGGCGATTCATCGAGCCGGCCGTGCGTGAGCACCCGCACCGCCCCGCTCTGGAGATCCTGCACCGCGATGCGGTAATTGGTGCCATCGAGCGTCACCATGGCGAGCTCGGTGCCGTCGGCGGACACGCGCGGGCGGGCGTTGTAGTTGCCCTCGAAGGTGATGCGCCGGGGGTGGCCGCCGCTCGCGCTCACCTGGTAGATCTGCGGCGAGCCCGCACGGTCGGACGTAAAGTACAGCGAGCGCCCGTCCGGCGCCCATTCGGGCTCGGTATCGATCGCCGGATCGTCGGTGATGCGCGTCAGGTTCTGGGTCGCAAGATCCAGGACATAAATGTCCGGATTGCCGCTGCTGCCGCCCAGCGTGAGGGCGAGCTTCTTGCCATCGGGGGACCAGGCGGGAGCGCCGTTGATCCCCGCCCGTGCCGACACCAGGCGCCGCTCGCCGGTTCGCACCAGCTGCACATACACGCCCGAGAGCTTGCTCTCGAAGGATACGTAGGCAAGCCACTGGCCGTCCGGCGACCAGGCCGGCGACATGATCGGGAAGCGGGAGTCGAGGATCAGGCGGGGGTTCTCTCCGTCCGCGTCCGCGACCATCAGCTGGTAGTGCTGCGCGGGCGGGACCCCGTCGACCGCGACGTACGCGATGCGCGTCGCGAACGCGCCGCGCACCCCGAGGATCTTCTGGTAGATGGCGTCGCTCACCCGATGCGCGGCGTTGCGCAGCGCGCCCGGCGGCCCCGTGAAGCGCTGGGTCGCGAACCGCACTCCGGTGAGCGTGTTCACCAGGTCGAAGTCGACGGCCAGCGTTCCGTTGTTGAGCGCCGCCAGGCGCCCGACCACTACGTAGTCGCTGCCGGCAGCCTTCCAGTCGGCCGCGCCAATCGCCTCGGCCCGCGTCGGCGTCGCCGGCATGCGCGCGCGCGGCAGCGCCTTGAAACGGCCGCTGCCCTCGAGGTCGTGCTGCACCACACCCGCGACGTCGAGGCCGCCGTCGCCGGGGGGCGCCGGTGCGAACGGCACGACCGCGATCGGTATCGGATCGCGCACACCGGAGGTGATCTCGATCTGCAGCGCCGCATGCACGGCGCGCGCCGCGCCCGCGCCGATCACCACGATCAGAAGGAGCGGCAGCAGCAGCCACGGGCGGAAGGCCATCGACGTCGGTTGCGCGCGCATCGGCCTCAATCCGGCTTGAATCTGATCTTGAGATTGCGGTCGAACAGCGCCGGGTCCGGCGGGGCCGGCAGGGGCGAGGCGCGGTAGACCGCCGCCTCGATGGAATCGCGAACCGCCTGATCGCCGTTGCACGCGCCGATGCTCACCTGCGTCACCTCGCCTCCCGGTATCTGCGTCACATTCAACATACAGTCTATCCCGGCTTTCGCTGTCGGCGGACGTAACCACGCATGGGTGATCTTCGCCGCGATCATCGACTCCCAGCTGGCGAGCGCCGCGCCGTTGCGCGCGACATCGGCATGCTCCTCCGCCGCGAGGCTGCGCTTCAAATCCGCCTCACGCTCGCGCCGGTCCTCTTCCTCCTGGCGCGCACGATCCGCCGCCGCCCTGGCCGCCGCCTTCTCCGCTGCTGCCTTCGCCGCGGCCGCCTTTTCCGCGGCGGCCTTCTCCGCCGCTTTCTCCGCGGCGGCCTTGTCAGCCGCGGCCTTCTCCGCGGCCGCACGCTCCTCGGCCGCCTTCTGCTCCTGCGCCTGCCGCTGTGCCTGCTCCGCCTGCTCGCGCCGCGCGCGCTCCTCGGGCGTCGGTTGCGGCGGGCCCATATCCTCCGCCGGTGCCGGCGCCGCCGCCGGCTGCGGCGCGGGCTGCTCGAGCCCCCTGAGCGTGCGCGCGTCCACTACGGTCGCGGCAATGGGCGGCGTAGCCGCTGCGCGCCGCTGCTCGCGAAACATCATCCACCCGTACACGAGTGCCGCCAGCAGCGCGCCGTGCAGCAGCAGCGACAGGGCGATCGAAATCCAACGGTCACTCGCACGCTGCACCATCGTGAGCCAAGACGATCAGCCGGGACGCGGCGCGGGCTGCGGCAGCGGCTCGGTCACGAGACCCACCTGCTTTGCGCCCGCCTGTTGCAGCAGCACCATCGCCTCGACCACCCGGCCGTAGGCAATGGCCGCGTCGGCCTTCACCAGCACTGCGCGCGCGGGATTGCTGCGCAGCGCCGCCGTAGCGCGCGCCGCCACCGTCTGCTTGTCGAGCGCCGCACGCGGGTCGCCGCCGATGTTCAGATACAGGCGCCCCTGCCGGTCGATCGACAACACGAGCGGTTTGAGTTGCTGAGCCTCGAGAGGTTCCGCGCCGGCGTGCGGCAGCGAGACTTTGACGCCCTGGGTGAGCAGTGGCGCCGTGATCATGAAGATGATGAGCAGCACCAGCATGACGTCGATGTAGGGTACGACGTTGATCTCGCCCATGAGCCGCCGTCCGCGTGAAGTCTGTGCCATGGTCAGCGCTCCTGTCCTGACTTCGGCTCCTGCCCGGCCTTAGCGGCGCTCCCGCCCACCGGCACCAGCGCGCCGCGCGCCGCATGCCGCTGCAGGATGGTGGAGAACTCCTCGATGAAGGCGTCGAAGCGGATCTCGAGGCGCGTCACCTGGTCGGCGAAGCGGTTGTAAGCGACCACCGCAGGGATCGCCGCGAACAGGCCGAAGGCGGTTGCGACCAGCGCCTCGGAGATCCCGGGCGCCACCTGCGCGAGCGTCGCCTGCTGGATGTTACCGAGCGAGGAGAAGGCGCTCATGATGCCCCACACGGTGCCGAAGAGTCCCACGTAAGGGCTGGTGCTGCCGACGGTGGCGAGCGTAGCGAGGCTGTGCTCGAGACGATCGACCTCCTTCAGCTGCGACACGCGCATGGCGCGCCGCGCACCCTCGAGCTGCTGCTCCTGGCCGGCCGCCGCCTGGCGCAGCCGCGCGAACTCGCGGAAGCCGAACTCGAAGATGCCCGCCATCCCGGTCGCCCCGCCCGCCGACTCGATCGCGCGGTACAGTTGGGCGAGATCGTCGCCCGACCAGAAGCGGCTCTCGAAGCGGTCGGCTTCGCGGCGCGCCCGGCCGATGATGCGCCGCTTGCGAAAGATGATCGCCCACGAGTTGAGCGAGGCGAGCACCAGGATGCCGATCACGATCTGCACCGGCACGCTCGCCTGCATGATGAGCCGCAGGATCGACAGTTGGTCGTTCATGCCTTAAGGAACCTCCGCGGCGCGCATCTCCAGCAGGAACGCCGGCAGGCGCCGCGGGCGCAGCGTACGCGCATCGACGCACGCCACGCGCACGCTCGCCTCGGCCAGCAGCTCGCGCTCCGCGCCCGCGGCGCGCCGATAGATGCATTGCGCAAAGCGCAGCGACGCCGGGCCCTGCGGCCGCGGCTCGCAGCTGATCTCGAGCTCGTCGTCGAGGCGCGCAGGCGCCCGATACTCGATCTCGAGGCTCACGACCGTGAACAGGATCCCCTCCTCGCGCGCCAGGCGCTGCTGCGAGTGGCCGAGCTGCCGCAGCCATTCGGTGCGGGCGCGCTCGAGGAAGCGCAGGTAATTCGCGTAATAGACGATGCCGCCGCCGTCGGTGTCTTCCCAGTAGACGCGCGCCGGCCAGAGGAAGCCGCTCACCGCGGGTCCTCGAACAGCTGCAGGGTGGCCGCGGCCCGCTCCGGCGGCTTCAAGCCGAAGTGCACATACGTGGCGCGCGTCACCATGCGGCCGCGCGCCGTGCGCACCAGGAATCCCTGCTGAATCAGGAACGGCTCGATCACGTCCTCGAGCGTGCCGCGCTCCTCGCCGAGTGTCGCCGCCAGGCTGTCGATCCCGACCGGGCCGCCGTCGAAGCGCTCGATGATGGCGCCGAGGAACTTGCGGTCGAGCGTGTCGAAACCCTGCGCGTCCACCTCGAGGAGATCGAGCGCGGCATCGGCGACGCGCTCGTCGATGCGGCCGTCCGAGCGCACCTGCGCGTAGTCGCGCACCCGGCGCAGCAGCCGGTTGGCGATGCGCGGCGTGCCGCGGGAGCGCTGCGCGATGCGGTGTGCACCCCCCGCGTCGATGCTGACGCCGAGGATCGCGGCCGAGCGCGTCACGATCCGCTCGAGATCGGCGACGCCGTAGAACTCGAGACGCTGCACGATGCCGAAACGGTCGCGCAGCGGCGAGGTGAGGAGCCCCGCGCGCGTGGTCGCGCCCACCAGGGTGAACGGTGGCAGGCTGAGTTTGATCGAGCGCGCCGCCGGCCCCTCGCCGATCATGATGTCGAGCTGGTAGTCCTCCAGCGCCGGATAGAGGACCTCCTCGACTACGGGCGAGAGCCGGTGAATCTCGTCGACGAACAGCACGTCGCGCGGCTGCAGGTTGGTGAGGATGGCCGCGAGGTCGCCCGGCCGCTCCAGTACGGGACCGGAGGTCTGGCGCAGGTTCACTTCGAGCTCCGCCGCGATGATGTGCGCGAGGGTGGTCTTGCCGAGCCCCGGGGGACCGAAGATCAGCACGTGATCGAGCGCCTCGCCGCGCGCCCGGGCGGCACTGATGAAGATCTCGAGCTGCGTTTTGACCGGCGTCTGCCCGACATACTCCGCCAGCCGGCGCGGGCGAATGGCCCGCTCGGCCGCTTCCTCGTCTGCGCCCGGTGCGCTGCTGATGACTCGCTCGGCTGTCACTGCTGTCGGTCTATTCCCGCGCCGCGTTCTGCAACGCGCGCCGGATCAGCTCCTCGGTCGTGTACGTGCCCGGCTCCACGGCCTTGAGCAGCCGCGTGGCCTCGGCCGGACGATAACCGAGCGCGACCAGCGCGCCAAAGGCTTCGCCCTCCGCGCTGTCGCCCACCGGGGCGGGGGCGCTCCCCGGCGGCGGCGCGGGCGGCGCCAGCCGGTCGCGCATCTCTACGATCAGCCGCTCGGCGGTCTTGCGGCCGACCCCGGGCACGCGCGTGAGCGCGGCCACGTCCTTACCCTGCACGCAGCGCGTGAAGGCCGCAACGCTCATACCGGAGAGCAACGCCAGCGCGATCTTCGGTCCCACCCCCGAGACGCGGATCAGGCTGCGAAACAGCCGCCGCTCCTCCTCGGTCGCGAATCCGTACAGCACGTGCGCATCCTCGCGCACCACGAGGTGGGTCAGGAGGCTCACCTCGGAGCCGACCGGCGGCAGGTGAAAAAAGGTCGACATGGGCGCCTCGAGCTCGTAGCCGAGACCGCCGACGTCGACCGTGAGCTGCGGGGGAGTCTTGGAGGCGATCCTGCCGCGCACCGCGCCGATCATCGCTGCGCCTGCCGGACGGGCCTCGCGCCCTGCTGCGCGGCGAGCGCGGCGAGGCGCCGCGCGTGCGCGTGACACACCGCCACCGCCAGCGCATCGGCGGCGTCCGCCGACAGCGGTCCCTCAACGCCGAGCAGGACGCGCACCATGTGAGCCACCTGGAACTTCTCCGCCGCCCCCGAGCCGACCAGCGCCAGCTTGATCGCGCGCGGCGCGTACTCGAACACCGGCACGCCGCCCGGCACCGCGCACAGCGCCGCGCCGCGCGCCTGCCCGAGCTTGAGCGCGCTGTCGACGTTGCGGCTGACGAACACCCGCTCGACCGCGACCTCGGCGGGGCGGTGCTCGCCGAAGAGCGCCGCGAGGCCGTCGAAGATCATGCGCAGGCGTGCGGCGGGCGCCGCCGCACTCACGTTGAGGCAGCCCTGTGCGAGGAGCGTGAGCTGCGCCCCGCGGCATTCGAGCACGCCGAAGCCGGTGCGTCGCGATCCGGGATCGAGACCGAGGATGCGGAGGTTCGCGGGTGCGGCGGGCGGCACGGCCGCGGCGACTGCCGGATCAAACGCGCGCCACGACCTCGTCCGGTATCTCGACATTCGAATGAAGCTTCCGCCCGTACTTGACCGAATACTCCCCCCGGGCTTGCAAGACTAACTGAAAACAAGGGCTTACGCATTTCCAGTTCCTTGGCCCGAGGGCGCGCGCGCCGGCGGCGGCGCGCACCGCGCCATCCGGTGGGGTCCTTTTTTTCCCGCCGCCGCGCCCGAGGAGCTTACAGCCCGCCGAGCACCGCGTCCGCGATCTCGACGTTGGAATAGACGTCGCGAACCTCTTCGAGACGCTGCAGCGCCTCGAGCAGTTGCACCATGAGCGCGGCGGACTCGCCCGAGAGGGCGAGCGCCGTGGCCGCACGCTGCGTCACCTCGGCGGTCTGCGGCGCGAAGCCGCGATGAGTGAGCACCGCGCGCACGGTCTCGAGCTCCGCCGGGTCGGCCAACACCTCCATGGAATGATCGTCGCTCGGTACCACATCCTCGGCGCCGGCCTCGAGCGCCACCTGTATGAGGCGCTCCTCATCGGTTCCAGGCGGATAGGTCATGAGCCCGACGGTATTGAAGAGGTAGCTCACCGAGCCGTCGGCGCCGAGGTTGCCGCCGTGCTGGAGGAAGGCGCGGCGCACCTGCGCGCCGACCCGCCCCCGGTCGTCGGTCAGGCACTCGACGATGACCGCCGCGCCGCCCGGACCGTAGCCCTCGAAACGCACCAGCTGCTGCCCGGCACGCGGCGCGCGCTTGCGCTCCTCGGCGCGGCGGGCGGCCAGCGTGCCGCTGCGACGCTGGATGCCGGCCCAACTGATGTGTCCTGCCATGAGCTTATAATCATAGCGGCAAAGCCCGCGCACGACACCGTCGCCCCCTCGCGACCTACGCCGGCATCAAGTTCCGTGGAGACCAGCCAACTCTGTCCGCCCGCGGTTCGCGACGCCATCATCGGCGCGCGCGCCGCTCTCGAGCGTGCGAGCCTGCGCACGCCGGCGGATCTCGGCTTCGCGACCGAGGCCGCCGAGATCATGGGCGGCCTCACCGAGAGCACCGAGCTCGCCAACGCCCTGCTGGCGCGCCCGGTGATCTCGCGCGAGAGCCTCACGCCCGAGCAGACCGCGGGCATCGTCGGCCGCGGCGCGACCGACATCGCGGTGGCGTTGCAGCGCCTCGGCACGCTCGGGTTGCCGCGCGACTGGTCGCCGGCGCGCGGACTCGACGCACGCCAGGCGGAGACGCTGCGCAAGATGCTGCTGGCGGTGGTGAGCGATCCGCGCCTGGTGCTGGCACGGCTCGCCGAGGAGCTGGTCGGGCTGCGCCACGCGCGCGAGCTGCCCGCCGCGGAGCGCGAGCGGCGCGCGGTCGAGGCACGCGTCATCTATGCGCCGCTCGCCAACCGTCTCGGCGTGTGGCAGCTGAAGTGGGAGCTCGAGGACCTCGCATTCCGCTACCTCGAGCCGGAGGAATACCGGCGCATCGCCGCGGCGCTCAACGAGCGGCGCGCGGACCGTGAGCGCTACATCGACACGCTGTGCCGCGAGCTGCGCGAGGCGCTGCACGCGGCGGGCATCGCGGCCGAGGTCTACGGCCGGCCCAAGCACATGTACAGCATCTACCGCAAGATGCAGCGCAAGCAGCTCGCCTTCGAGCAGCTGTTCGACGTACGCGCGGTGCGCGTGGTGGTCGGCACCATTCCCGAGTGCTACGCGGCCCTCGGCATCGTTCACGGGCAATGGCCGTACATCCCCGGCGAATTCGACGACTACATCGCCACGCCGAAGGGCAACGGCTACCGCTCGATTCACACCGCGGTGATCGGTCCGCAGGGCCGCAGCGTCGAGGTGCAGATCCGCTCGCGCGACATGCACGAGCACGCCGAGCTCGGCGTCGCGGCGCACTGGAGCTACAAGGAAGGCGGCCCGCACGATGCGCAGTACCAGCGCAAGATCGAGTGGGTGCGGCGGCTGCTCGAGCCGCAGGACGGCGCCGCGGGCGAGGACGCCGAGCGCGACTTCGTCGAGGGCATGCGCGCGGAGCTCTTCGAGGACCGCGTCTACGCGCTGACGCCCAAGGGTGAGGTCATCGACCTGCCGCGCGGCGCTACACCGCTCGACTTCGCCTACAACGTCCACACCTCGCTCGGCCATCGCTGCCGCGGCGCCAAGGTCAACGGGCGCATGGTGCCGCTCACGCGCGCGCTCGCCAACGGCGAGATCGTCGAGATCATCACCGCCAAGCACGAGGCGCCGAGCCGCGACTGGCTCGCCCCCGAGCAGGGCTACCTCGCCTCACCGCGCAACCGCGGCAAGGTGCGCGCCTGGTTCCGCAAGCAGGACGTGGGCGACAACCGCAGCGCCGGGCGCGCGCTCGCCGAGCGCGAGCTCGCCCGCATCGGGGTGCGGGCCGAGCAGCTCGCCGCGCTGGTGCACGAGCTCAAGGCGCGCGACCTCGATCACTTTCACCAGCTGCTCGGGGAGGGCGAGATCACCGTCACGCAGCTGATGCACGCGGCGGCGCGGCTGTTCCAGGCGCCGGCGCCGCAGCCGCTGATCCGCACGGCACGCCCGGCTGCGCGCCGCCGCAGCTCGCCGGTCGAGATCGAGGGCGTGGGCGACCTGCCCACCACGCTGGCGCGCTGCTGCGCGCCGCTGCGCCCGCAGCCGATCACGGGTTACGTGACGCTCGGGCGCGGTGTCACCGTGCACCGCAGCGACTGTGCCAGCCTGCAGCGCATGAGCGCGCTCAAGCCCGACCGGGTGCTGAAGGTGGACTGGGCCGCCGCCGACGGCGGCGGCCTCGACGTCGAGATCGCAGTCAACGCCTATGACCGGCGGGGGCTGCTGCACGATCTCACCGATGTCCTGGCCGCCGAGCGCATCAGCATCGACGCGGTCACCTCGCGCACCGATCACGCGGTGGGCGTAGCGCACTTTGCGCTGCGCATCGCAGTCGGCGATCTCGAGCAGCTCGCGCGCGTGCTGCGCCGCCTCGCCGGCGTGCCGAACGTCATCGAGGCGCGCCGGCGTATCTGATCGGACTGGCGGAAAGGGCCTGCGGCCTTGCGCGCGCGAGGTTCGGGCTCGCGGCCAAAAGGCGGGGCTCGATGCGCAGCAGTTGCTTTCACTTCAGCAGCCGAGCACTTCGTAGCAAGGCTGGCGCACGGACTTCTGGCCGCGCAGGGCGGGCGGCTTGTCAGCGATTGATCGAGTCGATCGCGCGCTTGTCGGCGTTGAGCGCCGCCTCGTGCACCGCCTCCGACAGCGTCGGGTGGGCGTGAATGGTGCGCTGCAGATCCTCGCTGCTGGCCGAATACTCCATCGCCAGCACCGCCTCGGCGATCAGCTCGCCGGCCATGGGACCGACGATGTGCACGCCGAGGATCTCGTCGTCGTCGCGCGCCGCGATGATCTTGGCGAAGCCCGCCGCCTGCTCCATGGCGCGCGCCCGTCCGCTCGCCAGAAACGGGAACGCCCCGGTCTTGTACTCGCGTCCGCTCGACTTGACCTGCTCCTCGGTGAGCCCGACCCAGGCGATCTCGGGTGCGGTGTAGATCACGGCCGGAATCACCTTGTAGTTCACCTCGCCGTAGCGGCCCGCGATCAGGTCGGCCACCATGACGCCCTCCTCCTTGCCCTTGTGTGCCAGCATCGGGCCGCGCACGCAGTCTCCGACCGCCCACACGCCCTCGGCGCCCGTGCGGCAGGAGTGATCGACCTTGATGAAGCCACGCTCGTCGAGCTCGACGCCGGTGCCGTCGGCGAGCAGGTCCTGACTGTAGGGACGGCGGCCGACCGCGACCACCAGCCGGTCGACGGCAATGCGCTGCTCACCTTTCGCGTCGCTGTAGGCAACGTCGACCGCGCCGCCCGCCGGCGTCGCGCCCGTGACCCTGGCGCCGAGGCGAATGTCGAGACCCTGCTTCTTGAAATGCCGCTGTGCCTCCTTCGCGAGCTGCTGATCGGCGAAGGCGAGAAAGTCCGGCAGGGCCTCGAGCACGGTCACTTCCGCGCCGAGCCGCCGCCAGACGCTGCCGAGCTCGAGCCCGATGACCCCCGCGCCGATGACGCCGAGACGCTTCGGCACCGCATCGAAATCGAGCGCGCCCCAGGAGTCGACCACGTGCGGCGCCTTGAAGGGCGCGGAGCGCAGCTCGATCGGGACCGAGCCCGAGGCGAGCACCACGTGGCGCGCGGCGAGCTCGCGGCGCGTGCCGTCGTGGGCGGTGAACTGCACGCGCCGTCCGGGCAGGAGCTTGCCGTGTCCCTGGAGCGGGGTGACTCCGGCGGCCTTGAAGAGAGCGAGGATCCCGGTCGTCATGCCTTTCACGATGCCGGCCTTGCGCTTCTGCATCTGCGCGAGATCGAGCGAGACGCCCGCGACGGCGATCCCGTGGGTGGCAAACTCCTCGCGCGTCCGGGTGTAGAGCTCGGAGGACTCGAGCAGCGCCTTGGAGGGGATGCAGCCGGCGTTCAGGCACGTGCCGCCGAAGGTGGCGCTGCCATCCCGGTTCTTCCATTCGTCGATGCAGGCGACGCGCAGCTGGTTCTGCGCGGCGCGGATCGCGGCCGGGTACCCGGCGGGTCCGCCGCCGATCACGATGACGTCGAAGGAATCAGGCCCCGGGTGCGAGGGCTTGTCGGTGTTCGCCATGGAAGTGCCTGTAAAGCCTGTGTTAGTGGTATTTGCGGCCGGGAAAAATTAACACAAGTCCAGGCGGCTCCACAGGACGGCAACGGGCCACCGGGGGCGATACTCCTGACGCTCCCGGCGGCGATCCTGCTCAGAGCCCGAGCAGCATCCGGCCCGGCTCCTCGAGCGCTTCCTTGACGGCGACCAGGAACTGCACCGCCTCGCGCCCGTCGATGATGCGGTGATCGTAGGTCACGGCGAGATACATCATCGGGCGCGCGGCAACCTGCCCGTCGACCACCATCGGGCGATCCTGGATCTTATGCATGCCGAGGATGGCGCTCTGCGGCGCGTTGACGATCGGCGTCGACATGAGCGAGCCGAACACCCCGCCGTTGGTGATCGTGAACGTGCCGCCGGTGAGATCCGCAAGCGCGATGGTGCCGTCGCGCGCCTTGCGGGCGTACTCGGCCACCTCTTTCTCGATCTGCGCGAAGCTCTTGCCGTCCGCGTCGCGCACGATCGGCACGACGAGCCCGCGATCGGTCGAGACCGCCACGCCGATGTCGTAGTACTCGTGATAGATGATGTCGTTGCCGTCCACCGAGGCGTTGACCACCGGGAACTTCTTCAGCGCCTCGACGCAGGCCTTCACGAAGAAGGACATGAAACCGAGCTTCACCCCATGCTGCTTCTCGAAGCGCTCCCTGTAGCGCGCGCGCAGCTCCTGCACCGCCGTCAGGTCGACTTCATTGAATGAGGTGAGCAGCGCCTGGGTGGACTGCGCCTCGATGAGACGCTGGGCGATGCGCGCCCGCAGCCGCGTCATCGGCACGCGCTGCTCGGCGCGAGCGCCGGTGGCCGGCGGTGCGGGTGCCGGTACCGCCGGGCGGGCCGCGGGCGCCGCGGGACGCGATGCGGCGGCGGCGATCGCCGCTGCCGGCGCGGGAGCTGCCGCCACTGCAGCTGCGGCCGGCGTCGGCGCCGGCTTCTTGTCGAGGAATCCCACCACGTCGGCCTTGGTGAGGCGCCCGTCCCTGCCGGAAGCGGGGATTGCCGCCGGGTCGAGGCGGTTCTCCTCGACGAGCCGCCGGACCGAGGGGCTCAACTTGCCGCCGTCGCGGCCTCCCTCGGTGTCGGCGCCGGGCACGGCGCCGCCCGCCGCGGCTTTCGCCACAGCCGGGGCCCGCGCCGCCGCCGCCTGCGAAGCCGCGGCCTGAGCTGCCGCAGCCATGGCGGCCGGCGACACCTTGACCGGCATGGTTGCGGCCGTGTCGCCCTCGTCGATGACCGCCAGCACCTGCCCGCTGGTCACCACGGTGCCGCTCTTCACGCGGATCTCGCGCACCACGCCGTTGGCGGGCGCCGGCACTTCCAGCACGACCTTGTCGGTTTCGAGATCGGCGAGATTCTCATCGCGGCGGATCGGATCGCCCGGCTGCTTGTGCCAGGCGACGAGCGTTGCATCGGCGACGGATTCGGGAAGCTGCGGAACGCGGATCTCGGTGCTCATGAGCGCTTCCTTATCTGAGTCGCCGGCGCCGGCGTCGCTTGTCCCGCGGGTGCGGGCGCGGGAGCCCCCGCCTCCGCACCCGGCACCACCGCGGTGAGCCGCGTGGTCTCGCGCGCCGACTCCTCGGTGCTCGTCGCATGCAGCGCCGTGGCCACGAGCGCCTGCTGCTCGAGCTCGTGGATCCGCGCGATGCCGGTGGCCGGCGCGGCAGCTGGCGCACGGCCCGCGTACAGGACCGGACGGCGTCCCACCGCCGCGTCCTGCAGCCGGTGCCGGATCTGATACCACGCTCCCTGGTTCTGCGGCTCCTCCTGGCACCACACGACCTCGCGTGCGTTCGGGAAGCGGCCGAGGATCGCCTCGTACTCCTCGCTCGGGAACGGGTAGAGCTGCTCGATGCGCACCAGCGCCACGTCGCGCAGCCCTTCCTTGCGGCGCGCCCTGAGGAGGTCGAAGTACACCTTGCCGCTGCAGAACACGACGCGCCGCACTTCGGCGGCGGCCAGCGGGTCGATCTCGCCGATGACGCGCGCGAAGCCGCCGCGGGTCAGGTTCTCGAGCGGCGACACCGACAGCTCGTGGCGCAGCAGGCTCTTCGGCGACATGACGATGAGCGGCTTGCGGAACGACTGGCGCATCTGCCTGCGCAGCATGTGGAACATCTGCGCCGGCGTCGAAGGCACGCACACCTGCATGTTGTTCTCGGCGCACAACTGCAGGAAGCGCTCGAGGCGCGCGGAGGAATGCTCGGGACCTGCGCCTTCGTAGCCATGCGGCAGCAGCAGCACCAGGCCGCAGAAGCGCTCCCACTTGGCCTCGCCCGAGCTGATGAACTGGTCGATGACCACCTGCGCCCCGTTGACGAAGTCGCCGTATTGCGCCTCCCAGACCGTGAGGCTCCCCGGCTCGGTGGTCGCATACCCGTACTCGAAGCCGAGGACGGCTTCTTCGGACAACACCGAGTCGATCACCTGCACGCGCGGCTGGCCCTCGGCGAGGTGCTGCAGCGGGATCCAGGTGGCGTCGGTGTTCTGGTCGTGCAGCACCGCGTGGCGATGGAAGAAGGTGCCGCGGCCGCTGTCCTGCCCGGTGAGGCGCACGGCGAAGCCGTCCGTGACCAGCGCCGCGTAGGCCAGCGTCTCGGCGCAGCCCCAGTCGAGCGGCAGCTCGCCCGCGAGCATCTTGCGGCGGTTGTTGATGAGCTGCGCCACGCGCGGGTGCAGGCTGAAGCCCTCGGGCACGCTGGTGAGCGAGGCGCCGAGCGCGCGCAGCCGCGCGAGCTCGACCCCGGTCGACACCGGCTCGGTCCAGTCCGCCTGCGCGTAAGTCGTCCAGTTGACGGTGTACTTGTTGCCGATCATGCCGAGCGAGGCGCGGGCCTGCGGACGGCCCTCATCGAGCCCGGTGCGGTACTGCTCGATCATTCCCTCGGCGTCCGCCTCGGTGAGCAGACCCGCGGCGATCAGCCGATCGGCGTACAGCCGCCGTGCGCTCGGGTGCTGGCGGATCGCGCGGTACATGCCGGGCTGGGTCGCCGCCGGCTCGTCGGCCTCGTTGTGGCCGTGACGGCGGTAGCACACCAGATCGATGACCACGTCCTTGCGGAAGCGCATGCGGTACTTGAGCGCGAGGCGCGCCACGAACACCACCGCCTCGGGGTCGTCGGCGTTGACGTGAAAGATCGGCACCTCGAGCATCTTGGCGACGTCGCTCGCGTACAGCGTGGAGCGCATGTCGCGCGGGTCGGAGGTCGTGAAGCCGACCTGATTGTTGACGATGAGATGGAAGGTGCCGCCGGTGAAGAAACCGCGCGCCTGGCTGAGCTGCAGCGTCTCCATCACCACGCCCTGACCGGCGAAGGCGGCATCGCCATGGATCAGCACCGGCAGCACGCGCCCACCGCGCTCATCGCCGCAGCGCTCCTGGCGCGCGCGCACCGAGCCCTCGACCACGGGGTTCACGACCTCGAGGTGCGAGGGGTTGAAGGCAAGCACGGTGTGCACGTTGCCGGCCGCGGTGCGCAGATCCGCCGAGAAGCCCTTGTGGTACTTGACGTCGCCCGAGCCCTTCACCTTGAGCGGGTCGTAGGCTCCTTCGAATTCGGTGAACAGCTCCGCCGGGGACTTGCCGAGGAGGTTGACCAGCACGTTCAGCCGGCCGCGGTGGGCCATGCCGATCACGACCTCCTCGACACCCGCCGCCCCGCTCCCTTGAATCAGGTCGTCGAGCGCCGGAATGAGCGCATCTCCGCCCTCGAGCGAGAAGCGCTTCTGGCCGACGTACCTGGTGTGCAGGTAGCGCTCGAGGCCTTCCGCGGCGGTGAGCTGCCAGAGGATGTTGCGGCGTTCTTCCGCGCCCAGGTGCCCCTCGAGGCGCCCCTGCTGGAACTCATCGCGCAGCCAGTTGCGCTCCTCGGAGTTCGATACGTGGGCGAACTCGGCGCCGATGTTGCCGCCGTAGATGTACTGAAGCTGCGCAAGGATGTCGCGCAGCTTCATCCGCTTCGGCACCGCCTGGGTGTGGCTGCCGGTGTAGAACTCCTGATCGAGATCGGTGGCGCTCAGCCCGTAGTGCTCGAGCTCGAGTGTGCGGGGCCGCGGCCGCGGCGTCAGAGCGAGCGGGTCGATCGTTGCGACCAGGTGGCCCCGGTTGATCCACACCTGGATGAGCCGGGACACCGCCGCCTGGCGGGCGTCCGCCGTGCCGGCCACGGCTGCGGGCGCCGCACGCGGCCGCGTGGCGCGCTCGATGATGGCCGCCCGAATGGGTCCGTGGGAGCGCTCGCCCCCCTCGGGCGCCAGTTGCGCGAAATAGCTCCTCCAGCGCTCCTCCACGCTCGCCGGATCGCGCAGGTACTGCTCGTACAGGGCGTCGAGATAGTCGGCGTTCCCGCCGTAGAGGGGTGTCGGTTCGAGCATGGGGGGAAAAAAGAGACGGCGAGCCAGTAGTTTAGCGGAAAGCCCGCCGGCGGGGAAAAAGGCCCCGGCAACGGGGCCGCGGCGCGCCTAGAGGAAGCCGTCGAGCAGTCTGTAGTCGAGGAGACTCAACTCGTAGACCAGCAGCGCCCCGTAGCCGGCCAGCAGCGCATAGAGCAACAGCCCCGCCGACAGGCGCCCGAAGAGACGCATGCGCGCCAGCAACGTGAGCAGCACGACACCGCCGGCGGTCAGCCCGACCTTCACCAGCGCAAAGGCCAGTCCCGAGCCGCCGGCCAGCGGGCGCATCACGGGGTTGAATTCATAGTAAGCGCCGTGCGCGAGCAGCCTCAGGGTCAGGAGCGCGTCGGCGCACGAGAACATCACGATCAGGATCGCCGTCGCGAGCCACTGCGGGTGATGCCAGTCGATCGCCGCGAGCGCCTGCTCGGTTGCACGGCGCGGCCGGCGCCGCCGCGCGTGGAAGCTCCCGAGGAGCAAGGCCCGCAGCACCTCCCGGCGGCGCTCGGCGCGCCGCCGCTCGGGGAAGGCGGCGTAATCGTTCGGCTCGGTGGACATGGTGTTGTTATCGGAGCGGCGCGACCTGCGGAGGCGCTCCATTGTAGCCGCGCGCCGCGGCTCCGGGTCCACATCCGCAACGTCGGGCGCCTTGCGCCAGCTTATGACACCTCGCGGCCCCCCTCAGTATGATGGGGTCGATGTCGAGTCCGAGCTCCGCCTCCGCTCAGCACGCGAGCGCCCCGGACGGCCTGCCAGTCCCGCGCCGCTACTGGGCCATCGCGGCCATCGTGCTGTCGATCTGCATGTCGGTGCTCGACAGCACCATCACCAACGTGGCGTTGCCGACCATCGCGCGTGATTTCGACGCGAGCTCCGCCGCCTCGATCTGGGTGGTCAACGCCTATCAGCTGGCGATCCTCATCGTGCTGCTGCCGCTCGCCGCGCTCGGCGAGGTCATCGGATACCGGCGCGTTTCGCAGGCAGGGCTCTGGGTGTTCACGCTCGCCTCGCTCGGCTGTGCGCTCGCACCCTCGCTCGTCACGCTGAGCGTCGCCCGTCTGATCCAGGGGCTCGGCGCGGCGGGGATCGTGAGCGTCAACGCCGCACTGGTGCGCTTCACCTATCCGCACCGCTATCTCGGGCGCGCCATCGGCATCAACGCCTTCGTGGTCGCGACCTCCGCTGCCCTGGGTCCCACGATCGCTTCGGCGGTGCTCGCGGTGGCGCAGTGGCGCTGGCTGTTCGGCATCAACGTGCCTCTCGGAATCGTCACCATCCTGATCGCGCGCTACTCGCTCCCCGACGCCGAGCGCGCCCATCGGCCGCTGAACCTCGCGGGTGCCGTGCTTTACGCCGGGACCTTCGGCCTGCTGCTCACGGGGCTGCAGTCCCTCGCGCACCATTCCGCCACCGCGCTCGCGCTGGCGCAGATCGCAGGCGGCGTCGTGCTCGGCTACGTGCTGGTGCGGCACGAGCTGCCGCGCACGGCGCCCCTCATCCCGTTCGACCTCATGAGGGTGCGGCTCTTCAGACTGTCGCTGGCCGCTTCGACCTGTGCCTTCATCGGCCAGATGAGCGCGCTGGTGTCGTTGCCGTTCGAGATCCAGAGACTGGGGCATACCGCGGTGGAGACCGGCCTCTACATGACTCCCTGGCCGGTCGCGCTCGCCCTGACCGCACCGGTCGCCGGGCGGCTCGCGGACCGTTACCCCGCCGGGCTTCTCGGCGGACTCGGGCTGGTGGTGATGTCGGCGGGGCTGGCGCTGCTCGCCTTCTTCCCGCAGGCCGGCACGGCGTGGGACTTCATCTGGCGCATGGCGCTCTGCGGCTTCGGCTTCGGGCTGTTCCAGTCGCCCAACAATCACGCGATTCTCTCGTCCGCGCCGCGCGCCCGCAGCGGCGCCGCCGGCGGGATGCTGAGCACCTCGCGGCTCACCGGGCAGGCGCTCGGAGCGGCGGGCGTGGCGATCCTGTTTCGCGTCTACCCCACGACCGGCTCGAATCTGGCGTTGTCTGCCGCCGCGGCGCTCGCGCTGCTCGCCGCGCTCGTGAGCATGGTGCGCCTGACGACGGTACGATCGCGAGGCTAGCGCGCGCCCTGCGTGTCGGCGCCCTGCCAGCCGCCGCCGAGCGACTTGGCGAGCGCCACGTAATCCTGAACGAGGAGCGCCTGACTCACGAGCAGCGCATCGAGCGCCTGATCGGCGGCACGCTGCGCGGCGAGCGCCTCGATCCGCGAGGCATCGCCCGCGGAATAACGCCGCTCCTCCAGGCTCGCGGCGTTCGCGAGCCGCGCGCTCGCGACGGCGAGCGCAGTCGAGCGCTCCTGCTCGGAGGCATAACGCACGATGGCGCTCTCGGCGTCGGCGAGCGCCTTGAGCACGGTGCTGCGGTAGCTTTCGAGCGCGGCTCTCCGCGCCGCCTCCGAAGCCGCGACCGCCGCATGCAGCCGCCCGCCGGCAAAGAGCGGCAGCGTGAGCTGCGGTGACAGGTTCCAGTAGCGGCTGGCCGCATTCGTGAGCGTGCCGGGGTGGATCGAATCCCAGCCGCCATCGCCGACCAGGGTGAGCCTCGGGTACTGATCGGCCACCGCACTGCCGACATCGGCGGTCGCCGCCGCGAGCTCGCGCTCGGCATGGAGGATGTCGGGGCGCCGCCTGAGGATATCGGCCGGCAGCCCCGCGGGCACCTCCGCCGGCGGCGCCGGCAGGGGCGCTTGCGACCCGAGCTGCGTGCGCAGGTCGCCGACCGGAGCGCCAACGAGCGATGCGAGCTGGAAAAGGGCGCTCTGCTGCGCCGCTTCGAGCGGTGCCAGGGCGGCCGCCGCGGCCTGCGCGTCGGCCTCGGCGCGCGCCCGCTCACTCTCGCTCGCGACTCCGGCCGTGAGCTCGAGGCCCGTGAGGCGGGCCGTCTCGCGGGCCGCAGCGGCAGCGTCCCGCGCCGGCCCGAGCCGCAGGCTGCTGTCGCGATAGTCGACGTAGGCATCCGCCACACCGGCGGCGACCACGGCGCGCGCGTCGGCACGCGTCATCTCGCTGCTGCCTGAGCGGGCGACCGCGGCCTCGACCTCGCGGCGCGTCTTGCCGGCAAGGTCGATCTCCCAGGAAGCATCGAGGCCGGCCCGGTAGTCCGTGAACTCCGTGGTCGACGGCGTGAACAGGCTCGGGATGAGCGCCAGGTTCTCTCCGTTGCGGCTCAGGCGATCGCGCGATACGTCCGCCGCGGCATTCACCGCCGGGTAGAAGGCCGCGCCCGCCACGCGTGCGGCCGCGCGCGACTGCTGCACGCGCGCCTCGGCGGTGGCGAGATCAGGATTGTCGGCGAGCGCTCCGGCGATGAGGCTCGCCAGCACGGGATCGTGCAGATCGTCCCACCAGCGGTCGGCGGCGGCCCCGCCTGTGACGCCCGCAGCCGCGGGAAAGCTGTCCGGCAGCGCGGCAGCCGGCGGCGGGCCGGCGTAATGGGGTCCGACCGCGCAGCCGCCGGCGAGCGCGACGAGAAGGACGATGCCGAGTGGTTTCATGGGAGTTCGCTCCGCTCAGGCGAGCTGTCGCCTGAACATCCAGTAAGCGAGCGACACCGTCATGGCGGTGGTGAGGAGGAGCGGCCACATGTTGGGCCAGGCGAGCGCGAGCCCGTAGCTCTTCAGGAACACGCCTTTGAGGATCACGATGAAATGACTCAGCGGGTCGACCCAGGCGATCCCGCGGAACAAGGCCGGCATGTTCTCCACGGGAGCGACGAAGCCCGAGAGCATTATGGCCGGCACTATGAAGGTGAAGACGCCGAGGAACGCCTGCTGCTGTGTGCTGCAGATCGAGGAGATGAAGAGCCCGAAGCCGGCAAGCGACAGCGCGTAGAGGATCAGGCAGACGCCGAGCGCGCCGAGCGAGCCGGTGAAGGGAACCCGGTAGACGAAGATGGCGGCGAGAGCGATCACGAGCGCCTGCCCGACGGCGATGAGCAGCGCCGGCACCGTCTTGCCGAGCATGATGAGCGCCGGCGTGAGCGGCGAGACCAGCAGCTGCTCGAAGGTCCCCTGCTCGCGCTCGCGCGCGATCGAGAGCGCCGTCACCACGAGGCTGCCGATGGTGGTGATGATGGCGACCAGCGAGGGCAGCAGAAACCAGCGGTACTCGAGGTTCGGGTTGTAGCGGTTGCGCAGCACGATGCGGCTCGGCACCTCGCCGCCGGCGGCGCGCGTGCGCTCGTCCTCGTAGTCCTCGACGATCGACTGCACGTAGCCGAGGGCGATCTGCGCGCTGTTCGAACGCCGCCCGTCGGCGATCGCAAGGAGCGGTGCGCTCCCGCCCTGCGCAAGCCGCCGCGAGAAGTCCGCCGGAAACTCGACGGCGACCAGCGACTGCTGCTCGTCGATCGTGCGGGTGAGCGCCCTCTGATCGGTCACCAGGTGCACGGTCGGGAAAGCGCGGGCGGCGGTGAGACGCTTGACGAGTTCCTGTGCCTCGGCGCCGCGGTCGTTATCGAGTATCGCCAGGGTGGCGTTGCGCACCTCGAGCGTCGCCGCAAACGGAAACAGCAGCAGCTGCAGCAGCACCGGCAGGATCAGCAGGCGCCGGCTCTGCGGATCGCGCAGCGCGAGCAGCAGCTCCTTGTGAATCAGGGTGAGGAGGCGCGCCAGCATCGCTTCAGTCCAGCCGCCGGCGCGTCCGCAGCGCGCTCAAGCCGAGGAAGAATGCGGCCGAGGCGGTCAGGAACAGAAAGTCATCGACCAGGATCCGGCCGACGAAGCCCGCCTGGAACAGCGTCTGCAGCGAGCTGATGAAGTAGCGCGCCGGAATCAGATAGGTCACGGCGCGCACCGGCGCCGGCATGCTGGCGATCTCGAAGACGAAGCCGGACAGCATGGTCGCGGGCAGGAACGCGGCATTGAGCGCCGCCTGCGCGGCGTTGAACTGGTTGCGCAGCACGGTGGAGAGGAGCAGACCCAGACCGAGCGCACTGCCGAGAAAAAGCGTCGTATAGACGAGCAGCAGTGCAAGCGAGCCGCGGAACGGGACGCCGAACACCCACACCGCCACCGCGAGGCACAGGAGCATCGAGACCATGCCGAGTGCGTAGTACGGCAGCACCTTCGAGAGCAGCAGCTCGGTGCGCGTCACGGCGGTCGAGAGCAGCGCCTCCATGGTGCCGCGCTCCCACTCGCGGGCGATCACCAGCGAGGTGAGGAGAGCCCCGATGATCGTCATGATGAGCGCGATCGAGCCCGGGACGATGAAGTTGCGGCTCAGGGCGGCGGGGTTGAACCAGGAGCGTGCAATCACCGCGACGGGCCGAGCGAAGCTCTGGCCGCGGTCCGCGGCGCGCTCGGCGAGCCAGGTCGACCAGACGCCCTGGATGTAAGCGGCGACGAAGCTCGCGGTGTTGGGCTCGGAGCCGTCGGTGATCACCTGCACGGGCGCGGTGGCGTCGGGGCGCGCGAGCCGTGCGTCGAAGTCGGACTGGAGTACGACGTAGCCCCGGATGTCGCCGGCCGCGAGGGCGTGATCGAGCTGGCCGCGCACCCGTGCCAGGTGCGTCTCGAGAACGGGCGAGGCGCTGAGCGCGGCGACGAAGCGGGTCGCCTGCGGCCCGGGGTCGTCGCTCAGCACCCCGATGTGGATGCGGCTCGCATCGAGGTTGATACCGTAGCCGAAGATCACGAGCAGGATGATCGGCAGCACGAAGGCGATGAGGACGCTGGAAGGATCGCGCACGATCTGCAGGCTCTCCTTCACGCACAGGGCCCGCAGCCGCCGCCAGCTCACCGGCGCGGGCCCGCTCACGCCACGGCCCTCCCCTCGTCCTGCGCCCCGGAGCGCTCGATGAGCGCGATGAAGGCCTCTTCCATGGTGGGGGCCTCGTGCCCGTCGCGGCCCGCAGCCTGCTTGAGCTCATCGGGCGTGCCCGTGGCGATGAGCCGCCCGCGGTTCACGAGCCCGATGCGGTCGCAGTACTCCGCCTCGTCCATGAAGTGCGTCGTAACCATGACCGTGACGCCCTTCTGCACGAGCCCATTGATGTGCGTCCAGAACTCGCGCCGCGTGACCGGGTCGACCCCGGAGGTCGGCTCGTCGAGAAACAGCACCGCCGGGTCGTGCATCAGCGCACAGGCGAGCGCCAGACGCTGCTTGAAGCCGAGCGCGAGCTCATCCGCCGGTGCAGCGCGGTGCGGCGTCAGGGCGAAGGTCTCGAGCATCTCGGCGACCTTGGCCGCCTGGCGTGCGCCGGAGAGCCCGTAGGCGCCGGAGAAGAAACGCAGGTTCTGCTCGACCGTGAGATTGCCGTACAGAGAGAACTTCTGCGCCATGTAGCCGAGGCGCTGGCGCGCGGCCGCGGCCTGGGTGCGCAGGTCGATTCCGAGGACGCTCGCGTGCCCGCCGCTAGGAGACAGAAGCCCGCAGACCATGCGAAAGGTGGTCGACTTGCCCGCGCCGTTGGGACCGAGAAGCCCGAAGATCTCCCCCTGAGGCACCCGAAACCCCACACCGGAGGCCGCCACGAAGTCGCCGAATCTCTTCGTCAGGTTCACGGCCTCGATCACCGCCGCTTGGCGCGCTTCCGGCAGGACCACCGGGCTCATGACGCGCGCGAGCTCCGAGTCGCCCCCGGGTCCGCCGCCCAGGATGTCGATGAAGGCATCCTCGAGCCGCGGCTCGGCCGGCCGCAGCCACGCCCCGGGTCCGGCGCCGAGCGCCGCGAGATCGGGAGCCCGGGCGGCGTCGCGGAGCACCAGGCGAATGCGGCTTCCCTGGATGACCCCGTCCATGACCTCGGGGGCATTCAGCGCGCGCTGCAAGAGAGTGCGGCGGTTGCCGGAAATGCCGCCAATCTGCACGCTCCGTCCGGACATGCGCCCGGTCAGCTCCTGCGGCGCGCCGGCGTACAGGAGCTTGCCGGCGCTCATGAGCAGGATGTGCGGGCAGCGCTCGGCCTCATCGAGATAAGAAGTGCTCCAGAGGACCGACATACCGCCCGCGGCCAGCTCGTTCACCATGCGCCAGAGCTCGCGCCGCGAGATCGGATCGACGCCGACCGAGGGCTCATCGAGCAGCAGCAGCTCAGGGTTGCCGAGGAGCACGCAGGCGAGCCCGAGCTTCTGTTTCATGCCCCCGGAGAGCTTCCCGGCGGGCCGCGAGGTGAAGGGGCGCAGCTCCGTGAAGGCGAGCAGCCGCGCGAAGCTGGCACTGCGGGCTTCGCCCGTTATGCCGCGCAGGTCCGCGTAGAGCTCGAGGTTCTCTCCGACGGTGAGGTCCTCGTACAGGCCGAACTTCTGCGGCATGTAGCCGAGGCGCGCCCGCAGCTGCGAGCCCTCCTCGATCGGTTCGAGGCCGACGGTGCGAATCGTCCCGGCGCTCGCCTTGAGGAGTCCGGCCATGAGGCGCATGAGCGTCGTCTTGCCGGCCCCATCGGGTCCCACGAGCCCCGTGATGACGCCGGCCGGAACGGCGGCCGACACATTCTCGAGCGCCGGCGCCTCGCTCCCGGGAAAGCGGTGCGTGAGGCGCGTCAACTCGATGGCAACGCTCATCGCTCCCTCAAGAGCCGGTGCTGACCGCCGCAAAATGCACGCTCACCGGCATCCCCTGGCGCAGCGCCTCATCGGCATCCGACACCACGATGCGCGCGCGGTAGACGAGCGCGGTGCGCAGCTCCGGGGTCTCGACGTTCTTCGGCGTGAACTCCGCGGTCGGAGACACGTAACCGACCTTGCCGTGATAGGGGCGCCCCGGCCGCGCGTCGGTATAAAGGAGCACGCTCTGCCCGGGCGCAACGCGCCCGAGAGCGGCCTCGTCCACGTAGATCACCGCCCACACCGGGGAGCGCAGCGAGAGCGTGAACACCGGCGTCCCCACCGCGAGGATCGCCCCGCGCTCGACCGCGCGCGTCAGCACTACGCCGTCCGCGGGCGCCACGAGCACCGTGTCCTTCAGGCGCTGCTCCGCCTCGGCCGCCGCGGCGAGCGCTCGCTGCTGATTCGCCTCGCCCTCGGCCACCTCCTGGCGCTGGTAGCCGTACTCGAGCTGCGCGAGGCTCTCCTTCGCGGCCTTGAGCCGCGCGCGGGCCTCATCCCGCGCGGCGACCGCATCGTCGTAGACACGCTGCGCCACCGCGCCGGTGCCCTTCAGCTGCTCCTGGCGGCTGAGGTTCTGCTCCGCCTGGGTGAGCGCAGCCTGCTGCTCGGCCACCGTGGCGCGCCCCTGGGCACGGAGCTCCGGACGATAGCCCTTCTGCAGCAGGTCCATGCGCCGGCCGAGCGAGGCCGCATTGGCGCGCGCCTCGTTCGCTTCGAGCTCGAGCGGGACCGGATCGAGCCGCGCGACTTCCTGTCCCGCCCTCACCGTATCGCCCTCGTCGACATCGAGCTTCTCGACACGGCCCGCGACGCGAAAGCCGATCGTCACCTCGCGGATGTCGACGTTGCCGTAAAGCACGAGCTCGCGCGAACGGGCGGTGCGTGCCCATGCCCAGGCGAGCCCGACGACGATTAACAGGATCAGTGCGAGGACCAGAAGGAGCCGGTTGCGCGGCAGGGCCACGGCCATGTCAGTTACCTCGAGGCGTCAGTCCACGGATAGCCCAGTCGAGCCGCTGCTCGATGCGCGAGCGGTCCCGGGCGATGCGCGCGAGCGCGGCCGACAGCGCCTTGTCGAAGAGCGGCGGCCCCTGCCAGGCGCCGGCCAGGAGCCGCGGCAGGCCGACCGACGCCATCAGGAAGCACAGCTCCTGCAGCGGGTCCTCGCGGACCAGGCTCCCCTCCTCCTGGGCCGCTTGGATGGCCTCCACCAGCAGTCGCGGGTGGCGGCTGGTCAGGGAGCGCAGGAACGAGCGTGCCGACTTCTCGCCGTTGGCGGCGGCGAGGAGCACCCGGCCGAGGAATAGGTCCTCCCCGTCGCTGAATTCGATGAGCTCGAGGATCGCAGCGCGCAACCGCTCGAGCCCGCCGCCCTCGCTCCCGACCGCACGCCGAATGCGCGCGAGGAGCGGCGCGTACCAGCTCTCGAGGAGCGCCCCGATGAAGGCCTCGCGCGTGCCGAAGTGATAGACGAAGCTGCCGAGATTCGCGCCGGCCCCGTGGGCCACTTCACGGGTGGTGAGCGCGCTGAAGCCACGCGAGAGAATGATGTGCCTTCCGGCGGCCAGGAGCTGCTCGCGCGTGGTAGGCCGGCTTTGTGCAGTGGCGCTCATCGGGCCGGCCAAGCTT
The DNA here is from genome assembly GCA_035934055.1 of Steroidobacteraceae bacterium. Lineage (GTDB taxonomy): Bacteria > Pseudomonadota > Gammaproteobacteria > Steroidobacterales > Steroidobacteraceae > 13-2-20CM-66-19. The sequence goes on along the minus strand of DASYYF010000068.1, from coordinate 12,072 downwards.
ATACAAGCGTATAAAGCGAGGCAATGCGTATAAACCGAGGCAGCCGGCGATGTCGGCGGTACGCCCGGTCCCCGGCGGACCGGGCAGCAGACCCGCCAGCTTGCGTTCTGGTACGGCGGGCCGGTCGCCTCAGGGATGAGCTTCTTCAGCAGCCCGTGCTGCTTGCGCGCTTTCCGATCGACCTGTAGTCCGCCTCCTACTCGCGCGTAGGCGCAGCACTGATACTTGTCGGCGCATATCGACCGCTAGACTCCGCGAGCGGACCCGCGGCCGCGCTCGCACGGGTGTCACGCGACAGCGCGCAGGCGCTTCCGGAGCGCCCGCAGCATGCCTTGGGGGGGATCGGTCCATGCAAGCACAGGAGCGCACGCCCCGGCTGCGCAAGTCCAACGGGCAGGAGACGACGGCCGACCCGAATCTCGACCAGAGGAAGCTCCTGCGCGCCCTGCATGCCGTGCGCGACGGCGATTTCTCCGTCCGCCTGGCGAGCGATCAGACCGGCCTGGCGGGCAAGATCGCGGACAGCTTCAACGAGATCGTCGCCTCCACCGAGCGGCTGGCACGGGAGCTCGAGCGCGTCGGGCAGACCGTAGGCAAGGACGGCAAGACCCGTCATCGCATGTCGAGCGACCGGCGCTCGGGCGCCTGGGGTGCCATGGAGGCCTCAGTCAACACGCTCATCGACGACCTGTTGTGGCCCACGAAGGAAGTCACGCGGACGATCTCCGCCGTCGCCAAAGGGGATCTGCAGCAGGCGATGAACCTGGAGGTGGACGGCCGGCCGCTCAAGGGCGAGTTCCTCCGCTCGGCCACCATCGTCAACACGATGATCGAGCAGATGAGCGCGTTTACTTCCGAGGTGACGCGCGTCGCCCGCGAAGTCGGCACCGAGGGCAAGCTCGGCGGCCAGGCGGCCGTGCCCGGCGTGGCCGGAACCTGGAAGGACCTCACCGACAGCGTGAACTCGATGGCGAGCAACCTGACCGGCCAGGTGCGCAACATCTCCGAGGTCACGATCGCGGTGGCCAACGGCGACCTGTCGCGCAAGATCACGGTCGACGTGCGCGGCGAGATCCTGCAGCTGAAGGAGGCCATCAACACCATGGTCGATCAGCTGCGCTCCTTCGCCTCGGAGGTGACGCGCGTGGCGCGCGAGGTCGGCACCGAGGGCAAGCTCGGCGGCCAGGCGATCGTCTCGGGCGTCGCCGGCACCTGGAAAGACCTGACGGACTCCGTCAATGCGATGGCCACCAACCTCACGGGCCAGGTGCGCAACATCGCGGAAGTCACCACCGCCGTGGCGCGCGGCGACCTGTCGCGCAAGATCACCGTGGACGTGAAGGGCGAGATCCTCGAGCTGAAGAACACCATCAACACCATGGTCGATCAGCTCAACGGCTTCGCCGCGGAAGTGACGCGCGTGGCGCGCGAGGTGGGCACCGAAGGCAAGCTCGGCGGCCAGGCCGCGGTCCCCGGGGTCGCCGGTACCTGGAAGGACCTCACCGACAGCGTCAACTCCATGGCCGGGAACCTCACCGGGCAGGTGCGCAACATCGCCGAGGTCGCCACCGCCATCGCCAACGGCGATCTGTCCCGCAAGATCACCGTCGACGTGCGCGGCGAGATCCTGCAGCTGAAGGAAACCATCAACACCATGGTCGATCAGCTGCGCTCCTTCGCCTCCGAAGTGACGCGCGTGGCGCGCGAAGTCGGCACCGAGGGGCGGCTCGGCGGCCAGGCCGTGGTGCCCGGAGTGGCCGGCACCTGGAAGGATCTCACCGACAACGTCAATTCCATGGCAGGCAACCTCACCGGTCAGGTGCGCAATATCGCCGAGGTCGCCACCGCCATCGCGAACGGCGACCTGTCGCGCAAGATCACCGCCGACGTCAAGGGCGAGATTCTGCAGCTCAAGGAATCCATCAACACCATGGTGGATCAGCTCAACGCCTTCGCCGCGGAGGTCACCCGCGTGGCGCGCGAGGTCGGCACCGAGGGCAATCTCGGCGGCCAGGCCGACGTCAAGGGCGTGAGCGGCGTGTGGAAGGATCTCACCGACAACGTCAACTCGATGGCGAGCAATCTTACCAACCAGGTGCGCAATATCGCCGAGGTCGCCACCGCCATCGCCCGCGGCGACCTGTCGCGCAAGATCACCGTCGACGTGCGCGGCGAGATCCTGCAGCTCAAGCAGACCATCAATACCATGGTCGATCAGCTCAACGCCTTCGCCGCGGAAGTGACGCGCGTGGCGCGCGAAGTCGGCACCGAGGGCAAGCTCGGCGGTCAGGCGGACGTCAAGGACGTGAGCGGCGTGTGGAAGGACCTCACCGACAAGGTCAACTCCATGGCGAGCAACCTCACCGGACAGGTGCGCAACATCGCCGAGGTCGCCACCGCCATCGCCCGCGGCGACCTGTCGCGCAAGATCACGGTCGACGTGCGCGGCGAGATCCTGCAGCTGAAGGAGACCGTCAACACGATGGTCGATCAGCTCAACAGCTTCGCCGCTGAAGTGACCCGCGTGGCGCGCGAGGTCGGCACCGAGGGCAAGCTCGGCGGCCAGGCCATCGTGCCGGGCGTCGGCGGAACGTGGAAGGATCTCACCGACAACGTCAACTCCATGGCGCGCAACCTCACCGGCCAGGTGCGCAACATCGCCGAAGTCTCCACCGCCATCGCCCGCGGCGACCTGTCGCGCAAGATCACCGTGGACGTGAAGGGCGAGATCCTGCAGCTGAAGGAGACCATCAACACGATGGTTGATCAGTTGAACGGCTTCGCCGCCGAGGTGACGCGCCTGGCGCGCGAGGTCGGCACCGAGGGCAAGCTCGGCGGCCAGGCGCTGGTCCCCGGCGTCGCCGGCACCTGGAAGGACCTCACCGACAACGTCAACGTGATGGCGAACAACCTCACCAGCCAGGTGCGCGGCATCGTCAAGGTGGTGACCGCGGTCGCCAACGGCGACCTGCGGCAGCGTCTCACGGTCGAGTCCAAGGGCGAAGTCAACGCGCTGGCGGACACCATCAACAGCATGACCGATACGCTGGCGATCTTCGCCGACCAGGTGACCAGCGTCGCGCGCGAAGTCGGCGTCGAGGGCCGCCTCGGCGGTCAGGCGCACGTGCCCGGCGCAGCCGGCACCTGGAAGGATCTGACGGCGAACGTGAACCTGCTCGCGGCCAACCTGACCAACCAGGTGCGCGCGATCGCCGAGGTCGCCACCGCGGTGACCAAGGGCGATCTGACGCGTTCGATTCAGGTGGAGGCGCGCGGCGAGGTCTCGGAGCTCAAGGACAACATCAACGCGATGATCGGCAACCTGCGCGCGACCACCGAGCGCAACACCGAGCAGGACTGGCTCAAGACCAATCTCGCCAAGTTCAGCCGCATGATGCAGGGGCAGCGCGATCTCTCGACGGTCGGCAAGCTGCTGCTGTCGGAGCTGGCGCCGCTGGTGAACGCGCAGCAGGGAATCATGTACGTCATGGACGGCGCCGGCCAGCCGCCCTGTCTCAAGGAGCTGGCCAGCTACGCCGACGAGGGATTCGACGAGCGCGAGCCGCGGCGCTTTCGTCTCGGCGCGGGCCTCGTCGGCCAGGCGGCAGCCGACCGCCAGCGGCTGCTGCTGACGGATATCGCGCCGCAGGCCATCCAGGTGTCGGGCGGACTGTTCACCGCCCGGCCGCGCAGCGTCATCGTGCTGCCGGTGCTGTACGAGGGCCACGTGAAGGCGGTGCTCGAGCTGGGATCGCTCGGGGAGTTCACCGCCTCGCACCTCGCGTTCCTCGAGCAGCTGACCGGCAGCATCGTCGGCGTGGTGCTCAATACCATCGAGACCACCATGCGCACCGAGGGGCTGCTCAAGCAGTCGCAGCAGCTCGCCGGCGAGCTGCAGGCCCAGCAGACCGAGCTGCAGCAGACCAACGCGGAGCTCGCCAACAAGGCCAAGCTGCTCGCCGAGCAGAATGCGGAGGTCGAACGCAAGAACCAGGAGATCGAGCTGGCGCGGCGTGCGCTGGAGGAGAAGGCCGCCGAGCTCGCTCTCACCTCGCGCTACAAGTCGGAGTTCCTCGCGAACATGTCGCACGAGCTGCGCACCCCGCTCAACAGCATCCTGATCCTCGGTCAGCAGCTGGCGGAGAACGCCGACAGCAATCTCACCCAGAAGCAGGTCGAATTCGCCAGCACCATTCACGCGGCCGGCACCGACCTGCTCAACCTGATCAGCGACATCCTCGACCTGTCGAAGATCGAGTCCGGCACGGTCACGGTGGAATGCGAGGACCTGCAGTTCACACGCCTGAAGGAGACGATCGAGCGCAACTTCCGCCACGAAGCCGACGCGCGCCAGCTGTCTTTCACCGCGGACCTCGAGCCGAGCCTCGGCCGGGCGATCGTCACCGACCCGAAGCGCCTGTTGCAGGTACTGAAGAACCTGCTCTCCAATGCCTTCAAGTTCACCGAACGCGGCGGTGTGCGGCTGCACGTAGGCGCCGCGGCAGGCGGCTGGAGCGCGGAGCATCCGGTCCTGAGCCAGGCGCCTTCGGTCGTGGCGTTCTCGGTCAGCGACACCGGCATCGGCATCTCGCCGGAGAAGCAGAAGATCATCTTCGAAGCCTTCCAGCAGGCCGATGCCGGTACCGCGCGCAAGTACGGCGGCACGGGCCTCGGGCTGGCCATCAGCCGCGAGCTGGCGCATCTCCTCGGCGGCGAGATCCGCCTCACCAGTATCCCGGGCAGCGGCAGCACCTTCACGCTGTACCTGCCGCTCGGCTTCATGGGCTCGGCATACAGCAGAGGCGGTGTGGCTCAGACCCGGGCGGACGCCGCGCCGCCGGCTCCGTATCAGCCGGTCGTGCTGCCGGCGCCGCGCCCGGAGGAAATCGCGGACGACCGGGAAGATCTGCAACCCGACGACGCCCTGCTGCTGCTGGTCGAGGACGATCCGCACTACGCGCGCGTTCTGATCGATCTCGCGCGCCAGCGCGGCTTCAAGGTGCTGCTGGCGCGCACCGGAGCCGAAGCTCTGGCGCTGACGCACAAGCACCGTCTGACGGCCGTCTCGCTCGATGTGTTCCTGCCCGACATGCTGGGCTGGACCGTGCTCAATCAACTCAAGCGCGATCCCGAAACGCGCCACATTCCTGTGCAGATACTCACCGTCGAGGATGAACGCCAGTACGGGCTCGAGCGCGGCGCCTTCTCCTTCATTACCAAGAGCGTCACCACCGAAGCGCTCGACGAGGCCTTCACGCGCCTGAAGAGCTTCACCGCGAGCCGCGTCAGGCGTCTCCTCGTGGTCGAGGACGATCCGGCCGAACAGCGCAGCGTCAGCGAGCTGCTGGGGACTTCCGATGTCGAGATCACCACCGCCGGCACCGGCGCCGCGGCTCTCGAGGCCTTGCGCAGCAGCGACTTCGACTGCGTGGTTCTCGACCTGCGCCTCCCCGACATGTCCGGTTTCGAGCTGCTGGCCGAGGTGCAGAAGGATGAGAACCTGCGGCGCACCCCGATCATCGTCTTCACCGGCCGCGAGCTCTCCGATCAGGAGGAGATCGAGCTGCGCAGGAACGCCAAGAGCATCGTGCTGAAGGGCGTCCGCTCGCCGGAGCGCCTGCTCGACGAGACCGCCCTCTTCCTGCATCTGGTGATCGCGGATCTGCCGGAAGCGAAGCAACGGATGCTCGAGGCGCTGCACGAGAGCGACGAGCCTCTCAGCGGGCGCAAGGTCCTGGTGGTCGATGACGACATCCGCAACATCTTCGCCCTCAACAGCCTGCTCGAGCGCCACAGAATGCACGTCGTCACCGCGACCAACGGCCAGGAAGCGATCCGCCTGGCGGAGAGCACCGACGATCTGGCGCTGGTGCTGATGGACGTCATGATGCCGGAGATGGACGGCTACGAGACCATGCGCCGCATACGCAGCAACCCGAAGTTCCGGCTGCTGCCGATCATCGCGCTGACGGCCAAGGCGATGAAGGGCGACCGGGAGAAGTGCCTGGAGGCGGGGGCCTCGGATTACGTCGCCAAACCGGTCAACACCGACCAGCTGCTGTCGCTGGTGCGGATGTGGCTGCATCGCTAGCGGCCGCGGCCGCTATCCGCACGAGCCGCGCGAAAAGCACGTGGACGCCGGCAACAAGGTGAACATTCTGCTGGTGGACGATCAGCCGGCGCGGCTGCTCACCTATCAGTCGGTGCTGAACGAGCTCGGCCAGAATCTGGTAACGGCGCGCTCGGGAGTCGAGGCGCTCGAGAAGCTGATGCGCGATGAGTTCGCCGTGGTGCTGCTCGATGTCAGCATGCCCGATATGGACGGTTTCGAGACCGCGCATCTGATTCACACCCATCCACGCTATGAGCGCACGCCCATCATCTTCGTCACCGGAGTTCACGTCACGGAGCTCGACCGCCTCAATGGCTACAAGCTCGGTGCGGTCGACTACGTGTCGATTCCCGTGGTGCCGGAGATTCTGCGCAGCAAGGTTGCGGTGCTGGTCGAGCTGTACTGCAAGCGGCGCGAGCTGCGCGAGCTGAACAACAATCTGAAGGAAGCCAACTCCCGGCTCGCCCAGGCCAATCTCGCGCTGCAGGCGGAGAAGGCGCGCGAGCTCGAGGACCTGAACGTCACTTTGCAGCGGGCGAATTCCGAGCTGGAACGCGCCAACCGCACGCTGCTGGTCGAGGTGGCCGAAAGGACCAGGGTGGAGCGCGCGCTGAAGGACGCCGATCAGAAGAAGGACGAATTTCTCGCTCTCCTGGCGCACGAGCTGCGCAATCCCCTGGCGCCGCTGCTGAACGCGGTGGAGCTCATGCGGCTGCAGCCCTGCGATCCGCAGATGAGCTGGGCGCGGGAAGTGGTCGAGCGCCAGGTGAGCTACCTCACACGGCTGGTCGACGATCTGCTCGACGTGTCGCGCATCACCCGCGGCCAGATCACTCTCAACCGTCAGCCGCTCGAGCTGGCGGTTCTCGTCGACCGTGCGATCGAGATGATCCAGCCACTGATGCGACAACGTCGCCAGGAGATCACGGTCGCGATTCCGGACCGCACACTGCGGGTCAATGGCGACCAGGTAAGACTGGTGCAGGCCGTCGGCAACGTGCTGGGCAACGCCGTCAAATACTGCGGCCCGGGAGGACACATCGAGGTCGGCGTGCATCGCTGCAACGGCGCCGCTGTCGTCCGGGTACGCGACGACGGCATCGGGATTCCAGCCGACCAGATGGCCCGGATCTTCGATCTCTTCACCCGTGTCGAAAGCGCACCGGATCGCCCGCAGAGCGGGCTCGGCATCGGTCTCGCGCTGGTGCGGCGGCTGGTCGAGATGCACGGCGGCACCGTGACCGCCCACAGCGAGGGAGCGGGGTCGGGAAGTGAGTTCGTAATTCGCCTGCCCCTGGCGCGGGAAACCGGCTCGCAGGAGTCCGCTCGCGTGCCGGCGGAGCCGCCGACAACGGCGCCTGCCATAAGCCGCAGGATTCTGATCGCGGACGACAACCTCGATGCGCTCGACAGCACGGCGAGGCTGCTGCAACACAATGGGCATGAGGTCTTCAGCGCCGCCGACGGCAGCCTGGCGCTTCAGGCCGCCGAACGCCACCTGCCGGAGGTCATCCTGCTCGACATCGGCATGCCGGGGCTCGACGGCTACGAGGTCGCCCGGCGAATCCGCGCCGCCCCCTGGGGCGGCGGCCTCACGCTGGTGGCGATTACCGGCTGGGGCCAGGAGGTCGACCGTCGCCGTTCACAGGAGGCCGGCTTCGATTCGCACCTCGTAAAGCCTGTCAATCCCGGCGAGCTCGCCGCGCTGCTCGCGCGGTTGCCGCAAGCAAGCGGAGCCGAGAGCAATGGATAGAGAGGATGGTGAATCGCGGGAGCGGCGTTCGCCGATGAGGCAACTCGCGCACGACTTGCGCGACGCTCTGAGCCCCCTCGCCTCGTCGGTCGATCTGGCACGTCTGCGCGGATTCGACGCCGAAGCAAGCCGGCTGCTGGCCGAGAAGGTCGAGCGGGGATTGCGCCGCGCGCTGGCCGTTCTCGATGCGTTCGTGCTCGCGGAGCAGGCTCAAACGGAGCCTCGCGAAGCACCGCGGCCGGCGCTCCAGCAGCCGCAGCCGGCGGCCCCGGCGGGCGCCGTCTCCGGCAGCCGTATCCTGATCGTCGATGACAGCGTGGAGGTGCGCAGGAGCTACCGTGAGGCGCTCGCCGCGCTCGGCTACAGCGTGAGGGAGGCCGCCGACGCCGAGCAGGCGCTGAGTGCGGTGGCAGGCGACCCGCCGGATGTCGCGCTCATCGACATTCACCTGCCGCGCGTCAACGGCTACCACCTGGCGCAGACGATCCGCAAGCGCTCCGGCACTGCGATCCACCTCGTGATGTTGAGCGGAATGACACTGGATGCCGCTACCCGCGAGCTCGCCCGGGAGGCCGGGTTCGATGACTGCATCGACAAGATGGCGGGTCCCATAACCCTGAGCCATATGATCCAGTCGTCGATCTCCCGGAAAGCATGAACGCCGGGAGCCTCGAGCAGAGCGCCAAGCGGCCGGGCTCTTTATGCCGCCCGAGCGCAGGCTAACGCGCAGAAGGCCACGCGCCCCAGAGTGGGCATCGGGCGCTCGCGGTCGCGCCCGCGGCTGTTCAGCATGCCTTCTGTCATCACAGCGGACACGCCAATCGAGGCACGCTCCATCCACTCGACTGCGATCGCACCAGAGCTCTCTCGAACGACAGCAGCCGGGAGCTCGCGGCCCTGCAGACCGAGAGCGGGCGCCAGTGTCTCGACGAAGACATTGGGCGCCGGGCGGATACCAAGCTCAGTCCTGATCAATCCTCCACTGGCGCTGACATTCTCCAGGCAACCGAGACACCTGCAGCCGCTGTCGCGGGACTCCATGCATCTCAGTCGCACCGGTATGCTGATCGACAGGCGATGTCCCACGCGCTGTTCCATTGATCTCTCCCCCAGGCTCTCTTGTTTGTAATGCTGCGGCTGACCGGCCAGGCGGACCATTCGCAAGACGACTTACGCACAATCCCTTATGCGCCAGGCGGAATGGACCCGATGACGATGGCGGCCCGGGCCGGAGTTGCATCAAGCCCTATAAGCTACGGATTGATCAGGATTTTCTGTGGTTGACCTCAGGCCTCCGGTTTTCTGGCACTCCTTTTCTTTGCAGGCTACGAACCTCATCGGGCTCGTCTTACCTACTGTATTACCGTCCCAGTGAACACACCTTCGGCGGTTTGCGGGTGAATCCTGAATACGATCAGCGCGCTCCCCGAACCAGTCGCTCCTGCGAATTGTCCAGTGCCTCCGATGATCGAAAAGTTGATGGTGACCGTCCAAACGTTCGGGTCAGCAGTGGGGCAGAAGACGTTGTGGGGCGTGTCCAGGACCAGCGAACTTCCTTCGGGATTTTTAGTGGTGAACGTATACGTTATGTCTTGAGTAAAACATCCGTTCGCATCAGGGCCCCCCGTGACTGTGCCGGTGTCTGTCAGCTTCATTGTTCCGAAAGTCCCGCGCACTACGCCATCCTCAGTGAAGGCTTGCGAACAGTCTGGTGGATTGCAGGTGTAGTCCCACTGCCCGCTGAACTGGAACCCTGTAGTCGTGGTCGCGGAAGCCACTGGGATAGAGGCAAATGAGAACACGAATAACAAGACTAACGCGACTGCAGTAATCGTGGCGTTCCTCTGAACAGAGTCGGACACGATGAGCTTGTTTCTCAGCATTGCTTGTTCCCCCTTTCTGACGGGCCTCAGACACCCCTGCAGCGAGTTGACGATCGTTTTCATGTCGATGCTCTCCTCGTTGGGATTTCGGGGCCGTGCCACGAAGCTATGGGTGGCTGACCCCGATTGTCTTGATCCTTCGTATGTGGAATCACGTTCCTGTAATCAAAGAAAGCCTGATTCGGTGGGCTTTCCACTTGAGGGTTCCCTGCCCCCCGCCTTCGATCAATGCCCGGGATGTGAACAATGTGCTCCCTCGTAAGTATTTGATTTGACAATGCGATTACGCCTGGTATTCCCGAGTCTCAAGCGCCCTTGCAATAAGGCGCGCGCCAGCACTATCGTTTTCCTCGCAAGCCGCCCCCAATCGAGCGACAAGAGGTGGACACACCCGCCAACTCTCCGGTGCGCTTTGGCGTGTTCGAGCTCGATGCAACTACCGGCGAGCTCCGACGCAGCGGGCACCGCGTTGCCTTGCAACCGCAACCGCTGGAGATTCTGCGGGCGCTCATCGAGCGACCAGGGGAAGTGGTCACTCGCGAGGAGCTGCGCCGCAGGTTATGGAGCAACGGTGCCTACGTCGACTTCGATCGCGGCCTGAACAAGGCGATCGTGAAGCTGCGCCACGCGTTAAGCGATGACGCCGATTCCCCACGTTATATCGAGACTCTCCCCCGGCACGGCTACCGCTTCATTCCGCTTCCGCGGGTGCACGCTCAGGTCGACGCCGCGCCACCGGCGCAGGGTGCGTTGACGGCGGGCATGCCGCAACCGGAAGGTCCGGCCTCTGCCGAACTCTCGCCCGTTTCAGCGGAAACGCGCCACGGGTGGCGTTGGGCGGCTCTCGGCCTCGTGCTGCTCGCACTTCCCGCGTGGCTTATCGGCAGCTGGTTCCGCGCGGCAGCGCTTTCGCACTCGGGGCCCCCCGCGAATGTTGCACCCGCCGGTGCGATGGCCTTCGCTCCGCCTCCGCATTCCATAGCGGTGCTGCCATTCGTGAATATCAGCGGAGACAAGGAGCAGGAGTATTTGTCCGACGGACTCACTGAAGAATTGCTCAATTCGCTCTCGCGCATCGATGGGCTGCAGGTCGTAGGTCGAACTTCATCTTTCTACTTCAAGGGGAAAGATGTCGATCTCGGGACCGTTGGGCGCAGACTTAACGTGGCAGCAGTCCTTGAGGGGAGCGTACGTCGATCGGCTCACACGGTGCGCGTCACCGCACGGCTAACGAGCACCGTGGTGGGGTTCCAACTATGGTCTGAGACCTATGACCGGGACTTGGGCGACATCCTAAGATTGCAGAGCGAGATTGCGAACGCCGCGGCGACGGCCCTGAAGGTGAAACTGACCGGCGACACGGCTTTGAAAGTGGAGTTGGGTGGTACTCGCAATCCGGCCGCGTTCGATGCCTACCTGCGCGCCTCGAGGATCTTTTGGTCTGCATCCAGAAAAAACAACGTGGAAGAAGCAGTTGCCGGGTACACCGAGGCGATTGCCCACGATCCCGATTACGCTCTCGCGCACTCAGCCCGTTCGATTGCACTCCTTACCATCTGGTCATGGGATCGGAGCGCGTCTGACAACACGCTCGAGGCGGCGATGGCCGAGGCACTCAGGGCGGTGGAGCTGGCCCCCGAGCTTGCCGACAGTCACCTGGCACTGGGCCTCGTGGCTGCGATGTCCCTTGATTTCGCGCGCGCACAGAGAGAGTTCGAGCAGGCGATGGCCCTGGCGCCCGGCAGTGAGCGGATACTGCGAGACTACTCCGGATTTGCGACCGCCATGGGCCACATTGATTCGGGAATCGCCCATGCCCGCCGCGCCGTGCAGCTCAGTCCCTTGGATCCACAAAACTATGGATGGCTCGCCCAAGGATTGGAAGAGGCCAGGCGCTATGACGAGGCTATCGCAGTGCTGAACGAAGCGATCGTCCTCGCTCTCGCTTCCGATCCATTCATGCACGCACGGCTCGGAATCACCTATTACAAGCTCGGCAACTTCGAGCGCGCTCGAGAAGAGTGCGAAATCAGGCGCGAACTCCCTGACGCGCAGATGTGCCTGGCGATCACCTACGAGAAGCTTGGACGACACCGCGACGCGCGGGTGGAGCTTGCCAAGCTTCGGGCTTCAGCGGGCGACACCGGGGCGTACCTCTACGCTGCGATCCATACTCAGTGGGGTCGGCCGGCCGAAGCGCTCGAGTGGCTCAACCTCGCGATGCGCCTGCGTGCCCCAGATTTGATAGTCCTGAAGATCGATCCACTCATGGATCCCCTGCGCAAGGAGCCGCGCTTCCAGGCGATCGAACGGGAGTTGAAGTT
>DASYYF010000023.1:0-133608 GCA_035934055.1 Steroidobacteraceae bacterium | reverse complement strand
AAATCGTCTGGCGCAAGCGGGAAGACAACCCCTGGCTCCACGATGCGGAGCTCAAAGTGAGGGAAATCGTGCCTGTCGTATCACATGAGGATACCGATCAGGTGCATTGTGGGCTACACAGGCGTCGCTTTCGAAAGATTCGATACCGACATCTGCATCGGTCGCGACCTCGATGATGCAATCGAATTCGCCATGGCGCTGGGCCCGGCGGGCGAAATCATTCGCCTCGCTGGCGCCGAAGGCGAGAGGCTGAGACCAACGGTGGCAACCGCGCTGCGACAAACGCTGGCGCGCTATGTACGTCAGGACGGTGTGTGGGCGCCATCGAGCACGTGGTTCATCACTGCTCGAAGGCCACTCTAGCATTCACGCCGCGGGTATCCTCTCGTCCATCTTGTAACATTCCCGCCGCGGCATCTGCGCGTCCCCTGCAAATGCCGGAAAGTGTTACCTATGTGTCCGGCTGGATCCGTAACCTATGAGTCCGAAAGCTCAGTCTGCCGACGGCGAGCCAGGGCGTGCCAACGTACGAATCCGACACGACCCAGCCGGCGGCGGTGAGCACCCACGAGGCGAGGAACTCGCCCCATTGGAAAGCCGACAGCGTGCCCGCCACTGCCATGGGCACCCACACCAGCAGCGTGAAGCCACCCATCTGCGCCGCCGAGAGGACGGCGGCCGGGCGTGCAAACACGCGGAAGAGCATCGCCGCGGCGGCTGCGAGGTAGGTGCAGCCCGTCAAGTACGCCCAGCCCACGTGCCACGGCAGCCAGCCGGGCACCAACGGAGCGGTCAACTGGAGATAGGCGAAATGGGACAAACCGAAAGCGATCATGGCCAGAGCGTAGAGCACACGCGCGATGTGCACGCCGCTCGCGCCGGTCGCGAACCCGAGGCGCTGCCTGTCCCAGGCTGCGGCAAACCAGGCATACAGGACCCAGGCGCCCGCCACGATCACCGCGCTCTGGCCGTTGATCTGATAGGCAACCTCCACGGTCGGCGCAAGCACGATGAGACGCACTTTGGTGAGCAGCATCCATGACGCGAGATAGATGAGCAGTGCGCGTGCGGCGGCGGCGGCGGTGCGCTGCCAGAGTAAGCCCAGTCCACATGCCAGGGAGACCAGCGCGCAGAGGTAGGCCAGCGCCTCATGTGCGGGAAAACTCCGGGGAACCGGTTGCCAGATCTGAGTGAAATCGCCCTTCATCAACCCCAGGATTCCGACGCCGATCATCGTCGCCGCGAAGACTGCATGACCCACGCTTGCGATGCGCACCGCGGTATCTCCTGATGACCCCTACGCGGTCGACAGATTACAGCCAACCCGGGATTGAGGTTGGGCACAATCTCGCGTCCGGCCCCGATCCGTCGCTGCTCATCCCGGTTGTCGTATCGCTCGTCATCACATTTCGGTCGTCCGCCACAATTGCGCTTTCGCAGCGCCGGGCGCGGTCAAAGGCCGGCTCGGCCTGCACCCCATGTCTGCGGCGGAATGCTGCGTTAGCTGGGTGCCCGAAGGGACCCGCCTCTAGTGCGAGCCCGGCACACGGCGCATCCTGACCTCATTGTATTTGTGCAGCTCGCGCACCTCGTCGATGGCGCCGGATGCGCCCCGCACGAACACCACGATGTGAATGCTGCCCTTCACGTAGAACACGAGCGGGGCAAGCGGTATCAGTTGCCTCGCGGTGGGGTCGTCGTGACCCATGAACAGGGCGCCCTCCCGCAGGAACACCCTGGACGGTGCGCGGTCGCCATCGGCGAACCGGTACTCGCCGGTCAGGGCGCGTGCGTCGACCGCCACCCCGGGAACCGGCTCGAGGTCGCGCGGCACGACGGTCACCTGCATCGCAATCGCCGTCCAGGAATCGCCGCTGCGGCGATAGGTATCGGTTTCGACGTAGGTCGTTCTGAGGTGCTGATCGAATATGTCTTCGGTCTCATCGAGCCAGTAGTGCGCCACGGCAGCCTCGCCTGCGAATTTCACCGTCAGGCCGCGCACCTTGATTCGGCCCGTGAAGCCCTGTGGCAACGGATGCATCTGTGCGAGGAACGTCGCCTTGTCGAGGACCTCTCCGTCTTCCGTGGTGATTTGGCAGCCAGGCGCAAGAATGCGATTCCACGGCGTCGTGTCTCCGAGCGCGACGGCATCGTAGAGCGCCTGGGTGGTGGCCTCGAACCATGCGTTGGGCTCATCGGTTCCCGCAAGCACCGCTGCCGAGCGCAGCACCAATAGCGCGAGCGGCAGCCGGCAGACAGCGGATCGGACGACCATGCTTGAGCCGCCGCGCTACTCGTCCGCTGCCTCGACGAGAGCCTCTCCCTCGAGGTAGCAGCTCTCGGGGTAGGCGCGGACGCCCGGAACCTGCCCGGTACGGTGTGCCGCCTGCATGTCTTCCCAATAGCGCACCGTGAGCAGGTCGCCGTGCTCGGCGTGGAACGCTCTGCGCAACTCGCGGTGGGCAAGTCGCAGGCCCGGCTCAATCTCCTCCGGGAGGAACACGAAGCCCTCCTCGAAGTACCAGGCGGGCGGCCCTTCCTCGCCCTCGACCCGGTCGGTGTTGGTGCGCACCTTCATGTCCGTCAGGGCCTCGACGGCGTCGAAGTCATAGAGATATACCTTCAGATAGCGCGTGACGCCGTAGTTGCGGATGTCGAAGTCCCTGTTGAACAGATTCGCTGCTGCGTTGTTCTTGATGCAGTGACCGAGGTTGCTGATCACGCGCCGCGCCTTGTCGGGCGTAGCGACCTGCAGGTAGATGTTCAGAGGCATGAGGGTGCGCTGCACGACGAGGTACTTGAAAATCACCGCATCGCCCTGAAGCCGCACGGCATTGCCTGCCGCGGTCACGAGCTCCTCGAGCAGCCGCGGATCGAACCACGCGCGCTCGAGCTTGAGGTTGTTGAAGATGGTGTTGTCCAGCATGCTGCCGGTGCGGTTGATCTCGTGCACCCGCCTGTACTTATCGAGTACGGCCGCGGGACCTGGAAACGTGCCCCACTTGTAGCCGTCCGTGGGGCGATCGCGGATCACCTTGAGAACGTACGGAAGGCAGGGTGCGTTGAAGGCCATCGCCACGGTGCCGGGAGAGCCCGGCGCGGTGCTCAGCACCTGCCCGCTCTGCGCCAGGAGCTGCGTGATCTCGCTCATCACCGCTACCTTGCTGTAGTGGTAGAAGCCGAAGGTCGAGTACTGCAGCCCGAGCGGCCGGCGCGGCATGATGGTGAACAGGAACTCGGCGATCTCGTGGTAGTGCGGGTTCATGACGTGGAACGCCGCCTGCGTCGAGCTGAAGAGATTGTGCACGTGCGGGATCGCCACGAGGACGGCCCGGGCGACCAGGCCCTCATCCCCATTGCGCAAGGCGATCACCAGCGGCTTCACGCGGCCGTCACGGAACACCAGCCGCCCGACCAGGTAGGCGCCCCGGTTGCGGAAGAAGCAGCCGCGGATCATCTCGATCCGCTCCAGCTCGAGCGTTCGATCTGAGGCGAAGGACTCGTTCAGCCGCTGCGCGACACGTGCCGCGTCGCGATCGAGATCGCGGTACGGGACGGCCAGGTCCCCGACCTTGAGCACCTCATCCAGCACGCCGGGCTCCAGCGGCCAGTGGCAGCCGACGGCCGTAAAGACGTCTTCGCGCGGCGCCGACAGTCGCGGCAGGTCTCCGAAGGTGTAGTCGACCGGGCGCCACTCGCCTACGTGGACCCGGCGCATCACGGAGTGCAGGAAGGCGATCGCGAGATCCCCGTCATAGAGGTCCTGCGCTCGCGCCCGGTAGGTCTCCTCGACGGCCGCCCACAGCGGCTCGTGCTCTGTCAGTGCCGGGTATCTGAGCCGCAGCTCATCGGCGAGTGCGTAGACCGCGTCGTCGTAGAGGCCGAGCCTGGTACGCGCGTGGGTGACTGCAGCGGCGGGATCGCGCACCTCGAAGGCGGTTTTGGCGTGCTGCGTCAGCCGCTGAAACGCGCCATAAAAACTCACAAAGCACTCGAAGATCCGCGCGGCAACCAGGCGCGTGCGCTCCTTGTCTGCCGGCGCTGCGGACAATTGCGCTGCAAAGGAGTCGGCTGGGGTTGCGGCTGCCACTGTCTTCCCGGCGCATCGGCGCCGCTGCACCAGCCTAGTGTCCCCGCTTGCATCCTCGGGGTGCAAGGGGCGCGGGCGGAGCGGCCAGCTAGGGTCGGCGCCGCGTGACTACGAAGGCCTCATCGTTGAACCACAGGCCACCATGCTTCTGCAGAACCGCCTGCGTTGCGTCCAGGTAGCTGCCGGTCTGGACGACTGAATCGAGCCGCTCATCCTCGATCTGGTTGACGTAGATTGCCGCGTTCCAGGCAGCGAACAGCGTCGAGGTGCCGATGCGATCGCCGATCTCTGCGGGCAACGTGTGCATGACGTACCGAAACACCGCCTTCTCGTCCGTGGCCGCCTGCAGCTGGTAACTGTGCGCCTCGGGACCGAGCTCCGCCTTCAAGGTCGCGAGCAGTTGATGGCGATCCACCTGGAAGGGGTCTTCCTTCGGCCAGATTCTGCGGATGATCTCGAGGCCGGCGTCCCGTCCCCAGGACTGGATCGCGAGCATGAGACCGCCCGGAGTGAGGCTCCGGGCCAGCGGAGCCAGCACCTTCTGGGTCTTGAACTCCGCTGACATGCGCGCCCGCCAGGGTTGGGAGGCGAGGATGAAGTCGTAGTTCTCGATCTGCCCCGGCTTCGGAATCACCTCATCCAGCAGGAAGCGCTGATCCTCCCGATAGATGACGAGTACCGAGGGGCGCACATAGATCGGATTGCCGCTCTTCGGGCTCGGTGTCGTCTGCCACCCGTAGTCGAGCGTCGCTGCCAGTTCCTCGATCCGCTCGGCGTATTCGTGCGTCGTGCTTCCGGTGAGTCTCACCTCCTGCCAGTTGAGCGCCGCCGCCGACTGCACGTCGCGCGGCATGAGCCGCGGCGCCTCGGCATAGTGCAGATTGGTGACGACCAGCACCGTGGTCGGGTGCTCGAAAAAGCGGTCGGGCATCTTCTCCAGCCCGAGGCGCACATCCTCGAGGCTGATCTCCTTGGCGACCACCAGCGTCGGAACGGTTGGAAAGAGCCGGTGGGCACTGCGCATGAGGCGCGCCAGCACCGTCGCATCCCCCATGCCCGCATCGAACAGACGCAATGCCGGGGGCGTCGGGCGGACCAGCTGCAATTCGTGCGCGGCACGGCGCGCGATCCAGGCCTTCTCGTTGCAGGTGTTGACGAAGGCCAGGTACTTCTGCCGATTGTCGTAGAAACGGAACGGCGTCAGTGCGTCCGGCAATTTCGCGACGTGGGGAGTCGCGGGGGCGGGGCCGCCTTCCGGCGCCGCTGGCACCTTAACGCGATTGCTGCGGCTCATGGACTGGCGCACTACCGCCACAGGCGGTCCGAGGCAATGCGGGCACCTTCCACCAGCGACTTGAGCTTCAGGTACGCGATGTCGGGCTCGACGGGGCCGAAACCGGCAAACGTGCCGAATCCACAATCGGTACCCGCGATGACGCGATCCCGGCCGACGAGACCAGCGAAGCGCTCCAGCCGCTGCGCCACCAGCTCGGGATGCTCCACGTAGTTGGTCGTGGTCGTAAGCACGCCCGGGATCAGCACCTTGTCGTCAAGGATCCTGGTCTCCTTGAACACGATCCACTCGTGCGCATGACGCGGATTGGCCGCCTCGAAGAGCAGGCCCTGCGGCTTCGCCTTGAGGAGCACCGGCAGCAGCTGTGCCATCGGCACGTCGTGGTGATGCGGTCCCTCGTAGTTTCCCCAGCAGGCGTGCATGCGCACGCGGTCGGCCGGCACGTTGCGTAAGGCGTGATTGAGCACCTCGACGTGGCGTGCGGCGAGACTCAGGAAATCCTCGAGCGTTCGGTCCCGGTACATGGTGTGGCGTCCCATCGCCAGGTCCGGCGCGTCGATCTGCAGGATGATACCGGCGGCGGCGATCGCCTCGTATTCGCTGCGCAGCGCCGCGGCCAGCGCCTCCAGGTACTCATCCTGCGTGCGGTAGTAGTCGTTCGGCTGAAACAGCGCGACGACTCCGGGCGAGGCGGCATTCATGAATGCAGCGCGCGGTGTGGCCTCGGCGACAGCGGCCTTGAGGTTGCGGATGTCGGTCTCAAGCGGCCGGGTGTCCCTGACGCTCACCGCGGCCACGCAGCGCGGGCGGCGGTACTTGGCCGTGGCGCCGCGTTCGGCAAGCTTGCGCAGCAGGCCCGGGAATTCGACCAGGTCCTGGCCCGGCTCGCGCGGCGTATCGCCGGCGAATCCGGACAGACGCCGCGCGATGTAGGTCGCGTAGCTGATCTTGCTCATCTCCCCGTCGCTCACCAGATCGATGCCGACCTCAACCTGCCTGCGCACGACCTCGAGGACGGCGCGTGCAATGACCGCCTCATCCGCGGCGACGTCGCGCGCTTCCTCGCGCTCGCGCGCAAACAGCACATCCGTCACCGCCTGGCTGCGCGGCAGGCTGCCGACGTGGGTGGTCAGGATGCGGCCTGCGCCTGCCATCATGGTGCTGCCGCGGGCCGCAGCCGGAAGTCGTAGCTGACGGTGTAGAAGGAAGTGTCCAGTCGCTCGCCGTCGGGGCCGGGTCCCGGGGGATGCCGCTCGAACTGCGCCACGAGCGACTCCTTCATGCCGAACACGGCGTCGGAATCCAGGTATGGGCTGCCGGCGACAAACAGGTGGGTCGTCACCGGGAGGTGCCCGGGTGCCGAGACGATCATATGGATGTGTCCCGGACGATACGGATGGCGCCCCATCTTGCGCAACATCCGCCCGACCGGGCCGTCGGTCGGCACCGGGTAGAAGGTCGGCCGGATCGAGCGAAAGGAGTAGCGCCCCTCGGCATCGGTGCGGATCCTGCCGCGCGCCTTCATGCGCGTCTCGCCGGGCAGCTGCATGTCGTAGTTGCCTTCGCCATCGCCCGACCAGATGTCGAGCAGCGCATCGGCAACCGGCGTGCCGTCGGTGCTGAGCACGCGCCCGGAATAAAAAGCCGGCTCGCCTTTGACCCCTTCGGCAAGATTGCTGCCGCGCGGCAGCTCGGGGGCACCTTCCCAGTAGAACGGGCCCTGAACCGTCGATTCGGCGCTGCCGTCCTGTGCCGGGTGATTGAGCGTAATGACGAGTATCGACACCCCGAGCGTGTCGGACAGCAGGATGAACTCCTGGCGCTTGTCGGTACAGGTCTTGCCGACGTCGGTGAGAAACTGAATGGCCGCAAACCACTCAGACTCCGTCAGGCGTACCTCCCGGACAAAGTCGTGCAGATGATTGACCAGCGCGGTCATGATGCGCGCGAAGCGGGGGTCGTCGCATTCGGCCAGTCTGTCGATCACCGCCTGGGTAATGCTCTTCTCGTCGAACTCGCGCATCAGTTTCACCCGCAACGCCGCGACGGCCCTCAGCGATAGGTGTTGTTCGAGGTGTGATCCCCCGCCAGCCAACGCTTCAGCGCCTGGTGCGCGTCGGCGCGCCGGTCGCGCCCGATCTTCTCCACGTCCGGATGATCGCGCGTGAACTCGAGAATCAGGCCATTGGGATCGGCCACATACACCGAGCGGCAGTAGCCGTGCTCGAGCACGTAGGTGTCGGGCGGCTTGATGCCCGCCTTGGCGATGCGTGCCTCGATCTCGGCCTGAGCCTGCGCGTCCACTTTGAGTGCGATGTGGTGGAAGGGCGTCGGCGGCATCTTCGGACCGAACTCCGCCTGGTCCTCCGGATCGGCGAACTGGAAGAAGGCGAGCGCCCCGCCGTCGCCGATCCCGAAGAAGGTATGCACATAGGTGCGCACCTTGCCGAAGAGCTCATCGGACTCGCACCACGTGGCGAGCAACGGCAAGCCGATGACGTCCTCGTAGAAGCGCCGGGTCTTTTCCTGATCCTTGGTCACGTAGGCAGTGTGATGCAGCCTTGACGGTAGTTTGGCCAGCTGTGCCATGCGGATTCCTCCTGCTAAAACTTGTACAAGACATCCAGCCCGTAGCGGCGCGGCAGTGCACGCCACAGGAAGCCTCCGGGCGAGAATTCCTCATTGTAGATCTTGTTGGTCAGGTTCTTGGACCAGGCGGTCACCGACCACTGCCCGGCCTCGATACCGGCGCGCAGATCCAGCAGATCGACCGGGTCGCGCGACGTCAGATCGTACGGGTCCCACCAGGTGCGGCCGATCCGCTGATAGTCGAGGCGCAGCACGCCGTTGGCCCCGCCGCCGAGCGGCTGGTGGAGCTGGAAGCCCGCGTTCACGGTGTTGCGGGTGAGCAGCGGCGGCTTGTTGCCGATGACCGTGGGATCCTCCATCCCGGTGATCTTGCCGTCGGTGTAGCCAAAGCTCGAGTACAGGTCGAGCCAGCTGGTCGCCCGCGCCGTCAGCTCGAGCTCCCCGCCCTTGTAGCGGGCGTCGAGATTGCCGAGGTTCTGGGTCGAGGTCGTCGCGTCGAAGTAGAAGAAGTAGCCGTTGTGCGAATCGGTGGTGTAGAGGGCCAGGTTCGCGCCCAGCCGCCGGTCGAAGAACTCGCTCTTGGCACCGACCTCCCAGGTGTCGGCGATCTCGGCCTGGAAGATGTCATGCACGCCGAGGTGACCGGAAGCCGCGGCGATGGCGCCCACGCCGGTCTGATTGAAGCCGCCGCTGCGGAAGCCGCGGCTCCAGCCCCCGTAGAGCGTCACGTTGTCGGTCGGCTTGTAGCGCAGCGTAGCCTTGGGTTGCGCCGCGTCGAAGGTCTGCGTGCGCACCTCGCCGGTGAACGCCGAGGCGCGTATGGCCGCCGGCAGGAAGGCGGTGGGTGTGTCGGTGGTGTTCTGCCGCCGATCCTGGTCGTAGCGGATCGCCGCATCGAACTCGAACTGCTTGCTGAACTCGTAGGTCGCGTCGCCGAACACCGCCCAGGCATTGTTGTTCCACGAATCGGCGAGGAACGATTCGTTGGTGTTGGTAGCGTACGGATTGGCCGGATCGACGATCGGCGTCTGGTAGACCGCCGGGACGCCGAGTCCCCGGTCGTAGATGTTGTCGGTGGAGATGAAGCGCTCCGTATGCACGTAGTAAGCCCCCGCGATCCAGGAGAAGCCGCCGATCTTGTCGGACGTGTAGCGCAGCTCCTGGCTGTAGGTCGTCTCGTCGATGAACTGGCTCTGGCTCAGATCGAACGGCCCGCCCTGGGCGGCCGTCGGACCCGGCGGCGCCACGAAGCACAACGGGCAGTTGTACGCGATGGAGGTGGTGACGGGGCGGAAATCGTAGGCATCGCCGGTGTCGATCTCCTTGGTGCGATTGTAGTCCGAGACGGCGGTGAAGGTGCCGGTTCCCATGTTGAAATCGAGCTTGAGCGCGACATCCGTCACGTCGCGGTTGTCGGTGCCGAGGTTGTTGGTCTGGATCGGGCTGGTGACGTCGTTCGCGTTCGGCGGCGTGGTGAAGCTGCTGAAGGGATTGGCCTCCGCGGCGCGCGGAATGATGTAGTAATAGGCGGTCGTCTCGACGCGATCGCGGAACACCCGCAGGTCCGCCGACCATTGATCGGAAGGCCGCCACAGCAGCCGCACGCGTGCGGCGTAGTCCCGATAGGGGTCGGCCTTGCGGTCCAGGTAAGTGTTGTCCAGATAGCCGTCGGTGTTGTAGAAGTTGACCGAGGCCCGATAACGCAGCTTTCCGTCCGCGTCGATCGGTCCGCTGACGGCCAACTGCGCCTTCTCCGAGACGCCGTTGCCCACCCCGACCTTGGCGGCGCCTTCGAAGTGATCGGCGGGATCGGCGGTGCGGATGAGGATCGCGCCGCCGATGGCATTCCGGCCGTACAACGCGCCCTGCGGACCCTTCAGCACCTCGATCTCCTGGATGTCGGTGAGTTCCGTGTCGAACTCGTAGGGATTGGTCTCGAGCACGCCGTCGACCAGCACCGCCACCGACGGCTCGCTGTTGCGCGCCTGCGAGATGCCGCGGATCGTGATGAAAGAGTTGCCGACGTTCTGCACCTCGACCAGTGTCATGTTCGGGACCATCGCCACGAAGTCGCGGGGACTCTCGATTCCCGCCGACTCGATCGTCTGCTGGGTGAAGGCGTTCTCCGTCACCGGCGCGTTGAGCAGGGTCTCCTCGCGCTTGCGCGCGGTGACCACGACTTCCTCGAGCGCCGGCTCGGACGCCTGAGTCTGGGGCTGGGTCTGCGCCCATACCGGCGCGGCGGCGGGCACGGCCCCGAGCGCGGCCGCAAGACCCAGAATGATTCGGCGCGTAGCGGTCAACATGTGAGATCCCCCCTTCTTTTGTCGAATGCTCAGGAATGCGCGCGCGCGGCGCTTTCGTTCTCCAGTTCTCGGCGCACGATCTGTGCGGCGGCCACCATGGTCTGCAACTTGCCGAAGGCCGACTCGCGCGGCAGGTACTTCATGCCGCAGTCGGGTGCCAGCAGGAGGTTGCGCGCTTCCACGTAGGGCAACGCGCGGCGGATGCGGCTCGCCACGAGCTCCGGCGGCTCGACGGCCGGTGTGGACAGGTCGATCACGCCGAGGATGATCCGCTTGCCGCGCAGTGCGGCGAGCACGGCGCAATCGAGGTTGGACTGCGCGGTCTCGATCGATACCTGGTGGCAGGCGCAATCGGCGAGCTCGGGCAGGAACGAGTAGCCGGACGGCCGGACATGGATGATGGCCGCGTAGCCGAAGCAGATGTGCACCGCCGTGGTGCCGGTAACGCCGTCGAGCGCCCGGTTGAGCGCCCGCAGGCCAAACTCCCGTGCCTCCTCCGGTCGTGCCTGCATGTACGGCTCGTCGATCTGCACGATGTCGGCGCCGGCCTCGAACAGGTCGCGGATCTCCTCATTGACCGCCGCCGCATAGTCCATCGCCGCGAGCTCGCGGCTGCCTCCGTAGAAGTCGATCTGCGCCTGCTGCGCCATCGTGAACGGGCCAGGTACCGTGACCTTGACGTGCCGCTTGGTATGGCTGCGCAGGAACTCGAGGTCGCGCACCCCGACGGGATGGCGGCGCCGGATCGCCCCCGTGACGCGCGGCACCGGATTCGGATGTCCGCTGCGGTCGAGTGCCACGCCCGGCTTGTCGAGGTCGATGCCCTCGAGCGCGGTGGCGAAGCGATTCGAGTAGCTCTCGCGCCGGATCTCGCCGTCGGTGATGAAATCGAGGCCCGCATCCTCCTGCGCCTTGATCGCCACGATGGTGGCGTCGTCCTGGGCCTGCGTCAGGTAGGCTTCCGGGACGCGCCACAGCTCGCGTGCGCGCACCCGCGGCGGGAAGCGTCCGGCGAGGCGCTCGCGATCGATGAGCCACTCCGGCTGCGGGAAGCTACCGACCAGCATGGTTGGCAAGAGCATGTGCAGTGCCTCCCCCTCAGCCCCCGGAGACCGGGTCCGCAAATGCCCCCGGCCAACCCTCGGCGCGGGCCAGAGCCGCGCGGATCGCCCCGCCGTGCTCGTCCGGAAGCGGCGCAGCCGCCACCATTGCCGCGCGGGAACCATCGAATTGCCAGGGGCCCCGCACCGCGCGTCGCGCCGCATGCGGGGCGCGTACCGGCACGATGACGCCGAGATGCTCCACCTGCGGATCCTCGACGACCTCATTGATGCGATTGACCGGTGCGTGCGGCACATCCTCCGCGTGCAGGCGCGCGGTCCAGTGCGCGAGCGGCTGCCGCGCGAAGCGGCTGTCGAGCTCTACGCGCAGCGTTTCGTACTCGGCGATGCGGCGCTCGCGCGGATTGAATCGCGGGTCGGTCCCGAGCTCCGGAGCCTCGAGGGCCGCCACCAGGCCGCGCCAGAACTTCTCGAGCGATGACAGATGAATGGCGAGCAGGCGCCCATCGGCCGTGTGCACGATGTAGGCCTGCGCGAGGCGCGGGCGGTCCGCCGATGTCGGCGTTTCCCCGAGGGCAAAGAAGGCCGCGAACGGCTCGACGGCGAAATGCGCCATGGCTTCGAGCATCGAGATCTCGAGGTGGCCACCGCGCCCGCTGCGGCCGCGCTGCACCAGGGAGCCGAGGATTCCCTGCGAGGCATAGAGACCGGTGATGGCATCCGCCAGCGCCGGGCCGAGGAACTGCGGGCGGCGGTAGTCGACGATGACGCTCAGGAAGCCGCTGAGGGCCTGCGCCACCGAGTCATAGCTCGGGCGCTCGGCGTACGGACCGTCCGCGCCGAAACCGCTGATGGAGCAGTACACGAGCTTAGGGTTGAGCGCGAGCAGCTGCTCGGCGCCGGCTCCGAGGCGCGCCGCGGTGCCGGGGCGGAAATTCTGGATGTAGACATCGGCGTGCCGGACCAGCGTCGCGAACAATGCGCAGTCGTCGGCGCGCTTCATGTCGAGCGCGATGCTGCGCTTGTTGCGGTTATAGGCCTGGAAGTGCGGCGAGTACTGCCCGCCCTGGTAGGCGCGGTAGGGATCGCCCTCGGGGCTCTCCACCTTGATCACGTCCGCGCCGAGATCGGCGAGGATCATCCCCGCACACGGGCCCGTGATGAAGGTGCCCTGTTCCACAACGCGAATTCCGGCAAGCGTGCCAGTCACGGTGAGCTCCTAGGCGTCCTTGCTGGGCTCGAAACCGGGAGGCGCCGCGCCGTCGTAGTCGATCGCCTGCGCGGCGGCGTGTGACATCACGAAGCCGATCGAGCGCTGCTGCTCCTCGAGCAGGTGCGCGACGAGACCGGCGGTGCGCGCCAGCAACGGCACGCCCTTGAGCGCGAGCAGCGGGTAGCCGGCATCGAGCAGCACCGCAGGGATCGCCCCCGAAACGTTGAGCGTCAGCGCGCGGCCGGTGAGCTCGGGCAGCAGCCGCTCCACCACGGTGGCGATCTGCACGTAGCGCCCGGAGGTACCGGCCTCGCCGGAGATCTCGAGCAGCCGCCGCGCGCGCGGGTCGGTGCCGCGATGCAGCGGATGTCCGAAGCCCGGGATCGCCCGCTTGCTCGCGCGGTACTCGCCCACAACCGTCCTGGCCGCGGCCTCGACCGTGAGGCCGCTCCCGCTCCGGGCCTCGACTTCCGTGAGGAAGCGCCCGGCCGCGTCGGAGGAGCCGAGCACCACGGAGCCGCAGCCGAGGAGCCCGGCGGCCACCGCGCCCTGCAGCGCTTCCGGTGCCGCCGCCAGCGTCATGCGGGCCGCCTGCACGCTCGGGACCAGCCCGTGCTCGGCAATCGCCACCAGTGTCGCGTCGAGGATGCGGCGCTGAGCCGCGGAGGGCAGGGCGCCCGTCACCAGCAGCCAGAAGTGCTCGGTGAAGTTGATGGTGCCGATCAGCTCGCGCGTCAGATCACGGCCACGCACCACGATGGTCTCGGCATTCGCACTCGAGATCGCCGAAGCGCGTTCTTGCTGCCGCCCGATCTTCAATCCGGCCCCCTCCGCTCAAGTTTCGCATAGCGAAACTATCGTCGGTATCCGAACGAATACTGGACCCGTAGCAAGGGCAGCGTCAAGGCTGGGCCGGCGGCTCTTCCGTGTTTTCGGATATCGAAATAGACTTCGATCCATGCCACGACGCAGGACAGCTTCCGCGCGCCGCGAGTCCATGGGCGGCCTTGCCAAGGGTCTCGGCGTAATCCGTGCCTTCGCGCGCGACCACGCTGCCTTGACCCTGAGCGACATCGCACGCAGCGCACGCGTGCCGCCGGCCACGGCCCGTCGCTGCCTCCTGACGCTCGAGGAGCTCGGCTACGTGACCCGCAACGGCCGCAGCTTCCTCCTGCGGCCCAAGGTGCTCGAGCTGGGCGCCGCCTATCTCGAGTCGATGAATATCGAGCAGCTCACGCGCAATCACCTGGAGGAGCTGGCGAGCGAGACCGCCGACTCGGCCGCCCTCAGCGTGCTCGACGGCCTCGAGATCGTGTACGTGGCGCGCACTTCGGTGCGCACGCTGCTGCGGCTCGAGGCGCACGTGGGCAGCCGTTTCCCCGCCCACGCGACTTCGATGGGGAGGGTGCTGCTCGCGGGTCTGAGCCCAGACCGTCTGCAGCGCTACTTCGACACCGCGCGGTTCGAAGCCCTCACGGAACGCACCGTCACCGACCGCGGTGAGTTGCGCGCACGGGTAGAGGAGTGCCGCCGCAGCGGCTACGCGGCGGTGCAGGACGAGCTGGCTTACGGTGTGATCGCTCTCGCGGTACCGGTGCTCGATCGCTACGGGCGGGTGGTCGCCGCCCTCAACTCCTCGAGTCACTCGGGACGCATCACCCGCACGCGCATGGTGCGCGAGCGGCTCGCGATGCTGCAACGGGTGAGCCGGCAGATCTCGGCGGATCTGGCCACGACTCCCTGGCTGTCACTCAGCACGCAGCCCTAGACCCGGCCGGGCGCGGCGCCTTGACGGCTGCGTTCATTGCACCGTAGCCTGTTTGCGAAAATATTTTCGCTATGCGAATGATAGCCATGGCTCGCAGCACGTCGGCCGTCGAGTCCGCGGCCACGGCCGCGGATCAGTTCTTCACCGTCGCCGGTGCGCGCCTGCGTTACCGCGACCAGGGGCACGGGCCCGCAGTGCTGTGCGTGCATGGCTGGACGCTCGATCTGGAGATGTGGGAGCCACAGGCTGCGGCGCTGTGCGATCGCTTTCGCGTCGTGCGGCTCGATCGTCGTGGTCACGGTCTCTCGGAGGGAGTCTCTTCGACCGAGGCGGATGCCGGCGACCTGCTCGCTCTGTGCGAACACCTGTCGTTGCGCGAGGTGGCGCTGCTGGGCATGTCGCAGGGAGCGCGTGTTGCGGCCCAGGCAGCCGTGGCGGGCAGGCGCGTGTGGGCGCTGATCCTCGACGGACCGCCACCGCTCGGCGGCGGGACCGAGACCGACGTACCACTCGAGCGCTACCGCGCGCTGGTGCACGATCGCGGCATGAGCGACTTCCGCCGTGAATGGGCGCGCCATCCGCTGACCCAGCTGCGCACCCACGACCCCGGCCGGCACGCGCTGCTCGGCTCGGCGCTCGCGCGTTACTCTGGAAACGACCTGCAGGCTGCGGCTCGCGCCGAGGCGTCCGATCTTCCGGCGCGGCTGGCAAAGCTGCAGGTCCCCATCCTGATTGTGAGCGGACAGCATGACTTGCCGACACGCATCCGCGCCGCGGATGAGCTGGCGCGGCAACTCGGGGCCGAGCGCGTCGTGATTGCCGGCGCGGGCCATCTGCCCAACCTCGATTGCGCGGACGCTTACAGCGATTGCTGCCGCCACTTTCTCGGGCGCTGCGGGCCCGTCTGCCTTTCTTCCTGAAGGGAGCTGTCACATGCGCAAGGCTCTGGTTCTTTACTACAGCAGCTGGGGTCACATCGAGGCGATGGCCTACGCGCAGGCCGAGGGGGTCAAGCGCGTGCCGGACGTTCAGGTAGTCGTGAAGCGCGTGCCCGAGCTCGCGCCGCGCGAGGTCGCGCAGGCCGCCGGGTTCAAGCTCGAGCAGCCGGCGCCCCTCGCCACGCCCGACGAGCTCGAGCAATACGATGCGATCCTGTTCGGCACCCCTACGCGTTTCGGCAACATGGCCGCCCAGATGCGCAACTTCCTCGATCAGACCGGGGCGCTGTGGGCGCGTGGCGCACTGGTGGGCAAGATAGGCAGCGTATTCTGCAGCACCGCCAGCCAGCACGGTGGTCAGGAGACGACGATAACCTCCTTCCACAGCACGCTGCTTCACCACGGCATGATCGTCGTCGGGGTGCCCTATACCTTCAAGGATCTGGCGACGATGCGCGAGGTGACGGGCGGTACACCCTACGGCGCGAGCTGCGTGACGGGAGCGGGCAATGAGCTGCGCATGCCCACGGCGCTCGAGCTGGAGATCTGCCGCTTTCAGGGAGAACACGTGGCGCGGATCGCCAGTCGGCTGGAGCGCGCCGCTTCCTGAGATATCGAGCGGTCCCGCCGCGGGCGCGCCTACTCGTAGCGCAACGCCTCGATAGGATTGAGCCCGGAGGCTTTGCGTGCCGCGCAGCGGGCAGAGGAGGCAGTCGACGGGCACCAGGCGTCCGCCATGCAGTCGCACGCCGACCTGAGTGCGCAGAGTCTCGCCCTGCGCAGCCTGCTCGAGGATCTGGCGCGCCCGTGCTGCGGCCTCGAGGCGCACCCTCACAACGCAATAGAGCCTTCGCGAAACGCGGTTCGATTGAGCCAGGCGTTGATGAGCACCGGCCGGCCCGCCTTTGCAGCTGCTCGAGCGCGCTCAAGGACAGCCGGAACCTCGGCCGCCGTGTTCAGGAGGATGCCTTCCGCGCCGAATCCGGCGGCGACCTCGTGATAAGCGCTGCGCGCGAGGACCGTGCCGACATCGTCCTTGAGGAGTTTCACCTGTTCGCGCGCAATCTGCGTCCAGCCGGCGTCGTTGCCCACGACGGCGATGACGGGGATGCCGTGGCGTACGAATGTGTCGAATTCGGCAAGGCTATAGCCGCAGGCGCCGTCGCCGAAGAGAATCCAGACCTCGGCTTCGGGTCGGCAGAGCGCCGCCGCGAGCGCGAAGCCGGCGCCGACGCCCAGAGTGCCGAACGGCCCGGGATCGAGCCAGGTGCGTGGTCCCCGCGGTCGCAGGATATACGAGGCGGTCGCAACGAAGTCGCCGCCGTCGGCGACGAAGATGGCGTTGTCGCCGGCGGTGCGCTCGATCGCTCGCAGCAGCGCGATCGGATTGACGAACTCGCCTTCGATGGCAGCCTCCTGCTCGATGCCCGCGTCCCTTGCCGCATCGCGGGCATGGAGCGTGTCGATCCAGACCTTCCAGCGCGCGGGTCTCGCCGCGCTCTTGTCGGCGAGCTCCTCAAGAAACAGGCCGGGATCTCCGATCGCCGCCACATCGGGTGTCCGATTCAGGCGGGCATCTCTCGCGCTGCGGTTGACGGCGATCACCGTGCTCGCACGGCCCAGTTGCCGCCCGTAGTCGAGCCGGAAGTCGCACGGAGTCCCGATGAGCATCACGCAGTCGGCTTCAGCGAGCGCCTGGCGCCGGTGATGGCGCAGCTGCAGCGGGTGATCGCGGCCGAGAAGCCCGCGCGCCATACCCGAGAGGTACACGGGGATTCCCAGGCGCGTGACCG
Organism: Steroidobacteraceae bacterium; assembly: GCA_035934055.1. Taxonomy (GTDB): domain Bacteria; phylum Pseudomonadota; class Gammaproteobacteria; order Steroidobacterales; family Steroidobacteraceae; genus 13-2-20CM-66-19. The sequence goes on along the minus strand of DASYYF010000023.1, from coordinate 116,556 downwards.
AGTCGGCGACCCGCGTCGGGTCGCCGCCGGCGGCAAGCGCCTGACTGCCGATGACGGCGAGCGGCCGGGACGCCGCAGCGAGGCGATCCGTCACTTTGGCGAGGCTCGAGCGGTGCACCCTGGGCACGCTGATCGGCATCGGGCGCAGCGCCGACTCTGTCTCGCTTCCCGCGAACAATCTCGCGAGATGCCGGTTGATGTAGACCCGCCGGAGTCGGCTCGCCAGGGACCGGCTCTTCCCCGCTGCATCGCCGTACCACCCACTGACGAGGGCTTTTGGATAAAGCAGGTCCACGGGGCACTCGAGGAAAGCCGGTCCCTGCACGCCGTCGCAGGCTGCTGTCAGCGCCTCGGCGGTGGCGCGGCCGAGGTCTCGCACGCGGCGCACCCGCCGGAAGATCTTGACGTGCGGCGCGACCACCGGGTGTTGGTCGATATCCTGAAGCGCGCCGCGCCCGCGCAGCAGCGTCGGCACCGCGCCGGCCAGTACGAGAGTCGGCGATTGCGCGAGCTGCGCGTTCTTGAGGGCGGTAACGGAGTTGGTGACGCCCGGCCCGGCTGTGACCGCGGCTACCCCCGCCGTGCCCGTCAGCCGTGCGGCTCCGTCGGCCGCGAACACCGCGGTTGCCTCGCCGCGAACGTCGATCACGCGGATGGCATGCGCCCTGGCGCTGGTGAGGAGCGGCGAGATATGCCCGCCGCAAAGCGTAAAGAGGAAAGAGACGCCGCGCGAGCGCAGCACCCTGACAACGCGATCGCCCCCGTGCTCTTCGTCCTGCCCGGCCATTGCCACTTCGTTTGCAGGGATCGCTCCTTTACACCATTCTCTCACAGCCTGGCAGCGCTCGCGGCGGGCAAACACGGAGTCGTAGCGTGACTTCCCGATCAAGAGCCCGCTCGGGATCCTCGAGAAAGACCTCGCCCCGCCGCTGGTCGGCGCGGGTCCTCGAGACCAGCAGTGCGCTGGACCTCGAGGAGGGAATCTTCCGACAGCGCTCGGCGCGCAGCATTGCCGCCTCGCTCGCTCATGCGGCGCTCGCGAGCCGGCGGCGCAAGGCGGGGCCGTTTCAATCAGCGATGTCGATGCTCAACTACTACATCAATCGTGCCGGCCGCACTTTGAGTCCCGAGCGCCGGCGGACGCTTGAACGCGCCAAAGTCGAACTGCGCCGGCAATTTCATCGGCCGGGATGAGCGCAGAAGGAATCGCACGCCGTAGTAGGGCGGTAGTTTACTGCAATGAGTATCAGTCCTGATTTCCGGACGCCGCGGTCCGCGGTACGTGACTGCCATGGTGGAAAGCAAGGCAGCACCCGCAGCATCCCGGACAGCGGGTCTGCCGGTCCGCGAGCTGACGCTGCTGCCCATTCAGCCGGTCGCCGCTGAGGCCATAGAGCAGATCGCGGCGCAGCTGCGGGCACGAGGCCTCGAGGTGCGCGTCAAGCCGCCGATCCTCCGCCCGGCGGGCTCCTACGACGCGCGCCGCCGGCAGCTTCGGGCTGACGTGCTGCTCCGTCGGGTGGCCGAGGGTAGCGAGCGGCCGGCGATCGGCCTCACCGATGCGGACTGCTACGCGCCCCCGCTGAACTTCGTCTTCGGCGTGGCTAACCTGCGTGGCAATAGCGCAGTCGTATCGCTGGCGCGGCTGCGAGCGCGCGCGGACGAGAGCAGGTTCATGGCGCGCGCGATGAAGGAGATCTTCCATGAGGCCGGCCATGGCGCGGGTCTCCAGCATTGCAGCGATCGCCGCTGCGTGATGCACTTCAGCAATTCACTCGCGGACGCGGACGCCAAGGGGGAGCGGCTGTGCGCCGCCTGCCTGCGGCGGCTGCGGGGCGGGAGCTGACCCGGTTCCTATGCCTCGAAGCCTGCAGCGAACTCCGCGCGCAGCTCTTCCTCCCGTCCGAGGTAACGAGGGGAGAAGTGAAACGGCACGGCGCTCCTCACGCCTGCCGCCCGCGCAATCTCCCCCGCGGCGCGCGCGGTCAGGTGCGCCTTGCGCTCGGCGTGCGCCCGGTCCTCCTGCAGGAACACCGCCTCGATGAAGAGCAGATCGACGCCGTGCAGAAAGCGCGCGAGGGCTTCACGGTTGCGGGCGTTGTCGGCGGCATCGGTGACATAACAGACCTTTTGTCCGGGCAGGAATTCGAGCACCTGGGTTTTCAGCTCACCGAGACTGATCATCTTGTCGCGCGCGCCGGTGCGCGTGCGCCAGTGGACTTTGATCTGCGTATCGTCGGGCGCTCCGGCCCGTACCTGTTCCTTGAGATGGGTGAGCCACGGCCCGGTCGGCAGCCCCAGCTCATCGAGCCGGTTCTTCCAGACGTTGATGTGAGTCTCTTCCTCGAAGGCGAACGCCAGGGAAGGGATCGCATGATGCTCGAGCGCTAGCGTGCGCACCCGGAACGACGCGCAATCGAGCAGCAGCCCGTCCGGGGCCGCCTGCCGCGGCAGGTTCTCCCGTTGGAAACGCGCGCGGCTGCGGAACCGGGCACGCTGCATGTTCCCGTCCGCATCGAGCTCGTGCGCAGTGATGACGAAGTCGGTCGCATAGTTCTCCACGAGATTCCAGGTGTACGCCGCGAGCTTGTGCTCCAGCTGCTCGATGAACCTCTCCGGGCCGTACAGGGCGACGCCGGCGTCCCGGCCGAGGCAGACCCGCAGCAGGTGGTCGAAGCCGGCGAAGTGATCCATGTGGGTATGCGAGACGAAGACGTCGCTCACCCGCAGCAGCTTGCGTGTCGGCAGGCGGCTGACATCTCCGATGTCAAAGAGGATCGCGCGGCGCTCGAACTTCAGGTCGACCAGCACCCCGGGCTCGCCGAACGGCCGATTGACAAGGGTGGCATCAAAAATGGGGCGCATCGGCGCACGCCGTCCCACTACCCCTTGACGCAGACCAGGGGTTCCAGCCGCGCCACCTTGCGCGCAAGACCCGCGGCGTCGGCGGCATCGACGACCGCGGATACGTCCTTGTAGGCACCGGGCGCTTCCTCGGCGACGCCGCGCTGCGAGGGGCTGCGGATGAGGATGCCGCGCGCCGCCAGCTCATCGAGCACCTGGCGGCCGCGCCAGGTGCGCGAGGCCTGGTGGCGGCTCATGGCGCGGCCGGCGCCGTGGCAGGCAGAGCTGAACGCGCGGGATTCGGACTCCGTGGTGCCGGCGAGGACGTAGGATCCGGTGCCCATCGAGCCGCCGATCAATACCGGTTGGCCCGCGGCGCGGAGCGCCTCCGGAAGATCGGGGTGGCCGGGGCCGAAGGCCCGGGTGGCCCCTTTGCGGTGCACGTAGAGTCTGCGGGACTCGCCGCCGGTCCGGTGCTCCTCGACCTTGCAGGTGTTGTGCGAGACGTCGTACAGCACCGCGAGCGCCGCCTGCGGCAGCAGGTCCGCAAAGACCTGACGCACGAGGTGCGTCAGAATCTGCCGGTTGGCGAGGGCGCAGTTGATGGCGGCGCGCATCGCTCCGAGGTAGGTCCGGCCGACATCCGAATTGATCGGCGCGCAGGCCAGCTCGCGGTCGGGCAGACGAATGCCGTATTGCTTCGCCGACGTCGCCATGCGCTTCAGGAAATCGGTGCCGATCTGGTGTCCGAGCCCGCGCGATCCGCAATGGATCATGACCACGATGTTGCCGACCTTCAGCCCGAAGGCAGCGGCTATCGCTGAATCGAACAGGGCAGTGACCTCCTGCACCTCCAGGTAGTGGTTGCCGCTGCCGAGGGTGCCCATTTCATCGCGCTGTCGCTCCTTCGCACGCTGCGGGACCATTTCGGGCTCTGCGCCCGACATCTGACCGCGCTCCTCGATCCGCTCGAGGTCCGCGGCGAGTCCGAAGCCGCCCTCGACCGCCCAGCGCGCCCCGCCGCCGAGCATCGCATCCATCTCCGCCGGGCCGAGGTGGATCGCGCCGGTACTGCCGACGCCCGCCGGGATGCGGTAATAGAGGGCATCCGCCAGGTCCTTCTGAACCGCGACGACGTCGGCGCGCGTCAGTCCCGTATGCAGGCAGCGGACGCCGCAGGAGATGTCGAAGCCGACGCCGCCGGCAGAGATCACGCCCCCCTGGTCGGGATCGAATGCGGCGACGCCGCCGATGGGGAAGCCGTATCCCCAATGCGCATCCGGCATGGCATAGCAGGCCTGCGCGATGCCGGGGAGTCTCGCGACGTTCACCGCCTGCTCGTACACCTTCTGGTCCATTCCGCGCACCAGCTCCTCGGTTGCGAAGATCACGGCCGGCACGCGCATGTCGCCCTGCTGGCGGATTTCCCACTCGTACGCGGATCGCTGCGTAAAGAGACTCAGGTCCATGGCCTCAGACATCCACTACCGTTTGTGCCACCCACTCGCCGTTCTCCTCTGCGACGCGCAATGCGGTGTAGGTTGCCCCCTTGATTTCCACCGCGGGGTGGTGCCGCGCCGGATCGACGGGCTCACCCCACGCCCGGCCGCGCAGGCGCCGCCCATCCAGGCGGACGGCGAAACGGCTGAAGAGCATCCTGCGGGCGGACATCTCGAAGATCAGGCTGTTCAGCCAGTCTGCGAGCAACAGCTCGTCGTCGGGCGCCTCGCATTCCACCTCGATCGCAGTCCGCGGCTCGATCGTCTGCAAGTCGGCCACGACGGCGGTCATGGCGAGTGCCGCCTGCTCGAAGGCCTGCGCCTCGGTGACACCCACGCCGCGCACCCCCATGTCGGCCTCATGTGGAAAGTGCTCCCAGTGCGCGCTCATGGATGGGCCCGATGCCTGGCACTAGGTGAGATCCGGCTCGCCGCAGCGGGCCCGAATTTGCTCGCGCGCCATGTCCCGCAGGCGAACCGCCGCGGCGAAGCGGTCAGCCGCGGGCGCAGGGGCGAGCGGCGGCCCGACCACCGCGCTGACCGGCAGGCGCCGCAGCAACCACTGGCCGTCCCGCAGCACCGAGCGCGTGCCGCGCAGCGTCAGAGGGATGACCGGGACGCCTGCTGCGGCAGCGACCCGGAATGCACCGAGATGAAAGGGTTTGAGCCCGGTCTCTCGCGTGAAGGTGCCCTCGGGGAACATGACGAGCGAATTGCCCTTGGCGAGCTCCTGCTCGAGCCGGCCCACCTCCGCGACGCTCTGCGCCGGCTCGAAGCGCTTGATGAAGACGGTGCCGATTCTGCGCAGCCAGGTGGCAAGCACGGGGACGCGCTGCAGCTCGGTCTTGGCGATGAACAGGTGTGCTTCGGGGAGGACCGCACCGATGATGACGCTGTCCACGTAGCTGCAGTGGTTGGCCACGATGATGTGAGGTGCCGAGAGGTCGACGTCCGCCTCCCAGAGCACCGAGAAGGGGATCCGCAGAGCGCGAATGAGCCAGCCGGTCGCACGGTGATTCAGCCGCCAGAGGCGTCGGCGATCGCGCAGCAGCAGGCCCGGCAGCCCGAAGGCAGCGAAGAAGACCAGGATCGCGAGATCGGCATACACCCCGTAAGCGATGCGCGCGCCCGACCGTGCCATGCGCTGCAGCTCGGGCCGCACGCCCTGGAGCGTGAGGCGCAGCAGCTGCAGGGCAGGGCTGGCGTGCGCACGGCCGAGGGAGCCATCCTCATAGGCGGCGCGAGTCGCGGCGCGGCGCAGCTTGCCGCTCGATGTCTTGAGAACGGTGTGGGGAGGGGCGAGCAGGATCTCTTCGGGAGGCTCGCCGAGATTGTCGACGACGCGCTGGTTGATGCGCGCGCTGAGCTGTGCCCGTGCCGCCGGATCCTTGTAACGGGTTTCCGCAAGGACGACGAGCTTCTCGGTCGCCGTGGCCGGCTCTCGGCTCCCAAACGCCACGACGCATCCTCGGCGCACCCCTTCGAGCTCGCCGACCGCCCGCTCGACCTCGTCCGGATAGATGTGCTGGCCGCGCCGGATGATGATGTCCTTGACGCGGCCGGTGACGTAGAGCTCGCCCGCCGCCATGTAGCCGCGGTCGCCGGTGTCGAGCCACCGGCCGTGGTGCAGCCGGTCCGTCGCGCCAGGATTGCGGTAATAGCCCGAAGTTGCCGAAGGGCCGCGGAATTCCACCGTGCCTTCCATGCGTTCGGGCGCTTCTGCCCCGCTCTCATCGACGAGGCGCAGCTCGTAGCCGGGCAGCGGGCGGCCGCAGGAGACGAAGTGCAACGCCTGCGGATGATCCGCCGCGACGGGCAGTGCCCGGCCGGTCGCCATCATTTCATTGCGATCGATGCAGTCAGTGTTCGGCCCCCGGCCGAGCGGCGGGAACGTGACTCCTACCGCGGCTTCGGCCAGCCCGTATACCGGAGTCATCGCAGCCGGCCGAAAGCCGCAGGGGGCGAGGCGGCGATTGAATCGCTCCAGCGTGTCCGCGGATACCGGTTCGGCGCCGTTGAACGCGATTCGCCACGAGGACAGGTCGAGCCCTTGCAGCTCCTCATCGCTCAGGCGGCGGGCGCACAGCTCATAGCCGAAGTTCGGAGAGGCCGAGAGCGTCGCCCGATAATCGTGAATCGCCCGCAGCCAGCGCACCGGCCGCGTCAGGAACGACGTGGGCGGCATGACGACGAACACGCACCCGTAATAGAGGCAGCCGAGCCATGCGCCGATCAACCCCATGTCGTGGTAGAGCGGCAACCAGCTCACGAAGACATCGGAGTCGGAAGCTCGCACCGCCCGCCCCATGGTGCGAATGTTTGCCAGCAGATTCGCGTGCGTCAGGACGACGCCTTTCGGGGCACCCGTGCTGCCGGAGGTGTACTGCAGCATGGCGATCGAGTCCGCCGTCGGCACGGTCGGGATCGTGTCGAGGGGCTCACCCTCGAGGAGCTCGGCGACCGACAGCACCCTGCGCAGTGTGGGCACGCGCGCCTGCAGCAGTCGGCCGGCGGCGCGTGCCTCGCGGAACGTGATGAGCGCATCGGCCGCGGCGTTGGCGAGAATGCCGGCGTGGCGCTGAATGTGCTCCTCGAGCTGCGAGGGGCGGGTAGGTGGATAGATGGGAACGGGGATGGCGCCCGCGAGCAGCACGCCGAGGAAGCAGTAGAGGTATGCGCTGCTCGTCGGCAGCATCAATGCGACGGTGGCGCCGCCCGGCACACCGGCACGCGCCAGTGCGCCGGCTACGATGCGCGCGCCGTCCTGGAGCTGTGCGTAGCCGAGAGTTTCCGGCGGGCCTTCGCCGAGCACGACCGCATGGGTCGCGGCCGGGCTCGTCTGCACGCGGGATTCCAACACCTGAAGCAAAGTCGTGGCATCGATCGGCTCACTCAGGCGGGGGCGCGGTGCGAGCGCCGCCACGGTGGCGGGCGCGAGGCTGCGCACACCGCCCCCGCTGAGCGCTCCCGGGGAGGTCGCCTCGCGCAGCAGGTCGGCCACGGTCTCGGCCGTTGCCAGCGTGTCCTCGGACAGGTGTACCCCGAGCTGCTGCTCGATCCGCAGCAGCAGCTCGACACGCGCCAGGCTGTCGAAGCCGAGGTCGCGGTCCAGCGCGCTCTGCAGGGTCACGCTCTGCAGGTCCGGCTCTGCGCGGTGAAGCTCCGTGTAGAGCGAGCGCACCACGCCGAGGAGCTCTTCGGCCCGAGCCGATTCGGCGACGCCGGCAGCGTACGGGGAACGGGGCGAGGGGGTAGCCACGGGCATCCTGATACCAGTTCGATGGGCCGTCAGGCGTCACAGCTCAGCCGTGCTCAGCCGTCGGCGCTCCCCTCGAGCTCGAACAGCGCGCGGTATTGACGCGGCTGGGCGCGCAGATACTGCTCCGGCGCGCGGACGTGTCCGCCGAGATGGGCCGCCGCATGCCACGGCCAGCGGGGGTCGTAGAGTATGCCGCGCGCGAGCGCGACAAAGTCGGCATCGCCTGTGGCGATGATCGCCTCGGCCTGCTCATAGGCGGTGATGAGGCCGACGGCCACCACGGGCATCCCGGTCGCCTGCTTGACCGCACGGGCGAGCGGCACCTGGTAGCTCGGCTCGACAGGAACTTCCTGGCGTGGATCGAGTCCGCCGCTCGAGACATGGATGACGGCGCAGCCGTGCGCTTCGAGCGCCCTGGCGAAGGCGATCGTTTGCTCGATGTCCCAGCCGCCTTTGACCCAATCGGTGCCGGAGACCCGCATCGCGACGGGCTTGTCCGCCGGGAAGGCCCGGCGGACGGCATCGAAGACCTCGAGCGGGAAGCGCATGCGGTTCTCGAGACTGCCGCCGTACTCATCGTCGCGGCGGTTCGAGAGCGGCGAGAGAAACTGGTGGAGCAGGTAGCCATGCGCCCCATGGAGCTGTATCGCGTCGATCCCGAGCCGCGCGGCGCGCACGGCTGCCGCGGCAAAGGCGTCGCGGATACGCGCCAGTCCGTCGCGGTCGAGGGCTCGGGGCGCATTCTGTCCGGGCGCGAACGGCAACGCCGACGGCGCGACCGTCTGCCAGCCGCCTGCGGCGGTCGCCGGGATCTGCGCGCCTCCCTTCCAGGGCACCTCTGTCGAGGCCTTGCGGCCCGCGTGCGCCAGCTGAATCGCAATCGGCATCTGCGAATACCTGCGCACACTCTCGAGGACGCGCGCCATGGCGGTCTCGGTCGCCTCGTCCCAGAGCCCGACGTCGGCATAGGTGATGCGGCCCACCGGCTCGACTGCCGTCGCCTCGATGGTGAGCAGCGCGGCGCCGGAGAGGGCGAGATGGCCGAGATGAATCACGTGCCAGTCCGTCATGCAGCCATCGACCGCCGAGTACTGGCACATCGGCGCGATGACGATGCGGTTCGCCAGCGTCAGCTGGCCGGCGTGGAAGGGCTCGAACAGTTTTGGCCCGCTCATGGTTGCCTCATCTCTTCACTGCTCCCCGAGCATGCTGCTTTCGGACCGCCGCACGGGTGCTGCGCAACCAGTGAGCCGGGTGATGGCCCTCATGGGGCAGCCCGCCGCCGGCGCGAGCGCCTTATGCAGAGCCCTGCGGCGTCGCCGCGATCACGTCCTCGAGCGAGTCGCTGTCCGAGACGTCCTTCGTGCCCTGAAGGGGCGCCGTATCTTCCCTGCTGCGAAGCCTGGGCGCATTCCTCAGGTAGTCGTCACTGCCCAGCGCTTCGAAGGGGTTGAATTCCGGAGGGCGCTCGATGCGAGGTCTCCATCCGCGAACTTTCATGATCCCCACCCTCGGTTATCGTCGGCTATGTTGCCCACGCGGCGCCGGCTCGAACAATGCGCAGCAATACTGACCCGATCCGTCTCGCGCCGGCCGGCATGACCGCGGTCGCGGAAAACCCTTATCGACGCGATTGCCCGGGTCCGGTATGTAGGTGGATAAGCAATATTCCATAAGCCCCACACCTGAGGGGCACACGGGGAAGAGACTGCCAATGTCGCTCTACAAAAAATTGCTCTGGGTAGTCGTTGCCGTCGTGGGCGCGGCCTCGTTTGCGGTGCTCGCGTTGACGCGCGGTGAACCGGTCAACGCCGCCTGGCTGGTGATCGCAGCCGTATGCGTCTACCTCATTGCCTACCGCTTCTACAGCACCTTCATCACCCGCAAGGTGCTCGGCGTGAATCCCGCGCGGCAGACGCCGGCCTACCGCCGCAACGACGGCCTCGATTACGTTCCGACCAACCGCTACGTGCTCTTTGGGCATCACTTCGCCGCCATCGCCGGCGCCGGCCCGCTGGTCGGACCGGTGCTGGCCGCGCAGATGGGCTACCTGCCGGGGACGCTGTGGATTCTCGCCGGCGTGGTGTTCGCGGGCGCCGTCCAGGACATGACCGTCCTGTTCCTGTCGACGCGCCGCGACGGGCGCTCGCTCGGCGACATGATCCGCTCGGAGATGGGCCGCGGCGCCGGCACCATCGCCGGCATCGGCGTGCTGCTGATCTGCGTCATCATCCTCGCGGTGCTGGCGCTGGTGGTGGTGAACGCCCTCAAGGGCAGCCCCTGGGGGAGCTTCACCGTCTTCTGCACCCTGCCGATTGCGCTCATCATGGGCGTGTACGGCCGCTTCGTGCGGCCGGGTCGCATCGGCGAGATGTCGGCCATCGGCGCGGTGCTGCTGCTCGCGGCGCTGATCTACGGGCGAACGGTGGCGGAGACGCCGGCGCTCGCGGGCTATTTCACCCTGCCGGGCACGTCGCTGGCGCTGATCATCATCGGCTACGGTTTCGTCGCCTCGGTGCTGCCGGTGTGGTTGCTGCTCGCGCCGCGCGACTACCTCTCGACCTTCCTCAAGATCGGCGCGGTCGTGCTGCTGGCGGCCGGTGTCATTCTGGTGCGCCCCGATCTGCAGATGCCGGCAGTCACGAAATTCGTCGACGGCAGCGGCCCGGTGTGGGCAGGGAGCCTGTTCCCGTTCCTCTTCATCACCATCGCCTGCGGAGCAGTATCGGGCTGGCACTCGCTGATCGCCTCCGGGACCACGCCGAAGATGATCGAGAACGAGTCGCAGATCGCCTTCATCGGCTACGGCGGCATGCTGATGGAGTCCTTCGTCGCCATCATGGCGATGATCGGTGCCTCGGTGATTCATCCGGGCGTGTACTTCGCGATGAACAGCTCCGCCGGCCTGATCGGCGCTACCGCCGGCCATGCGGCGGAGGTCGTGAGCTCCTGGGGCTTCGTGGTCACACCCGATGTCCTGAACCAGATAGCGCACGACGTCGGTGAAGTGAGCATTCTCTCGCGCACCGGCGGCGCGCCGACCCTCGCCGTGGGAATGGCGACCATCCTGTCGCAGTTCCTCGGCGGCAAGGCCCTGATGGGGATCTGGTATCACTTCGCCATCCTCTTCGAGGCGCTCTTCATCCTGACGACCGTGGATGCGGGCACGCGCGTCTGCCGCTTCATGATTCAGGACCTGGTCGGCAACGCCGTCCCCGCATTCCGCGAGACCAGGTCCTGGAGCAGCAACGTGATCGGCTCGGCGCTGGCCTGCGCGCTGTGGGGTTACCTGCTGTACGCAGGCGTGGTCGATCCGCTCGGCGGGATCTGGAGCATGTGGCCGCTGTTCGGCTCGACCAACCAGATGCTGGCGGCGATCGCGCTGACCTACTGCACGGTGGTGCTCTTCAAGATGAAGCGCCAGCGCTTCGCCTGGGTCACGGTCGTGCCGACGGTGTGGCTGGTGGTCTGCACGGTGACCGCCGGACTCGAGAAGGTGTTCAGCCCGGATCCGGCGCTGGGCTTCCTCGCCCATGCGGCCAAGTTTGCCAGTGCGGCGGCTGCGCAGCATGTGCTCGCGCCCGCCAAGTCGCTCGCCGACATGAGCCGCATCGTCTTCAACGACCGGCTCGATGCGACGCTGGCAGCGTTGGCGGTGGCGATCGTGCTGGCGATGGTAATCTATGCCCTGTTCGACATCCGCAAGGCGCTGAGCAACCCGTCCGGTACCGCCATCGAGATCGGTGGCGCCGCGGGCGCTGGAGGAGCGAGTGCGTAGGGTGAGGGTCGTCTGGCGCTGGGCGGTGCAGACAGCGCGTCTCATGGTGGGGGTGCCGGACTACGACACCTACGTGGCGCATCGCCGCGCGCACCACCCCGACCAGCCCGTCATGAGCTACGCGGAGTTCTTCCGCGAGCGACAGCTGGCGCGTTACGCCTGCGAGAAGGGGCGCTTCAAGGGCTGCTGCTGAGGCCGTCAGAACTCCCCGGCCCGCGCGGCGCTGACCCGGTCGTTCATTTCCTGAAACACGGCCTCGTACTTCTCGTGTCCCGTACTGGCTGCGAAGCGCAGCGGCTGGACCCGCTTCACCAGAATTTCCGGCACGTCCGGCTGACTCCTGAGAATCGCCATCACCTCGGAGATGAATTCGCCGAGCGGCATGGCAGCGGAATCGTGGAGCTGCCGGGCGCCCATGAGCTCCGTCTGCACGTAAGGGGGCACGAGCTCGATGACGCCGACCGCCGTGCCCTTCAGCTGGTAGCGCAGACTCTGTGTATATGAATGGATTGCCGCCTTGGTCGCGGAGTAGGTGGGGTTCATCGCCAGCGGCACGAAGCCAAGACCCGACGACACCGTCATGATGGTCGCTTCGGGCTGCCTCGAGAGATGGGGCAGCAGCGCCGTCGTCAGCAGGATCGGGCCGGTCAGATTCGTCGCGATGGTCTCGACCGCGATGTCCGAGGTGTTCGCGGTCCGCAGGTTCTCATGTTTCATGATGCCCGCGTTGTGAATGACCACATTCAGGGCCGGAAACCGCGCTACCACCGTCCGCGCCAGGGATTCGATGCTTTCGCGAGCGGACATGTTGACGGGAAGCGGCTCGAAGCCTTTCCTGGCCGCGAGCTCGAGTTTGAGCGCCGATCGGGCGGCGACGATCACTTTGTTGCCGAGCTTCCTGAACTCCTCGGCGAGCGCCAGTCCGATGCCTGATCCGCCGCCGGTGATCAGGATCGTGTTACCCGTGAGCTTCATGGTCAGCCTCCATTTGCCCACACCTTAGTGGATCCATGGCGGAGGCACATCTCTCCTAAGGAGCGCCCGCTACCCATTCATACGATTACAGCTCAAACTGAGCGCTGGCAAAATGCAGGGAGAGTGGCCGCTGTGAAAGCGACGGCACATGTTCAGGTTGAGAATGAGTGGGTGAAGGTGACCGAGTGGCGGTTTGCGCCCGGTGCGCAGACCGGGCACCACGTTCATGCCTGCGACTACGTGGTCGTGCCCTTGACGAGCGGGATGCTGCGCCTCGAGGACGGCGCGGGCGCGAGCGAGGCGCGCCTCACCAGCGGCGTCGCCTACGCCCGCAGGAAGGGCGTCGCGCACAATGTGATCAACGCCAACGGTTTTGAGTTTCGATTCCTGGAGATCGAAATCATCAAGACCTAGGCGGGCCGTTCATTGGGATTGCGGCTGCATCTGCACATGCGAGTTGCGGTCCTTCGGCGGGCCGCCGCTCGGCAGGAAGCTCCGTACCCTGCACCGCTCGCCGCCCGGCACGACCACGGAGCTCGACCGATCGATGCGGCTCGAGGCGGCGGTGTCGAAGACGAGCGAGTGCGCAGCGCCGAGACCAGGGCAGCGGCCCTCGATCCGGGCGTAGAACCAGCGCAGGCTCCCTGCCTGCAGCCAGACTCCACGCTCGCCGTCGGACAACCATTTGATCAGGTCATCCTGCGCGACGAACGCCGCCGGGGCAGGGGCTGAGAACCGGTCGGCGTGAGCGACGCTCATGGCAAGCCCCCCCAGGGCGAGCAGGGCCAGGGCGGCCGATCTGGACGGCACCATCGCGCTGTTCATTGCATGTCCTCCGCGGGTTCCACTGCCACTGAAATCGGAAATGGCGGGCAAAGCCCGCCATCCCGGTGCGTGCGGACGGCGCACTGCGCGAGGCGCGTTCCGAGGACTGTGGCTTATACTGCGGCGCGGGTTCCCCAAGATGAGCCGATGAGCGGACATTCACAGCGCTGGCGCTCCGATGGCGTGCGCATCATTCGCTCGAGCGAGCTGGATGATGTAACCGCCCAGACTCTGGGGATGCGCCGCCGCGCCGCCGTGACCACTGCGAGAACCGGCGCCGCGAAGCTATGGGCCGGGACTGTCACGATCGATGCCAGGGCAAAGACCGGAGCCCACCACCATGGCGATCTCGAGAGTGTCATCTATGTAGTCAACGGCGTGGCCCGCATGCGCTGGGGCGATCGTCTGGAGTTCACCGCCGAAGCCGGGCCCGGGGACTTCATCTACGTGCCGCCCTACGTGCCGCACCAGGAGATCAACGCGAGCGAGGAGCTGGAGCTTCACTGCGTCATTGCCCGCAGCGGACAGCAGGGCCTCGTGATCAACCTGGACATCACGCCGGCCGAGGTGCCGGAGCTCATCCGCTGGATCGACGATCTGCACAAGTGAGGGTCCAGCTCACCGACGCCGAGATCGACTTCGACGACCTTGGCGCCGGCGTCCCCGTCCTGCTGCTGCACGGATTTCCCGCCACCCGACACCTGTGGAGCGAGGTGGCACCCGCGCTCGCCGGGCAGGGCTGGCGTGCCATCGTCCCGGACCTCGTCGGTTACGGCACAGCCGCGGCAAAGCCCGGGGTGCGCCTTGACATGGCGAGCCAGGCGCGGTGGATGTGGGAGCTGCTCGGGAGACTCGAGGTCGAGCGGACTTTCATCGTCGCGCACGATGTCGGGTCCGCGGCCGCACAGCTGATGGTGGCTGAAGGGCCGGCGCGCGTTCGCGGGCTGGTCATCCTCGACGGTGTCTATGAGACACGGTGGGCCATGGACGCAATCGAAAGCATTCGGGCGTGGGATCGCTCGGACGCGGCGCGATTGTTGCCGGTGTTGGCGCGGCGGCTGGGGAAATCGGCGCACATGCGCGCGATGCTTGCGGCCTATGCGGGCGAGGGCGGGGGCGAGCGGCTGATTCGGGCCGCCCGCGACCTCGATCCGGGTCAGACGGCCTCGATCGGCGAGCGTTTGCGCGCGAGTCAGGTTCGCTCCCTGGTGCTGTGGGGCCGGGACGACCGCTACCTCGACATCGATACGGTCGCCCGTCCGCTCGCCGAGCTGCTCCGTGCTCCGCTGGTGCTTCTGCCGGGAGGTCATTTCACTCCGAGCGACTGCCCGCGGGAGGTGAGCACGGCCATCTGCGATTTCCTGGGAACCTGCGCCCTGGAGCCGAACGCATACCCATGACTCGACCACCGGCCTCGCCGCTGGCTGAGCTCTCTCCGGACGGGCTGAAGCGCGCCGCCGCCGCCGCCGGCAGCGCCTGCCCGCTCTACGTGCTGGTGGTCCTGACCCTCGTCTACATCACGAACTTCATCGACCGCATCGTGCTCGGGATCCTGGTGGGGCCCATCACGCGGCGCCGACGATGCGCTCGCCGGCCTCCGCCATTTTTCTGTTCATCAACAATCTGCCGGGCCTCGGGCTCGGTGCGCTGATCATCGGCTTCGCCTCCGATCGGCTCGCCGCCAGGTTCGGCAGCGCATCGCTGCGCTACGCGATCCTCGGGGGCACCGGGTTCTACATTCCGGCGGCGGCCTTCTTCCTGTGGGCGGCGACGCGGGTGCGTCGCGATTTCGAGCCGCTCACGCCCAGTCCGGCGCCTGACCCGCGCGCCACTTGATGCTGCAGCCGACGCTCGGCTGCTGCTCGGCGCGCACCGGGCCGCCGCGCAACAGCGCTTCGCACGCGGCGCGCAGATCGGCGCCCGTGACCGGCACCGCGTTTCCCGGCCGGCTGCCGTCGAACTGCCCGCGATACGCCAGGCGCCGGTCACGATCGAACAGGAAGAAGTCGGGCGTGCAGATCGCCTGATAGGCCTTCGCCACTTCCTGCGACTCGTCGTAGAGGTACGGGAAGCTGAAGCCCCTGGCCTTCGCGAGCCGCGCCATCTCCGCGGGTGCATCGTCCGGATGGGCCGCCGGGTCGTTCGAGCTGATTGCGACCATGGCGAGACCCTGTGGGCCGAGCTTACGCGCAAAGGCGATCAGCCCGTCGAGGATGTGCCTGACGAAAGGACAGTGGTTGCAGATGAAGGCGACCAGCAGCGCGGGCGAAGACGAGAAATCCTCGAGCGCCACCGTCTTGCCGGTCAGCGTATCGGGCAGTGCGAAGCGCGGGGCCGGGCTGCCGAGCGCGAGCATGCGCGAGCTGCGGCGCGCCATTTCAGTGCTCGAGAACGTATTGGCCGGGAGCCCGCCCGATCGACCGGTAGTCCTTCGAGCGCCCACCCGGCGCGGGCGGCGCGACCCGGCCGCCGGAATGCTGCTCGAGCCAGGCAACCCAGGCCGGCCACCACGAGCCCGGCTCGCTGTCGGCTGCCGCGTACCAGCCGTCGGGATCGACATAGCTGGCGCCGGCGGCGCGCTGCGACACGCGATAGTGTCTTCCCGCATGGCCGGGCTCGCTGACGATCCCGGCATTGTGGCCGCCGTTCGTGAGCACGAAGGTCACGTCGGCGCCGCCGAGCAGGTTGAGCTTGTAGACCGAGCGCCATGGGGCGACGTGGTCGCTTTCCGTCGCAACGGCAAAGATCGGCACACGGATGTCGGCCAGTGCAACGGGATGGCCGTCGACCCGGTAGCGGCCTTCGAACAAGTCGTTGTCGAGGAACAGCCGGCGCAGATACTGGCTGTGCATCCGGTAGGGCAGGCGCGTGGCGTCCGCATTCCAGGCGAGCAGGTCGGTCATCGCTGGACGCTGTCCCATGAGGTACTCGTGGGCGACGCGCGACCAGATGAGATCGTTGGAGCGCAACAGCTGGAACGCACCGGCCATCTGGCGGCCGTCCAGGTAGCCCTGATCCCACATCACGTCCTCGAGGAAACTCAGCTGACTGTCGTCGACGAACAGGCTCAGCTCCCCGGCCTCGGTGAAATCCGTCTGCGCGGCGAGCAGCGTGACCGAGTTCAGCGGCGGGCTCTTTTCGCGCGCCAGCAGTGCTGCCGCAATCGTGAGGAGGGTACCGCCGAGACAATACCCCACGGCGTTGACCCTGGCCTTGGGTACGATCGTCCGTACGGCCTGCAGCGCTTCCAGCACGCCGAGGCGCAGGTAATCGTCCATTCCGAGGTCGCGGTCCTCGGCGCAAGGGTTGTGCCAGGAGATCATGAAGACCGTATGGCCGCCGTCCACCAGATATTTCACGAGCGAGTTGCTCGGCGAGAGATCGAGGATGTAGTACTTCATGATCCAGGCCGGCACGATGAGCACCGGCTCGGCCTGCACTCTGCGCGTCGTGGGCGTGTACTGGATGAGCTCCATCAGGCGGTTGCGGTAGATCACCTTGCCGGGCGTTACGGCTACGCGCTCACCGGGTTTGAATGCGTCGGCGCCGATCGGCGGCTTGCCGCCCGCGGCGCGCTCCCAGTCGGCCCAGAAGCTGGCGGCGCCCCGCACGAGGTTCCAGCCGCCCTCGCGTATCGTCGCCGCCAGCACCTGCGGATTGGTGGCGGGAAAGTTGGCGGGCGAGACGAGGTCGAGAAGTTGCCGCGTGAGGAAAGCGACCACCCTCTCGTGGTGCGACGACACGCCCCCGACGCCGGTGGCGGCGCTGTGCCACCACTGCTGGTTGAGCAGGAACGCCTGGTAGATGAGATTGAAGGGCGGCCGTTGCCACTGCGCACTGTCGAAGCGGTGGTCCTGCGGCAGGGGTTCGATGACACGGGATGACGGATCCCCGGAGAGCATGTGTGGCGCGGCGATAGCCAAGCGCACGGCCTTTCGCAGGGCTTTCTCCGCGAGCTGCTGGCACTTTCCCGGTGAGGTCGCCAGGTGCATCGCCCAATCCGCATAGGCAAGGCGCAATGCGACCGGCGAGATCCCGAGCGTCAGACGGCCGAGCGTGGCATGGAGCAGCCGATCGAGGCTGCTCACCGGATCAGCGCCCTCGGCGGGCGCTTGCTCGGGCGCTGCCCGCGAGCGAGGGGATGCGGGAGCGCTGCGCGGCTTCCCCGCGTGCGCTTGCAGATCCGGCCTGAATTCCGGCCAGACCTGCGGATCGCCCCACTGGCCACCGGGCCAGAGCAGCCAGGGAAAGGCCGCGGCACCGACGCCACCGCCGCGTGACGGAGCCGTGCCCAGGTTCTGCCCGTTACCCGACCGAGCGGCTCGCTTCTTCGCCATCCTCGTATCTCAGCGCATCCGGGCTAGCCGCGGCATCCGTAGGGATGCTTATTTCCGTGGCGGAAGCGCGCTTTCGGGGCGCGGTCTCGCGCCTAGTCGGTGCGGCGCGCTTCCCTGGCGGCGAACCAGCCGGCGTACACGACCGATAAGAGGCCGATCACGAAGATGCCGTCGAAGGTGCCCGCGCCGCCGATGGATGCGACCGGCGCGCCGAGCCCGCGGACCTTGGAGAGATTGGTGAGGTCTGCGCCGACCAGCGTGCCGAGGCTGCCGCAGATATAGGCGAGGGCTCCCGCATGGCGTCTCGACAGGATGAGCGCCATGACGGTCGTGACCACGCACGGAACGAAGATCGGCTCGGCGATGCCGATGCCGGGCACCGGGGTTGCGAGCAGGTGGCAGGCCAGTGCCACGACGGCAATGCCCCAGAGGCTCATGGAGTAGAGCCGATTACGCACCATGAGATAGAGCGACATGACTATGGGGATCACCGCGCCGCCCACGTTGATCGCGAGCACCGTCGCCGGCGACGTACGCGTGACCGGGACGACATACGGTATGCCGAAGTAGGTAACCACGGCTTGCGCGGTCATGTGGTGCTCGGGCAGATAGGCGATCGGAATGTTGATGTAGCTGCCGAGGAGCGAGGCCAGCAACACTGCCATCATGGTGCGCGGAGCGAGCCCCATGCTGGCCGAAGCGAAGCTCAGGAGCCGCGCCGCGACCGAGCCCGCAACGATCGCGAACAGGATCGCGAGCCCCAGGAGCGCCGGCGCGGTGAGCGGAAAATAATGCATGCGTCGATCTCCTCAGCGCGGCGGTGTCAGAGAGTATGCGTTTCCGTGTCCGTTGACACTTACGGGCGTTGTTAGCCGTGCGCGACAGCTGCGTGTTGTAACCGGGAATTCTTCGTGCGCTCCGTCTTCAATCGCAGACAGCGGATAGTTTGGAAGACGTGCGCGCTGCATTCAAACAAGCTGATTCAACACCGGAAAGAGCACGCGTGTAGGCCCAGCCCTACACCCTGTCATCCGCCGTGCAGCCGACTGGTTTTTGTGAAATCAAACGTTGCGCGAGCGTCGCGTGCAGCATTTAATTAGCCGCGGCGAACCAAGTGTAATGTACCTTACTTAGTAAGGTATCGCGCAGCTGAGGACCCGACAGCTGAAGCTGGCAGTCGCGCCGTGTACCGCAAGCAGAGAGTGATGATTTCCGCCGCCGCCGCGGCCGTCGTCGGATCGCTGGCGCTGTTGGCCTCGACTCTGTGGATTTCCTGGAGGGAATCGCTCACCTCGGAGGAGGTATATGCCGGCGGCCTTGCGGCATCTCTCGGACATTCGGCCGAGCGCATGATCCTCGATACGCGCGACATGCTGGCGCAGCTGAAGGATCCCGGCCTCACCCTGTGCACGCCGGGTCATCTGCGGGCTATGCAGGAGGCCGGTGTGTCGAGGCCGTGGCCGGCAACTAACGTTTCGCGACAGGCAGAATCTCGTCCAGGGCCCGCCTGACGATACCGTAGCATTCACAAGCCGCGTCCTCGAGCCCCTCGCGGTCCACGATCTCGATGACGCCGCGGCTGTAGCGGATCAACCCCGCCTTCTGCAGCGAACGGGCAACGATGGTGACGCTCGGCCGCTGCACACCGAGCATCTCCGCCAGAAACTCCTGGGTCAGGTTCAGGGCGTGTGCCTCGCCGCCGCGGTCCTGTGCCCGGAGCAGCCACTGGGCGCAGCGTGCGTCCACCTCGTGCAGGGCGCTGCAGGCAACCGACTGCAGGGCCTGGATGAGAAAGAACCGGACATAGCGCAGCAGCGGGTCCCGTATCGCAGGAACCCGCTCCATCGCGGCGCGCAGCGCGGCGACCGGCACCCGGGAGGCCGAGCCGGCTATCTGCACCAGCGCCCGGTTCGCGGCAGTCTGGGCGCCGAGCACCGTCTCGAAACCCATGAAGCCTTCGCAGCCGATCGTGGCCATCTCCGCCACGCCGCTCGGCATGGACGTCATGAGACAGATGACCCCGGAATGGGGAAAGTAGACGTGCTTGAGAGGTGCTCCCGTCTCGATGAGGATATCGCGCGAGACGAGCGGCACTACCTCGAGGTGCGGCGCAAGCCTCGCAAGCCCGGCGGCGGTCATCCGCGCCAGCAGCCGATTGGCACGGTGAGCGTCTGTGTCGCTTGATCGCATCGGGGTGCAACCCCCGTCAGCGCGCTGATCCGAGGCGGCGCTTACAGGCTGTCGATAAAAAGCGGTCTCAGGAGTGGCGGCGCCGTGTCAGTCCTCGCACGACCTGTATTGCCGCCACCCCGAGACCGTCAACGATGCGTCACTCCGCATGGGGGGGCCTGTCGCGGAGGACGCAATTCGAGAGGCGCCGGGGCGCGCCTGCAGGGCTTGCTGCGCGCTCCTTGCGCACAGCTCGTCGATTCCGACCGGATTGAGGGGATCGAAGTGCGCGACCCCGACGTCGAGCCGGGTACGCGCGGGTCCCGGACCCGTCAGCTTCGCAGCAATGTCCCGCAGAATCGAATCGCGCGAGAAATATTCGACACGGGGCGTGAGCACGGCGAACTCGCCCGCGCCGAGCCGTCCGAGTGTCTCGCGCACCCCGTAGTCCGGAAAGAGATCGCGCAGCGTATTGCCCATCTGGCGCAGCGCGATCATCGGCAGCGCCGCGGACTTGTCCGCGAGCGCGCTGAGATGAATGTAGATGAAGCGGTGGGGACTGCGGTCCCGGATCGCCAGATCGAGCAGGCGGCTGGCGCACTGCAGGAAGCCGCGGCGGTTATGGAGGCCGGTGAGCTCGTCATTCATGGCGGCCGAGCGCAGCAGGGTCACCAGGCTCTGCAGGGCCCGCTGCTGCAGGGCAATGCTCTGCGCGCGGCTCGATCCCTTGACGCGCAACAGCTCGCCGAGCAGGCGCGCGATGCCCGCATCGTCGCCGCCCGCGACGGCGGTCCGCAGCCCGGCCGAGATCTCGAGGATGCGGGTGCGGGAATCGTTGATGCGCCTGAGCTGCACGACCGATGCGGCATCCACCCGGGGGGCTCCTCTCCACACGTACGTCAGTGACAGGGACGAGCGTATGCCCGGCGTGGGCGTAGCAGCAGCGGCCTGAGACCCGCCCGCACGTCAGCTGATGGCCGCCGCACTCGTAAGGGAACTCCTACGGCTGTCTACGTCGCACCGCAGCACGACTCGCGCGCTATCATCGCGGCGATGAACTCGGTCGCCCGCCAGATGCTGGTGGTCGCGTTGCTGCTCGCTACGGTCGTCGGGCTGTTCGTGGCCGCCCAGCTCGGACAACGGCGTCTCGAGGCGGCGAGTGCGCGGATCGCGCTGAGCGCGCAGCGGCAGCAGGCGCTCGCGGACCTGTGGCAGCTGCTGCGGCAGGCGGAGAGCAGCCAGCGCGGCTACATCCTGCTCGGCAACGCCGAGTATCTCGCTCCCTTCCAACAGGCCTCCGCGGGCTTTGACGGCGCACTCGGGCGGCTCGACGCGGCTTATGCCGGCGCCCGCGCGGCCGCGCGCTCCGACGTCGCGCAACTGCGCCAGCTGAGCAACGCGAAATTCGACGAGATGCGCCGGACGATCCAGGTCTTCGGCATCCGCGGGCGCGCCGCCGCCCTGCAGCAGATCCGCGCCGACGAGGGCGCCTCGACCATGGCGCAGATCGACGATCTCGTGCGCAAGATCGAGGCGCAGGACAGCGCCGAGGCTGTCGAGGCCACCCGCCGCTGGCAGGTCAACCGCTGGGCCGGCATCGCCACGACCAGCGCGGCGCTCGCGGCGAGCGCCGGTCTGCTGCTGCTCTTGAGCCGCCTCACGCTGCGCCAGCTGCGCTCCAAGGAGCGGGAGGCCGAGCAGCTCGCGGCGCGCCAGGCCGAGCTCGAACACCTGGTGGAGCTGCGTACCGGGGAGCTGTCGGAGCTCTCGACGCATCTGCAGTCGGTGGCCGAGCAGGAGAAGTCCGCGCTGTCGCGCGAGCTGCACGACGAGCTGGGGGGCCTCCTGGTCGCGGCCCGCATGGACCTCTCGTGGCTCGAGGAAAGGGTCGGCAGCGCCGATCCGGAGGTGCGCAGCTACTTCCGGCGTGTGCAGGAGGCGCTGCAGGCGGGCGTGGACATCAAGCGCCGGGTGATCGAGAGCCTGCGGCCGACGCTGCTCGACAACCTGGGTCTGGTGCCGGCGCTGCGCTGGCAGGTCGCTGACACGTGCGAGCGCGCGGGGCTCAGACACCTCGAGCGCTATCCCGAGGAGGAGCTGCCGCTCACACCGCAGGCGTCGATTGCCGTCTTCAGAATCGTGCAGGAGGCGCTGGCCAACGTCCTGAAGCATGCGCACGCGACCGCCATCGAGGTGACCGTCGAGGTCGTGGAGCCCTGGCTGGTGGTGCGCGTGCGCGACGACGGCGTCGGAGTGCCCCCGGAGCGGCTGCTCGCGCTCCGGGCACATGGGCTCGCGGCCATGCGTCACAGGGCACGCGGTCTCGGCGGTCACTGGCACGTACAGCGCCCGGCCGCGGGCGGCACGCAGATAGAAGTGCAGCTGCCGCTCCTACGCGTGCTGGCGCGGCAGGAAGCGCAGGTCCGGCGCCGGCGCGGCGCCTGATCAGTGGCGGGTCCGTGCGCCGTGCTGAGCTGCATAGCCGCTCAGCAGCACCGGCAGCCGGTGATAGTCGCGGGACTTGTTGAGGAAGGCGTCGACGCCGAGCGTCTCGGCCTCACGCCGGTACTGCGGCAGGTCGAAGCCCGTGAGGACGATGATCTTCGGCCGTGGCGCGCCCGTGCGCTCGAGCGAACGCAGCACCCCGAAACCCGAGCCGGCGCGCAGGTGGAGATCGAGAATCAACACGTCCGGCGTCGCTAGCGTCAGTTGCCGCAGGGCTTCGGCCTCCGTGTCGACGCTGCCGATCAGGTCCATGTGGGGCAGACGGCCGATCAGCTCGGTGATGCGGCCGGCGATCACGTTGGAGTCCTCGACGAGCAGCACGCGCACGGAGCTGGGGTTCGGCATATGAGATTGTCGCAGCAGGTTCGAGGGTAACAACGGGCAGCAGCGGCCCGATGCCGGTACTCGCCGTCTTGAATCGTCAGCCTGCGCTGACCGGCTCTCGGGGGAACCCCTACTGCATCAGGCCGTTTCGCAGGGCGTACGCGGTCAAGTCAGCGTTGGTGCTGAAGTTCATCTTCTCGAGGATACGCGCCCGGTAGGTGCTCACGGTCTTCACGCTGATGCAGAGCTCCCGCGCGATCTCCGAGACGCTGCGCCCCACCGCGAGCTTGCACAGAATCTGGAATTCGCGTTGCGAGAGCGTCGCGTGCAGCGGCTGATCCGCCGGCTCATCGAGCGCGCCCACCAGCATCTCGGCGAGCGTCGCGCTCACGAAGCGCCGGCCGGAGAGCACTGCGTGGATCGCGCGCATGAAATCCTCCGGCGCCTGGTCCTTGGCGACGTAACCGGCGGCGCCGGCGCGCAGCGCGTAGATCGCGTACTGCTTCTCCGAGAACGCGCTGATTACCAGCACGCGCGTGCCCGGGTGCCCGCTGCGGATGTGCGCCAGGATGTCGATGCCGCTGCGGTCCGGCATGTTGATATCGAGCACCACCAGATCCCACGCGCCATCGCGCAGCCGATCGAGCGTCTCGGTGCCGCTCGCCGCCTCGCCGATGGAATCGATCGCGCCGTCCTGCTCGAGCCAGCGCCGCAGACCCGCCCGCACCATCGCGTGATCGTCGGCAATGAGTACGCTGGCCATGAAGAACCGCCTCCCCCGCGCTCGCCCGAGACGTTAATGCCTCTCCCGCGGGTCGAGCGTACGTCAAATGCCTGACCCGGTGTAGGCGGAGTCCTACATGATTGATCCGGCGGCGCCTTCTGCGGCGTCTTCAGGTTCAGGCTGGGTTTAGTACCGGGGTGCGAACGTGCCGGCGTAATCAATGACCCACAGGAGGTGGATCATGAGACATCCTCTCGCGAAACTGCTGGCGCTGGCGCTGCTCGCCTGGACGCCGGCGCTCTGGGCCAGCTCGTACACGAGTACGGTCAGCCTCTTCAAGAACGCCGGCGAGAGCGCCAGGTTCTTCGATAACTGCTACGGCTACGCCGTGTTTCCCACCATCGGCAAGGCCGGGCTGGTAGTCGGCGGCGCGCACGGCAGCGGGCGCGTGTACGTGCACGGCATTTATGTCGGCGATACCAGCGTGAATCAGCTGAGCGCGGGCTTTCAGGCAGGCGGCCAGGCTTACAGCCAGATCGTCTTCTTCGAGGATAAGCGCGCGTTCGAGGAATTCACCAAGGGTAATTTCGAATTCGGCGCCGACGTCGACGCCGTGGCGATCACCGCCGCCGCCGGCGGCAGTGTCGGCACGACCGGGGCCAGTGCCGGGGCGAGCGGCGGCATGAAGGACGCAACTACCGCAGGCCGCTATTACAAGGGCCTCGCGGTCTTCACCATCGTCAAGGGCGGCGCCATGTACCAGGCGACGCTGGCGGGACAGAAGTTCAGCTACACGCCGAAGGCCTGAAGTCTCGCTCCGCACCGGGGCGCAGCTCCGGCTCCCCGCTCAACGTGCGGCACGCAGCGAGAGGCTGCGCCGCACCGCGAGCGCGGTGCCGCCGAGCACCAGCACCGCCGCGGTGAGCAGCCGCCCCGTGATCGGCTCCTGGAACAGCGCGACGCCGGCGAGCGCCGCGATGATGGGTACGGAGAGCTGCGCATTGGCCGCGGCGATCGCCCCGAGCCTGGGCACCGCCGTATACCAGGCCGCGTAGCCGAGACCCGAGGCAACCGCACCGGAGAGCGCAGCGAGGACCATACCCTCCGGATCCGCGGACCGGTGCGCAAAGGGGAGCGCGCTGATCAGCAGCGCGCCCGGGGCGGCGCGCACGAAGTTGCCGGCGGTGTCGCCGAGCGCATTCTTCGACCCGCGGCCGTGGAGCGAATACATCGCCCAGGCGACGCCCGCCAGCAGCATGAAGGCCGCCTCCTTGATGGGTGGCGCGGCGATGCCCGGCAGAAGCAGCAGGACCAGGCCTGCGACGGCGATGAGCCACCCGAGGACGAGCACACGGTCGACCCGCTCACCCGAGAGAAATCCCGCGGGGAGCATCACCACCTGCACCGCGCCGAAGAGCAGCAGCGCACCGGTACCGGCGGTGAGTCCCACGTAGGCGAAGGAGAACGGCAGGGCGTACACGAGGAGTACCAGCGCCGACCGCCAGCTGCCGCCCGGAGCCTGCGGCCGGCGGCCGGCCTGCACGAGGAGCCAGAGCGTTACCGCGCCCGAGAGGAGGCGAATGCCGGTGAAGCTTGCCGGATCGATGTGCGCGCTGCGCAGCGCCATCCGGCACAGCACCGAGTTGGCCGCAAAGCACAGCAGCGCAAAGAGAGCGGCAGCGGCGCCGCGTCTCATTGCGCGAGCGGCCGCACGAGGCCGGCTGCGGCTCTTCGGCTGCGCTCGAGAAGACGCGGGCTCGAGAGCTTCTCCGTCCAGGCGTCGAATTTCCCGGTCGGGCCGCGCCAGCGCAGCTGCTCGACGTCCGCGAACAGCTCGGCATCGGTCCTGAGCGTCGCGAGCTGTTTGAAGAGCAGGGCGAGGTCGCGCTTCTCGCCGAGCACCTCGGGCGGAAAGCTCTCGAGCGCGCCGTAGCGGCCGATGAGCCGCGCCGCGCTCACCCGCCCGATGCCGGCGAGTCCCGGGTAGCCGTCCGCGGCATCTCCCACGAGCGCGAGAAAGTCGGGGATACGCCCGGGATCCACGCCAAACTTGGCGCGCACCCCGGCGGCGTCGCGGATCTCCCTGGTCCTGCGGTCGACCTGAACGACCCGCTCGCCCTCGACGCATTGCGCGAGGTCCTTGTCCGGGGTCCAGATCGATACCCGGTGCACGTCGGCATCAGCCGCGGCGATGCGTGCGGCCGAGGCGAGGCCGTCGTCCGCCTCGAGCTCCACCATCGGCCACACGGCGACACCCATGGCGGCGAGCGCATCCTCGAGCGGATGGAATTGCGTGGAAAGCGCGGGCTCCACGCCGTCGCCGGTCTTGTAGCCCGGCCAGAGCCGGTTGCGGAAGGACTCGATGACGTGGTCGGTCGCGACGCCCAGGTGCGTGGCGCCTTCCTCGATCATGCCGAGGACGGTGTTGAGCACCCCGACGGCGGCGCCGAAGGGGGGAGCGTCTCCCTTCGCGAAGCGCTGCTGACCGTAGAAGTGACGAAAGAGCTCGTAGGTGCCATCGATGAGATGGACGATCACGAGCGGCAGGCTACCTCGGATGGATGAGGCGCGGCCACTCCCGGCGGCACTGCCCGGCCGCAGGCTCCTTGCGGGTCTCGCTCGGCCCAGGCCCCGCGCGCCGGGCGGCAGGGCGCTCCGCCGGCCGCGGGCCGCGGGTCACCGCCGGCACGGGCAGCGCCCGGCGCCGCAGCAGCGTGACGACCGCGAGGTAACCGAGGAGGAAGACGAGCGTAGCGCTCACGTCGAAGAGGAGGAATTGCACGGGTCACCTCCATCGAGCACGGGTCCCCAGTCTAGTGTTCGCCGCCAGCGGGGTCGGCTTCCGGGCGAGGGAGTGCGGGCGTGAATTTAGGATGGACGCGGCCTCCTCAATTTGGGAGAGCGTGAGATCATGCCGCCCTGACGTATGCCGAGCGCTCACGCAAAGCTCATGTCTCATCCGCGGATCGAGGTCGACTGGGTCGGCGCGAGCGAGTTCGAGGCGCACCGCGCCGGCGGCCCGAGGATTCGCATCGACGGCGACTCGAAATCCGCGCCGAGCCCCTTCGACACCTTGCTCGCCGCCATTGGGGCCTGCGCGGCGACCGACGTCGTCTCGATTCTCGCCAAGCAGCGCACGCCCGTTAAGGCGCTCAGCGTGGCCATCGAGGCGCAGCGGGTGGATGCGACGCCGCGGCGCCTGGCGTCCGCAATCCTGCATTTTTCGATAACCGCCCCCGGCGCCACACCGGCCAGGGCCGGGCGGGCGGTCGAGCTCGCGGTGACCAAATACTGCAGCGTGCGCTCGTCACTTATGGCGGAGATCCCGGTGACCTGGAGCGTCGAGCTCAATGGCTGAGGCGGCCGGGAGCGCCGGAGGGAGCGCCCGGAGGGGTGGGGCTCCGATCCTCCGTTCCCGCTCTGTCGGAACGTGTGCGGGAGCGGTCGGCACGGTGCGCTCTTCACACTATACGAGACACCGTGTCTCGTAAAGATTAGAATGCACGGCCGTATCCGGCTCTGAACAACATCAAACAGGAGTCCGCGATGTCCGCCGCAAACGTCCTGCCCCGCCCCGGATTCCTCGACCGGGAACGCATCATCGCCGCCACCGGCTACAACCGCTGGCTGGTTCCGCCCTGCGCACTGGCGATCCATCTGTGCATCGGCATGGCCTACGGCTTCTCGGTGTTCTGGCTGCCCCTGCACCGGGCGCTCGGCCTCACGAAGTCGCTCGAGTGTCCGGCGGACCTCGGCTTCTTCCAGCTCATCACCACCACGACCTGCGACTGGAAGATCTCGATGATGGGGTGGATGTTCACCTTATTCTTCGTCTTCCTCGGGACGGCGTCCGCGATCTGGGGGGGCTGGCTCGAGCGCGTCGGCCCGCGCCGCGCCGGCATCGCCGCCGCGATCCTCTGGTGCGGCGGACTGGTGATCTCCGCGCTCGCCGTCGTCGGCCATCAGTTGTGGCTCATGTGGCTCGGGTCCGGAGTCATCGGGGGACTCGGCCTCGGTCTCGGCTACATCTCGCCGGTCTCGACGCTCATCAAGTGGTTTCCCGACCGGCGCGGCATGGCCACCGGCATGGCGATCATGGGCTTCGGCGGCGGAGCGATGATCGGTGCGCCGCTCGCGGACAAGCTGATGAAGATGTTCGCCACCCCGACCTCGGTCGGCGTATGGCAGACCTTCCTGGTGCTCGCGGCCATCTATTTCGTCTCGATGATGCTCGGGTCGCTCGGCTACCGGCTGCCGGCGGAGGGCTGGAAACCGGCCGGCTGGGAGCCGCCGGCCGCCAGCAGGGCCAAGGCGCTGGTTACCCATCGCGACGTCGATCTCAACGTCGCCTCGCGCACGCCGCAGTTCTGGCTCGTCTGGTGGGTGCTGGCGCTCAACGTCACCGCCGGGATAGGCATCATCGGCATGGCTTCGCCGCTGCTGCAGGAGGTGTTCGGCGGCCGCCTCATCGGGGTCGACGCCACCTTCGATCAGCTCACGCCGGCGCAGCACGGTGCGATCGCGGCGATCGCGGCGGGGTTCACCGGGCTGCTGTCGCTCTTCAACATCGCCGGCCGCTTCTTCTGGGCGTCGGCCTCCGACTATATCGGCCGCAAGGCCACTTACACGGTGTTCCTGCTGCTCGGGCTCGGCCTCTATGCGGCGATTCCCTCTCTGGCCGCGGCGCGCGAGCTGGCGCTCTTCGTGGGCTTCTTCTGCATCATCCTCTCGATGTACGGTGGCGGCTTCTCCACCGTCCCGGCGTATCTCGCCGATCTGTTCGGCACCCGTATGGTGGGTGCCATCCACGGCCGGCTGCTGACGGCGTGGTCGGCGGCCGGCATCTTCGGACCGGTGATCGTCAACTATCTGCGCGAGTATCAGCTCGATCACCACGTGCCGCGTGACCAGGTCTACAGCGTCACCATGTACATCCTGGCGGGTCTGCTCGCGGCCGGCTTCCTGTGCAATCTGGCGATCCGGCCGGTGGCGGAGAAGCACTACATGACGCCGCAGCAGCTGGCGGCGCTCGACGCGCAGCAGCAGGCGCGCGCGGCCGCGGTGCAAGTGCGTCCCGCGCAGGCCTCCACGACCCCCGGCTGGGAGCTCGCCGCCGCCTGGGTCGCGGTCGGCATTCCGATCGCCTGGGGCGTATGGGTCACCTTGCAGAAGGCGGTGATCCTCTTCGGATTCTGAGCGGCATGCCCGGGCGCATATCTCACGCGCTCACCGTGGCCGAGACGCGCAGCCGCTACTTCGGCAGCGCGCAGCATCATCGCGCCTACCCGGTCGTCGACGACGGCCGGCTCCTCGGCATGGTCGATCGCGAGGCCGTGAACCGCCTGGCAGCGAGCGAGGCGCTCGGGACGCTCGGCGGTTTGATCGGTGCCTCGCCCGTGCCCGACCATGCCTTGCCGGGCGAGACCTGCCGCGCGGTAGCGCAGCGGCTCGCGGCAGCCGGGCAGGAGAGACTGCCCGTGGTGGACGATGCGATCTCGCTGCGCGTGGTCGGTATCGTCAGCCGCAGCGACCTCCTCAAGCCCATGCGTGCGCAGCACGAGGAGGAGTCGCTGCGCGAGCGCATGTTTCATGTCGGCGGCCTGGCGCACGGAGGACGCAGCGGAGAGAGCTCACGGTGAAACGGCTCAAATCGCGGCCCTCTCGCGCCCGGCCGAGCCGCCCGCCACGCGGCCGTCCGCGCAACGAGAACATCGACCGGACCGTGGTCGCGGCCGTGCTCGAGGTGCTGAGGACGCGCGGCTACAGGGCGGTGACCATGGCGGGCATAGCGCGCAAGGTGAAGCGCGCGCGTGCAAGCATGTACCGCCGCTGGCCGGGCAAGCCGTACCTGGTCGCCGACTGTCTGGTGAACGCCATGGGCCCGAGGCCTGCTCCGGACACGGGCTCTTTGCGGGGCGACCTGCGTGCGGCCGTCGGTACCTTTCAGCGCGCATTCGCGGGGCCGTTGAAGGAGGCGCTCCCGGGCCTCGTGGCCGACATGGCCCACGACCCCCGACTCGCGCAGGCGGTGAGGCGCCAGATGCTCGCGCCACGGCGCAAGTCGATTCGCGATGCGCTCGACCGCGCCCGGCGCCGTGGCGAGGCGCGCCGCACGTTGGACGTCGAGTTAGTGCTCGACCTTCTCGCCGGGCCGTTCTATTTCCGCGCCTTGTTCGGACACGGACCGGTGGATCCCCGCCTCAGCCGCAGCGTCGTCGACCACGTCCTGAAAATCGTCGGGCGAAAGTGACCAGAAGCGGGAGGCAGAATGCTCGGAGGGGACCGATTTCACTAAGCCTCCCGCCCCTGGTCTGTCCGATCGCTTGGCAGATGCAATGCAACCCGCGTGCCACGGAGCTCAAGCGCGCCGAGCGGCCTCGAGTCAGGGACTTAACGCCGCCGAAGCCGGCAGCAACGACTCCGCGGCGCCCGACCGAAGTGCAGCCGCTTGCCACCGCGCACGGCGCTGGTGCAGGGCCGCTTTCCGCCACCCGACTTCGCGGACTTCGGCCGCTGGCGGGACGTGGCCTGGCGGCCTGACCCGCTCGCGTTGCATTGAAGCCGCCGTCGAAATCCGCCCGCTGGCTCTATCGACGGAGAGGCGCTGCGGCTACAGTCGGCCTGACATGAAGGACGCGGTGTTCGCGGGGATCGAGACCGGAGGCACCCGGATCAGGGCCCGGATCGTGGATGCGGACGGAGGCGTTCTGGCCGACGAGCGCTGGCCCACCGGCACTGCGGATGCGGCACTCGGGGATCTGGGCGCCTTTCTCGCCCGGGCTACAGCAGCCGGGCGGCCGCTCGGCGGCATCGGCATCGCCGCCTTCGGGCCGCTGGTGCGCGATCCGCTCTCTCCCGATTACGGTTGCGTGCTCAGCACCCCCAAGCCTGGCTGGAGCGGCTCGAACCTGCGCGCCGCGCTCGCCGGGCGCTTCGGCGTGCCGGTCGCGATCGACACCGACGTCAACGCGGCCGCGTGCGCCGAGTGGCAGCGGGGCGCCGGACGAGGTGTGCGCTCTCTAGCCTATGTCACCGTAGGCACCGGTATCGGCGGCGGTCTCGTGCTGCAGGGTCGACCGCTCGAAGGCGCGCTGCACCCGGAGATCGGCCACATCCGCCTGGTGCGCCGGCGGCACGACCGGGCGGCGAGCGTCTGCCCTTTTCACGAGAGCTGCGTCGAGGGGCTCGCCTCGGGACCTGCGATCGCGCGCCGGCTGGGCGCGCAGCGCACGCTCGCGGATGACCCCGCGATGCTCGATCTCGTGGGCGACTATCTCGGCGAGCTCGCCGCGCTGCTGGTACTCGCCTGGTCGCCCGAACGCATCGTCTGGGGTGGCGGCGTCATGGCAACACCCCGGTTGCTCGAGCGCCTGCGCAGCGCTCTCGGCCGGGCGCTCGGGGGTTACGGCGTGGGTGAGGCGGCGGCCGCGGCGGATTTCTGCGTTCTCGCGGCGCTCGCGGATTCGGGTCTCGAGGGGGCGCTGCTGATGGCGAGAGCGTCCGCGCCGCGTTGACGGGCCCGCACTACCGACCCTGTAAACCGATTCCTACACGACTTTCGGTGCGCACCTACGGCTGGGTCGCTCGATAATTCACCGGCTGTCCAGGGAGAGGTGCTTACGTTGTGCCGGAGCAGGCGACCGTTCTTGCCGTCGATGACGACGTCCGCAATCTGACCGCCTTGCAGGGGCTGTTGAGCGACATGCCACTGCGCGTGGTGACTGCAAAGTCGGGTGAGGAGGCGTTGCGCTGCCTGTTGAAAGAGGAGTTTGCGGTCGTCCTGCTGGACGCGCGCATGCCGGGCATGGACGGCTTCGAGGTCGCGAGGCTGATTCGCGCGCGCGACCGCTCGCGCCACACGCCCATCATCTTCCTCACCGGCGCTTACGAGGACAGCCCTTCGATGACGCGCGGCTACGAGGCGGGCGCGGTGGACTACATCGTCAAGCCTCTCAGGCCGGAGATCCTCAAGTCCAAGATCTCGGTGTTCGTCGAGCTGTACCGCAAGAACTCCGCCCTGATCGAGGAGATCAGGGAGCGCACGGCGGCCGAGGCGCACCTCAAGGCATCAGAGGAAAGTCTGCGCGCCCTGGCCTCGCACCTGCAGTCGGTGCGCGAGGAGGAATCGACACGGATCGCGCGCGAGCTGCACGACCAGCTGGGCCAGGAGCTGACGGCTCTGAAGATGGACGCGAACTGGATTGCGGGCCGGCTGCCGGCTGACGCGCGGCCCCTGCGCGAGCGGGTGCAGGCGATGTCGAACCTCATCGAGACCACCATGGAATCGGTGCGGCAGATCGTCTCGCGCCTGCGCACGGACATGGTCGACCAGCTCGGGCTCTCGGCGGCCATCGCCTGGCAGGCGGATGAGTTTCAGCGGCGCAGCGGCATCCGCTGCCACGTATCGCTTCCCAAAGAGGCCGTGCCGCTCGACCGCGCCCGCTGCACGGCCCTCTTCAGGATCTGTCAGGAGCTGTTGACGAACGTGGCGCGTCACGCCAATGCCACGCGCGTCAAGGTGACGATGCGGCTCGAGGGCGGCGGGGTGGTGTTGGCGGTCGAGGACAACGGCCGCGGAATCGACGGTGAGGCTGCGGCAAGCCCCAGGTCGCTGGGGCTGACGGGAGTGCGCGAGCGGCTGCTGCCGTTCGGCGGCCGGGTGGACTTCGACGGGAGCCGCGGCAAGGGAACGCTCGTGAGGGTGACGCTGCCGGGGGACCGATGAGGAGGGCCGTTATGAGGATTCTGATCGCAGACGATCATCCGGTCGTTCGCCGGGGTCTGAGGGACGTCGTCGCCTCCGAGGCGGATATGACGGTGGTCGGCGAGGCGAAGACCGGCGACGAGGCGCTCGAGCTGGCGTGCAAGGTCGAATGGGACGTGGCGGTGCTCGACTACTCGATGCCGGGCTGCAGCGGCGCCGACCTGGTGCGCGAGGTGAAGCGGCACTACCCGGAGCGTCCGGTCCTGGTGCTGAGCATCCTGCCCGAGGACGTGCACGCCGGGCAGGTCTTCAAGGCCGGCGGCGCGGGCTACATCAACAAGGCGAGCGCCAGCGACGACCTCACCGGCGCGATCCGCAAGGTAGTGAGCGGAGGCAAGTACGTAAGCGCCGCGTTTGCCGAGAAACTCGCGACCGAGCTCGCCGACGGCGGCGAGAAGCCGCCGCACGATCTGCTCTCGGATCGGGAGTACCGGGTGATGTGGCTGATCGCCTCAGGGAAACAGATCAACGAGATCGCCGGGGAGATGTCGCTCAGCCCGAGCACCGTCAGCACCTACCGGGCGCGGATCCTGAGGAAGCTGGACCTGTCGAACAACGCCGCGCTGGTTCGCTACGCGGTCAAGTACCGGCTCATTTGAGCTCCCCGGCGGCCTTGAGCGCCTGCGGCGCGGATGCGGCCGGCGAGACGCCGAGACGCGACAGATAGTCGGCGACGCCCGCGATGTCGTCGCGGTCCAGACGGGCGAGCAGGCGGATGTGCGACGGCGAGAAATTCGGCCGGCGGCCGTCGACCGCGTCGTAGATCTGCCTGCGAAGATACTCGTAGTGCTGCCCGGCGAGGCGGGGCATGGCACGGGCCGCATCGCCCTGCGCCGCCCGGCCGTGGCAGCTGCGGCACGAGCGCATGTAGGCCGCCGCGCCCCGCTGCAGGAGGCTGCCGTCGCCGGTGCCGATGCCGACGTCACGATCGAGCTGACTGATGTACGCGGTCACATCGGCAATCGCCTCGGGGCTGAGCGAGTGCTGGTCGACGACGGCCTGCATCCGCGGGTCCCAGCGCCGGTCGTAGCGGTAGTCCACCAGCTGCTTCTGCAGCACCGAGGCATGTTGGCCGGCAAGCCGCGGCACGAGTCCGTCGCGGGTCCCGCCCCCGTCAGATCCGTGGCAGGCGGCACAACCGGTGAAGAGCTGCGCGCCCCGCTCGAGGTTCGGCGTGCTGTGCCGGATCTGCGCGAGGATCTGCTGCGGGATCGAGAGAGCACGCAGCTCCGTGGGCAGCGAGCCGAGCAGCAGCAGCGCTGCGCCGGCCGCCCGGAGCCATCGATAGGATCCCTTCCGCACAGCGTTCGTATACAACCCGAAGCCGCCGGCGGCCATACGTGTATCTGCCTAAGGGGGCGTCGAGGCCCCCCGCGCGTGCAGCGCCATGAAGATCAGCGCCCATCCGCCGAAGATCATGTTGATGCCGACGATCAGCCCGAGCGCCCAGAGCGCCGTGCCCGGCAGGCCCGCAAGGAGCAGCAGCCCGAGCCCCACGTCGATGATCCCGCTCGAGAGCATCCAGCCCCAGCGCCCCGAGAGAGCGCCGCGATGCTCGAGGGCGTAAAGGATCGTGACCGTGCCTTCGACGAGGAGAAAGGCAATCAGCACGGCGGTCAGGGACAAGGCTCCCTGCACCGGCCACCCGAGGAGCAGGGCGCCCGCCACGATGCCGACCAGCGCCGAGAGCAGCGACCAGCGGAATCCGGCCACTCTCCGCGCACGCAGCGTCGCGATGAGTCCGACGACGCCGCTCATCAGGAGCAGCCAGCCGAAGAACACGGTCGCGGCCACCGAAGCGATGGCCGGCGCCATGATCGCGAGCGCGCCGAGGACGGCGAGCGCAATGCCCTCGGAGAGGAACAGTGCCCAGTGGCGGCCGAGAGTTGACATGTGGGTTGACTCCTCAGTGGTGATACGTGACCTCGAACCGGTCGGGCTCGCTCCACGCGTCCCCGGCTTCGGCGGACGGCGCGCAGCGCACCATCGTGCCCGTCAGCCGCTCACCTTGGAGCGTGAAGCGCAGGTAGTGGAAGTTTACCGGCGTCTTGAGTCCCGACAACTCGCCCGACATGCGCAGGACCGGCAGCGGCTTGGCCCCGCCGCCCCCGCTCACGAGGTAGGTGACGCCGTCGCGCTCGAAGCGCTCGTAGTTGTGGATGTGGCTGCCGACGACGATGACGCGCGCGCGCAGGCTCGGCGCCCTGGCCGACAGGTAGCGCTGCACCTCACCCTCGTCCCTGGCGCGCGCGAAGATCGGGTCGCGCACGGGCGGGTAGTGCAGCAGGATGAGGATGAAGCGCACGCGTGCATCGGAGTCGGCGTCGCTGATCTGCCGCTCGAGCCACGCCCGTTGCGCGCTGGCCGGCGTGAGCGGCGCATCGGAATCGAGCACCAGCGCCAGCAGCGAGTCGCCGAGCGCCACGGAGTACCAGCGGTACGGGCGCAGCGGCAGCGACTCGAAGCTGCGCCACCAGTTCTCGAGGCAGGGACTCTCGTCGCGGCGGGCGTCGCAGCCGCGGAGCTCATGGTTGCCGAGAGCGGGGAACACCGGGATCCCGCGCCGCGACCACTCGGCCGTCTCGCTGCGGTAGGCGGCATAGTCGTCGGGATCGTCGCCCCTGTAGACCAGGTCGCCGCCGACGAGGATCGCCGCCGGGCTCTCGCGGCTGATCGCCGCGACGAGCGCGCGCCGCGCGGGTGCGTTCGCCACGCCATCGTGCTGCGTGAAGCGCGTATCGCCGTACACGACGAACGTCAGGGTACCCTCCGGCGGCGCCGCCACGTAGAAGCGCGGCGGCCCGTCGTTTGCGCACGCCAGAGCGCACGGGGCGCTCACACACCAGGCGAGCAGCGCGCCGCGGAGTCTCAAGCTAGAACCTTCCTCCGTAGGAGCGCTGCCCGCCCGGGGTCTCGCAGGCGACGTCGAGCGTCGCCACCTCCTGCGTGGCGGGATCGAACCTGCGGCCGTCGCCGTCGACGAACTCCGCGCTCGCGAGCAGTGCCGCCTCGGTGATCCCCGGCCTGATGGTCTCGACGTCGCGCGTGTAGCCCGCCGAGATCCCCTGCGCGTTGATGCTCAGCTGACAGTTGGTCCAGGCGTAGGGGTCGCCGTTCTGCACGCGCAAGAGAAACAGCCTGCGGTTGTAGCCGACGGTGGCGGCGAGGCCGGCGCCGGCGCCGGCCGGCTGCGCGATCGCGGTCTCGGGAGGAAGTGCGCGGGCGGGCTCGGCCGGCCCCGGGTGCTGCGAGCTCAGCCGCCAGATCAGCACGCCCGCGCACACGACGGCGATGACGAGAATGCCGGAGAGCTCGATGGGAGAGGAGCTGCGGCGGTTCGGCCGGCCGCAATGAGGACAGGCGATCGCCGCGGACGAGACGTCCTGGCCGCAGTCGGGGCATTTGCGCAGGCTCACGGGGCCGTATTTTGTCGCTTCGGCGTCCCGGTCGTCACCTCAGTGGGGGCAAGAGTGCAGGGGCGCCGCCCGACAGCGCGCCGGGCGCGCTCGGCGGCAGCCGGCCGCGACGGGCTCGCGGCGCCATCGCGACCGGTCGGGTCGATTCGACGAGCGGCACTGCAGGCGGGCTACGGGCATGCCGGAGCCATCCCGGTGCTCAAGGGAGAGTTCCGCGGGCGGTGCGCGGCCTGCAGGCGGGACGCTCGTCCACCGCCGCGCCGGCGCCGGCCTGATCGTGCAGCATCGCGCCGAAGAGCTCGGCGGGCTGCGGCTCGCAGCAGTAGTATCCCTGCCAGTGATCGCAGCCGAGGGCGCGCACGCAGCGCAGCTGCTCCTCGGTCTCGACTCCCTCGGCCACCACCTGCAGGCCGACGCTGTGGGCGAGCGAGATGATGGCCCGCACGATCGACTCATCGGTGCGGCTCGTGGCGAGGTCGCGCACGAAGCTGCGGTCGATCTTCAGCTTGTCGATCGGGAAGCGGCGCAGGTAGCTCAGGCTCGAGTAGCCGGTGCCGAAGTCATCGACCGCGACGGTGACGCCCATCTTGCGCAGCTGCTTCAGCACGCCGACCGACTCCTCGGGGTTGGTCATGACTGCGCTCTCGGTGAGCTCGATCTCGAGGCAGCGGGCGTCGAGGTTCTCGGCGGCGAGCGCCGAGCGGATGACCTCGACCAGGTTCTGGTGGCGGAACTGTGTGGCGGACAGGTTGACCGCGAGGCGGATCTGCGAGGCGTGGTCGAGCTGCCAGGCGGCGGCGTAGCGGCAGGCCTCGCGGATCACCCATTCGCCGAGCGGAATCATGAGCCCGCTCTCCTCGGCGAGGGGAATGAAGGAGGAGGGGCCGATCACGCCGCGCAGCGGATGGCGCCAGCGCAGCAGCGCCTCGGCGGTGATGATGCGGCCGGTCCTGGCGGACATCACCGGCTGGAACGACAGCTCGAACTCGCCGGCCGCGAGCCCGCGGCGCAGATCGTTCTCGAGCGCGAGGCGCTCGTGCATCGAGTCGGTCATGCCGTGCTGGAAGGACTGCACCTCCCCGCCGCGCTCCTTGGCGAGCGCCATCGCGACCTCGGCATGAGCGAGCAGGTCGTCGACGCGGCGGCCGTCGTCGGGCCATACGCTGACGCCGATGCTCGGGCGCACGCTGACATCCGCGCCGTTGATGGAAAAGGGCTCGCGCAGCTCGGCAAGGATGTCGCGCGTGACCGCCTCGGCATCGACGCGGGCGGCGAGGCTGTCGATCAGCACCACGAACTCGTCGCTCCCGAGGCGCGCCAGCAGATCCCCGGGACGCAGCACCGAGCCGACCCGGCGCGCGACCTCGGAAAGCAGCCAGTCGCCGGCGCCATGGCCGAGGGAGTGATTGAGCGAGCTGAAGTGATCGAGATCGAGCACCGCGACGGCGATGGCGCGCTCGGGGCGCGCGGTGTCGGCGACCGCCTGGGCGAGCCGCTCCTTGAAGAGCAGCCAGTTCGGCAGCCCCGTGAGGGAGTCGTGGGTCGCGAGGTACTGGAGGCGCGTGTGCACTTCCTCGAGCTCACGGGCGCACTGCGCGGTGCGCTCGGCGAGGCGCCGCTCGTAGAAGACGGCGATGCGGGTGATGACGAGAATCGCGAACCCTGCGGCGCCCAGGGCAGCCCCGAGCAGCTGCCGCCCGCCGTCCGGACCCCGGCCGAAGCTGCCGAAGGCGAGCGTTCCGCCCTGCCAGGCGCTCAAGGGCATGAGGAGGAGCGCGGCGGCGCCCAGGAGCCCGGCGGCCGCCTTGCCGGCGAGGCCGGCCCAGGAGGGCTTCGGGGCCACCCGGTAACGCAGCCAGAAGGCGCTGGTGAAGGCGGCGAAGGCCAGGGTCACAGAGAGGATGAGGGGGCGGACGATGCCCCCGGCAGGGCGCGCCGGACCGAGCGCGGCGACCGCAGTCCAATAAGTCGCCGAGATCCCTGCCGCGGCCGCCGTGCTCCCGGCCAGAATTCTCGAGGTGCTTGGCTCGCTCCCTGCGAACACCGCGAGCATTCCCATGAGGTCGAGCACGGCGACCGCGAACGCTGCGAAAAGAATCGTGAGGTCGGCTTCGGCCCAGTTGCGCGTGCCGAGGGCCAGCAGGCCCACCAGATCGAGGCACCACAGCCCCGCACCAAGCGCGAGTGCACCGGACACAGTCCTGCACAGCACGCGCCGGCGCGAAGAGGCCGACAGGCGTGTCGTCACATCCAGTGTGGTTTGGGAAGCAACCAGGGCGATCACTGCCGCCAGCATTGCGAGCCACCCATCGACCGTCACGCCAGTTACCGTCCGTGGTTGTCGCTGCCTTCCATGGGTGCGCAAGGTACGCGGACGGGTTCCGGCGCTGAATTGCAATGATTGGGTAGAAACCCCGGGGAAAACCCCTAGAGAGCGGGGCGGGCGGAGAGGCTCAGATCTCGATGATCTTGTTGCGGACCGCGTATTTCACGAGGTCCGAGAGCGATGCGAACTGCATCTTGCGCATTATGTTGCTTCGGTGCGTCTCGGCGGTCTTGACGCTGATGCCGAGTGCGCGTGCGACATCCTTATTGCTGGCGCCCTCGGCGAGCAGCTGCACGATCTCGCGCTCGCGTACCGAAAGAATATGCGCCGACTCCTGCGTCTCGCCTCCGCCGCGCAGGTAACCCTCGAGGACGAGCCGTGCGACCTTGGAGGTGAAGAACGTCTGGCCCTCGAGCAGCGCCTCGACGGCGCGCACCAGGATCCGGCCCGCGTCGGATTTCAGCACGTAGCCGCGGGCCCCGGCGGCGAGCACCTCGCGCACCAGCTGCTCGGACTCGTGCGCGGTGAGGATGAGGACGCAGGTCTCGGGCCGCGCGGCCAGGATGCGGCGCGTCGCGTCGAGCCCGTTGAGCTCCGGCATGCTGAGATCGAGGACGGCGATGTCGGGCTTGTGCGTCGTGACGAGCTCGACCGCATCGCGGCCGTTGCCGGCCTGTGCCACGACGGTCCAGTGCCCGACGTCGGCGAGCGTCGCCACGAGTCCCCGGCGCACCATCTCGTGATCGTCGGCGATGACGATGCGCGCCGTTTTCCCCTTCTCACGCACTACGCGCCTCGGAGAGAGTCTGCAGCGGCACCGACGCGCGGATGCGCGTTCCCTCGCCGGCCGATTCCACCGTGAAGGTGCCGCCCACCTGGCGGATGCGCTCGCGCATGCCGGCGAGCCCGACTCCGAGCGTCGGCACTCCGGGCGCCCCGCGCGCGGGATGGTCGCGGGCGATGCCGCGCCCGGCGTCCTCGACTTCGAGGCTCACGGAATTGGCCAGAATCCCGAGGCGCAGCGCCACCCACGGGCTCGCGGAGTGCCGCTGCACGTTGGTGAGGGCTTCCTGCGCGACGCGGAACAGGGTCAGCTCGTTGGCGCTCGAGAGGCGCGGCATCGATTCCGGGAGGTCGAGGCGCACCTCGAGGCCGCTGCGTTCCCGCAGCCCGTCCGCGAGCCAGCGCAGCGCGCTCACCAGACCGAGCTCATCGAGGAGCGGCGGGTGCAGCAGGTAGGAGGCGGTGCGGATCTCCGTGGAGCATTGCTGCGCGAGGCGTACCGCGTTCTCGAGCAGCTCGCGCGGCTTGGAGCTGAGCGACTCGGTGGCCTCGGAGAGCCGCGCCAGGTCGAGCTCGAGCGCGGCCAGCGTCTGACCGGTGGAATCGTGCAGCTCGCGGCCGATGCGCCGGCGCTCCTCGTTCTGAATGCGCGTCAGCTCCCCGGCGAGCACCTGCAGGTCGGCGAGCACCTGCTCGCGCTCGAAGTTGAGGAGCACCTGCGCCACCTGGTCGGCAACCGCACCGACGAAGTTCGCCTCGTCCGGGTACCACTGGCGCGGCGCGTCGAGCTGCGAAGCCGTCACGACGCCGGCGAGCTCGCCGGCGCGCCAGATGGCCGCGGCGAGGAGCGCGCGGGAGGCCGTGTAAGGCTGTGTCACGTCGCTCAATCCGCGCAGCCGCGGGTCGTTCGCGGCGTCGGCGCTCTGGAAGACGCGCTCGGTGCGCAGCATCGATATGTACGGGGCCAGGCGGCTCATCGGAAACCGGAACGGCTCACGCGGCGTGCCGCCCCGGCCATGGATTGCCGCGCAGCTGAAGGTGGCTCCCTGGTCCTCGAGCAGCCAGATCACCACGCGGTCGGCTCCCAGCACCTGGGCGCCATCGCCGCAGATCCCCTCGAGCGCCGCGTTGATGCCGCTCCAGCCGCTGCCGTTGTTGCGGCTCGCGACGCGCAGCAGCGCATCCGACTGGCGCTGCATGCGCACGAGGCGCGCGCCCTCGGCATCCTCCTGCAGCTTGCGCGCGGTGATGTCGCGCATGACGGACTGCACGGCCGGGGCGCCCCCGTACTCGATCCGCACGCCCTGCACCTCGACCCAGATGATGGTGCCATCGAGCCGGCGGATGCGCGCCTCGCGCAGGGCCGCCGCCTGCCCGAGCTCGAGGACCTGCCGGGTGCGCTCGGCGAGCACCTTGCGGTCCGCCTCGAGCGCGAAGGACATCACGGACATGCCGCTCAGCATGTCGTCGGGCTTCGCGCCGACCAGCAGCCGCGCGGCGGCGTTGCCGAACAGCAGCTCCTGCCCACGGTGCACGAACACCGCCTCGGGCATCGCATCGACCAGCGCCCGGTAGCGCCCTTCGCTCTCGCGCCGCTCCTGCTCCACGCGCTTGGGTTCGGTGAGGTCGTGCACCACGGCGAGCGTCAGCAGGCTCTTGCTCTCCCTGAGGATGCTCAAGTCCACCTCGGCGGGGAAGGTCGCGCCGGTGTCGACCCGCCTGTGCGTCCATTCGAAGCTCGCGTTGCCGTCGCGCATCGCCTGCTCGATGCGCCGGCGCCACTCGAGCTCCGACGGCTGGCCGCCCGGCTGCACGGGCGGCGAGATCCTCTCGGGCGCGAGTGCCCGCACCGCCTCCTGGTTTTGCAGCCCGAACATTCGCAGGGCGGTGTCGTTGGCGGCGATGAAGTGATCGCCTTCGCCGAGGAACACGCTGAAGGAGGTGTTGTTGAACAGCGTCCGGTAGTGCAATTCGCGATTGCGCAGCGCGCGCAGCGAATGACTCAGGAGGAAGGTCATGGCGAGCACGAGCGCCGAGAAGGCCCCCGTCACCACCAGCGTCGTCACCGTGCGCTCGTGCCACTCGACAAGCATGGCATCGAGCGGCCGGGCGGTGACGACCAGGGCCGGGTACTGCCGCAGCTGGGCGAACCCGTAGACCACGCGCGTGCCGTATACGGACGAGTCCCCCTGGATGATCCCGGAGTCCCAGCCGCTCGAGAGATAGCGCCTGGCCTCCTGAAACGAGGCCGAGGAGGAGTAATTGCGCCCCACCAGACCGTGCCCGGGCTTGTCCTCCATGGCGGCGATCAGCATGCCGTCCCTGGTGATCATGAAGATGATTCCACCGGGTCCGCCGAGCTGGGTGCGCAGGGACTCGAAGGCGCGGAAGTCGAACAGGGCGCCGGCCCATAGGCTCGGGTTGCTGCCGGAAGGCACGTGGCGTGCGATGGGCACCAGGAGGCCGTCGTTTGCCTCGCCGCGGGGGCGATCGGGGTCGGGAATCGGACTCCCGATCCACACGTCGGCGCTTCCGGATGCGATGGCGTTGAACCATGGCGGCGGCGTGCGGCTCACGTCGAACGACCCCGCCCGGCCGGCACGCGCGAAGCGCGCGGCATCGGCTACGAACACCGAGCGCACGTATTGCCCGCCGCTCATCGCCTGGCTGAGGGCGGGGGTCAGGTCGCGTTCCGAGACCTGGTTGAGGCCGCCCAGGGCCTCGATCTCGTGGGCGCGCGTGATCGCCGATCCCATTCCGTCGCTGATCATCGCGAACGCGCTCTGCTCGAGCGCCACGGCTACCGCGCGCAGCCGGTTGCTTTCCGACCGGTAGGTCTGCTCGCGGTCGGTGCGGATGCGCTGTGCGGAGTAGGCCCAGCCGGTCGCGAGCACCAGCGCGGCGTAGAGCAGCAGGGTCCAGCTCAGGCTGGATGGGAGTAACAGCGAACCATCCCCGGAGCTCGGGCCGGGCCGGGAAATTGCAGGGACCTCTTGTTCCCCGGGCAGGCGTACCCCCTGATCCATCCACAGGGCCGCGGCAGTTGTTCTCGATACGAGTTTGCGCTAAAGCGCGTCCGGAGGCTACGCCCGCGGGTCAACCGGGGAACGGCCAGCCCGTTTAGCGCACCAGACGGCTCGAACGTGCAAGGTGAAATAGAGTCTAATAGGCGGCGCTGCTGCGCCTTCAGAGGTCGCCCTATGTGGATCCCGGGTCTTGAAGCGGCGAGGCAGAGCGCCGTCGCGATGCTCGCGCTCTCCCTGCCCGTCTGGGCGGTGGCAGCGCAGGAGAGTGCGGCGCCGCCGGCGGAGGCCCAGCCCGCCGTGTGGGCGCCGAAGGAGCTCACGTTCGTCTTCATGGGCTTCACCGCGCACTACTCCTGCGACGG
The DNA here is from genome assembly GCA_035934055.1 of Steroidobacteraceae bacterium. Classification (GTDB taxonomy): domain Bacteria; phylum Pseudomonadota; class Gammaproteobacteria; order Steroidobacterales; family Steroidobacteraceae; genus 13-2-20CM-66-19. The sequence goes on along the minus strand of DASYYF010000023.1, from coordinate 74,640 downwards.
GCTGCGCGACAAGATCAAGCACGTGCTCGGAGAGCTCGGAGCGCGCGGCGACCTGGAGTTGAGCTACTACGGGTGCTCTTCTCCCTTCGGGGTGCCCGATCCGTTCCCCGGCGTCCGGATCAAGATGCACGTGCTGCAGCCGGCGCCGGCGAACGACCAGAGCACGGACGTCCTCGGGGCGCACTGGCGGCGGGTGGATCTGCACCTCGACAGGGACCCGGTGTGGGAGGCGTCGGATTGCGAGCTGCTCGAGCAGATCAAGCAGAAGATCCTGCCGCTCTTCGCGACGCGCAACGTGGATTTCGCCTCGAATTGTGTGCCCCACCAGGCTCAACTCGGCACCCACCTCGCCGCCGATCTGCTCTCTCCCGCCCCGAACAGTGACAAAGCGGTCGGCGCAAAATAACCTGTCGGGGTGCGTTCCCGGTTTCCGCTCCTGCTGGCGGCGCTGCTCGGCGCGGCGCTCCTGATCAACTACGTCGACCGCGGCACCATCTCCACGGCCGCGCCTCTCATCGAGAGCGAGTTTCACCTCTCGCCCTTCCAGATGGGCCTGCTGCTGTCGGCGTTCTTCTGTACCTATGTCCTCTCGCAGCCGGTCATGGGCTGGCTGGTCGACCACGTCGGCGCCGCGCGGGTTCTCGCCGCGGGCTTCACGCTCTGGTCGATCGCGACCTTCCTGGCCGGGCTCTCCTCCGGCATCACGGCGCTCGTGGCGCTGCGCCTGGTGATGGGCGCAGGCGAGTCCGTGTGCTATCCGAGCGGCTTCGCGCTCATCTCGCAGTGCGTTGCGGACCGGCAGCGCGCGCGCGCCACCGCCATCATGCAGCTCGGCAGCGTCATCGGTCCGGCGCTCGGCACCTACGTCGGCGTACTCGTCATGGTCCGCTACGGCTGGCGGGTGATGTTCATGGCGCTCGGGCTCGCGTCGCTCCTGTGGCTCATTCCCTGGTCGGGGCAGCTGCGGCGGCGGCCGCCGGTCAGGCTCGCCGATGCCGGCGCCGCCGGTCCGAGGCTCGGCGACATCCTGCGCCAGCGCGCGTTGTGGGGCACGGTTCTCGGGAACTTCTGCTCGAACTACGCCTTCTACTTCGTGTTTACCTGGGTGCCGCTCTATCTCGTGCACGTGCGCGGCCTGTCGCTCGCGGCGATGGGGCGCGTCCAGAGCCTCATCTACGTGATGGACGCGGCCAGCATCGTGGCGAGCGGCTGGCTGCTGGACGCGTGGATCCGCCGCGGCGCGACCGCGAGCCTCGCCTACAAGACGGCCCTGTCGATGAGCGCGGTCGGAGTGGGGCTGTGCCTCATCGCATTGAACGGCGCGGGTGCCGCGGCGGGCGCCGCGCTGCTGCTCGCGACCGGGCTCGCCGACGGCCTGAACTCGCCCTCGGTCGGCGCGTTGACCCAGCGCTTCGCCGGCCCGCTCGCGACCGGGCGCTGGATGGGCACGCAGAACGCGATCAGCAACACCGCGGGCATCCTCGCACCGAGCGTCACCGGCTACCTGGTGCAGCAGAACGGCGGCCACTACACGCTCGCCCTGTGGGTCACGGGCGGCGTGGCGCTCCTCGGGCTGCTCGCGTGGCTCGTGGTCGTGCCGGTCGTCAACCCGGTCGACTGGGGCCGCGTCCGGGCCGCGCGGCCGGCGGGCTCGGGCTCTGCGGGCGAAGCGCGCTCCTACGGGTAGGCCCGCGCCCGCTCCTGATCCTCGAGGATGTCGCGCGCTGCGAGATAGAGGTGCGCGCTGGCCCAGAGCCCCGTCGGCACGATGCACAGCATCGCGAGGCGCAGCGCATCGGTCTCGGAGAGGTCGTATCGCTGGAACCAGTCGTTGAGCGCGCCGATCACGTTCGGCGTGATGACCAGATTGCCGAGGTTGGCGAGGAACAGCACCATGGCGCAGAACATGGCGCGCATGCGGCACGGCGCCAGGTTGTTGAGCAGCCCGAAACCCGGGCCGATGTAGAAGTAGATCGAGGGGATGAAGATCCAGAGCGCCGCCCGGGCGACGGCGAGGTCGCGCGTCCAGTAGACCACCCCCGAGGCGACCGTGGCGATGCCGATGCCGGCCGCGAGCAGCCACACGATGCGCCGCGCGTCGACCATCGTGCTGCGGGCCATGAGCCAGCCGGTAGCGACGGTGGCGAGACCGCCTCCCCAGAGGTGCATGTTCTGCGTGACATCGCCCGCCTGGCCCACCGTCATGTGGTAGGTGCGCTGCAGGAACGTCGGCGTCCAGAACATGAGGCCCCAGCCCCAGAGGGCGCACACCGCCGTGCCGATCATGGTGTGCACGGCGGAGCGCTGCTGCCACATGAAGCGCAGCGTCGATTCGACCGAGGGCGCCAGTCCCTCCCTGCCGGCGTCGAGGCAGCCCCGCGCGGGTTCCCGCACCGTCACCCACACGGCGGCTCCCGCCAGCACGCCGGGGATGCCGAGCGCGTAGAACACCGCACGCCAGCCGTACTCGTCGGCGATCGCGCCGGCGACGTTGTAGCCGAGCCAGGCCCCGATCGGCGCGCCGAGCGAGAAGACCGTGAGCGCCATGGCGCGGCGCGTGGCGGGAAAGTAGTCCGACAGCAGCGAGTTGGCGCCCGGGGTCCCACCCGCCTCGCCGACCGTCACGCCGACGCGCGCCAGGAAGAACTGGAACGAGGTGCGCGCCAGCCCGCAGACCGCGGTCATCATCGACCACAGCACCAGGCACACGGCGACGATCTTGCGGCGGTTGTAGCGGTCGATGAGCCAGGACAGCGGGAAGCCGAGGATGATGTAGAAGACGCCGAAGGCCATGCCGGTGAGGAGCGACACGCCGAGGTTGGTGAGATGCAGGTCGTGCCGGATCGGATCGAGCACCGTCGATACGACATAGCGGTCGGCGATGCTCAGCGTGTAGACCAGGCACATCATGAGGAGCACGTACCAGCGCTCCGCCAGGGAAGCGGACTGCGGCTCGGCGAGCTTCAGGCCCGCCGCGTCCGCGGCGATGCTCGAGGGCAGCTCGCTCATGGGCTCTCACTGTGCATGGATCGTTGCGGCAGGTTACGCCTGCGGCGCGCGGCTGTCTTCCAGAATGAGGTCGGCCGCCTTCTCGGCCAGCATCATGACCGCCGCGTTGGTGTTGCCCGAGGTGACGTTCGGGAATGCCGAGGCGTCGACGACCCGCAGCGCCGTGACGCCGCGCACGCGCAGGCGCGGATCGAGCACCGAGGTGCGCGCGTCGGACCCCATCGCGCACGTGCCGCAGGCGTGGAATACCGAGCCCGAGCGCCGGCGGAAATCCGCGAGTATCTGCTCGTCGCTCGTCACCGTGCTCCCCGGCTCCCGCTCGGCCTCGATGAGGCCGGCGAGCGGCTCGGCCGCCGCGATTCGCCGCACGAGGCGCGCGCCTTCGAACACGTCCCGGATGTCCTCGGGCGCGGACAGGGCGTTGGGCTGGATCGCCGGGCTCGTGAGCGGATCGAGCGAGCGGATGTGGATCGTGCCGCGGCTCACCGGGCGGCAGGTGTTGAACGACATGAGGAAGCCGGGGTAGGGATCCGGATTCATGAGGCGCCGGGTCGAGCCGAGGGTCGTGGTGGAGTAGCTCGCCGGATTGAAGTAGATGTGCATGTTGGGCCGCGTCAGCCCGGCGCGGCTGCGCAGGAACGCGCCCGCCTGATTGACGCTCATCGCGAGCGGCCCGCTGCGGCCGGCGAGGGCGTAGCGGAGCGCCGCGCGCACCTTGCCGAGGAACGGGGCGAGCTCGTTGTTGAGCGTGGGCACGCGCGAGCGGTAGTAGTAGTTGACGGCGAGGTGATCCTGCAGCCCCCGGCCTACCGCGGGCGAGTCGACGATCACCGGGATTGCGAAGCGGAGCAGGACCCGGTGGTCGCCGACCCCGGAGAGCTCGAGGAGCTGCGGGGAGTTGATGGCGCCGCCCGCGAGGATCACCTCGCGCCGCGCCTTCACCACGTGCCTGCTGCCCGACTCGACGAGCTCCACGCCCGCCGCGCGCCGGCCTTCGAACAGCACGCGCGTCGCCTGGGCGCGCAGGCGAATCTCGAGATTCGCGCGGTGCCGCGCGGGCCGCAGGTAGGCACTGGATGTCGACTCGCGCACGCCGTCGCGGATCGTCACCTCCCACAGGCCCGACCCTTCGGACTGCGCGCCGTTGAAGTCCGGAGTGCGCGCGATTCCGAGGCTGTCGCACGCCTTGAGAAAGGAGTGGCACAGCGGGTGCACGCGCGCCGACACGTCGCTCACTCGCACGGGCCCGCCGGCACCGTGGAACTGCGGGTCGCCGAAGGGGTGGTCCTCGAGCTTCCTGAAGTAGGGGAGCACCTCGCGGAACGACCAGCCGGGGTTGCCGGCCGCGGCCCAGTCGTCGAAGTCCCCCGGCTGCCCGCGCACGTACACCATGGCGTTGATCGAGCTCGAGCCCCCGAGCACCTTGCCGCGCGGCCAGAACTGGCTGCGGTTGTCGAGCGTCGGGTCGGGCTCGGCCTGGTACATCCAGTTGAAGCGCGGATCGTTGAAGGTGCGGCCGTAGCCGATCGGCACCTGGATCCAGGGCGAGCGGTCCGAGCCGCCCGCCTCGAGGAGCAGCAGCCGCTCGGTGCCGCTCGCGGTCAGGCGGTTGGCGAGCACACAGCCGGCGGTGCCGGCGCCGATCACGATGTAGTCATAGTCAGCCATCTGTGGTTAGCATCACACCATGAAGCTCAGGGACATCAGGACCTTCGTCGCCGCCAATCCGCCGCCGCACTACGGCGGGCGCTACTTCGTGTTCGTGAAGCTGACGACCGACGGCAACGTGCACGGCGTGGGCGAGGCCTACTGCGTGCCGTTCCACCCCGAGCTCGTCGCGCGCATGCTGGTCGACATCTTCGACCGCTACCTCCGGGGCGAGGACCCGCACAACGTCGAGAGGATCTGGCGGCGCGTCTATTCCGCGGGCTATACCCAGCACCCGGATCTCACGCTGATGGGCGTGCTGTCCGCGCTCGAGATGGCCTGCTGGGACATCATCGGCAAGGAGGCCGGCCAGCCCGTCTACAATCTTCTCGGCGGGCGCGTGCACGAGCGGCTGCGCAGCTACACCTATATCTATGCGCGCCCCGGGGACAAGACCAACGTCTACCAGGACCCGGAGCTCTCCGCCGAGCGGGCGGCCGAGTACGTGGCGCAGGGCTTCACCGCCATCAAGTTCGACCCGGCGGGCCCATACACCGCATACGATGGGCGGCAGCTCTCGCTCGCGCAGCTCGAGCTGTGCGAGCGCTTCATGCAGCGGCTGCGCGCGGCCGTCGGCACCCGGGCGGACCTCCTCTTCGGCACCCACGGCCAGATGACCGCCGCCGGCGCCATCCGCCTCGCGCGGCGCCTCGAGCCCTACGAGCCGCTGTGGTTCGAGGAGCCGGTGCCGCCCGACGCGCCCGAGGAGATGGCGCGCGTCGCCCGCGGCACGCGCATCCCGATCGCGGCGGGCGAGCGGCTCGCGACCAAGTACGATTTCGCGCGGCTGCTGAAGGAGGGCGCCGCGGCCATCCTGCAGATGAACCTCGGGCGCGTCGGCGGCATCCTCGAGGCGAAGAAGATCGCCGCCATGGCGGAGGTGCACCACGCGCAGATCGCGCCGCACCTCTACTGCGGCCCGGTGGTCGGCGCCGCCAACATCCAGCTCTCGACCTGCAGCCCGAACTTCCTGATCCTCGAAGGCATCGAGCGCTGGCAGGGCTTTCACGCCGAGCTGCTCACGAAGCCCATCCGCTGGGAGGACGGCTACGTCATTCCGCCCACGGAGCCCGGGCTCGGCGTCGAGCTCAACGAGGAGGCAATCGCCCGCCATCCGTACCGCGGGACGCAGCTGCACCTCGAGATGGCGGGGGAGCCCCAGGACTGAGGTCATCGGCTTAAGGCGCCTCACACCAGCAGGCGTTCATCGATAGGCCGTCCAGATGGTCTTGAGATCGCAGTACTTGTCGATGGCATGCGGCGAGCGGTCGCGCCCGGAGCCCGAGAGCTTGAAGCCGCCGAATGGTGTCGCCATGGTCGAGCGGTCGAAGGCGTTGACCCAGACCGTGCCGCCGCGCAGCGCGCTCGAGAGGCGGTGTGCGCGGTTGATGTCGGCGGTCCATACCGCGGCCGCGAGCCCGTAGGGCGTGTCGTTGGCGATGCGCAGCGCTTCGGCCTCGTCGCGGAAGGTCATCACCGAGAGCACCGGGCCGAAGATCTCCTCGCGCGCCACCTTCATGTCGTTGCGCGTGTGATCGAGCACGGTCGCCTCGACGTAGAAGCCGCCGGTTTCCTTGAGCGTCTGCCTGCCGCCGAGCGCGATGCGCGCGCCCTCGCCGACGCCTGAGTCGATGTAGCCGAGGACCCGCTGCATGTGCCCGCGGTCGATGAGCGCCCCCATCTGCGTAGTGGGCTCGAGCGGATGCCCGAGCGTGATGCTGCCCGCGACCTTCTCGATCGCGGCGAGGAGCTCGTCCTTCACCGAGTGGTGCACCACGAGGCGCGAGCCCGCGTGGCAGGTCTGGCCGCTGTTGTAATAGACGCCCCAGGCGATGCCGTACGCGGCCTCGGCGAGATCGGCATCGGCGAATACGACCTGCGGGGTCTTGCCGCCGAGCTCGAGCGCCACGCGCTTCAGGTTCGACTCGGCCGCGTAGCGCAGCAGGAGCCGCCCGACTTCGGTCGAGCCGGTGAAGGCGATGAGATCGACCTCGGGGTGGAGCGCGAGCGCCTTGCCGGCCTCCTCGCCGAAGCCCGGCACGACGTTGAAAACGCCGGGCGGCACGCCCGCCTCGGCGGCAAGCTCCGCGAGCCGGATGCCGGAGAGCGGCGACTGCTCGGCGGGCTTGAGTACGACGGAGTTCCCGGTGAGGAGCGCCGGCCCCACCTTCCAGCAGCTGATGATGAGCGGGTAGTTCCACGGCACGATGGCCGCCACAACGCCGAGCGGCTCGCGCCGGATCAGGGCCAGGTCGCCAGGGCCGGTGGGCGCCACCTCGTCGTAGAGCTTGTCGGAGAATTCGGCGTAGTACTCGATGCAGTCGGCGCAGTTGGCGACGTCGACGCCCACCGAGTTCTGAATCGGCTTGCCGACGTCGCGCGTCTCGAGGAGCGCGAGCCGGTCGACGTCGGCACGGATCAGCTCCGCGAAGCGCCGCAGGACTCTCTTGCGGTCCCTGGGCTCCATGCGGCGCCACGGTCCGCTCTCGAAGCTCGCGCGCGCGCACCGAACTGCCGCATCGACGTCCGCGGCGCGGCCGCGCGCCACCTGCGCGATCACCTGCCCGTCGATCGGACTCACGTCGTCGAACACGCCGCCGTCGAGGGCCGGGACGAAACGACCGTCGATGAAGGCGCGCCCCTCGGGCTTCGCGCCGGCGGCCAGGCGCTCCCAGGTCTTGCGGTCGCGCTGTAGGGCGGAGGTGCTCATGGGGATAAGGCTCTCAGGGATAAATTTCCACAGCCGCAGGGGGCGTCAAGCCGAGAAAAGGAATAGCCCCATCTAAAAGAGTCATCGGTCTTCAGGGACGCTGCGCGCGGGGAAGGAGCGTGCGCTCGACTGCCTGGCGCCAGCCCGCGATGAGGCGCGCGCGGCGCGCCGCGGGCATCGCGGGCGAGAATTGTGCCGCCTGCTGCCAGGTCGCGGCCACCGAAGCGAGATCCTTCCAGACCCCCGCTGCAAGCCCGGCGAGGAATGCGGCTCCGAGCGCCGTGGTCTCGAGCTCGACGGGCCGCTCGACCCTTGCCGCGAGAATGTCGGCCAGGAACTGGCAGAACCAGTCGTTCGCCGCCATGCCCCCATCGACCCGGATGGCCTCGGCACGGTGCGCGCCGTCGCGCGCCATTGCGGTCGTGAGATCCAGCGTCTGGTAGGCGACGGACTCGAGCGCGGCGCGCGCCAGGTGCGCGGGGGATGCATCGAGCGTCAGCCCGCAGATGAGGCCGCGCGCGCCCGGCTCCCAGTAAGGCGCGCCGAGGCCGACGAAGGCCGGCACCAGATACACGCCATGGTCGTCGGGTACGCGCGCCGCGAGCGCGGCGGTGGCGGCGGCGCTGTCGATGACCTTGAGCCCGTCCCGCAGCCACTTGATCGCCGCGCCGGCGACGAAGATCGATCCCTCCATCGCGTAGGTCATCCGTCCGCCGAGGCGATAGGCGGCCGTGGTGAGCATGCGATTGGTGGAGGCGACCGCCGTATCCCCGGTGTTGAGGAGCAGGAAACAGCCGGTGCCGTAGGTGGACTTCGCCATGCCGGGTGCGAAGCAGGCCTGGCCGATGAGCGCCGCCTGCTGGTCCCCGGCGATGCCGCAGATCGGCAGTGCGCGGCCAAAGAGCGCGGGCTCGGTCGAGCCGTAGAGCGCGCTGCTGTCGCGCACCTCGGGCAGCAGGGGGCGCGGGACGCGCAGCAGGCGCAGCAGCTCCTCGTCCCAGCACTGGCGGTGAATGTCGAACAGCAGCGTGCGCGAGGCGTTGGTGACGTCGGTGGCGTGCACGCGAGCGCCCGTCAGCCGCCAGAGAAGGAAGGTATCGATCGTTCCGAAGGCGAGCTCGCCGCGCTCGCCGCGGGCGCGGGCGCCGGGCACGTGGTCGAGAATCCACGCGAGCTTGGTGGCGGAGAAATACGGATCGAGGAGGAGCCCGGTCCGCTCGCGCACCAGCGCTTCCGCGCCTGCGGTCTTGAGCCGGGCGCATTCGTCCGCCGTGCGCCGGTCCTGCCAGACGATTGCACGGTGAATCGGCCGTCCGCTGCCACGCTCCCAGACTACGGTGGTCTCGCGCTGATTGGTGATGCCGAGCGCAGCGATCGCCTGCGCCCCGCCGCAGCGGCCGATGACATCGGCCGCGACGGCGAGGGTGTCGCGCCAGATCGCCTCCGCATCGTGCTCGACCCAGGCCGGAGCGGGGAAGTGCTGTGCGTGCTCGCGCCGCGCGAGCGCGACCGCGCGTGCATTTACGTCGAAGGCGATGGCGCGGGTGGAGGTCGTACCCTGATCGATCGCGAGGACGTATTGCGCGCTTGCGGGCATGGCGGTGAAGAGCGCCCGGTCTGTCAGCGCTCGCTGCCGTCGGGCCCGAGCACATCGGGGCCGAGCGCCTCGCGCAACGGTGCGAGGAAGGGTTCGAAACGACGCCAGCGTCCGATCGAGCTCTTGCCGATCGGCTGACGGACCTGCCAGTTGCTCGCGGTCAGGACCGGCCTCTCGGTACGGTGGAATTCCAGGCAACGCGGGTCCCAGGGGAGCCCGATGTGCTCGAGCATGCGGCGGCTCCAGGTCTCGGGCTCCTCGACGAGCGCCTCGTATCGGACCTCGAGCAGTGTTCGTGGCGGCAATGTGCGGCGCCAGTGCCCCATCAGGCGCCGGTATTCGCGGTAGTAGTGGGCGAGGTCGCCGAGATCAGTGGCGTAGGCATGCGCCGCGGAGAACCCCTGGAAATAGATCGACAGGCACGTGTCGAGAGGATGGCGCTCGAGGTGAATGAACCGCGCCTGCGGGAGCGCCGCATGGATGAGACCGAGGTTCTTGAAGTTGCTCGGCAGCTTGTCGATGACCCGGGCCGCCGCGGCGGGCAGCCCGGCGATGAGCTCGAGATAGCGCCGGCCAAGCGCGGCGACGGTCGCGGCGCGCTGCTCCGGCGGCGCGGCGCACTCGGCATCGGCCGCGAATTGCCAGAAGAGCACTTCGCCCGCCCCATGGACCTGGCGGTGCGAGGCGAGAATCTGCTCGGCGAGCGTAGTGCCCGAGCGGGGCATTCCGAAGACGAACACGGGGCGCTCGCTAGCCAGCCCGGCCGGCCGCAGCTCCTCGAGCGCGCGCCGGTCGAAGGCCGACAGTGTCCGCGTCACGCGCGCCGTGGTTGCCGCGCGGTCGTAGGGCGGTCGGCTGCGACGGGCGAGCTCGTGTCCCCGGCGGTGCTGCTCAAATGCCGCAGCGACCTCGCCGAGGTCATCGCAGTACTTGCCGAGCGCGTGATGAAGGCTGATGGCGTGGGCGACCGGCAGCCCGCGGGAGAGCGCCCGCAGGGCGGCGTCCCGCCACGGGGCATCGGCGGCAGTCATCTTGCGCGCCGCCGCGAGGCCGATCAGCGCTTCCGGCAGGTCGGGTCTCAGGGTGAGCGCCTCCTTCAGCAGCGCCTCGGCCTCCCCGAACCGGCCGCGGTCGATCGCGAGACTGCCGAGCAAGGCGACTGCATCGGCGGCGCCGGGACGCAGCGCGAGCGCGCGCCGGGTGCTGGCGGCCGCCTCGTCGACGCGGCCGAGGGCGCGCTCGGCCATCGCGTGCGCAGTATGAAGCGGCGCATGCTCGGGAGCGATCTCGAGCCCGGCGCGGTAGGCGGCCTCTGCAGCGTGCATCTCGTTGATCGCCAGCAGGGCGTTGCCGAGATGCAGATACGCCTCCGGCAGTCGCGCATCGAGCTCGATGGCGCGCCGGCAGTGATCGACGGCGGCGCGGTGATCGCCGAGGCAGTGGAGCACGTGGCCGAGATTGGCGTGGAGCCGCGCATCGCGGGGCGCGCCGGCGAGCGCCTCGCGAAAGCAGCCGGCCGCCGCCTCGAAACGGGCGAGCCCGGCGAGGAAGGTACCGAAGTCGTTGAGGGCTTGCGGACGCCGGTCGTGCGCGAGCAGCCGCTCGTAGTAAGGGAGCGCCTCGATGGCGCGGCCGCGAACGGACAGCGCGCGGGCGAGCTGCGTGACCGCCGCCGCATAGTCCGCCCGCAGCTCCACCGCGCGCCGCAGGGCCTCGATCCCGGCCTCGGCGTCGCCGGCCTCGATGAGCGCACTGCCGAGATTGCGGTGGGCTTCGGCGAGGGCGGGCTCGAGCGCAATGACCTGGCGGTACCCCTCGATCGCCGGGGCGAGCGCGCCGCGCGCGCGCTCGGCGTTGGCGAGGTTGCCGAGGGCTGCTGCGAACCGCGGACGCAGCTCGAGCGCGCGGCGGCAGCTGGCGATGGCTGCGTCGGTGCGTCCGAGCGCGAGCAGCACGCGTCCGAGATCGTTATGCGCGTCGGCGAACCCGGGGCGCAGCGCCGCCGCCCGTGCCAGGCTCTCGGCCGCGCGCTCGAGCTGCCCCTGCTCCTCGAGCGCCTGCGCCAGGAGGTAGTGCGCCTCGGCGGCGTCCGGAGGGCGGGGATCGTTGCTCACGCGGGCCATGGGCGAGGCAGGTCTGACAGCGCCGGGCTAGCTGCGGTAGCGCTCGAGCGCGTCGCCGAGCGCCTCACGCAGGGACCCAAGCCACGGCTCGAAGTTGCGCCACTGGTCGAGACCCTCGCGGGAGATCGGCTGGCGCACCTGCTCCGAGCTGGCCGTGCGGATGCTGCGCTCCGTGCGATGAAACTCCAGGCACGCGGGCTCGAACGGCAGGTCACAGTACTCGAGGATGCGGTGCACGCTCCCTTCGAGGTCCTCCACCACGTCCTCGTGATGGATGCGCAGCACGCGCCCCGGCAACACCCGGTCCCAGTGCTCCATGAGCTCGAGGTAGGTGCGGTAATAGCGGGCGATGTCCGAAATGCTGTAGGCGAATTCCTGGCCGCGCGCGAACAGCTGCTTGAAGAGGCCGAAGCAGCAGGCCATGGGCTCGCGTCGGGAGTCGATGATCTTCGCATTCGGAAACATCAGGTGGATCAGACCGATGTGCCGGAAGTTGTTCGGCATCTTGTCGATGAACCGCGGCTTGCCGCCGCGGTAGATGCGCGTGTCCTCGAGATAGCGTCCGGCGAGCGATGCGAAGGCCTCGCGCGGCAGACCGGCGAGAATCGCGGGATAGCGCGGGTTCCCGAGATCCGGATCGCGGCCCTGCAGCTCGTGCACGAAGCGCGGGATCTCCGCGAGCTCGTGCGTTCCCTCGACCCGGGAATGCGAGGCGAGGATCTGGTCGATCAGCGTCGAGCCTGAACGGGGAAGCCCGACGACGAAGATCGGCTCATTACTGGAAACGCCCCAACCCTGGCGCTCGCAGAAGAACTCCCGTGTGCAGACCTTCTGTTGATTCGCGGTGTTGAGCTCGATCGGATCCGGCCGGTATCGGCTCTCGGCGCGCTTGAGCGCGTTGCCGCGCTGGTAGAAATGCCAGGACGCCGGGTAGTCGCCGCGGTCCTCGCACGCCTTGCCGAGCGCGAAGCTCAGATGGTACCGATCGATGGGGCTGGTCGCCGCCGCCGTCTCCGCGGCGCGCATCGCCCCGAGCTCCTCATCGGTGAAGCGGTAGGTCTTGAGATTTGCGAGGCTCCACCAGGCATCGCCGAAGCCGGGCCGGGCGCGGGCCGCCGCGCGGTACTCCTCGATTGCTTCCGCCTGACGTCCGAGCGTCTTCAGCGCGTGGGCGGCCGAGAGGTGCAGATCTGCGGCCTCGCGGCTCTCGGCTCCCTCGAGCAGGGCGTGGTACAGCTGCAGCGCTTGCTCGTGCTCACCGAGGCCGGCCGCGGCGGCGGCATAGAGGGTGCGGAAGTCGCGGTTGCCGGGATCGCCGCCGAGCAGCCGCTCGAGCTCGGCGCGCGCCTCCCGGTACTTGTGGCGCGCCATGAGCACGGAGGCGTAGTCGTAGCGCGCCGCGGCATAGTCGGGCGCGCGCGCCAGGACGGCTGCGAGCAGCAACTCGGCGTCGTCGTAGACCTCGAGGTCGAATCCGATGCGTGCCAGCAGCCGCATGGCATCGATCTGGTCGCCATGCTCCACGAGGAAGGCACGGATCATTTTCTCCGCGGTGGCGAGGTCGCCCTCGCAGTAGAGGTTGGTGGCCGTGACTACGGGGGCGGGGAGCGACTTGAGCCTGGCGAGTTGTGCGGCCGCGAACGCGGCGTTGCGCAGGTCGCCGGTCAGCCGATAAAGGCCCTCGAGCATGCCCCAGCTCGCCGACAGCGTGGCGTTGATCTCGACCGCCTTGCGGTAGGCCGATATCGCCCGCGGTGCGTCCTGTAGCGCCACGTAGCAGTGGCCGCGCTCCTGGAATAGCCGGCTCGCGCGCGGGTGGCAGCGCTCGAGCTCATCGAGTGTCGCGAGCGCTGCCGCCGGCCGTTGCTGCTGGCGCTCGGCAAGCGCCAGCAGGTAGAGGGCCTCCCGGTGCCCCGGCCTTGCGGCGGCGAGCCGCGCCGCGGCCTCGCCGGCCGCGGCAAAGCGCCGCGCCTTGAGGAGCATGCGGACCTCCCCGACCTCGAGTCCGGGGGGCGAGGCAGGCTCGGCCGGTGCGCTGGCGGCGGTCATGTACGTGCGAAAAAGAAGGCGGGCATCGAGCCCGCCTTCGAGTCTAACGCAACCGCCGAGAGCCTCAGAACTTCATGCCGATCGACAGACCGAGCACCCGCGGCCGCAGCGGCACCTGAGACTCGATGAACTGCGCCGACGAAGTGAACAGACTCGCATCGGAATTGCCGAGGTTCTGGCCGTAGAGCTCGACGCGCCAGTTGTCCTTGGAGATGCCGAGCTCCGCGTCGTAGACCGTGTAACCCGGCTGGTTGTACAGCAGCCACGTCGTGGTCGGGACGGTCCCGGGCACGGCCGGGGTGAAGCTGCTCGGCTCGTTGTTCATCTCGCCCGTATGGCTCGCACCGACCGTGAAGAACATCCGGTAGTCGTTCATCTCCCAGTCGTAGCGCGCGTGCACGTTGTACTGGATCGTCGGCGAGAAGGCGGGAGTGGCACCCACGGCCCCGAGCGGATTGAGCACCGGGACGTTCTGCTGCAGAATCGAATTCCACACCTGCGCAATGCAGCTGCCGGCCGGCGTCGGGTTGCCAGCGATGCCGTTCGGGGCGCCCGCTCCACCCACCGACTGGATGCAGGGGGAGTTCGTCTCCGAGGCGTTGTTGTGCGAGAGCGAGCCCTGCAGCGTCAACCCATCGGTGGCCCGCCAGACGACCTGCAGCTCGACACCCTTGATCCGGTAGTCCGGACCCTGCACGCCGAATGTCGTGTTGCCGTAGACCGGCGGGTTGTAGATCAGCGTCTGCACGTTCTTCCAGTCCATGACGTACGCCGAGCCGTTGACCAGCAGCCGGTGGTTGAACCACTCCGTCTTCCAACCGATCTCGTTGTTGATCAGCGTGTCGGGCGGGTACGTGTAGGGCTTGCGGTACTGCTTGACGAGCGTCGGGTTCGCATCGGGGCCCACGGTCGGGAGGCCGGTCAGCGGGTCGATATCGATCTTCACCTCGGCGCTGTTCTTGCGGTTGCCGGCACCCGGCCGGAACCCCTGCGAGAACGTGTAGTAGAGCATCGCGTCGGGCGTCACGTGCCAGGTGAGGTTGCCGCGGCTGCGGAAGCCGCTGTAGTCGGCCGCGTGCGTCGCGGCCGTCAGGTTGGAGCCGACGCACGCGCCGTTCGGGATGCCGGCGCAGCCGGTGCTCGTCGAATACTGCGACCCGTGCATGCTTTCGGTGTACTTGTAGTAACGGGTTCCGCCGGTGAGCGTCAGCACCTTCGGAATCAGATCGTAATCAACCGAGGTGAAGAGCGCCCATTGCTTGTAGCCGCGCTGCAGATCCTCGCCGAAGGCGACGTTGTCGTCGCGCACGCCCGGGTCGATCGCCGCCGCGCCGGGATACGGGATCACGTTGCCCTTGCAGACCGCGGTGCCGGCCGCGTAGGCAGCGAGCGCCGCGGAGCCCGCCGCGCCGCACGAGGGGATCGTGGTGTAGCGGAAATTCATGTCGTCCTTGATATCGAAGTCTTCCCAGAACCCGCCGACGAGTGCGCGCAGCCGCCAGTCATCAGGCGTGCTGAAGCGCAGCTCGTGGCTCTGATGGGTGGTCTCGACGTGGTCGTTCCAGGACAGCACCGGCGAGTAGCAGGTGAGCGGAAAGCCCTTGCCGCCGCCGATCATCCCGCCGTTCGGGCCGCCGGCGCAGGTGTAATAGAAGCCGCCGCCCGAGCGTGTGTAGTTCGAGTAGTCGACGCTGTTATCGATGGTGCGGGACAGGTAAGCGCCCGTGTACACCATCCTGATGTCGCCAAACTTGCCGTTGAGCGTCCAGGCGGTGTTCTCCCACTTGTCCTTGTCCCACTGGGGAACAAACGAGGTTTCCTGCCAGGCGCCGAGCGCCTGGCCATCCGAGCCGATCGGGTACTGTACGTCCGCGCCGTCTGCCTCCATGTACTGGTAGCTTTGCTGGATCAGCAGACTCCAGTCCGGATCGATCTGCCACAGCGCCTGCACGCGCAAGCCGTTGTAGGTGATCGGGTTCTGCGCGCTCTGCGCGAGATTGAAGTTGTTCGCGCCCGGGGTGTTCACCGGATAGGTGAGCCCGAAGGAAGCCGGGCCCGGATCGGTCGAATTCGGCGCGCGGGTGAACGTGCTCGGTAGGTTGTCGATGTAGCCGCCGCGGTGGTCGGTGTAGACGACCCCACGGACGGCGAGCGTGTCCTGGATCACCGGGAGGTTGATCACCGCAATCCCCGAGGAGTTGGGATCGCCGTGAGCCGTCGTGCCGTAGGAGGCTTCGACATTGCCCTCCGTCACGTTGAGTTTCGGCTTGTTGGTGATGTAGCGCACCGCGCCTGCCTCGGCCCCGCCGCCGAACAGCGTGCCCTGCGGGCCCTCGAGGACCTCGATGCGCTCCATGTCCGCCATGTAGACATCGACGTTGCGCCCCGGGAAGGTCATCGACTGGTCGTCGAGGTAGAGCGCTACGTTCGGGAATGGGTTGATCGCCGCGCTCGACTGGTTGCCGGCGAAACCTGCGCTGAGGCCGCGCATGTAGATTTGGCCCTGGCCCGGGCCATTAGAGCTGAAAGTTACGTTAGGCAGGTACTTGAGGACGTCATCGAGCGTCTCAACCCGCATCTGCGCGAGCTGGTCGCCCGTGATGGCCTGGATGGTGATCGGGACGTTCTGCACCGTCTCGGAGCGGCGCTCCGCGGTCACGACGACTTCCGCGAGGCCGCCGGCCTCGGCCGGGGCCGCGGCAGGACCCGCAGCGGCCGGAGGGCCCGCGGCGCCCGCATCGGCAGCGTGCGCAGCAACGGTCGCACAGCTGCTCAGCACGGCCGCAACGGCCATTCTCACCCGGTTATTCTTGATCACGACTCCCCCCCATGATGTGAAGAAGCGCTGTTACTTCTTCCTTGCTTTCGCGCAGCGCAAGCGTGTAACGCCCGTCATCCTCCCTGTCGCATGTTACGATCTTATGACAATCAGAGAGCATCGGCTACGATGCCGAGGTCACCAGCGTCCATGAGAAGACCGCGCCGGCTGCGCACGCACCTGCAGGGCATTCTCTCTCTAATGCTACTTACGATGGGCGTGGGCGCGGCATGCGCGCAGTCCGCACGTCCCGTCCTGCCCGAGAGTGTCGGACTGTCGCGCGAGCGGCTCCAGCGGCTCGACCGCTACCTCGAGAGCCAGATCGTTCAGCGCCGCAAGGCCGGGGCCGTGGTGCTCGTCGCGCGACACGGCCGCATCGCCTGGGAGAGAGCCTACGGGGTCATGGACCTCGCATCGGGGGTGCCGATGCGGACCGACGCGATCTTCCGCCTCTTCTCGATGACCAAGCCGGTGACCAGCGTGGCGCTCCTGACGCTCTACGAGCAGGGCAAGTTCCAGCTCACCGATCCGCTCGAGATGTACCTGCCCGCCTTCAGGGACGTACGCGTCTTTGCCGGCCTCGACGCCAAGGGAGAGATGATCCTCGAGCCGCCGCGGCGCAAGGTCACGATCCAGGACCTCTTGCGCCACACGGCCGGGCTTGCCTACGGGGGCTATTTCGACTCGACGCCCGTCGACAAGGCGTACCAGGCCGACGGAATCACTTACGCCAGGCTCGAGTCACTCTCCGAGCTGGTGCAGAAGATCGCCCGCGAGCCGCTGCTCTACCAGCCGGGGGAGCGATGGGTGTACAGCTTCTCCCACGACGTGCTCGCTTGGCTCGTCGAGCATTTCTCGGGCATGCCCTTCGATGTCTACTGCCGCAAGGCGATCTTCGGCCCGCTCGGGATGAAGGACACCGTCTTCGGCGTGCCCGCCGAGCTCGCCGCGCGCTACCCGACGCTCTACGAGGCCGGCACGACCGGCGAGCTCGAAGCGCTCGAGTCCTCGGCCGATCCGTACCGCCACCTGACCGGCCGGCCTTTCGGCGGCGTCGGCCTCGCGTCCACGGCGCGCGATTATCTGCGCTTCGCGCAGATGCTCCTCGGCGGAGGCGCGCTCGACGGGGTGCGCATCCTCGCGCCGAGGACCGTCGAGCTGATGACCTCCGACAACCTTCCTCCGGGCACCGAGTATTGGCAGCCCGGCGTGCGCTTCGGGCTCGGCGTAGCGGTCGTCACCGACCCGGCCCAGGAAGGGATCATCGGCTCGAAGGGCACCTTCGGCTGGCCCGGGGCCGCCTCAAGCTGGGTGGACATCGACCCGAAGGAGGATCTCGTCGCGCTGCTCATGGTGCAGTATTTTCCGCGCGATCTGTCCTTCGACGCGGAATTTCACACGCTCATATACCAGGCGATCGTGCGTTGAGGCGCCGCAATTGGGGGGCGATGCCTTTTTACGATGGTTCCATTCTTTTTCGAGGTGTTGCGTCCGTGCATCGCCGGCGCGTTGGGGGGACGCAGGCGCTGCGCTCGCGTAAAAGCCGGACGACGCGTTTGTTCAAGCGCACCGGCAATCTGTGGTATAGAAGGTCCATAAGAGCACGGGCAGAGTCTCCAGAACTCGCGTGGCGGAATCACAACCAATCTCGGGGAGAAGCGTGATGAGGCTGAATTCCAAGATCTCTGCGGCGGTGGCGGCGATCCTGAGCGCGCCCGCCGCGACCGTGATATTCGCGGCGCCCGCGGATCTGACCGCCGATCAGCCGACCGCGACGACGGCCGCCGCGCCGGCCAACGAGCTGAAGGAGGTCATCGTCACCGCCAACCGCCGCGAGCAGAATCTGCAGGACGTGCCGATCACCGTCCAGGCGCTCACCGCGGACACGCTGAGCAAGCTGAACGTCTCGACGCTCGATGATTTCGTGAAGTACCTGCCGAGCGTCTCGACCGGCAGCATGGGTCCGGGGCAGAGCACGCTGTTCATGCGCGGCCTCAGCGTAGGGGTGCTCGGCACCCAGGGCCAGGGCTCGGTGGGCGGCTTCCCGAACGTCGCGGTCTACCTCGACGAGCAGTCGGGTCAGCTCCCCGGACGCAACCTCGATGTGTACGCCGCCGACCTCGAGCGCGTCGAGGTGCTCGAGGGCCCGCAGGGCACGCTGTTCGGTGCCGGCGCCGAAGCGGGAGTGATCCGCTATATCACCAACAAGCCGAAGCTCAACGTCACCGACGGCAGCGTCACCGCCGGCTACGGAACCACCGCACACGGCGGCAACAACAGCAACATCACCGCGGTGCTCAACCTGCCGCTGGTCGACGACCGGCTCGCGGTGCGCTTCGTGGTCTATAACGACCAGCGCGGCGGCTACATCGACAATGTTCCGAGCACCTTCACGCGCGCCGGCACCGACCTGGGGCTGGCGAAATACAACGGCGGCGTGGTCCCGACCAACAGCCAGGTGATCAACAACTACAACCTGGTGCAGAACGACATCAACCCCCTGACGTACCAGGGCCTGCGGGCCTCGGTGCTCTTCAAGTTCAACGACAACTGGGACGCGCTGCTGGTGCAGAGCTACCAGAACATGAACGCCCAGGGCGTCTTCTACCAAATGCCGAACGGTTCCGAGGGGACCGTACTGAGTCCTCTCGGGGCGCCCTCCGGGGGCCAGCCGCTGCCGCCGCTGTCGGTGACGCTGTTCAATCCCTCCTACACCAAGGACCGGTTCGAGAACACGGCACTGACCGTCACCGGAAAGATCGGCGATGTGAAGCTGGTCTATGCCGGCAGCTACCTCGATCGCAACATCGAGCAGGCGCAGGACTACACCAACTACGCGCGCGGGGTATTCGGCTACTACTATCAGTGCGCCGGTTATTCGAAGAACCCGGCCACCGGACAGTGCTACACGCCGAGCTCGGTGTGGACCGACACCGAGCGCAATACGCACCTGAGCCAGGAGCTGCGCCTCAGCACCCCGGACGAGTGGCGCCTGCGCGGGCTGGTGGGGCTGTTCTACGAAGATGAGAAGGTCTACGACGACACCGAGTGGCTCTACAAGAGCGTGCCGGATTGCTCGCCGAGCGGGCTCAACAACAACTGCTTCCTGCCGATCCAGCCCTGGCCGGGGCCGGCGAATCGGCCGGGCATCCGCAATGAGAGCACCGGCTTCTTCGATGATTTCCAGCGCGGCTACGACCAGACGGCGGCCTTCACCTCGATCGACTACGACATCCTGCCGAAGGTGCTGACGGTCACGGCCGGCACGCGCTGGTACGACATCCACAACAAGACCCGCGGCGGCGACGTCGGCAGCTTCTACTGCAAGGCCTTCGCCCCCACCACGTACTACGGTGTCTGCGGTCAGAACCCGGTGGCGGGAGCCTTCGGCAGCGGGGCGCCCTACGGCACCAACCTGAATCTCCAGAACCCGAACAGCCTGACCGCGACGGGCTTCAGGAGCCGCGCCAACATCAGCTGGCACGTCACTCCGGATGCGCTGCTCTACTACACCTGGTCGCAGGGCTATCGCCCGGGCGGCTTCAACCGCGGCTCGTCCAATCACCTCCCGGACGCGAACGGCATCAAGGAGTATGCAACGCCCAGTTTCTACGTGTCCGACAGCCTGACCAACAGCGAGTTGGGTTGGAAGACAATGTGGTTTGACCGTCGCATCCAGTTCAACGGCGCCGTCTACCAGGAGGACTGGACCAACGCGCAGGTCGGGTTCTTCTGCCCGCAGTGCGGACTCGGCAACCTCACCTACGGCACCAACGGTCCGGACTACCGGGTGCGCGGCGTCGAGCTGCAGCTGGTCGCCCGGGTGATGGAGGGGTTCACGATCCAGGGCTCGGCCTCCTGGAACAGCACCCAGCAGACCAACTCGCCGTCACTCATCGGCGACATCCCGGGCACCCCGGGCTTCGGCAAGCCGGTCACGCAGTCCTGCGCCGGGCCGTACCCCTCGGTCAACTGCACTCCGCTGGTGAACGTCTACGGCCCCGAGGGCAGCGTGCTTGCCAACTCGCCGCCCTTCCAGGCCAACCTGCGCGGGCGCTATGAATGGGCGATCGGCGAGTACCAGGCGTTCGCGCAGTTCGGCTTCGTTCACCAGGCGCATTCGCTGTCGGCGACCGGCAATGTCGAGGCCTACGACCAGCCGGGCTGGACGACCTACGACGGGTCCATCGGGATCGGAAAAGACGCCTGGGAGGTCGAGCTCGTCGGGCAGAACCTCACCGACGTGAACGAGAGTCTGTTCACCTCCAGCCGCCAGTTCATCATCACCGAGACGCCGATGCGACCGCGGGTCCTCGGAGTGCAGTTCAGCTACAAGTTCGAGGGCGCCGCGAAATAGTCCCGCCGCCGGGGCCGCGTGGGCCGCGGACGGCTACGGTAGAATCGGGGCGGGCAGCGATGCCCGCCTCTTTTTTTGCAGGATCTATCCAGGGTCGATGTCCGCCGCTACCGCTGCCCCCGCGCCCTCGCGCGTCGAGACGGAAGTCCGCCGCGTCCGCCAACTGCTCGAGGGGTCGCGATTCGCACAGGCCGAGACGGCGGCACAGGCGCTGCTCAAGGACGTGCCCGAGAATCGCGACGTGCTGTACATGCTCGCGGTGAGCCAGCGCTACCAGAAGCAGGTGGCCAGCGCCCTGGCGACGCTCGCCCGGCTCGAGGCGCTGCACCCCGGCTACCCGCGCCTCTACCAGGAGCGCGGCCACTGCCATGTCGCGCGACGCGAAGCGGCGCCGGCGATGGCCGCCTTCGAGCGCGCGGTGACCCTGAATCCGGTGCTGGGCGCGAGCTGGGAGGCGCTGCGGGTGCTCTACGGCATGGCCGGGCGCAGGCAGCAGGCCGCCGAGGCGGCCGCGAACGTCGAGCGCCTCGCGGGTCTCCCGGTGGAGATCGTCACCGCGATCAGCATGTTCTGCGACGGAGAGATCGCCTCCGCAGAGAGTCTCGTGCGCCAGTACCTGGTGGCGCATGGCGACCACGTCGAGGGGATGCGCCTGCTCGCCCAGATCGGGGTCAAGCACGACGTGCTGGACGACGCCGAGGTGCTGCTCGAGAACGTGCTGCGGATCCAGCCCGACTATCATGCGGCCCGTTATGACTACGCCACGGTGCTCCTCAAGCGCCACAAGCACGTGCAGGCGCGCGAGCAGATGGAGCGGCTGTTGCGCACCGATCCCGGCAACCGCATGTACCGGACCACCTACGCCACGGTGTGCACCGGTTTCGGAGACTACGACCGCGCGTTGCCGCTGTATCGCGAGCTCGCGCGGGAGATGCCGCAGGATCCGGAGCTGCACCTGTCGATCGGCCATGCGCTGAAGACCCAGGGCAGCACCGGCGAGGCGATCGAGGCGTATCACGCCGCGGCGGCGGCGCGGCCGGGCTGCGGCGAGGCCTATTGGAGCCTCGCGAACCTCAAGACCTATCGTTTCACGGAGGCGGAGCTCGCGCAGATGCGCGCCGAGGAGGCTGCGCCGCGCATCGCGCTCGAGGACCGCTACCACCTGTGCTTCGCGCTCGGCAAGGCGCTCGAGGACCGGGGCGAATACGCCGAGTCCTTCGTCTGGTACGAGCGCGGCAATGCGCTCAAAAAGACCGAGTGCCGCTACCGCCCCGGCATCACTGAGCGCAACACCCGCCTGCAGCAGGCGATATGTACGGCGGAGTTTTTCGCCGCCCGTGCAGGCTTCGGCGCCGGGAGCCATGCGCCGATCTTCATCGTCGGCCTGCCTCGCTCGGGCTCGACGCTCATCGAGCAGATCCTCGCCTCCCACTCGCAGGTCGAGGGCACCATGGAGCTCGCCGACATCCCGCGCCTGGTGCAGGAGCTCGAGGGCCGGGACACCGAGGGCGGTGAGCCGCGCTACCCGGCGATCCTGAGCCAGCTGAGTGCGGACGACTGCCGGCGGCTCGGCGAGAAGTACCTCGCCGACACGCGCGCCTACCGCGGCGGCAGGGAGCGCTTCATCGACAAGATGCCGAACAACTTCCGCCACCTCGGGCTGGTCCATCTGATCCTGCCGAACGCCCGGATCATCGACGCCCGCCGCGAGCCCATGGCCTGCTGCTTCAGCAACTTCAAGCAGCTCTTCGCCTCGGGGCAGCAGTTCACCTACAGCCTGGAGGACATCGGCCGCTACTACCGCTCCTACGTCGAGCTCATGAGGCACTGGGAGCAGGTGCTGCCCGGGCGGATCCTGCGCGTGCAGCACGAGCAGCTGGTCGCGGACCTCGGGGGAAACGTGCGCCGGATACTCGAGTTCTGCGGGCTCCCCTACGAGGCGGCGTGCGTCGAGTTCCACCGCACGCGCCGCCAGGTGCACAGCGCGAGCTCCGAGCAGGTCCGTCAGCCCATATATAAGGAGGGCGTGGATCAGTGGCGCAACTTCGAGCCGTGGCTCGAGCCGCTCAAGACCGCGCTTGGCGATCTCGCACGGCGCTGACGGCGCTTCAGCCGATTTGCGTGGCGCGCAGCCGCCCTTCGTCGAGCAGGTAGCCCATCCCCGGCGCCTCGCTGAGCGCGATCCAGCCCTCGGGGTCGGCGGCCAGCGGCGCGGCCATCATGAAGTCGCGCCGCTCGAGGCCCCATTCCGGCGGATCGAACGGAAACTCGAGGAAGGGCGCGTTGGTGAGGCCCGCCGACAGGTGAGCGTTGGCGGTCACTCCCATGCCGTTGGTCCAGGTGTGGGGCGTGAAGACCAGGTGATGCTCCTCGGCCATGATGGCGATGCGCCTGAGGCCGGTGATGCCGCCGACCAGCGCCGCATCCGGCTGCACGACGTCGACGCAGCCCGCGGTGATGAGATCGCGCAGCTCGTGAACCTGGCGCGTCATCTCGCCGGCCGCGATCCGCACGTCGGTCGCCTCGCGCAGCATGCGCATGCCGGCGTGATCGGCGCGATGCAGCGGCTCCTCCATCCAGTAGACCTTGAGCCGCTCGAGCTCGCGCGCCACCGCGAGCGCATCCTTGAAGGTCCAGGGCATCTCGGTGTCCCAGGACATCCGCCAGCCCTGGTTGCAGTCGACCATGAGCTCGAGCTTCATGCCCACGCGGGCGCGCACCGACTCGAGCGCCCGCACGTCGTCGTGCCAGCTGCCGCGGCGGAAGCGGAGCTTGAGCGCACCGAAGCCCTGCGCCAGGTAGCGCTCCGCGGCCTCGCCCTGCGCCCGCGGGTCGCGCAGCGTTCCCGAGGAAGCGTAGGCGCGGACGCGGTTCGAGCGTGCGCCGAGGAGCTTCCAGCAGGGGACGTTGAGGATCTTGCCGGCCAGATCCCAGAGCGCGAGGTCGAGCGGCCAGCAGCGTCCGTAGTGGAAATCGATGTTGGCCAGAACCCGGTAGTGGCGCTCGAGCGCCAGCGGGTCCTGCCCGACGAACAGCGTCTCGTGCCCGTCGAAGCCGAGCATGCGGTCGCCCGAGGCCACTCCCACGAGCCCGGTGTCGGTCGTGACGCGCACGATGGTCGCATCGAAGTGGGTGCGCGGCCTGGTGTCCCAGCTCGCGTTGAAGGCCGGCGCGAGCGGCAGACGGTGGTGGCTGATCGCGATGCCGGCGATCTTGTGCCCGGAGGCGGCAGGCAGGGGCTTCGAGGCTCGCGCGTTCACGGGGTGGAGGTCGGGCCGCGGGAGCGGTGGGGCAAAGCCTTCCACAGTTGCTGCGGGCGGCACAGCCGAGAAATTGGCTAGCGGTATCTGAAAAAGTCATTCACCGGGAAGCCCCGGTAGAGGCCGCCGTGGAGGCTGCCAGATCGAGCAAGTTTGATATCCATCAAACATGCCCGAGTTAAGGCCCCGTAGAGGCACCCAAGCCGCCCAAGCTTGATGACTATCAAACTTCGCCGCGGGGGAGTAGCGCGCGCGGGTGTCACGAGTGGCTAAGGAGGCTGCTGGCTCTTGCCCCGCCGCATGAGGGTGAGCGCCAGCACCGCCGAGGCCGTCATCAGGAACAGGCTCACCGCGTTCAGGACCGGGGTCGCGCCCTCGCGCATGCGCCCGTACATCATGATCGTGAGCGGCGCGTCCGACCCCACGAGCATCAGCGTGGTGTTGAAGTTCTCGAAGGACATGAGGAAGGCGATCGCGGCCGAGCCGATGAGTGCGGGGCGCAGGTACGGCAGCGTGATCGTGCGCAGAACCGCGGCCTGCGAGGCGCCGAGGTTCAGCGCCGCGTCCTCGAGGCTGCGGTCGAAGCGCTTGAGGCGCGCGCTGATCGTCAGCGTCGCGATGGCGACGATGTAGGAGAACTGGCCGAGCACCACGAGCGGCAGCCCCGGGCGGAGAAAGTCCGCCTCGACGCCGAAGAGATCGGTGCACAAGTCCGCCAGACGGCTCGCGAACGCCAGGATCGAGATGCCGAGGATCACGCCGGGGATGACCAGCGGCGTCAGCATCAGCATCGAGAGGATGCCCTTGCCGGGGAACTGCTCGCGCTCCATCAGGAAGGCGTTGGCGGTGCCGACCGCCACCGAGAGCACCGTGACCCACAGCGCCACCATGCAGCTCGTCCAGATGCTGCCGAGGAGCTCGCTGTCGCGGAACAGCCCCACGCGTCCCTCGGCCTCGTTGCCGACGAACCAGTCGAGCGTGAAGCCATGCCAGGGAGGCGCAGGGTAGGGCGCGTCGTTGAAGGCGAACACCGCGACCACGGTGAGCGGCAGGAACAGGAACAGGAGAAAGGCGCCGACGTAGAGCACGGTGGCGGCACGCAGCCAGGCGGGGCGCGGGAGGCTGGGTATCACGTGCGCCTCACGTATGCATCACCATGCGCCTCACACGCGCCTCATGACGTCGCTGAACCGCTGTCCGGAGAGCTTCAGTCCCACCCACACCATCGCGGTCGAGAGCGCGAGCAGCAGGAAGCCGAAGGCCGCACCCTGTTCCCAGTTGAAGCGGGTGATGAACTGCGTGTAGATCTGCTCGGTGAACCACAGGGAGTTCTTGCCGCCGAGCAGGGTCGGCGTCAGGTAGTTGCCGAGCGTCAGCATGAACACCACGATGCAGCCGGCGGTGATGCCGGGCGCGGCGTGCGGAATCACGATGGTGCGCAGGATCGACCACCCCTTGCCGCCGAGATCGTAGCCCGCCTCGATGAGCGAGTTATCGAGACTCTCGAGACTCCCCACCAGCGGCACCACCATGAAGAGGAGCGAGGTGTAGACGAGGCCGACGAGGATCGTCGCGTCGTGGTAGAGCAGCTCGACGGGCTGTGCGGTGATGCCGAGATGCACCAGGATCGCCGGCAGCACACCCGATTCGCGCAACAGGATCATCCATCCGAGCGTCCGTACCGTCTCGCTCACCCAGAAGGGAATGAGGCAGACGACGAAGAGCAGCGCGCTCATGCGCCCGCGGGCCAGCTTGGCGATGATCCAGGCGATCGGGAACGCGACCAGGAGAGTCAGCACGGTGGCGAGCGCCGAGAGCAGCGCGGTGCGCACGAACACGTGCCAGTAGAGCGGCTCGCCGAAGAAGCTGCGGTACTGGGCGAGACTCGCGACGTACTCGCGCGGCGCGACGCGCTCGCGGAACGACAGCACCGCCAGATCGAGGTGCGGCAGGATGATGAGCGTCAGGAGCCACAGGAGCGCCGGCGCCAGCAGCAGCGCCAGGAGGAGCCTCCGGTGCCAGAGCGCTCCTGCAACCGCGCCGCTCATGGCTGCCCTGGAAAGCAGATCGCCCGCTCGGGATCGAAGCCGAAGCAGATGCGCGCCCCGGGTCTCAGGTCCGCGAAGGCGCCGGTCTGCGGCAGCGCGATGCGCAGCTCCCGGCGGCTTTGCGCCTCGCGCAACAGCACCGTGGAGTTCGCGCCGTCGAAGAGCATGTCGGTGACCTCGCCGCTCAGGGCGCTCTGCCCCGGCGGCAGCTCGCCGGGCGTGCGGGCGAGCGTGATGGCCTCGGGGCGGATGTAGGCATCGGCGGCGGCGCCGCGCGCCAGCGTTCCGCTGCCGCGCGCGCGCAGATGCAGGCCCCCGCCGGCGTCCAGCTCGACCAGGGCGCCGTCCTGGCTGAGCACGGTGCCGGTCAGGCGGTTGTTGGCGCCGACGAAGCCGGCGACGAACGAGGTGGCGGGGGAGTAGTAGAGCTCCTGGGGAGTGCCGAGCTGCTCGAAGCGGCCGTGGCTCATGACACCCACCCGGTCCGAGAGCACGAGCGCCTCGGACTGATCGTGGGTGATGTAGACGAACGTGGTGCCGAATGCGCTCTGCAGCTGCTTGAGCTCGACCTTCATGTGCTCGCGGAGCTTCAGGTCGAGCGCCCCGAGCGGCTCATCCAGCAGCAGCAGCGTCGGCTCGAGCACCATGCTGCGCGCGATCGCGACGCGCTGCCGCTGCCCGCCGGAGAGCTCGTCGGTGCGCTTCGGTGCAGCGCCCGCGAGTCCCACGCGCTCGAGCATCGCCTCGGCGCGCCTGATGCGCTCGGCGCGGGCGACGCCGCGCCGCGCGAGCCCGAAGGCCACGTTCTCGCCCACCGACATCATCGGAAACAGCGCCAGGTGCTGGAACACCATGTTGACCGGGCGCCTGTTGGGCGGAACGCGCGCCATGTCGCGGCCGCCGATGGCGATGGCGCCGCCGTCGGGCTGGATGAAGCCGGCGATCATGCGCAGCAGCGTGGTCTTGCCGCAGCCGGAGGGCCCGAGGATCGAGAAGAAGCTGCCGCGCGCGACGCTGAAGGACACCGCGTTCACCGCCACGTGCGTGGCGAAGCGCTTGGTGAGCGCGCTGACCTCGAGATCGGGTGCCGCGCCGGGCGGAAGTCCGGCGCTCAATCGGCCGCCTTGACTCGATCGAGCACCTCGCCCTCGATCTCCTCGAGGCCCGGTGGAATCGCCGGATACCACTTGATGTTCTTCAGGCCGTCCGGGAATGTCTCGGCGAACTGGGCGCGAACCCGGGGATCCATGAGCCGATCGGCCCCCCTGGAGGCGGTGAAATTGCCGATCGATTTCGCGACCTCGGCGGCAACCTCGGGCCGCATCACGAAGTTGATCCAGGCGTAGGCACCGGCCTCGTTGCGGCCGCGGGCGGGGAGCGCAAAGGTGTCCATCCAGGCGATCGCGCCCGAGCGTGGATTGATGAACTTGATGGCGGGATTCTCGCGGTTGAGGAGCCAGCCGCCCGAGTCCCACATCATCGCCGCCCAGATCTCCCCGGAGCGTACGCCGTTCAGGAGCTGGTCCTTGTTGTCGTAGAAGAAGCGGAAATTCGCCTTGCAGGCGGCGAGCGTCCTGCCCACCTGCTGCATGAGGGCGGTGTAGGCCCTGGTGTCGTGGTACAGCGCGAAGGGGTCGTGGCCGGAGGCGAGCGCGAACGCCATGAGCGTCGGGCGCTTCAGGCGCACCGCGGTCCGGCCCTTGAGCTCCGGCCTGCACAGATCCGTGTAGTCGGCGATCTTCGTGCGTGTGGAATTGTAGATGAGCCCCTCGGTGCCCCAGACGTAGGGGAGGCCGTAGAGCTTGCCGTCGACCGTGGCGTTCCTTCTCACCGCATCGAGCAGCTCCGGCACGAACTCATCCAGCTTGACCTTGCCCGTGTCGAGAGGCTTGTAGATGCGGAACTCCTGCTGTGCGCCGAAGATCCGGTCCTGCGAGGGCTGCGCGAGGTCGAAGCCCGCGCCGCCCGTGGCGCGGAGCTTGGAGATCATCTCCTCGTTGTTCGAGAGCGTGACCTGCACGTCGATGCCGGTCTCTTTCCTGAACTGCGCGATGACCCCGGAGGGCACGTAGCTCGCCCAGGTGATGATGCGCAGCACCCTGGAGTCGTCGGCAGCGGCAGGGTGCGCGGCGCCGGCCGCGAGAATGACAAATGCGCTCAGCGCGCGCCACGCACGATCGGAGTTCATCGCGTTGACAGGCAAGTTTTTGGCGAGATAGTCTGATCGGGCTCGAACCGCTGGAAATATAACATCGCCCCCACCGCTTGTCGTGTGACCGCCGCTCCCGGGAGCCGCCGCCGTGCTTGAAGTACAGGGCCACCGCGGCGCGCGGGGGTTGTGGCCGGAGAATACGCTCGCGGCATTCGCGGGCGCGCTCGGGCTCGGCGTGAGCACGCTCGAGCTCGATTGCGGGGTCACGCGGGACGGCGTGCTGGTGGTCACTCACGACCCGGAGCTGAATCCCGACCTGACGCGCGGTGCCGACGGGCGCTTCCTTGCGAAAACCGGTCCGCGCATCTTCGGCCTTACGTTCGAGGAGCTCATGTCCTACGACGTCGGGCGGCTGAAGCCGGGGAGCGCCTACGCCGCGCGCTTCCCCGAGCAGGAGCCGGTCGACGGCGAGCGCATCCCGCGGCTCGCCGACGTGCTCGCGCTCGCGCGCACGCGCGGGCAGGGGCGGGTGCGGGTCGCGATCGAGGTCAAGACCTTCCCCGGGCAGCCCGAGCTCACGGCCGCACCCGATGTCTTCGCAGCAGGGCTCAGGCAGGATGTGGAAGCGACCGGCACGCTCGCCATGGTGAGCATCATGGCCTTCGACTGGCGCGTGCTGACCGCCGTGCAGCGCCTCATGCCGCAGGCCGCGACCGTCGCGCTCACCGAGCAGCAGAACGGCGGCGACACGGTGTGCATCGGTGCGCCGCAGCCCTCGCCCTGGCTCGGCGGCCTCGATCCGGCGCGCTTCGGCAACTCGGTCGTGCGCCTCGTCAAAGCGAGCGGTGCCGGCACCTGGGGCCCGGACTATCAGGATCTCAACGCGGCGCGCATCGCGGAGGCGCATGAGCTCGGGCTGCGCGTCGTTCCCTGGACCGTCAATGCGACGAGCGACATGGAGCGGCTGCTCGAGCTCGGGGTCGACGGCATGACCAGCGACCGGCCCGACGTACTGCGGGAGCTGCTCGAGAGCCGGGGCCTCGAGGTTCCGCCGCTCCTGCCGCCGGGCGCATGAAGATGAGCCGGCCGAGCGTCCTTGTCGTCGACGGCAACCGCCTGAGCGTGCGCGAGCAGCAGGTCGCCGCCGGCGGTTCGCCGACCGGGGAGGCCTACGCGCGCGCCCTCGAGAGCCTCGCGGCGGTCCGCTGCGACATCGTGCGCCCCGCGGACGGCGCGGTGCGCTTCCCGCAGGCAGCGGGTCTCGGCGGCTACGACGGCGTGGCGATCACGGGCTCGGCGCTCAACGTCTACGACGGCGGCGCGCACATCGAGCGGCAGATCGAGCTGGCGCGCGCCACCTTCGCCGCAGGCGTGCCGTTCTTCGGCAGCTGCTGGGGCATGCAGGTGGCAGTGACCGCGGCGGGCGGGCAGGTGCGCCCCAATCCGCGCGGGCGGGAGTTTGGTTTCGGCCGCCGGATCGAGCTCAACGACGCGGGACGCCGTCACCCGATGTTTGCCGGCAAGCCCGCGGTCTTCGAAGCCATCACCGTGCACCGCGACGACATCGCCGGGCTCCCCGCCGGTGCGGTGCCGCTGGCGAGCAACGAGATGGGCCTGCAGGCGCTCGAGCTGCGGCACGGAGCCGGTGTCTTCTGGGGCGTGCAGTATCACCCTGAATACACCTTCGATGAGATCGCCGCCTGTGCCGTGCGTTACGGCGAGAGGCTCGTCGAGGACGGCCTGTTCGCCGACCGCGCCGAGCTCGGGAGCTTCGTCGCCGACCTGCGCGCTCTCATGCGCAACCCGCGCGACCGGCGGCTCGCGTGGAAGCATGGGCTCGGGCCCGCCGTGCAGGACGAGTCGGTGAAGCTCGCGGAGCTGCGCAACTGGCTCGAGCAGCAGGTGCTGCCCTACGCGCAGCGGCGCGCCGCCGCGCTTCGATCATGAGCTTCGCGAGCCATCCGGACTGCGCCGCCGCGCTCGCGCTCGCAGAGCAGCTCGCCGACGTTGCGCGCCGCATCGCCGTGCGCCATTTCCGCACGCCGCTCGCCGTGACCCGCAAGAGCGACGGCAGCCCGGTCACGGTCGCCGACAAGGAGATCGAGAGCGAGATGCGCCGCATGATCCGCGCCGCGTTCCCCCGGCATGCGATCCGCGGCGAGGAGTTTGCCGCCGAGGGGAGCGGCGAGTTCACCTGGGTGCTCGACCCGATCGACGGCACCAAGAGCTTCATCACGGGCTTCCCGCTCTTCGGGTCGTTGATCGCCCTCCTGCAGGGCGAGCGGCCGGTGCTCGGCGTGGTCGAGGCGCCGGCGCTGGCGGAACGCTGGGTGGGGTGCGAGGGGCGGCCGACGCTCTTCAACGGGCGCGAGGCG
Organism: Steroidobacteraceae bacterium; assembly: GCA_035934055.1. GTDB lineage: Bacteria > Pseudomonadota > Gammaproteobacteria > Steroidobacterales > Steroidobacteraceae > 13-2-20CM-66-19. Next base: position 44,435 of record DASYYF010000023.1, on the reverse strand, counting down.
CGTACCAGCGCCCGCCGCGCGCTCGGCGATGCCGTCGTGTACACGACTACGGCCGAGACCTTCGACAGCGAGGAGCGGCCGCGCTTCGAGGCGCTCGGCGCACGCGCGGCGCTCCGCCGCTACGGCGGGGACTGCTATCTCTACGGCATGCTCGCCTCAGGCTCGTGCGAGCTCGTGATCGAGGTGCAGTTGAAGCCCCACGACTTCATGGCGGTCGTTCCGGTCGTCGAGGGCGCCGGCGGCAGGATCAGCGATTGGCGGGGCGCGCCGCTTACCACCGCGAGCAACGGCCGCGTGGTGGCGGCCGCGAACGAGACGCTCTGGAGAGAGGCGGTCGCCGAGCTCGGCCGGATCTAGGCCCCGAGACTCAGGTCCCCTTCGACCGCCGCGCGGAAGATGCGCGCGTAGGCGGCGGCGTCCGCGGGCCGCGGGTTGCCCGATGCCGAGGGGTCGAGCGCGGCTTCGCGGCCGATCGTGTCGGCGTCCCCCGCCGGCACGCCGATGTCGGCGAGGGTCGGGGGAATCCTGAGCCGCCGCCGGAAGCCGAGCACCCAGTCGAAGAACGCGCCGAACGGCTCGCCCTTGAGATCCAGCAGCCGCGCGATGACCGCGACTTCCCCCTCGATCGCCGGGCGGTTGTAGGTCATGACGTACGGCAGCAGCACCGCGTTGGTGAGCCCGTGGTGCGTGTTGTAATGCGCGCCGACCGGATGGGCGATGGCGTGCACGCCGCCCAGGCCCTTCTGGAACGCGGTCGCGCCCATGCTGGCCGCCGCCAGCATGCGCGAGCGCGCCTCGAGGTCCGCGCCGTGCTCGCAGGCGCGCGGCAGGTACGTCTGGATGAGCCGCATGCCCTCGAGCGCAATGCCGTCGGCGAGCGGATGAAATCCCGGGGCGCAGAAGGCCTCGAAGCAGTGCACGAAGGCGTCCATGCCCGTGGCGGCGGTGATCGCCGGCGGCAGGCCCACCGTGAGCTCCGGGTCGCTGATCACGACGCGCGGCATCATCTGCGGATGGAAGATGATCTTCTTCTGGTGCGTCTCCTCGTTGACGACCACTCCGGCACGCCCGACCTCCGAGCCCGTCCCGGCAGTCGTCGGCACGGCGACCACCGGCGCTATCCCGGCGGTATCTGCGCGCCTCCACCAGTCGCCGACGTCCTCGAAATCCCACAGCGGGCGCGTCTGGCCCGACATGAAGGCGATGACCTTGCCGGCATCGAGCGCCGAGCCGCCGCCGAAGGCGATCACGCCGTCGTGCGATCCGGCGCGATAGGCCGCGAGCCCCGCGTCGATGTTCGCGGCCACCGGGTTGCCGCGCACGCGCGCAAAGAGTCCGCAGCCCGGCACGAGCCCGCGCGCCCGCCGCACCATCGGCGCATCGTGCAGCCCCTCGTCGGTGACCAGCAGCGGCCGCTTGATGCCGAGGGCGGTGCACGCCGCCGGCAGCTCGGCGATGCGGCCGGGGCCGGCCCAAACGCTCGTCGGATAGTTCCAGTTGGCTTTGAGAATCGCGCTCACGTCGTCACCCGCAGATGAAAGGACTTGGGCCGTGTCAGGTGCTCGTACCCGACCACCGAAAGCGTACAACCGCGCCCCGAATCCTTCACCCCCACCCAGGCGAGCGCGGGATCGAGGTAATCGCAGCGGTTCATGAAGAAGGTGCCGGTCTGAACTTCCGCACCGAGCCGCTCGGCGGCTTCGACATCGCGCGTCCACACCGCCGCCGTGAGGCCGAAGGCGCTGTCGTTCATGAGCGCGACGGCCTCGCCGTCCGAGCGCACCCTGGCGACGCCGGCCACCGGGCCGAAGATCTCCTCGCGCATGACCGCGGAGGCGGCCGGCGCATCGAGCAGCAGCTGCGGCGCGAGATAGGGCGTGCCGGCCTTGCTGGCCGCGAACGCCCGCTCCTCGATCGCGGGCCGGGCGCCCGCCTCGACCGAGGCGCGTATCTGCGCGCGCACGCTATCCGCCGCGGCGGTGCGCACCACCGGCCCGAGGGTCGTCAGCGGATCGAGCGGGTCGCCGAGCCGGTACTGGCCGATGAGCTCGATGCAGCCGCGTGTGAAGGGCTCGTAGACGCTCTCATGGACGTAGATGCGCTGCAGCCCGCAGCACGACTGGCCGGAGTTGAAATACGCGCCGTCGACGATGTTCTCGATCGCGTGCTTCAAGTCCGCGTCGTGCCGCACATATACCGGGTCGCAGCCGCCGAGCTCGAGGCCGACGCCGACGAAGCGCTCGGCCGCCGCGCGTTGCACCGCGCGCCCGCCCGCCACGGATCCCGTGAACGCCACGAAGCCGATGCGCGGGTCGCCGATCACCCGCCCGGCGTCCTCGTGCGAGAGATGCAGTACCTGAAAGAGTCCGGGCGGCAGGCCCGCCGCGGCGAAGCACTCTGCGAAGGCTTCGGCGGCGAGCGGCGTCTGCGCCGAGTGCTTGAGGACCACCGCGTTGCCGGCCATGAGGGCCGGCACCACGCTGTTGACGGCGATGAGGTAGGGATAATTCCACGCCGCCACGGTGAACACGACACCGAGCGGCTCGCGGCGAATGAAGCGGCGGAAGGCGGGCTTCGGACCCGGGTCGACATCCGCGAGCGCCGTGGCGGCGATGGAGATCATGTAGCGCGCGCGCTCGAGCGTGCCGCGTACCTCGCTCGGCGCGAAGCGGACCGGGCGCCCCATCTGCCAGCACAGGCCGGTGGCGATGTCCGCACCGCGGCGCTCGAACTCGGCGCAGAAGCGCTCCATGACGCCTGCGCGCGCGGCTATCGGGACGCCGCGCCACTCGCGCTGCGCCTGGCCGGCGCGGGCCAGCGTCGCGTCGATCTCGGCGGCGCTCGCGGGACTGCGCTCCGCGTAAACGCGGCCGTCGACGGGGGAGATGGTTCTGAGCGTCGCCATCAGATGATCTCGAAATAGCGCGCCAGCTCCCAGTCGGTCACCGCGCGGCGGAACTCGCGCTCCTCCCACTCGCGGCTCGCCGCGTAGTGCTCGACGAACGGCTTGCCGAAGAGCTCGTGCGCGGCCTTCGAGCCCGCGAGGCGCTCGGCGGCCTCCGTGAGGGTGCGCGGGAGCGAGCGCCCGGCGGGGTGCTTGCCGTCATAGGCGTTGCCCGTGATCGGCTCGTCGGGCTCGATGCGTTGCTCGATGCCCCACAGCCCCGAGCCGATGGCGACCGCGAGGGCGAGGTAGGGATTGATGTCCGCGGCCGCGATGCGGTACTCGACCCGCTGGCTCCCGGGCCCGCCCTGAATCACGCGCAGCGCGCAGGTGCGGTTCTCCACGCCCCAGGTCGCGGACGTCGGCGCCCAGTAGCCCGGCACGAGGCGCGAGTAGCTGTTGACGGTCGAGGCCACCATGGCGAGGAGCTCCGGCATCAGCGCCTGCTGCCCGCCGACGAACCAGCGCATCTCGTCCGACATGGTGTGGGGCTTGCGCTCGTCGTAGAAGGCCGGGCTGCCGTCCTTGCGGGCGAGCGACACGTGCAGGTGCCCGCTCTGGCCCGGGAGCTGCTGCGACCACTTCGCCATGAAGGTGGCCATGAGGCCGCGGCGCTGGCACAGCACCTTCGCGAAGGTCTTGAAGAGCGCGGCGCGGTCGGCGGCTTCCAGCGCCTCGGTATGGTGCAGCGCCGCCTCCATGACGCCCGGTCCGGTCTCGGTGTGCAGGCCCTCGATCGGCATGCGCATGTCGTCGGCGAGCCTGAGGAGCGCCTGGTAGAGCTCGGCGTGCACGCCGCTGCGCAGCAGCGAGTAGCCGAAGTAGCCGGGTGTCAGGTTGGTGAGATTGCGGTAATGCTTCTCGCGCACGCTCGCCGGCGTCTCGCTGAAGACGAAGAACTCGTACTCCGCGGCGGCGCTCGCCGTCCCGTAACCCATGGACGCGGCGCGCGCGAGCACCCGGCGCAGCGTCGCGCGCGGGCACACCTCCTCGGCCTTGCCGGCGAACTCGCCGAGGAACAGCAGCATATTGCCCTCGAGCGGCAGTGCGCGGCAGGTCTCGGGCAGCAGCCGCACCGGAGCGTCGGGAAAGGCCGTGTGCCAGCCCGTGAAGGCGACGTTGTCGTACTGCTGATCGTTCGAGTCCCAGCCGAGCACGACGTCGCAGAAGCCGAAGCCTTTCTCGAGCGCGGCGAAGAACTTCGCGCGGTCGATGAACTTGCCGCGCAGGACCCCGTCGTTGTCGAACACGCCGACCTTGACGTGCGTCAGGCCGCGCTCCTCGACGATGGCGCGGGCGTGGGTGGCGGTGCGTACCTCTTCTGGCTGCATGAATCCTCGCTCCTAAGCGCTGCGTTGATGGGCTGCCGCCTCGAGCCAATCGGGATTGATTTCGACGCCCCAGCCCGGCTCCGAGGGGATGGTGACCTGGCCATCTTCGACGCGGTAGGGGTCCTCGAGGAACAGCCCCGCCTCCCATGGGTAGTAGTCGGCGCCCTCGATCGAGAGCTCGAGGTATTTGCCCGCGTTCGGGATGGCCCCGAGCAGGTGCATCGTGCACAGGGTGACGAGCGAGCGGTTGGCGCTGTGCGGCGTGCACGGCATACCGGCGGCGGCCGCCATGCGCGCCACCTCGAGCGTACGCGCGATTCCGCCCATGTACATGACGTCGGGCTGCACGATGTCGACGGCGCGCATCTCGATCATCCGCGCCCAGGTGGCGAGGTCCCAGTCCTGCTCGCCGCCGGCGACGTCGACCGCGAGCGCGTCCGCCACGCGCCTGGTCTCCTCGAGCTTCCAGTAAGGGCAGGGCTCCTCGTAGTGGCCGACGCCCTCGGCCTCGAGGAGCCTGCCGACCTCGATCGCACGCGCCGGCGAGAAGCCGCTGTTGGCATCGACCAGCTTCGCCACCCCGGCGCCGAGCGCGCGCGCGACCAGGGGCACGATGGCTTCCGTGCGTCCCGGCCACTCGTCGACGTCGCGGCCGCACTCGGCTCCGACCCGCCACTTGAAGGCATCGAAGCCGTGACTGTCGCGGAGCTTGAGGAACCGGGCGGCTTCCTGTTCCGGGGTGATGTCGCGCTTCATCGAGGAGGCGTAGGCGCGCAGCCGCTTCGGCTTGCCCCCGAGAAGCTCGACGACCGGCTTCCCCTCGAGCCTGCCGCGCAGGTCCCACAGCGCGGTGTCGAGGCCGGCGAGCGCGCGGCAGCGGTAGCTGCCCGGAAACTTGTGCTCGCGCTCCTCGACACGCTCGACCAGCGCGTCGATCGCCAAGGCATCCTGGCCGAGCACCCAGGGAGCCACCTGCCGATGGAAGATGGCCGCGGTGATATCGGCGTTATAGGTCGAGGTCTGCCCCCAGCCGGCCGCTCCCGAGTCGCTCGTGACGCGCACGAAGCACACGAACCGGTTGCTGAAGGTCTCGAGGCTCGCGATCTTCATAGTCCCGCCGATGCCGTGGATGCCGCGCCGGGCGCGGGCCGGACGATGAGTACGTACAGATAAGCGGCGCCGAGCGCGGCGAGCGCCGCGACGCTCGCGAGAGCGGTGAACACGCCGCCCCAGCCGAAGGCCACCGCGAGCTTTCCCATCGCATAGCCGGCCAGCACGCCGCCCAGGTATCCCGTGCCGTCGACGAGGCCCGAGGCGACCGCCCCGGCGTGCTTGCCGCCGAAGTCGAGCGCGAAGGCGCCCGGCAGAAAAGCGTAGGGTCCCATCAGGCAGAAGGCGACCAGCGCGATCATGCCGGCCGGCAGCAAGGACCCGGCGGCGCCGGACTTGAGCGTCGTCAGGACGAGGAGCGCCGCGGCGGCGGCCGCGAGCCCGCCGAGCAGCAGCAGCGCGCGGCAATGGTGGCCGAGCCGGTCACTCGCCCAGCCGGCGAGCAGCACCGACACGGCGCCGGTGGCCGGGAAGATCGCCGAGGCCGCGGCCGCGTGACTCACGCTGTAGCCGAGGAAGTCGCGGAAGTAGACCGGCGTCCAGGTATTGAAGGTCTCGCGCACCATGGTGGTCGCGAACCCGAGGAGGCACACCACGAGAAACGCGCGGCTCCTGAGCAGCGGCAGCACCAGCGTGAGATAGCTCTTCGGGCGCTCGTGTCCGCCGGCGAACACGTTGCGGGGGTTGGCGACGGCTTCCGGGTGGCCCTCGTCGGTGCACGACTCACGCAGCAGAAAGAGATTGGCGAGGTACATCGCGCCGGCCACCGCCGCGCCGAACAGGAACAGTCCGCGCCACCCGACGCCGCGCTCGAGCAGCAGGCTCATGCTCTGCCGCGCACCCGCATCGCCGAGCAGGTAGCTGCAGGTGAGGACGGCGATCACCGTGCCGTAGCGCGAGTAGTGAAACCACTTGGAGGACACCTTGACGAGCGCCGACCAGCCGATCGACTGCGACAGGCGGTTGCCGGTCCAGGCGAGCGTGAACATGGGGAGCGCCCCGCTCGAGGCGAACAGCAGGGTGAAGACGGTCGCGCCGCCGGTAGCGATGAGGAGATTGCGCTTGCCGCCCCAGTAATCGCCGAGGCTGGTGAGGAACCACTTGCCCATCGCATACGCGAACACGCCGAAGGAGGCGAGCGAGCCGATGGCGACGATGGCGTCGCCGTGGCTCATGCCGTGGCGGCCGAGCTCGTCGATGAGGAGCGGAGTCGCCACCGAGAGGTTCGAGCGGCAGAAGTAGCAGGAGGCGTAGCCGAAAAAGAGCAGCAGCACCGTGCGGGTCTGCGCCAGGCGCAGCGCACGCGTGCCGGGCGCCGCCGCAGCCTCCGCGGTGGACGCCGTCAGGGTAGCCACGGGAGGGAGTAGGTCTTCGTGTTGGTGAAGCTGCGGATCGCTTCCTGCACTCCCTCCTTGTAGCCGAGGCCGGAGTCCTTGATACCGCCGAAGGGGGTGAGCTCGAGGCGATAGCCCGGCACCTCGCGCACGTTGACGCTGCCGACGTTGAGCTCCTGCACGAAGCGGGTGATGTAGTCGAGGCGGTTGGTGCAAACCGCCGAGGAGAGCCCGAAGGCGGTCGAGTTCGAGATGCGGATCGCGTCCTCGATGGTGCGGAAGGTCATGACGGGGGACACCGGCCCGAAGGTCTCCTGCCTGACCACCGTCATCTCGGGGTCGACGCGGTCGATGACCGTCGGGGAGTAGAGCGCGCCGTCGCGGAGGTTGCCGCACAGGAGCCGTGCCCCGCGCGCCACCGCATCGTTCACCCGCTCTTCGAAGGAGCGCGCCGCCGCCTCGTCGATCACCGTGCCCATGTCGGTGTCGGGATTCATGGGGTCGCCGTAGCGGAGCGCGCGCGTCTTCTCGACCAGCAGCTCGGTGAAGCGCGCCGCGACCGACTCCTGTACCAGCATGCGCTTGATGGCCGTGCAGCGCTGGCCCGAGTTCTTGTAGGAGCCGGCGGCGGCGAGCGTCGCCGCCTCCTCGACGTCGGCGTCCTCCATGACGATGATGGGATCGTTGCCGCCGAGCTCGAGCACCTGGCGCTTGTAGACGGCCTTGGCGGCGATGTACTTGCCGACCGGCACGCCGCCGGTGAAGGTGATGAGGTCGACGTCGGGGTGCGTCAGCAGCTCGTCGGCGATCTCCTTCGGATCCCCGGTGAGCACGCTGAACATCTCGGGCGGCAGTCCCGCCTCGTAGAGGATATCGGCCAACAGCAGCGCGCTGAGTGGCGTCTTCTCCGAGGGTTTGAGCACCATGCGGTTGTTGCTGGCAATGCTCGGGGCGACCTTGTGCGCGACCTGGTTGAGCGGATGATTGAAGGGCGTGATAGCGGCGATCACGCCGAGGAGGGGCTCGCGCAGGGTGTAGACCTTGCGCTTCCTGCCATGGGCGGTGAGGTCGCAGGAGAAAACCTGTCCGTCGTCCTGCAATGCCGCGTTGCCGGCGAATACGAACACGTCGCAGGCGCGGCCCACCTCGTAGACCGAATCCTTCCTGCACAGGCCGCTCTCGGCGGTGATGAGATCGGCGATCTCCCCGGTGCGCGCGCGCAGCGCGTCGGCGGTCTGGTAGCAGATCCGGTAGCGCTCGTAGCGCGTGAGCCTCGGGCGGAACGCCTTGCCCGCCGCGATCGCCCGGCGCACGTCGGCGACCGAGGCCTGGGCCACGGTGCCTACGGCTTCACGGGTGTAGGGGTTGACCACCTCGGCGGCGCGTTCGGTGGCGACGCGCGCGCCGGCGATGCGCAGCGTCTCGCGCCTAGCGGGCATGGTTCAGCACCCAGTCGAAGGCATCGAAGTTGCGCCAGCGCCGGTTGGTGTCCAGGCCCGGAAACGGCCGGTTCATGACGAGCGGCACCGGCTGCTCCGACAGACCGCCGTGCGAGCGCAGCGGCGCATCGAGCCCCGAGAGGTCGTGCCTGGCCGCGGCTGAGCCGATGACCACCGCCGGCACCGAGAGCACCACCAAATCGCCGATCCGGTCGGGGGGCAGCTCGAAGCGGCGCGCGGCTTCGGTGCGCGTCAGCACCAGCTCGATGCCGCGCAGCGCCGCGATCCGTGCCGCGAGCGCTTCCGTCCCGGCGCGCTCCGACACGTAGACCGTCGCATAGGAGCCGAGCGCGCCGTGATGCACCACGTAGGGGTCGGTGATCGGCAGGATCACGCGCGTGCTCCCGGCGCCCAGCCAGCCATCGAGGAGGTCCTGAAGATAGATGACGTTCGGGCTCGCATCGAGCCGGGTCTTGGCGCTCATGCCGTGATCGGCGGTGAGCACGATGGCGGCACCCAAGCGCTCGAGCTGCTCGAAGTAGCGGTCCATCATGTGATCGAAGGCATTCGCTTCGGCCGATCCCGGCGCGTGCTTGTGCTGCACGTAGTCGGTGGTCGAGAGATACATGAGGTCCGGACGCTGCGTCTCCATGAGACGCACTCCGGCGGCGAATACGAACTCGGACAGCGCCGCGCTGTAGACGCCAGGCAGCGGCAGGCCGACCAGCCTGAGCGCGCCTTCGATGCCGTGCTCGGCCATCGTGACCTCGTCGGCCTTCTCGGCGGAGAAGCACACGCCGCGCATCTTGTGGCCGAGGAGGCGCCGCAGCTTGTCCTTGGCGGTCACCACCGCCACCTTGCGCCCCGCGTCGGCGAGCGCCGCGAGGATCGTCGGCGCGCGCAGCCACTTGGGATCATTCATCATGACTTCGGTGCCGCTCTCGGGGTCGAAGAGAAAGTTCCCGCAGATCCCGTGCACCGCCGGCGGCACCCCCGTGACGATCGAGAGGTTGTTGGGGTTGGTGAAGCTCGGGATGACGCAATCGGCGACGACGGAGGCTCCCCGTGCGAGAGTGCGCTTCAGCCACGGCGTCTCTCCCCGGGCGACCGCCTGGGCGACGTACTCCGGGTCCCAGCCGTCCACGCACACGACCACCGACGGGCGCTCGGGGAGGCGATAGGTCCGCTTGTTGACTTCGATGGAGCTCATGGGTGCCTCAGGCGGCGGCGCGCATTTCTGCCAGTACCTTGCCCACGGCTTCCACCGCGCCCCCGATGCCGCGCTCGCCGAGCTGGCCCATGCAGCCGACGCGGAAGGTCTCGAGCGTCGTGAGCTTGCCCGGATACAGGATGTAGCCGTGCGCCTTGACGGCGTCGTAGAAGCTCTTGAACGTGTAGCGCGGGTCCCCGGGCGCGTGGAAGGTGACGATAATCGGCGCCTGGATGGCCGGCGGCAGAAAGCTCTTCAGGCCGAGCGCCGCCAGCCCATCGATCAGCGTGCGGCAGTTGCGCGCGTAACGTGCGCCGCGCGCGGCCAGCCCGCCTTCCTCGAGGTACTGGGCGATCGCCGCGTCGAGCGCCGCCACGATGTGGGTCGGCGGCGTGAAGCGCCACTGGGTGGTCTTCTGCATGTACACCCATTGGTCGTAGAGGTCCATCGACAGCGAGTGGCAGTTGCCCTCGCTGCGCTCGAGGGCCGCGCGCCGCACGATGACGAAGCCCATGCCCGGCGGTCCCTCGAGACACTTCCCCGAGGAGGCGATCACCGCGTCGAAGGGCGTTCGGCGCGCGTCGATCTCGAGCGCGCCGAAGGAGCTCATCGCATCGACGATCAGGCGTTTGTCGTGCCGCGCCACCACCTCGGCGACGTCATGGAGGGGGTTGAGGATCCCGGCGCTGGTCTCGCAATGCACCAGCGCCACGTGCGTGATCGAGGGGTCCTTGCCGAGCGCGCGCTCGACGTCGGCAGGCTCGACGCGCGCGTTCTCGGCATAGTCGATGGTGGTGGCCTTGCGGCCGAGGTACCTGGCTATGCGCGCGATGCGCTGGCAGTAGGCGCCGTTCTGCGGGATGAGCACGTGCCCGGTGCGCGGCACCAGCGTGCCGACCGCGGCCTCGACCGCGAAGGTGCCGCTGCCCTGCATCGGGACGCACTCGTGCGTGCCGCCGGCGTGCGCGATCCCGAGCAGCCGCTCGCGGATGCGGCCCGTGATGCTGTTGAAGTCGACGTCCCAGGAGCCCCAGTCGCGCAGCATGGCCTGCTTGGTGCGCGTGGAAATCGTCAGAGGACCGGGTGTCAGGAGATAGGGTTCGCTGCTCATCGGATGTTCCTCAGGCGGCGCGCTTCAGCAGCGCCGCGGCTTCCTCGGCCAGTACGCTCGCCTCGTCGACGCGGATCACCTCGACCGCGGACCAGCTGTCCGCCGCGCCGATGCTGCCCGCGTCGGGAGCGCGGTTCGCTTCCTCGTCGATGCTGATGCCGGCCCACTCGAGGCCGTGCACGATGCGGCGGCGGATTTCCGCGCTGTGCTCGCCGATACCGCCGCCGAAGGCGATGACGTCGACTCCGCCGAGCTCGCACACGAAGGCCCCCAGGTAATGCCGCGCTCGGCGACAGAATATCTCGATCGCGAGCAGCGCACCCGCATCGCCTTCGCGCTCGAGGCGCAGCAGCTCCTGCATGTCGGCGCTGCGGCCGGAGAGGCCCTTGAGCCCGCTCTCGTTGTTGAGCGCCGTGCGCATCTCGGCGGGCGACAGCCCCGCGCGCTCCATGACATGGAGCAGGGCGCCGGGATCGAAGTCTCCGGAGCGTGTTCCCATGACGAGCCCCTCGAGGGGCGTGAAGCCCATGCTGGTGGCGATCGGCCGATCCTCGAGCGTCGCGGTCACGGAGCAGCCGCGCCCGAGCTGCAGGCTCACGACCCGGCCGGTCGGCTTGCCCGGGAGCACGCGCGCGCGCGCCGCGGCGCACAGGTTGCGGTGCGCGGTTCCGTGGAACCCGTAGCGCCGCACACCGAATTCCCGGTACCAGCGCGCCGGTATGGCGTAGCGCCAGGCGGCCTCGGGCAGGGCGGCGTAGTAGGCCGTGTCGAATACGCCGATGAGCGGCAGGCGGTCGCCGAGCCGCGCGCGTACCGCGGCGATCACCGCGAGCGCCGGCGGGTTGTGCAGCGGCGCGAGCTCGTCGAGCGTGGCGAGCGCGGCGAGCTCGGCGGCGCCGAGCCGTGCGGTCGCGCGGAAGAGCTCGCCGCCGTGAACCACCCGATGCACGGTCGCGGCGACCTCCCCGAGCTTGCGGCCGTGCGCGCTCTCATCCGCGAGCCACGCGAGCACGAACTCCGCCGCCGCCGCGAGCGAGCGGATGGGGGTGGGAAGCGGCGGTGCGGGTGAGGCGGTCTCGAGGGCAAAGCTTCCCGAGCCGTCGGCTTTGTCGACGAAAGCTCCGGCCTCGAGGCGGCGCACGGCTCCGCCCTCGGACCAGTCGAGCAGATCGAACTTGAGCGAGGAGCTTCCGGCGTTGAAGACCAGGAGCAGCATCAGGCGCGCACCTCGCGCCGCGTAAACCAGCGCACAAGCCAGGCGCCGGCGAGGATCGCGGCGCTCACCAGGCCGAATGCGAGCGCCACGCGCTGCTCGGGGATCACCGCCATGGCGGCGAGGATCGCCAGCATGGCGGCGATCGCAACCCGCGTGAGCCAGGGGTAGCCCCACATGCGCACGCGCAGCCGCTCGGGCGCCCCGCGCTCGAGACGGCGCCGCAGGCGCAGCTCCGCCACGGCGATCAGCAGGTACACGAAGATCGCCACCGTGCCGTAGGAGTTGACGAGGAAGGCGAAGATCCGGTCGGGCGAGAGGTAGCTCATCGCCACGGTCAGGTAGCCGAAGGCGGTGCTCGCGAGAATGGCGGCCACCGGCACGCCGCGCCGGTCGAGCCGCGCCGCGGCCGACGGCGCATCGCCGCGCCCGGCGAGCGCCATCAGCATGCGCGAGGAGGCGAAGAGTCCCGAGTTCAGCGCCGAGAGCACCGCGGTCAGGATGACGAGGCTCATCACGGTGGCGGCGGCCGGGATGCGCAGCACCTCCATGACGCTCACGTAGGGACGCGACATGCGCAGCGTGTCGTTCCAGGGCACGAGCGCGACGACCAGGAAGATCGAGCCGATGTAGAAAACCAGCACCCGCCAGATCACCGACTGGGTGGTCTCCGCGATCGCCTTCTCGGGCTCGGCGGACTCGGCGGCGGCGATGGTGACGATCTCGGCGCCGAAGTAGAAGCCCGTGGCGGCCACGGCGCCCGTGAGCACCGGCACGATGCCGTTCGGCATGAAGCCGCCTTCGGCCGTCAGGTGCGGCAGCCCCGCCTGCGCGCCGGGCCAGCCGCCGAGGACGAACAGCGCGCCGGCGACCAGAAACACGACGATCGCGGCCACCTTGATCGAGGCGAACCAGAACTCCGCCTCGCCATAGGAGCGCACCGACAGCAGGTTGACGGTGGTGAACACCGCCATGAGGGCGAGCGTGAACTCCCAGGGCGCAGGCTGCGGCCACCAGGTGCCGAGGATTCTCGCTCCCGCCACCGCCTCGAGCGCGACGACGATCACCCAGAAGTACCAGTACATCCAGCCGGTGAGAAATCCCGCGAGCTCCCCGAGCGCCAGGCGGTTGTATTCGTAGAAGCCGCCGACCGCGGGGTAGGCGACCGCCATCTCCCCGAGCATGCGCATCACCAGCACGACGAGGGTGCCGGTGAGCGCGAAGGAAATGACCGCCGCGGGTCCCGCCGCGCCGATGACGACGCCGCTGCCGACGAAGAGTCCCGCGCCGATCACTCCGCCGAGCGCGATCATCTGCATGTGGCGCCGCTTGAGCGAGCGGCGCAGCCCGCTCGCGGCGATGTCGGACACGGCTGCGCTCACACGAATGCCCGGTACCTGGCGAGGTGGCGCACGGGCTTGGAAAGCGCGTCGCGGCGGAACGGGTCGCCGAGCTCCTGGGTCACCATCATCTCGAGCACCGTGGTGCGGCCCTCGGCCTGGGCCGCGGCCGCCGCGCGCAGCGCCGGCTCGATGTCGCCGAGCCGCTCGACCGTGACGCCTTCGCAGCCGAAGGCCTGCGCCACCCTGGCCCAGCTCGGATTCTCCAGGTTCACGCCCTGGTAGCGGCGCGCATAGAAGTCGACGTGGTTCTTCTTCTCGGCGCCCCACTGGCCGTTGTTGAACACGATCGGCGTGACGCCGATCTTCTCGCGCGCGCAGGTGAGGAGCTCGTTCAAGCTGATGCCCCAGGCGCCGTCGCCCACGTAGGCGAACGCAGGCCGCTCGGGGGCGGCGATCCTGGCTCCGCAGATGACCGGGAAGGCGTAGCCGCAGTTGCCGAAGCTCATCGCCGCGAACATCGAGCGCGGCTGATCGAAGCGCAGGTAGGAGTTGGCGACCGAGCAGATGTTGCCGATGTCGGTGGACACCATCGAGCCGGCCGGCAGCGCGCGTTCGAGTGCGCGCAGCATCTGCCGCGGGTGCATGTATTTCGAGCCGGCCGACACCTCGAGCGAGTAGGGATCGCGCTCGTGCGTCCAGCCGGTGAGCTCCGCTTCCCAGTCGGATTTTTCCGCCGCGATGCGTGCGAGGCGCTCGGCACGCGTGGCGGCTCCGGCGAGCTTGCGGGTCTTGAGGCGCACCAGCAGCGCCGCGGCCGCGGCGCGCGCATCGCCGTGGATGCCGACCGAGATCGGCTTGACGAGCCCGAGCATGCGCGGATCGGCGTCGATCTGGATGATCTTCGCCTGCTTCGGCCAATAATCGAGGCCATACTGGGCGAGCGTGCCGAAGGGACCGAGGCGCGTGCCGAGGGCGAGCACCACGTCCGCGCGCGCAATGAGCTTCATGGCGGCCTTCGAGCCCTGATAGCCGAGCGGGCCCGCGGCGAGCGCATGCGAAGCGGGGAAGGCATCGTTGTGCAGGTAGCTGCTGCACACCGCCGCGCCGAGCACGTCCGCGAGCTGCGTGGCCTCCGCCGTGGCGCCGGCGGCGATCACGCCGCCGCCGGCCACGATCACCGGGAAGGCGGCGCCGGCGAGCAGATCCGCGGCGGCATCGAGCGCGGCCGCGTCCCCGGCACCGTGCGCGATGCGCATCGGCGCGGGGATCGTGGTCTCGATCTCGCCGTAGAAGTAATCGCGCGGGATGTTGAGCTGCGCCGGTCCCATCTCGAGCATGGCGCGGTCGAAACAGCGCGCGGCGATCTCGGCCATGCGGCGCGGGTTGTTGACGTGTCCCTGATACTTGGTGATCTTCGAGAAGATCGGCAGCTGCTCGGTCTCCTGGAAGCCGCCGAGGCCCATGGTCATGGAGCCGGTCTCCGGCGTGATGAACACGACCGGCGAATGCGCCCAGTAGGCGGCCGCCACCCCGGTGACGAAGTTGGTGACGCCCGGTCCGTTCTGAGCAATGCAGACGCCGTGGCGTCCCGAGGCGCGCGCATAGCCGTCCGCCATGTGGATCGCGCCCTGCTCGTGCGCGACCGGCACGAAGCGGATGCCGGCGGCGGGGAAGATATCGAGGGCGTCCATGAAGGCCGAGCCGACGATTCCGAACACATGGGTGACGCCGTTGGCGGCGAGGGTCTCGACGAGCGCCTCGGAGGGGCCCATCTTCTGCGGCTGGGTCATCGGCTTGGCTCCATTATTCAGGTTTCTTCAGATGAAATGATTTGTTTCTTTGAGCTCGCGGATACTACAATCAGAGCCTCAATAGGGGAAAGTCATGCGAGATATAAAGATTTCCGTCTCGATAAACGGAACGAAAGAGTCCCCCAGCCGATGAACCGCGTCTTGTCACTCCCGGCCGAGATCGCAGAGATCGCCGGCGAGACCTCCTCGACCCTGAAAGCCTTCGGCGTTCTCGAGGTGCTGGTGCGCGCCGGGCGGGCCGTGACCCTCTCAGAGCTCATGCAGGCGACGGACCTCCCGAAACCGACACTGCACCGGACGCTCGCGCTCTTCGAGGAGGCGGGCTTCCTCGCCCGCGAGCCCGGCGGGCGCGCCTACATCATCGGCGAGCGGCTGTCGCGTTTCGCGCTCGACGTATTGCGCAGCGACGCCGCCGCCGCGCAGCGGCGCACGATCCTGCGGCGGGTGGTGAGCGAGATCACCGAGACCTGCAACCTCGCGGTGCTGAAGAAGGCGGCGCTCGTCTACCTCGACCGGATCGAGGCGCCCTGGCCGCTGCGGCTGCACGTGCCCGAAGGCGGCGGCGAGCTGGCGCCGCATTGCTGCGCGAGCGGCAAGCTCCTGCTCGCGCATCTGCCGGCACCCGAGCGACAGGGGCTGCTCGAGGTCCTGCCCCTCGAGCGCTTCACCGAGCGCACGATTACCGACCGCGCGGTGCTCGAGTCCGAGCTCGACCGCATCGTGTCGGTCGGCTACGCGGTCGATAACGAGGAGTATGTGCTCGGCGTCGCCTGCGTCGCGGTGCCGGTGCGCAACCGCCACGGCGACGTCGTCGCCTCGCTCGCGGTGCAGGGCGCGACCGCGCGGCTGCCGCTGATGCGCGCCATCGAATTCATCCCGCGCCTGCGCGCGGCGGCGGCGGAGATCGGCTCCACCTTCGGCTGATTGCGGAGATCCACATGGATACCAAGGTCGAAAACCTCGAGCGGCACTGGCTCCCGTTCACCAACAACCGCGAGTTCAAGCGCGAGCCGCGCCTGTTCGTGCGCGCCGAGGGCATGTACTACTACACCCCGGGCGGCCGCAGGGTCCTCGACGGGAGCGCGGGGCTCTTCACCAGCGCCGCCGGTCACTGCCGGCCCGAGATCGCGGCCGCCGTGGCCAGGCAGCTCGAGACGCTCGACTTCACGCCGTCTTTCCAGAGAAGCCACCCGGGCGCCTTCGAGCTCGCCGACGGCGTGGCAGCGCTCACGCCCAAGGGCCTCGACCACGTGTTCTTCTGCAACTCCGGCTCCGAGGCGGTCGATACCGCCATGAAAGTGGCGCTGGCGTATCACCTGGCGCGCAACGAGGGGCAGCGCAATTATTTCGTCTCGCGCGAGCGCGCCTATCACGGCGTCAACATCGGCGGCACGGCGCTCTCCGGCATGGTGCGCAACCGCGAGGTATTCGGCGCGCTGATGCCCGCAATCCTGCATCTGCGGCACACGCTGCTGCCGGAGAACCGCCTGACGCGCGGCATGGGTGCCGCGGGCGCCGAGCTCGCCGACGATCTGGCGCGCTTCGTGAACCTGGTGGGCGAGAAACGCATCGCCGCGGTATTCGTCGAGCCGATCGCCGGCTCCACCGGCGTCATCGTCCCGCCGCGCGGCTATCTCGAGCGGTTGCGCGAGATCTGCACCCGCTACGGGATCCTGCTGGTGTTCGACGAGGTGATCTGCGGCTTCGGCCGCACCGGCGAGCCCTTCGCCGCCACTTCCTTCGGCGTGACGCCCGATCTCATCACCATGGCGAAGGCCCTCACCAACGGCGCCCAGCCGATGGGTGCGGTGGCGGTGCGTGCCGACGTCTACCGCACGATCCTCGATGCGGCGCCCGAGGGGCTGCCCGAGTTCTTCCACGGCTACACCTACTCGGCGCATCCGGCCGCGTGCGCCGCGGGACTCGCGACGCTCGAGATCTACCGCAAGGAGCAGCTGTTCGCGAAGGGCAGGGACCTCTCCGGCTACTTCCTCGACAGGATGTACGGCTTGAGCAATCTGCCCGCGGTCGCCGACGTGCGCGGCTTCGGCATGCTCGCCGGCGTCGAGGTGAAGCCCGGCAAGGCCCCGGGCCTGCGCGGCAACGAGCTGCAGGCAAAGCTCTACGACCGCGGTCTGCACGTGAAGACGACCGGCGATAACGCGATCATCGCGCCGGCCTTCATCGCGAGCCGGGCCGAGATCGATGCGATGGCGGAGATGCTGCGCGAGGCGATCATGGAGTTCGGCGCGGCGTGAACGAGGGCCCGAAAGCCTGTCGCCGGCCCGGCCCGACGCGCGACGCGCGCCGGGCGATGCGGGCCGCACCGCTGCCCGAGGAGCTGCGGCCCGTGCGCCCGGGCATGGAGGGCGGACGCTACCGTCCGCTCACCGACGACAACGTGCTCAAGATCCACCGCGCGGCGCTGCAGCTGCTCGCGGAAGTCGGGCTCGCTGACGCGCCGCCGTCGGGGGTCGAGTACCTGACGCGTGCCGGCTGCACACCGGGTCCCCACGGGCGGCTGCTGTTCCCGGCAGCGCTCGTCGAGGACACGCTGGCGCGCGCTGCGCGGCGCTTCGTGCTCTGCGGGCAGGAGCGCCGCCACGACCTGGAGCCCTGGGGCAGGAAGGTCTACTTCGGCACGGCGGGCGCGGCGGTCAACATGGTGAGCCCGCAGGGCGTCTACCGTGAGTCGAAGATCCGCGACCTCTACGACATCGGCCGCATCGTCGACGTGATGGAGCACATTCACTTCTTCCAGCGCACCGTGGTACCGCGCGACATCCCGGACCCCTACGAGATGGACTTCAACACCTGCTATGCGGCGGTTTCCTCGACCACCAAGCACGTCGGCTCGAGCTGGGTGAACCCGGTGCACGTGACGCGCTCGCTCGAGATGCTGCACGAGATCGCCGGCGGCGAGGACAAGTGGCGCGCGCGCCCGTTCGTCAGCCAGTCGAACTGTTTCGTGGTTCCGCCGATGAAGTTCGCCGCCGACGCCTGCCGCTGCCTCGAGGCGGCGGTGCTCGGAGGCATGCCGGTGCTGCTCCTCTCGGCAGGTCAGGCGGGGGCGACGGCTCCGGCGGCCATTGCCGGGGCGCTGGCGCAGGAGGTCGCCGAGGTGCTCGCGGGGCTCGTGTACGTGAACGCGGTGAAGCCCGGCGCGCCGGCGATCTTCGGCACCTGGTGTTTCGTATCGGATCTGCGTACCGGCGCCATGTCGGGCGGCAGCCCCGAGCAGGCGCTGCTGTCGGCGGCCTCGGCCCAGATGGCCCACTACTACGATCTCACCGGCGGCACCGCCTCGGGGATGACCGATTCGAAGCTTCCGGATGCGCAGTCCGGGGCGGAGAAGGCTTATTCGCACGCGCTGGTCGGCAACTCCGGAGCCAACCTCATCTACGAATCGGCCGGCATGCACGCGAGCCTTCTCGGCTTCTCGCTCGAGAGCCTGGTGATCGACAACGACATCATCGGCGCCGCGCAGCGCACCATCCGCGGCATCGACGTCGACGATGCCAGCCTCTCGATCGAGACGATACGCGACGTGTGCCTCAACGGTCCCGGCCACTATCTCGGCTCCGGGCAGACGCTGCAGCTGATGCAGTCGGCGTACCTCTATCCGGCGATCGGCGACCGCAAGAGCCCGAATGAATGGACCGAGCAGGGTGCGCTCGATGTCGCCGAGCGGGCGGCGAAGAAGGTGCGCGAGATCCTCGCCACGCACTTTCCGGCTCACGTTCCCGACGCGGTCGATGCGGGCATCCGCGAGCGCTTTCCGGTACGCCTTGCCCGCGAGGCGATGCGGCCCGGTCCGTCCGCGGGCTGATGGCCGAGAGGCTGCCTTCGCATGCGCGCGTCGTCGTCATCGGCGGCGGCATCGTCGGCTGCAGCGTCGCCTATCACCTCGCCCGGCGCGGCTTGAGCGACGTGCTGCTGCTCGAGCGGCGGCAGCTGACCTGCGGCACGACCTGGCACGCCGCGGGGCTCGTCGGGCAGCTGCGCGCGACGCAGAATCTCACGCGCCTCGCCCAATACACGACGCAGCTCTACGAAGGCCTCGAGCGCGAGACCGGGCAGGCGACCGGCTTCCGCCAGGTGGGCTCGGTGGCGGTCGCGGCGAGCGAGCCGCGCTTCGAGGAGCTGAAGCGCGGGGCCTCGATGGCGCGCTGCTTCGGCCTCGAGGTGCAGATTCTCACTCCGGGCGAGGCGCGCGAGCGCTGGCCGCTGCTCGCGATCGAGGATGTCGTGGGCGCGGTCTACCTTCCCAAGGACGGCCGGACCAACCCGGTCGACACCACTCAGGCGCTGGCGCGCGGTGCGCGCATGAAGGGCGCACGCATCGTCGAAGGCGTCAAGGTCACGGGGATCCTGCGCGCCGGCGGCAAGGCCGTGGGGGTCGCGACCGAGGCAGGCGAGGTGCGCGCGGACGCGGTCGTCAACTGCGCCGGCATGTGGGCGCGCGAGGTAGCCGCGCTGGCGGACGCGAGCGTGCCGCTGCACGCGGCCGAACACTTCTACATCGTCACGCAGCCGATTCCGGGGCTGCCCTCCGACCTGCCGATCCTGCGCGACGCCGACGCGCGCTCCTACTTCAAGGAGGACGCCGGCAAGCTCCTCGTCGGCTGGTTCGAGCCGCAAGCCAAGCCCTGGGGCGGCGACGGAATTCCCGAGAGCTGTGCCTTCGAGCAGCTGCCGCCCGATCTGGCGCACATCGAGCCGCTCTTTGCCGGCGCGATGCGCCGCGTGCCGATCCTCGAGACGACCGGCGTGCAGGTGTTCTTCAACGGACCGGAGAGCTTCACGCCCGATGACCGCTATCTGCTCGGCGAGGCGCCAGAGCTGCGCGGTCTCTACGTCGCGGCGGGCTTCAACTCCATCGGCATCCAGTCCGCGGGCGGCGCCGGCAGGGTGCTCGCCGACTGGATCATCGACGGCCACCCGCCATTCGATCTGTGGGACGTCGATATCCGCCGCTGCGCGCCGTTCCAGCGCAACCGGCGCTACCTGCGCGACCGGACGGTCGAGGTGCTCGGGCTCCTGTACGCGATGCACTGGCCGTACCACCAGCCCGAGACGGCGCGCGGGGTGAGGAAGTCGGCGTTCCACGACCGGCTGGCCGCCGCGGGCGCGTGCTTCGGCGAGGTGGCGGGCTTCGAGCGCGCCAACTGGTTTGCCGCTCCCGGCGAGGAGCCGCGCTACCGGTACAGCTTCGGACGCCAGAACTGGTTCGACGCTTGCGCCGGCGAGCACCGCGCGGTGCGCGAGGCGGTGGGCCTCTTCGACCAGTCGTCGTTCGCGAAGTTCGTGTTGAAAGGCCGCGACGCGGCGCGCGTTCTCGGCCGCCTGTGCGCCAACGAAGTCGACGTGCCGGTCGGCCGGATCGTCTACACGCAGTGGCTCAACGAGCGCGGCGGGATCGAGGCGGATCTCACGGTCACCCGCGAGGCCGAGGACTCCTACCTGATAGTCACCGCCTGCGCCACGCAGACGCGCGACTTCCTGTGGCTGAGCCGCAGCATCCCGGCGGATGCCTGCGCGGCGGCGTTCGATGTGTCTTCCGCTCATGCGGTGCTCGGGCTCATGGGACCGAAGAGCCGCGAGCTGTTGGGGGAGCTCACCGACGCGGACCTCTCGACCGCGGCCTTTCCGTTCGGCACGTCCCGCATCATCGATCTCGGCTATGCGCGCGTGCGCGCGAGCCGCATCACCTACGTGGGCGAGCTCGGCTACGAGCTCTACATACCGACCGAATTCGCGCAATCCGTGTACGACGTGATCGTGGCGGCGGGTGCGCCCTTCGGCTTGCGTCTCGCGGGCTACCACGCGCTCAACAGCCTGCGCATGGAGAAGGCCTACCGGCACTGGGGCCACGACATCTCGGACGAGGACACGCCGCTCGAGGCGGGGCTCGGATTCGCCGTCGCCTGGGAGAAGCCGGGCGGCTTCCTCGGGCGCGAGGCGCTCCTCGGGCAGCGCGCGCGCGGCGTGCGGCGCCGCCTCGCGGCGTTCGCGCTCGAGCGCTCCGACCGGCTGCTCTATCACAACGAGCCCATCTGGCGGGACGGGGAGCTCGTCGGCAGGATCAGCTCGGGGATGTTCGGTCACACCGTCGGCGCCCCGCTCGGCTTGGGTTACGTCGCCAATCGGGACGAGCCGCTGAGCGATGACTGGATCGCCGCCGGCCATTACGAGATCGAGGTGGCCGCCGAGCGTGTGCCGGCGCGCGTCTCGCTCAAGCCGTTCTACGATCCTGCGAGCGGGCGCGTGAAGTGCTGAAGAGCCACGCGCGGGCCGTGGTGATCGGCGGGGGAGCGGTCGGCTGCAGCGCGCTCTATCACCTGACGCGCCTCGGCTGGACGGACGTGGCGCTCATCGAGCGCGACGAGCTCACGGCGGGCTCCACCTGGCACGCCGCCGGCAACTGTCCCAACTTCTCGACCTCCTGGTGCCTGCTCAAGCTCCAGCAGTACTCGACGCAACTCTACGCGCGGCTCGGACAGGAGGTCGGCGCCGATCTCACCTACCACCGCACCGGCAGCATCCGCCTGGCGCACAGCGCCGATCGCGTCGACGAATTCCGCCACGTCGCCGCGCAGGCGCGCGCCCTGGGCCTTGACTTCGAGCTGCTCTCGCCCGAGGAGGTGCGCGCGCGCCATCCGTTTCTCGAGCTCGACGGGATTCGCCTGGGGCTCTGGGATCCCGGCGACGGCGACATCGATCCCTCGCAGCTGACGCAGGCGCTCGCCAAGGGCGCGCGGGACCGCGGCGCGGCGATCTACCGGCATACGCGCGTGACCGGGCTGCGCGCGCTCGCCACGGGCGGCTGGCGCATCGAGACGAGCGCGGGCGCCATCGAGGCCGAGTACGTCGTCAATGCCGCCGGTTACCGCGGCGGCGAGGTGGCCGCCATGATCGGCGAGTACCTGCCGATCGTCACGCTCTCCCACCAGTATCTGGTCACCGAGGACATTCCGGCGCTCGCGGCGCGCGGGTCCGTGCGGCTGCCGCTGGTACGCGACCCCGACGTCAGCTACTACCTGCGCCAGGAGCGGCACGGATTGCTGCTCGGGCCGTACGAGTCGGGCGCGCGCGCTCACTGGACGGACGGCGTGCCGGAGGAATTCGCGCAGCAGCTGTTTCCGGACGACCTCGCGCGGCTCGAGGACTACATCGCGGCCGCCTGCGCGCGCGTGCCGGTTCTCGGCAGCGTCGGTGTCAAGCGCGTCATCAACGGGCCGATCCCCTACGCCCCCGACGGCAACCCGCTCATGGGGCCGGCCGGCGCCGCACCCAACTTCTTTCACTGCTGCGCATTCACCTTCGGCATCGTTCAGGCGGGCGGCGCCGGCAAGCTCATCGCGGAATGGGTCGTCAACGGCGAGCCGGACTGGGACGTGTGGCCCCTCGACTGCCGCCGGTATCTCAGGTTCGCGGACCGCAGCTACGCGCTCGCGAAAGGTCTCGAGACCTATCGGAACGAATACGGCGTCGGCTATCCGCAGGAGGAGCGTCCGGCCGGGCGGCCGGCGAGGACCTCTCCTCTCTACGAGACGCTCAAACGGCAGGGAGCCGTGCTCGGCGCGCGCGGCGGCTGGGAGCGCGCGCTGTACTACCGCGAGGCCGGCGACCCCGACGGTCCCGAGTGCTCCTTCCGCCGGCCGCACTGGCATCGCGCCGTCGAGCGCGAATGTGCCGCGGTCGCGCAGGGGGTAGCGCTGCTCGAGCTGCCGGGCTTTACCAGATTCGAGGTCTCGGGCAGCGGTGCCGCCGCCTGGCTGGACCATGTGATCGCCGGCGCGCTGCCCCGCGAGGGCCGCGCGACGCTCGCGTACGCCTGCTCGCCGCGCGGCGGCATCGTGATGGAGATGACCGTAACGCATCTGCCCGACGGACGTTTCTGGCTCCTGTCGGCGGCCGCCGCGGAACGGCACGACGAGGAGTGGCTCGCGAGGCATCGCTCGTCGGCTCATGGGCCGGTCGGCATCGCCAACCTCACCGAGCGCTTCAGCGCGCTGGTGATCGCGGGGCCGCGCGCGCGCGAGCTGCTCGCGCGGGTCACCGACGCCGACGTCTCGAACGCCGCCTTCCCGTGGCTCGGCGCGCGGGCACTCGAGATCGCCGGCGCGCCGGTCCTCGCGCTGCGGGTGAGCTACGTGGGCGAGCTCGGCTACGAGCTGCACGTTGCGATGGAGCAGCTCGCGGCCGTGCATGCGCGGCTCGTCGCGGCGGGGCGCGAGCTCGGGCTCGCGCCCCTGGGGATCTACGCGGTCGAGAGCCTGCGGCTCGAGAAGTGCTACCGCAGCTGGAAGGCGGATCTCACCACCGAGTACACGCCGCTCGCCGCCTCCCTCGAGCGCTTCGTGCGGCTCGACAAGGCGTCGGACTTCATCGGCCGCGCGGCGCTGCGCAAGGCCGCCGCCGCCGGGGTGCCGGAGCGCTTCGTGCCGCTGCTCGTCGAGGCGCACGACGCCGACGCGGCCCCCGTCTCCATCGTGTATCGGGGCGCACACGCGGTCGGCCTCGTCACCTCGGGCGGCTACGGTTACCGGCTGAGGCGCAGCATCGCTCTGGCGTACGTGCGCACCGATCTCGCCGCGCCCGGCACGGAGCTCGAGGTCGGGATCCTGGGCGAGCGCCGCCGCGCGGTGGTCGGGCGCGAGCCGCTCTACGATCCGGACAATCTGCGCTTGCGGGCGTG
This sequence comes from Steroidobacteraceae bacterium, assembly GCA_035934055.1. GTDB lineage: Bacteria > Pseudomonadota > Gammaproteobacteria > Steroidobacterales > Steroidobacteraceae > 13-2-20CM-66-19. Next base: position 20,888 of record DASYYF010000023.1, on the reverse strand, counting down.
AGGCGGGCGGCTCTAGCGCGCCGCGCTGCCGAGCACGCGCGCCACCCCGCGGCCGCGTGGGTCGGAGACCGCGACCGTGCCGGAAGTGCCGACGGCGATCGCCTCGATGTCGCCATTCCAACCCTGGTTCACGAACACATAGCCGCGCTGCTCGAGGGCTGCGCGCACCGACGGGTCGAGCGTGGCATAGGGCTCCTCGAACAGGGTGTTGGGCGGCAGCAGCTGATGGTGGACGCGCGGGGCGGCGACCGCGGCCGCGAGCGGCATATTGAAGTCATGCCAGTCCGTGATCACCTGGAAGATCCACGCGGCGATGCGCGAGCCGCCGGGCGTGCCGATGACGAGCGCGACGCGCCCGTGGTCGACGAGGATGGTCGGCGTCATCGTGGACAGCGGCCGCTTGCCGGGCGCAATCGCGTTGGCATCCCCGCCCACGACTCCATAGATGTTGGCCGCGCCGGGCTTTATCGAGAAGTCGTCCATCTCGTTGTTGAGGAGGAACCCCGCACCCCGCACGACCTCGCCGGAGCCGAAATCGTCGTTGAGCGTGTAGGTGTTCGAGACCGCATTGCCGTCCTGGTCGATGACCGCGAAGTGCGTCGTGTCGTGGTGGGGGGCGGCGCCGCCCGCGCCGAGGCCGGGCCGCACGGCGGCGGCGGGCGTCGGCTTGGCGGTACTCACCTCGCGGGCGCGGCGCGCGAGGTAGGCGGGGTCGAGGAGCTGCGCGACCGGCGCGGCGCTGAAGTCGGGGTCTCCGAGGTAGGCGGCACGGTCCGCGAACACGCGCTTTTCCATCTCCGCCATCAGGTGCACGTACTGGGCGGAGTTGAGCGGCACGCCCGCAAATGCGCTCGCGAGATCGGCCTTCATCGCGAGCAGCGACAGGAGCGCGATGCCCCCCGAGCTCGGCAGCGGCGCGGTGATCACCCGGTAGCCGGCCCAGTCGCCCTCGAGCGGCTCGCGCCATACGGCCCGGTAGGCGGAGAGATCCTTCGCCGAGATGCGGCCGTGGGCGCGGGTCATCTCGGCGACGATGAGATCGGCGGTGCGCCCGGCGTAGAAGGCCGCCGGACCGTCGGCGGCGATTCGCTTGAGCGTCTGTTCGAGCTCTGCCTGGCGGAAGGTGGCCTCGGGGGCGAGCGCGCCGAAATAGTCGAGGAAGTTGCTGCGCCCGCGCAGCTCCCGGGCGCGGGTATCGCGGAGCGCAACGAGCATCGGGCTCACACGGAAGCCCTCGTGCGCGTAGCGGATCGCGGGCGCGAGGTCGGCGTGCCAGGGCAGCCGGCCGAAGCGGCGGTGGAGCTCCCAGAGGCCCGCGACCGTGCCGGGGACGCCGGCGGCGCCGGCGCCGACCGTGCTCGCGTCCGGCACCACGTTGCCGGCGGCATCGAGATACATGCCGGCGGTGGCGGCGCCGGGGGCGCGCTCGCGGTAGTCGAGAAAGTAGGCCTTGCCCTCCATCCACAGAGTGGCGAACCCGCCGCCGCCGAGGTTGCCGGCCTCGGGGCAGGTTACGGCGAGTGTGAAGGCGACGGCGATCGCGGCATCGACTGCGTTGCCGCCCATGGAAAGAATGCGCGCCGCGGTGTCGGCACCGTACCGATCGGGCGCGGCGACCGCGGGGATGGTGCTCCCTGCGGCGCTCCCGGCGGCGAGTGCCAGGAGGCAGAGGGTGGCGGCACATGCACGGCGGATGCGGATCGAAGTGAGGCTTGCCACCTCCGGCATGATGCCATCACGCGTGCGGCAGGGGCGAGCCCGTGAGCGCTCTCGTGATCGGCCTGCCGCTCTGTGCAGCGGTGCTGCACGCGACGTGGAACGCGGCCTTGCGCTCGAGCGCCGACCGCCTGTGGTTCGTCACCGTGATGAGCTTCGCGACGACCCTGGCGGCCATCCCGCTCGTGCTGCTGCTGCCCGCGCCTCTGAAGGAGAGCTGGCCGTACCTCGGCGTATCGGCGTTGTTGCAGGTCATCTACAGCTTCCTGCTCGCCTATGCCTACGCTCTCGGCGAGCTCGGGCAGGTCTACCCGATCGTAAGGGGCAGCGTGCCGCTCCTGGTGACGGTCGGCGGTTTCCTGCTGGCGGGCCAGCGCCTCGGCAGCGAGGCGCTCCTCGGCATCGCGCTCATCTGCGCGGCCCTCCTCAGCCAGGCTTTCGGCCGCGCCCATGCCGAACGCCGGGCGCTCACGCACGCGGTCGTCACCGCGCTGTTCGTGGCGAGCTACGTGACCGCGGATGCCCTCGGCGTGCGCCTCGCGGGCAACCCGCAGTCGTATGCGGCCTGGATCTGGGTGATCTACGGGGCGCTGATGCCCGCAGGCTTTCTGCTGTGGCGCCGTGGCATGAAGCTCGATCTGCGTGCGCGCGATACCTGGAAGGCGGCCGCCGGGGGGCTGCTCTCCTTCGGCAGCTACGGCGCCGTCATCGCCGCGCTCGCCCTGGGGAACGTCGGCGCCATCTCGGCGCTGCGCGAGACCAGCATCGTGTTCTCCGCCCTGATCGGCCGGCTCTTCCTCGGCGAGACCCTGAGCTTGCGCCGCGTCCTGGTGTGTCTGACGGTCACCGCCGGGGCGGTGCTGATCGGCTACGCACGCTGAGGCCCGGTTCGTTAAGATAACCCACCACACTCCGGAGGCATTCATGGCAGCCAGAGCCAAATCGAAGGCGAAGTCCGTCAAGGCGAAGAAGCGCGCCGGCAAGGGCGACGGCGGCACGGAGCGCGGGCTCCTCGAGCGCCTCAAGGAGGGGGCGGTGATCTGCGCCGAAGGCTACGTGTTCGAGCTCGAGCGGCGCGGCTACCTGCAGGCCGGCGCCTTCGTGCCCGAGGTCCTCTTCGAGCACCCGGAGGTGGTCGAGCAGCTGCACCTGGACTTCGTGCACGCCGGCTCGGATGTGACGCAGGCGCTCACCTACTACGTGCACCGCGAGAAGCTGCGGGTCATCGGCCGGGAGAAGGACCTGGCGCCGATGAATCGCGCGGCGCTGCGGATCGCGAAGAAGGTGGCGCGCAAGACCGGCACGCTGTTCGCCGGGGATCTGTGCAACACCAACATCTACGACCCTAACGACCCGAAGGCGATCAAGGAGGTCGAGCGGATCTTCGACGAGCAGGTAGGGTGGGCGGTCGAGGCGGGGGTCGATTATTTCGTCGCCGAGACCCTCGCCTGGGTGGGAGAGGCGGAGCTCGCGCTGAAGGCCATCAAGCGCCAGTCCAAGGCACCGACCGTCGTCACCTTCGCGATGCACCAGGAGACGATCCTGCGCGACGGGCTCACGCCGGCGGAGGCCTGCCGGCGCATGGAGCAGGCGGGGGCGGACGTGGTCGGCCTCAACTGTCACCGCGGTCCTGCCACCATGATGCCGCTGATTCGCGACATCCGGCAGGCGGTGAAGTGCCACGTGGCGGCGCTGCCCGTGCCGTACCGCACGACGCCGCAGCAGCCCTCGTTCATGTCGCTCACCGACCCGTGCTGCAACAATCGGCGCGCCTTCCCCGTCGGGCTCGATCCCTTCATGGCGACTCGCTCCGAGATCTTCGACTTCGGGCGCGAGGCGTTCGCGCTCAACGTACGCTATCTCGGCGTATGCTGCGGCGCCGGACCGCACCACATCCGCGCGCTCGCCGAGAGCCTCGGGCGCCATCCGGCGGCGAGCCGCTACAGCGTCGACATGTCCAGGCATGCGTTCTTCGGCACCGACAAGCTGATTCGCAGGATCCAGACCGACTACCGCGACAAAGCCTGATACGCAGGCGGTGAACTACTCGGCCCTGGCGCTGCTGCACGGCGCGCTCACCTCGCACCGCCGTTGGCAGCCGGCGTGGACCTCGCCCGAGCCGAAGGCCGCGTATGACGTGGTGATCGTGGGCGGGGGCGGGCACGGGCTCGCCGCCGCGTACTATCTGGCGAAGAACCACCGCGTCACGCGCGTCGCCGTGCTCGAGCGCGGCTGGCTCGGCGGCGGCAACACCGGGCGCAACACCACCGTGGTGCGCTCGAACTATCTCTTCCCGGAGAGTGCGCGGCTCTACGACTTCTCGCTGAAGCTCTACGAGGGGCTCTCGCGCGAGCTCAACTTCAACGTCATGCTGAGCCAGCGCGGCCAGGTGACGCTCGCGCACAGCCGCCACGACCTCGAGTCGATGGCGCGCTGGGTCGACACCCTGCACATGCACGGCATCGACGCCGAGCTGCTCGGCCGCGGGCAGCTCGGCGCGCTGGCGCCGGCGCTCGACCTGTCGCCCGCGGCGCGCGTGCCGGTGCTGGGCGGATTCCTGCAGCCGCGCGCCGGCACCGCGCGCCACGATGCGGTTGCCTGGGGCTATGCGCGCGCCGCCTCGCGCCTCGGGGTCGACATCATCCAGGAATGCGAGGTCACGGGCTTCGTGCGCGGCGGCGTCGAAGGCCGCGTCACGGGCGTCGAGACGACGCGCGGCCGCATCGGCGCCGAGCGGGTCGCGATCGCCGCGGCGGGCCACAGCTCGGTGCTCGCCGCACTCGCCGGTTTGCGGCTGCCCGTCACCAGCTATGCACTCCAGGCGATGGTGACCGAGCCCGTGAAGCCGCGGCTCGACACGGTCGTCATCTCCCCGGGCACCGGCGTCTACGTGAGCCAGTCGGACAAGGGCGAGATGGTGATCGGCGGCAGCCTCGATCTCTACGCCTCCTACGCACAGCGCGGCAGCTTCGCGGTGATGCAGAGCGTCCTCGCGGGAACGCTCGCGATGTTCCCCTCGTTCAGCCGCTTGCGCCTGATGCGCCAGTGGGCCGGCATCGTCGACGTGGTGCACGACTCGAGCCCGATCATCGGCCGGACGCCGGTCCCCGGGCTCTTCATCAACTGCGGCTGGGGCACCGGCGGCTTCAAGGCCATTCCGGCCGGCGGCTGGACGCTGGCGCACGTGCTGGCGACGGGCAGGGATCACGAGCTCGCCGAGCCCTTCCAGCTCGGGCGCTTCCTCAGCGGGCGCTTCATCGACGAGGCGGCCGCGGCCGGCATCGCCCACTGAGAGCGAGGCAGGCCCGCATGATGCTGCTCAGCTGTCCTCATTGCGGCCCGCGCGACGAATCGGAGTTCGTCTGCGGCGGTACGACCCACATCGCGCGCCCGGCGCTTACGGCGAGCGATGCGCAGTGGGGCGAGTATCTCTTCTTCCGCGACAACCCGAAGGGTCTGCATCGCGAGCGCTGGCGCCACGCGTACGGCTGCGGGCAGTGGTTCAACGTCGCGCGCCACACGGTCACCCACGAAGTCGTATCGGTGTACGCGATGGGGGCGGCGCCGGCGTGAGCGCGTTTCGCTTGAGCGCGCCGGCGGGCTTGTGGATCGAGCGTGCCCGGCCGGTGGCGTTCACTTTCAACGGGCGGCGCCTGACCGGCTGCCGCGGGGACACGCTCGCCTCGGCGCTGCTTGCCAACGGGGTGCGTATCGTCGGTCGCAGCTTCAAGCTTCACCGGCCGCGCGGCATCTGGTCCTGCGGTCTCGAGGAGCCGAGCAGCCTGGTCGATGTGGGTGCGGGCGGGCGCTACACGCCGAACGTGCGCGCGACGATGCTGCCGCTTACCGAGGGCCTGAGCGCCCGGAGCGTCAACTGCTGGCCGAGCGCCGGGTTCGACGTCGGCGCGCTCATCGGTGCCGTCGCGCCGCTCCTGCCGGCCGGCTTCTACTACAAGACCTTCAAGTGGCCGAGCTGGCGCTGGTTCGAGCCGGCGATCCGCCGCATGGCCGGCATGGGCCGCGCGCCGACCGCGCCGGATGGCGACACTTACGAGGAGATCGCCGCAAGCGCCGACGTGCTGGTGGTCGGCGGCGGCATTGCGGGACTCGCGGCCGCGCTGGCCGCGGCGCGCGCGGGAGCGGCGACCATGCTGGTGGCGTGCGGCGCGCGCCTCGGTGGCGGGCTCGCCTGGCGCGACGATCCCGAGGTGCGCGGGCTCGCCGCCGCGGCGCTGGCGGCGGGCGTGCGCATTCTCGCGCGCGCCGTCGCGTTCGGGATCTACGACCATAACCTGGTGGCGGCGTGCGAGACGGTGCGCTGCGATGGGCCGCCCGATCCGGCCCCGCGGCTGCGCGAGCGGCTGTGGAAGGTGCGCGCGCGCGCCGTGATCGCCGCGACCGGCGCGTTCGAGCGGCCGCTCGTGTTTCCCCACAACGACCGGCCGGGAGTCATGCTGGCCGGAGCCGCCGAGAAATACGCGCGCGCCTTCGGCGTCGCCTGCGGGCGGCGGGCGGTGATCGCCGCCGCTTGCGACCACGCCTACGCGATCGCCGCCGGTCTCAAGGCGAGCGGCGTGGAGATTGCGGCGCTCATCGATGCGCGCGAGGCATCGCCCGTGAGCGAGGCGGCCGCGCGCGACTTGCGCGTCGTGACCGGCGCGCGCATCGAGTCCGTGTCGGGCGCGCGCGGGGTGCGCGGCTGCGAGATAGAGCAGGGCGCCGGCCGGCCCCGGCTTTCGCTCGACTGCGATCTCCTCCTCAACGCGGGTGGCTACGCCCCGGCGGTGCACCTGCACTCGCAGGCGGGGGGGAAGCTGCGGTGGCTCGAGGAGGCCTCGATGTTCGTCCCCGACGGCGCCGCGTGCGGTGTGGTGAGCGTCGGCTCCTGCGCCGGAGTCTTCGCGCGTGCTGCGGCGGCGGGCCACGCCGCCGAGGTCGGCGAGGCGCTCGCGCGAGGCCGGGCGGCGCCGCCCGCACCCGTCGGCGGTGTCGGTCGATGCGGCCCGGGCTGGGGCCCCGTCCAGGGCGCCCGCGCCGCGCGCCGGCGCGGGAAATGCTTCGTCGACCTGCAGAACGACGTGTCGGCGGACGATGTGGCGCTCGCCGCACGGGAGAACTACCGCTCGGTCGAGCACCTGAAGCGCTACACCACGGCCGGCATGGGGACCGACCAGGGCAAGACGAGCAACCTCAATGCGCTCGTGCTCCTCGGCGAGCACACGGGACGCTCGGCTCCCGAGGTCGGCGCGACGCGCTTTCGTCCGCCGTTCGCCCCCGTGACGCTCGGAGCGATCGTGGGCCGCCGTGTGGGCTCCCTGTACCGGCCGCTCAAGCGGCTGCCGGCGGAGGCCTGGCACGTCGCGCACGGAGCGCTGCTCGAGAACTTCGGCGACTGGTGCCGCCCGGCAGCCTACCCGCGGCCCGGCGAAGCGCTCGCGGCGGCGGCGCAGCGCGAGGCGCGCACGGTGCGCACGAGCGCCGGGCTTCTCGACGGCTCGCCCCTCGGCAAGCTCGAGGTCTTCGGTCCCGGCGCGGCGCGCTTTCTCGACCTCATGTACGTCGGCACCATGTCGACGCTCGCCCCGGGTCAGGCCCGTTACGGCGTGCTGCTCAACGAGAACGGCACGCTCGTCGACGACGGGATCGTGGCGCGGCTCGCTCCGGAGCATTTCTGGGTCAACACTACGAGCGCCGGCGCCGAGCGCACGGCGGCCGCCTTCGAGGAGTGGCTGCAGTGCGAGCTCACGGACCTCGAGGTGCTGGTGACGCCCGTGACGTCGCGGTGGGCCAACGTGACGGTCGCGGGCCCGCGCGCCTGGGACTGGCTCGCGCGGGCGGGCTTCGACGCCGCGCTCGCGCCGGCGGCGATGAAGCACATGACGCTGCGCGAGAGCGCGCTCGGAGGTCTGCCGCTGCGAGTGCTGCGGGCGAGCTTCAGCGGCGAGCTCGGCTACGAGGTGAACCTTCCCGCCGGCGAGGCGGCCATGCTCCTCGAGAGGTTGTGGGCGCATGCGGACGCGGTCGGCGGCGTGCTCTATGGCGTCGAGGCGCTGCAGGTGATGCGGGTCGAGAAGGGCTTCATTCACATCGGCACCGACACCGACGGCACGACGCTGCCGGCCGATGTGGGTCTGGCGCGCGGCATCGAGCGCAAGAGCGCGAATTTCGTCGGGCGCCGCTCGCTCGCGCGGCCGGCGGCGCGCGACCCGGACCGGCAGCAGCTCGTCGGGCTCACGCCCGTCGATGGACGCACCGTGCTGCCCGTCGGTGCCCAGATTGCAGCCCGGCCGCCGCCGGCGGCGACCGAGGGCCGGATCACTTCGAGCTTCATGAGTCCCGAGCTCGGGTACCCGGTGGCGCTCGGCCTGCTGGCGCGCGGCGCGCAACGGCTCGGCGAGGAGCTGCGCCTGTATCACCTGGGGAGGGAGATCGCGGCGCGCGTGGTGCGGGTTCCCTTCGTCGATCCTCAGGGGGCCCGCGTGCATGGTTAAGCTGCCCGGGCTCGAGGTGGAGACCGACGCGCCGCTTCATGCGGCGACTTTGCGCTACTTCGAGCCCGCAGGTCCCTTCGCCGCCGCCGTGGCCGCGGGCACGGGGACGCCGCCGCCGGCGGCGCTGAAGGTCACGGCTGTGCCCGCCGGGGCCGCGGGCGCGGCCGGCCTGCTTCTCGCCTGGCTGCGGCCGACCGAGACACTGGCTCTGAGCGAGGAGGCGGCACCGCTTGCCTGGCTGAGGGAACGGCTCGCGGATGCGGCCGGTGGGCACGTCGTCGATCTCACCGGGGGACTCGAGGCGTTACGCCTGCGCGGCGCGCGCGTGCCGGAGCTCCTCGACCGGCTGGGCGGCGCGGCGGTGGCGCTGCGCCCGGGCGACGCCCGGCGCGGGCGCCTGGCGGATGTGCCGGTGCTTGCGCTCGGCGTGCGCGCCGGGGAGGTGCTGCTGGTGGTGGACCGCGCCTACGCGGAGCACCTGCGCGGCTGGATCGAGGCGACGCTCGAGGACTGGGCCGAGAGCCGAGTGCTGAGAGCTGAGGGCTGAGGGCTGAGGACTGAGGGCTGGGAGCTGAGGGCTGAGAGCTGAGAGCAGGGTTCTCTATCGGGCAATGTTTGATAAGTATCAAACTCTGGTCCGTTGAGGCTCTCTATCAGGGGGTCAAGGGTATCAAGTTTGATGACTATCAAACTTATGCCGGCGAGACCATCGCGCATTCAGGTCAGGACAGGATGGCGCGACGCTCGAATCTCGGCGAGGATTGACGACGAGCAATCGGGGTGGCCGATGGACAAGAAAGCAATCGACCGGCGCTGGCTGCCGCTCAACGCCTTGCGTGCCTTCGAAGGGGTGGCCAAGCACGGCAGCTTCACCGCGGCGGCCAATGCGCTGCTGATCTCACAGAGCGCGTTGTCGCGCCACGTGATCGCGCTCGAGCGCCTCACCGGAGTGCAGCTCTTCGAGCGGCGCCCGCATGCGCTCACCCTCACCAGGGCGGGCCAGCACCTGCTGCCGGCGGTGGTCAAATCCTTCGACCGGCTCGAGTACGCGCTCGATGACATCCGCAACGAGGGCGTTCCGGCGCAGCGCACCCTGCGCGTGCAGATGCCGCCGAGCTTCGCGGTGCAGCTCGCCGTCCCGATCCTGCGCGACTTTCGCCGCGCCTGCTGCGACGTCGATATCGACCTCATCAGTCCCTACGGCGTCGGGCCTCCGCTCGGCGACACCGACGTCGCGGTCGTGTACTCCAAGCCCACGGTCAGCGATCTGGTCACGGACCTCCTGTGGCCGGTGCGCCAGTCGATCGTCTGTCATCCGGGGATCGCCGCGGCACACCGCGGCAAGGAGCTCGCGGCCTTCATCGCGGCGAACGAGCTGATCCACGTCAGGATCGTCGACGCGCCCCGGCACCATTTCTGGACGGAGTTCGTCCGGCAGAACGGCCTGGCCGGTGTCGACGTCGAGCGCGGCATGGTGTTCGACACGGCGGTGCTCGCGGCGCAATACGCGCTCGGCGGCCAGGGGATCGCGGTGCTCGACACCAATCTCTTCGCCGAGGAGATCCGCGCCGGAAGGCTGGTAGAACCCTTCGACGCGATTCTCGACGACGGCTTCGGCTACTACCTCATCACGCACCCCGAGGGGCTGTCGGACACGGCGATCGCGTTGTTCCGCTCCTGGCTCATAGAGCGCTTCGGCGCGCGCGGCAGCGCCGCCGCGTCGCCGGTGCAGCTGGCGGTCTCGAACGAATGATGCGAACGGAGGCTTCGTGAAGAACGACGCGCGGGTGGTGGTGATCGGCGGCGGAGTGGTCGGCGCGAGCGTGCTCTATCACCTCACCAAGGCCGGGTGGAAGGACGTGCTGCTGATCGAGCGCGGCGAGCTCACCTGCGGCTCGACCTGGCACGCGGCCGGCGGCATGCACACCATCAACGGCGATCCCAACGTCGCCAAGCTGCAGCAATACACCATCAATCTGTATGAGGAGATCGAGCGGGTGTCCGGACAGTCCTGCGGCATGCACGTCACCGGCGGCATCATGCTCGCCGGCACGCGCGAGCGGCTCGACTGGCTGAAGATGGCCAAGGCGCGCGGCCGGTATCTCGGCATGGAGCTCGAGATCATCTCGGTGGACGAAGCGGCGCGCCTCTTTCCGCTCATGAACAAGGAGCACTTCGTCGGGGCGCTCTACGACCCGATCGAAGGGCACGTCGATCCCTACGGCGTGACACATGCCTACGTCAAGGCGGCGCAAATCGGCGGCGCGCAGCTGGTGCGCCATACGCGCGTCACGGACTTGAAGCCGCGCGCCGACGGCACCTGGGACGTGATCACCGACCACGGCAACGTGCACGCCGAGCACGTGGTGAACGCCGGCGGGCTATGGGCGCGCGAGGTCGGCCGCATGGTCGGCATCGAGCTGCCGATCCTCGCCATGGAGCACCAGTACCTCATCACCGAGGACATCCCGGCGCTCAAGGGACAGAAGGAGCAGCTGCACTGCATCGACTTCGAGGGCGAGATCTACACTCGCCAGGAGCGCGGCGGCATGCTGCTCGGCACCTACGAGCGCAACGGCGTGCCGTGGTCGCCGCGCGAGACGCCGTGGGATTTCACCCAGAGCCTGCTGCCGAACGACCTCGAGCGTATCGCGCAGAGCCTGGAAGTCGGCTTCGAGCACTTTCCGGCGCTCGGCGAGGCGGGCATCCGCAAGGTGGTCAACGGTCCCTTCACCTTCGCCCCCGACGGCAACCCGCTGGTCGGCCCGATCCGCGGCCTGAGGAATTTCTGGGTCGCGTGCGGCGTGATGGCCGGCTTCAGTCAGGGCGGCGGGGTAGGGCTGGCGCTGTCGCACTGGATGGTGGACGGCGACCCGGGCGCCGACATCTGGGGCATGGACGTCGCGCGTTACGGCGACTGGGCCACGCTCGCCTACACGAACGCCAAGGTCCGCGAGAACTACTCGCGCCGCTTCCGCATCCGCTTCCCCAACGAGGAGCTGACCGCGGCGCGGCCGCTGCGCACCACGCCCATCTACGGGCGGCTCGAGGCCAACCATGCGGTGTTCGGCGACTATTGCGGGCTCGAGCACGCGCTGTGGTTTGCGCCGAGCGCGGCGGAGGCGGGCGAGGTCGTCACCTTCCACCGCTCGAACGCGCATCCGCAGGTTGCCGCCGAGTGCGGCGCGGTGCGCGAGTCGGTCGGGCTGCTCGAGATCTCCAATTACGGCAAGTTCGAGGTGACCGGCTCCCGAGCCGAGGAGTGGCTGTCGCACGTGATGGCGAACCGTGTGCCGGGGATCGGGCGCATCGCGCTCACGCCGATGCTGAACGAGCGCGGCAAGCTGATCGGCGATTTCACCATGGCGCGCGTGGCGCAGGACCGGCTGTTCCTGGTATGCACCTACGCGGCCGAGGACTACTACCGGCGCTGGTTCGAGCGCCACGCACCGCCTCCGGGTGTCAGCGTGCGCCCCTGCGCCATGCAGTACGTGGGCTTGTCGGTCGCCGGACCGCGCTCGCGCGCACTGCTGCAGAGCCTCACCCACGAGGACCTCTCCACCCAGGCGTTTCCGTTCCTCAGCTTCCGCCGTATGGACGTCGGCATGATCCCGGCGCTGGTCGGGCGCATCAGCTTCACCGGCGATCTCGGCTACGAGATCTGGGTGACGAGCGAGTATCAGCGCGCGCTCTACGACCTCCTCGTCGGGGCGGGCGCCGAGTACGACCTCAAGCTCTTCGGCGGCCGCGCTCTCAACGCCATGCGGCTCGAGAAGAGCTTCGGCACCTGGGCGCGCGAGTACCGGCCCATCTACGGTCCCTACGAAGCCGGGCTCGGCCGTTTCGTGGATCTCAGCAAGGAGAGCTTCGTCGGCCGCGCTGCGGCTCTCGAGGAGAAGGCGAGCGGTGGAAAGCTGCGCCTCCTCACCTTCACGGTCGAGGCGCGCGATGCAGACGCCTCCGGCGACGAGCCGGTCTGGCACGACGGCCGGGTCATCGGCTGGGTGACCTCCGGCGGATACGGCCACAGCGTGCAGCGCTCGCTCGCGCTCGGCTACGTGCCGAAGGAGTACGCCGGGGTGACGAGCGGTTTCGAGATCGAGATCCTCGGCGAGCGCTGCAAGGCGACGCGGCAGGCGGCGGCGGTGTTCGATCCCGACGGCAGCCGCATGCGCGGGTGAAACTCAGGCGATGAACATCGCGAGCGCGCTCGCCGTGAGCGCGGGCTTGGTCTCTCCCTCGATCTCCATGGTGTTCTCGGTCATCACCAGGTAGCGCCCGGTGCCCTTGTTCTCGACCGAGGCGATCGTGATGTGGTTGCGTACGCGCTTGCCCGAGCGCACCGGAGCGACGAACCGCACCTTCTCCAGCCCGTAGTTCACGACCGACTTCGGCGAGATTCGCTCGAGCATCACCTCGAAGCTGGTCGGGGCGATCAGCGACAGGGTGAGAAATCCGTGCGCGATCGTGCCGCCGAAGGGGCCTTCACGCGCGGCTCGCTCGGCGTCGAGATGGATCCACTGATGATCGCCCGTGCAGTGGGCGAACTCGTTGATGCGGTTCTGGTCCAGCAGAATCCAGGAGGAGACGCCGATCTCCTCCCCGATGTGCCTGGCGAGGTCCGCGACGGGCATTTTGTTCGGAGGCATCGGCAGATCTTACCAAGGGCTCGGTGTCGACATATAACCAGTATGCATTGCACAAGGATTGCTCATTATAAACGCGTATAAAATCTATAAATGCTTTAACAAGCAATATGATATTAGGGTTTCTTCCTCTCGAAGATCGACGTATTGCGCTGCATACAAAAATGGGTAGAATGCTCGCCAGCAACCCCCAAACGCCCGAGGAGCCGCCATGACCGACCGCACCTACGACCTGAGCAACTGGCTCGAGACCTACAAGGAGACCGTCGCCTCCTTCAGCAAGGCTCAGCACGACGGCTTCAAGGCGCTCGAGCGCTTTGCGCGCTTCAACTATGCCGTCGCCGGCGACTGCCTCGATACGGGTCTGGCCCAGGCCAAGGCGGCTCTCAGCGCCCGCGCCGCTGTCGGAACCCAGGCGGTGGCCGACCTGCTCGCGAAGCAGGCCGAGCTCAGCAATCAGCTGAGCGAGAAGCTGCGCGCCCGCGCGCAGGAGTTCTCGACGCTGGCCTCCGAGGTGCAGGAGTCGGTCACCAGCTTCGCCGCCGATGCCGCCACGCGCGCCGCCGGTACGAAGAAGGCCGCCTAAGCACTCCGCGCCGACCGATAGAGCTGACAGATCAAGAGGGCGATTCCCACCCCGGGGTCGCCCTTTTTTTTGGCCCCTCTCCCGGGCGATCATGCGCGCAGATGCGTTTGCGCGCCCGCCACCTGCTGCGATCTCTCGTGCCCGTGCTGGTGGCGTCACACGGGGCGCCGCTGCCTGCGCAGCAGGCGCCCGGTATGAGCATGAGCGGCCTGTACGGCCGTTACGACATGACCCGTGAATCCTCCGGCACGAGCTGGCAGCCGGACTCGACGCCGATGGAAGGCATCCACGCCATGCAGGGTGCGTGGACGACGATGCTGCATGGATTCGCGGATGCGATCTACGACGATCAGGGCGGTCCGCGCGGTAACGCGCAGACTCTCTCCACCAGCATGCTCATGTTCATGGCGCGCCGGGAGCTCGAGGACGGAGCCTTCGGCGTGCACCTGATGGTCTCGGCGGAGCCGCTCATGGGCGCGAGCGGCTATCCACTCCTCTTTCAGACGGGAGAGACCGCCGACGGCCGCGTGCCCCTCATCGACCGGCAGCACCCGCACAACCTGCTGATGGAAGCGGCCGCTACTTACAGCCGTGATCTTGCCCCGGGAAGCAGCGTGTTCGTGTATGCAGGTCCCGCGGGCGAGCCGGCGCTCGGACCCACCACTTTCATGCACCGCTTCTCGGCGGAGGACAATCCCGAAGCGCCGATCACGCATCACTGGCTCGACTCGACCCACGTGACTTTCGGCGTGGTGACGGCCGGGTACGCGTGGCGGCAGTTCAAGCTCGATGCCTCCGCGTTCAACGGGCGCGAGCCCGACCAGCATCGCTTCGACCTCGAGCTGCGCCCGCTCGACTCCTACTCGGCGCGTCTCACCTGGAATCCCTCGCGGGACTGGTCGGCGCAGGTGAGCACCGGACGGCTGGCGAGTCCCGAGCAGCTCGAGCCCGGCATTGCCGTGCGGCGCACGACCGCATCCGTGACCTACAACGCGCCCTCGCCAGGGCAGTGGTGGCAGACGACGTTCGCCTTCGGCCGCAACTCGCCGTCGCAGGGCCCGGCGAGCAGCGCCTGGCTGCTCGAATCGGCGCTCAAGCTCACAGCCTCGCAGACGCTCTTCGGGCGCGCCGAGCGCGTGGCAAAGGACGAGCTGTTCCTGCCAGGCGCCCCGCTCTACGGTCAGACTTTCGAGATCGAGAAGCTGTCGCTCGGATACATCTTCGATTTCGCCGAGGTGAGCGCGGTCAGTTTCGGCGTGGGCGGGCTCGCCAGCGCCTACGCCTTTCCGGCCGCGCTCGATGCCACCTACGGCTCGCATCCCACCTCGTACATGCTGTTCGTGCGCGCCCGGCTCTAGCCGTGCCGCTGGCGCTCGGCGTACACCGAAGCCAGCCTCGGGCTGTTGACGTCGCGCACGGCCCGCGCGATCGCCTGCGCGCGGCACTCGCGCGCCGCAGCCATGGCGTCCAGATCGCGGATGTCGGCCGCGCACACCTGGTACGCGGCTGCCACGATGCGGCCGTAGAGCGCGAGCGATCCCTGTTCGGTCGAGAGATCGAGATCGGAGTACCGGACCTTGACCGTCGGGGCGTCGGAGGCACCGGCCGCGGCCTGTGCGCTGCCAACGGCGCCGGCGAAAGCGGCGAGTGCGGTGAAGGCCACGGCGGCGCGCAGGCGCCCGCCAAGGTTGAGCGTTGCAGAGGTCATGGGTTTCTCCTTGAAGCGCGTCACGACCTTCGCGACGCTGATGATCAGATTCACAGGTTGCCCGTTGCGTTTAAAGGCGGCGCGCTACGCGCTGATCCCGGGGGACGACGACTTCGTACCGGACGCCGGCCGGTGCTCTCTGTGGCCGCCGCCGCGCGCGCCGCGGCGTGCGGCACGGACCCGCGGATTCGTCCCGCGGATCGACGGAATCGTCCCATTGCGCTGGTAAGCGGCACTTGGGCCGCGCCGGGCGTAGGCTATGCTCCAAAAATGAGCGTCTCACCACTGGAACGAATCACTCCCGCTTTCCTCGGCGTGGCGCGCGCCGGCGACGCCGCGGGCGAGCTTCGCGCCGCGCGCGCGCGCCGCAATTTCTGGCCGCAGCTCGCGGTACTCACCGGCTTCTGGATCTATGTCGCGATCTCGAACCTCACGTACGCCAACACCATGGGGGAGAGCCTCAAGTCGGTGAACGTCACCGACTTCTTCGCCCCCTGGGATGCCCGCCTGATCCAGCACTCGTTGCTCTATCCGCTGTTCATCCTGTGCGCGTGGGCGTCGCTGCACATCGGCTGGCGGCCGCTGTGGCGCGCGCTCCCCATCCAGCTCTCGTGCGCGCTCGGCTTCGCGGTGCTGGCGGCGCCGGCGCTGGTGCTCGGCGAGGTGGTCATGGGCGAGTGGCACGGCACCGCGGGCATCACGCATGCGACCGCGATGTCGCACAGCTATGCGAGCTGGGAGGAGTTCTTCGCCGGTCCCGCCGTGCCCACCTGGATCGCGAGCGCCACCAGCTTTCTCATCACCTACGGCTTCGGCCTGGCGCTCATCACCAGCTTCGGCTTCTATCAGCGCCTGCGCGACTCGCAGCTGCGCTCCGCGGCGCTCGAGCGCGCCCTGGCCGCGGCGCACCTCGCGGCGCTGCGCATGCAGCTCTCGCCGCACACGCTCTTTAACCTGCTGCATACCATCCGCGGGCAGATCGCCTGGGACCCGCCGGCCGCGCAGGCGATGGTGGTGCAGCTCGGCGACCTGCTGCGACGTCTGCTGACCGCGGGCGAGCAGGAGTTCTCGCGCCTCGGCGACGAGCTGCAGTTCGTGCAGCTGTACCTGCAGCTGCAGCAGCGGCGTTTCGCCGACCGGCTGAGCATCAGCATCCCGCCGCGCGATGCGGCGCCGCTCGCCTGGGTGCCGAGCCTGATCCTGCAGCCGCTGGTCGAGAATGCGGTGGTGCACGGCCTCGCCGGCCACGAGGGCCCGGTGAGCGTGCGCGTCGAGGCCGGCGTCGCGGGCGAGACGCTGGTGCTGCGGGTCGTCAACAACCTCGCGCCCTCGTGGCACGGGCTGCATGGATCCGGCATCGGGGTCAGCAACGTGCGCGAGCGGCTCGCGGTGCAGTTCGGCGAGCGCGCCAGCTTCAGCGCCGGCCCGGAAGGCGCGGCGCAGTGGGTCGCGGAGATTCACATGCCGCTGCTGCGCGACGGGCCCGAGGCGCAGCCGCGGCTGCCGGCGGATGCCGATCAATGATGGACGTCGTCATCGTCGACGACGAGCCGGCGGCGCGGCGGGCGGTGCGCGAGTGCTGCGAGCGCGAAGGCGACTTCAAGGTCGTCGGCGAATTCGGCGACAGCCGCGCGGCGCTCGAGGCGATCCATGCGCGGCCGCCGCAGGTGCTGTTCCTCGACATCCAGATGGACTCGATGACCGGCATGGCGCTGGCGCGCGCGCTCGACCCGGCGACGCTGCCGCTCATCGTGTTCGTGACCGCCTACGACCACTATGCGCTCGAGGCCTTCGAGGTGAGCGCGGTCGACTATCTGCTCAAGCCCTTCGACGACGTGCGCTTCAAGGCGACCGCAGCGCGCGTGCGTCAGCGGTGCGAGGGGCAGGGCAGCGGCGACCGGCAGCGCTCGCTCGAGTCGCTGCTCGAGCGGCTCGAGCGCGGCGCTCTCGGGCGCGAACAGCAGGCGCGCGTGCTGGCCGAGGCCGGCAGCCGTATGCACATGCTGGACGTGGCGCAGGTCGAGGTGCTCGAGGCGGACCGCAACTACGTGCGCCTCACCATCGGCCGCGAGGTGTTCCACGCCCGCAGCACCCTGCAGCAGGCGGAGCGCTCCTTCCAGACGCAGCCGATGCTGCGCATCAGCCGCTCGTGCCTCGTGAACATGAGCCACGTGAAGGAGGTCAGCCGCACCCCGCGCGGCGACTTCATCCTGGTGGTGGCCGGCGGCACCACGGTCACGAGCAGCGAGGGCTTTCGCGATCCGGTCAGGCAGTATCTCGAGCGGCTGAAACTCGCTCCGGCTTGAGGCGGGTGCGTTAAAGTCCCGCGCGCACCTCACCGCGAGGGGAGTACGCATTGAGTACCGCTGCGCCGCCGCCGCGCGCCGCCAACCGGGCGCTGTTCGTCCTCACCGCCATCAACCTGCTGAACTACCTCGACCGCTATCTGGTGCCGCCGCTGGTGCCGGATCTGAAAGGCGCGATGGCGCTCTCGGACCAGGAGGTCGGCTGGCTGTGGCCGGCGTTCATGCTGGTGTACATGGTCACTGCGCCGGCCTTCGGCGCCTGGGGCGATCGCGGCTCGCGCCGCCGCCCGATCGCGCTCGGGGTGCTCATCTGGAGCCTCGCGACGGTGCTGTCGGGACTGGCGCGCAGCTACCCGCAGCTGCTCGGTGCGCGCGCGCTGGTCGGCGTCGGCGAGGCCGCCTACGTGGCGATCGCCCCGGCGCTGCTCGCGGACTGCTTCGCGCTGAGCGCGCGCGGGCGTGTCTACGCGGTGCTCAACATGGCGATTCCGGTGGGCGCGGCGCTCGGCTACGTGCTCGGCGGACTGATCGGCCAGCACGCCGGCTGGCGCGACGCCTTCTTCATCTGCGGCGCGCCGGGAGCGCTGCTCGCCGCCGCGGTGCTCCTCATCCCCGATCCCCCGCGTGGCGTGCAGGACCGGTTGGCGGCCGCGGACATACCGCCGGCCGCCGAAGGGCGGGGCGCGCTCGCTGTCTACTGGAGTCTGCTGCGCCGCGCGCCCTACATGCTCGTGGTGCTGGGCTACGCGGCCTATACGTTCGGGCTCGGGGGACTCGGGTTCTGGATGCCTGCATTCCTCGAGCGCGTGCGCGGGGTGCCCCCGGTCGCGGCGACGCGCGATTTTGGCATGGTGGTGGTGCTCACCGGCATCGTCGGCACGCTGCTCGGCGGCTGGCTCGGGGACTATTGCCTCAGGCGCTCGCGCGCGGGCTATCTGTGGTTCTCCGCGGCGGTGACGCTCGCCGCGGCGCCGTGCGCGCTGATGGCGCTCATCGCGCCGGCTCCCGCTCAATACTATCCGGCGATCGTCGCCGCCGAGCTGCTGCTCTTCATGTCCACCGGACCGGTCAACGCGGCGATTGCCAACATGGTCTCGCCGCTCGAGCGCGCCAGCGCCATCGCCCTCAGCATGTTCATCATCCACCTCCTGGGCGATGTGCCCTCGCCGCCGCTCATCGGCCACCTGTCCGATGCCAGCTCGCTCGGCAGGGCGGTGCTCGTCGTGCCGGTCACCATCGGGATCGGGGGCATCGTGTGGCTCCTGTCGGCGCGCTCCGCGGCGCGGCCGCCGCTCACCGCCTAGACCGGTGAGCGCCGCGGCGCCGTTCGACGCGACCGTCCCGCCCGCCGCGCGGCCGCTGCGGCTCGCGCCGCGGCCGGCGATCGAGGTGCGGCTGCGCGCTGCGCTGCGCACGGGAGCGGGTGGCGCCGGTGCGCACTGCATTCACGAGCTGTGGATGCGCGGGGAGTTCGCCGCGACCATCGAGCAGGCGCTCGCGGCCCTGTGGCGCAGCGCGGCGCCCTCCATTCCCGAGTGGCTGCCGATGCGCTACATCGAGTGGCTCCCCGCGGCCTACGAGGCGGCACTCGCCCTGCAGGCGCGCCGCCGCGGCCGCACCAATGTCTACCTCGTGCTGCTCGACTTCGCCGACCGGAGGAGGGGGCCGTACGGGGTCTACGTCGGCATGAGCCGCTACACGCCCGCCGTGCGCTTCGACCAGCACAAAGCCGGCATTCACGCCGCCGGCAGCGTGCTCAAGCGCGGTCTGGAGGTGCTCACGGGTCCGACGCTGCATCTGCAGCATCTGGCGAGCGCGGAAGGCGCGCGCATCGAGGCGGCTCTCGCTCGCTCGCTCGCCGATGCGGGGCTACTGGTCGAGGGCGGGCACTAGTCGATCAGCGCTCCACAAACGCCCGCTCGATGACGTAATCGCCGGGCTCGCCGCTGCGCGGCGAGATGTGGAAGCCGCGTGCATCGAGGAGCTTCGAGGTATCGCCGAGCATCGCGGGACTGCCGCAGACCATGACGCGATCCGTCGCCGGGTCGAGCGGTGGAAGATCGAGGTCGCGCGTCAGCCGGCCGGACTCGATGAGCGCCGTGAGGCGGCCGCGGTGCACGTAAGGCTCGCGGGTGACGGTCGGGTAGTAGCGCAGCTGCGCCCGCACCCGGGACCCAAGCAGCTCGTGGTCCTTGAGCGTCTCGATGCGGCTGCGGACCACGTCGGTCTCGCGCGCCCGGCGCACGCCGTGAACCAGCGCCACGGCCTCGAAGCGCTGGTAGATCTCGGGGTCGCTGATCAGGCTCAGGAACGGCGCGGCGCCGGTGCCGGTGCTGAGGAGGTAGAGCCGCTTGCCCGGCCTCAGGTCCTGCAGCACCAGTGTGCCGGTGGGCTTGCGGCTGACGAGCACGATGTCGCCCGGGCGCACGTGCTGCAGCTTCGAGGTGAGCGGGCCGTCCGGCACCTTGATGCTGAGAAAGTCGAGGTGGTCCTCGTAGTTGGCGCTGGCGATGCTGTAGGCGCGCAGCAGCGGCCGGCCCTCGACCGGCAGCCCCACCATGAGGAACTGGCCATTCTCGAATCGCAGACCGCGATCACGCGTGGTGGTGAAGGAGAACTGCGTGTCGGTCCAGTGGTGCACGGCGAGCACGCGCTCGCTGCCGATTGCCGCTGCCAAGGAAGTGCGCTTCCGGGTGTTGGTATCCCGGAGCAGATGTTAGCCTGCCGGTGCGCGCGCGCTCTGCGTATTTGTACTCATGGCGTCAGAAGCGTGGGTTATGAGCGGGCGGCGATGCCGCTCACAGCTTCTGCACGACCACACGGCCCGTGCCGTCCACGTAGACATGGTAGCGGTTGCCGTCACGGCAGGCGGCGGTGTAGTCGCTGTCGCCGTTGCGCTTCGCGTCGATGACCGCATCGCACGGCTGACCGTGCAGCACGATGGTCGCGGTCAGGTCCTTGCCGAAGGAGGGCTCGTCGGCTGCGCACATGCCCGCGGCGGCGGCCAGCGCGGCTGCGCGCACGAGCGACACGAGCATCGCGGATTTCATGGTCGGCTCCTGCTTTGCGGATTCAGAGGTTGTTGAACCTGTTGCGGTCGCTGAGTATGGACCAGATCGCCTCGCGCGAGGACGATACGGCGCCCGCAAGTCCCGGGTCGTCGTCCTGCAGAAGCGTCACTACTTTCATCAGCAGCAGCTCGTAACTGCGCCGCAGCTGCGGGAGCGTGAAGCCGCCCTGGCCGCCATAGAAGGCGCGAAACTGCGCGAGCAGATCATCCACCTGGTTCTTGAGGGAGAGCTTGGTGAACAGGCCGATCGCGTGCGTGTCGCGCAGCCGCTGCTCGAGCGAGGCGAGATCGAGCGCGGGGGCCGCGCGCGCTGCAGGTTCGGCGCCGCTGCCCGTCCCGGGCGCGGTGGGCGCGGGAGCGGTGGC
>DASYYF010000084.1:0-119687 GCA_035934055.1 Steroidobacteraceae bacterium | reverse complement strand
CGAGCGCCGCAACCAGCAGGCCGAGCACCCAGATGGCGCCGCGGTGCGCGTTGCTGCCGCCGGTCGCCGCGAGCATCGCGCGCTCGCCGCACCGGCCGACGGCCCCCAGGCGCTCGCGCAGCCGCAGGCCGGCCGCGCCGGTGCCGGCAGCGAATGCCATGTGGTGGAAGGTGCCGCGCAGCGCGCACGCCGAGCGCAGGAGCTTGGCGAGATCGAGATCCCGATGGGCGCCCGAGCCGCGCTCATCGACCAGCGCCGGCTTCGGAGTGAGCCGCGCCTCGAGGATCAGAGCGCGCACGGCCCGCTCGGCCAGCTCGGCCGCGCGCTGCTGCGCGCCGCGGCGGAGGCGCGGAGTGCGGGGCTGCAGATGGAGCGGTGCCGCCATGCCTTACCAGTTGCGGAAACGCGCCGGCGGCTTGTAGAGCCCTCCGGACCACGCTACCAGGTCCTCGATGCTGCGCGCGGCGAGCAGCGAGCGGCGCGCCTCCGCGCGCCGCACGCCGAGATCCTCGGGGTATGCCACCAGCCCGCGCGCACGCAGGCTCGCGGTGCGTTGAGGGTCGGCGCGGCGCCCGATGGCGGTCGCGCCGGCGATGGCCGCGAGCGCCGCGCGCCGCTCCTCCTGGCCCTGCGCCTTGTAGAGATAGGCGATGCCCTCCTCGCTCACCACGTGACTCACGTCGTCTCCATAGATCATGACGGGAGCGATCGGCATCCCGCTGTCGCGGCCGACCTGCACCGCCTCGAGCGACTCGACCAGGGCCGGCACCCCGCCGCGGTTGAAAGTCTCGACGAGCTGCACCACGAGCTTGCGGCCGCGCACGATGGGGCCGTCGGCCGTGATGAGGCTGAGCCACGGGGGGCTCGGATGGCGGCGGCCGCGCGGATCGTGGCCCATGTTGGGTGCGCCGCCGTAGCCGGCGAGCCGCCCGAGCGTCACGGTGGAGGAATTGGCATCGGCGTCCATCTGCAGCGTCGAGCCGATGAACAGGTCGATGCCGTACTGGCCGGCGAGCTGGCAGAGCACGCGGTTCGAGCGCAGACTCCCGTCGCCGCCCACGAAGAACACGTCCGGACGCGCGCGCACGTAGTCCTCCATCCCCACCTCGCCGCCAAAGCAGTGCACGCTCTCGACCCAGCCGCTCTCGATGGCGGGAATGAGGGTCGGATGGGGATTCAGGATCCAGTTGCGGCAGATCCTGCCCTTGAGGCCGAGCCCCGCGGCGTAGGTCGGCAGCAGCAGCTCGATCGCCGCCGTGTCGAAGCCGATGCCGTGATTGAGCGCGGTCACGCCGTGGCTCTCGTAGATGCCGCGGATCACCATCATTCCCATGAGGATCTGCAGCTCGTTGATCTGGCGCGGGTCGCGGGTGAAGAGCGGCTCGATCGCGAACGGGCGGTCGGCGGGCACGATGAGGTCGACCCATGAGCCCGGCACATCCACGCGCGGCAGCCGGTCGACGACCTCGTTGACCTGCACCAGCACGATCCCGTGGCGGAAGGCCGCGGCCTCGATGAGGGTGGGCGTCTCCTCGGTGTTCGGGCCGGTGTAGAGATTGCCGGCGAGATCGGCCTTCTCGGCGCACACCAGCACCACATTCGGCGTCAGGTCGACGAACATGCGCGCGTACAGCTCGACGTAGGTGTGGATCGCGCCGATCTCGAGCTTGCCGTCCTCGAGCAGCTGCGCCACGCGCAGGCTCTGCGGACCGGCATAGGAGAACTCGACCCGGCGCGCGATGCCGCGCTCGAACAGCGTCAGGTGCTCGGGGCGCGTGATCGAGGAGATCAGCATGTGCAGGTCGTGGATCTTTCCGGGGTCGACCCCGACCAGCGCGCGCGACAGGAAATCGGCCTGCTTCTGATTATTGCCCTCGAGCGCGACGCGGTCCCTGGGCCGCAGCAGCGCCTCGAGCAGCGGCACGATGTCGGCGCGCCGCACCAGCTTGCCGTCGGCGTAGGCCGCCGCAGCCGCGAGCCGCGCCGCCTTGTCCTCGCGGCGCGTGGTCCAGGACCTGCGGCCCGCTGCCTGCTCGAGCGCCGTCGCCATGTTCGTTACATCCCCCGTGATGCCGCTACGGTGAGGATCATAAATCCTCCGGCCCGAAAATCGACGTCCGAAAACGACCAGGCCTCGACCGGACCCCGTCCTATAGTCGGCCGGGAACCGCAAGTCAGGAGGCCCCATGAAACGCAAGGCAAGGATCAGTCTGCTGGCAGGCAGCGCGCTGCTGTCCCTCGTGCCCGCGGCGCAGGCCGACGACGCTGCTGCGCCGCCGGCCTATCTCGTCTTCGACACCGAGACCCTCGGCGGCGCCTTTGGCGCCGGCAGCGGCATCAACGACCTCGGCTGGGTGAGCGGGCTCGCGACCAACGCAGCCGGCGCGATTCACGCGACGCTCTCGCTCCCGGGCAATGTGCTCGACCTGGGCACGCTCGGGGGCACGAACAGCGCGGTCGAGTGGCCCGTCAAGAACGACGGCGGCGTGGTGGTCGGAATCTCCGAGAGCGCGACCCCCGATCCCCTCGGCGAGACCTTCTCGTGCGCGGACTTCATCCCGACCAACGGACACACCTGCCTGCCATTCATCTGGCAGCGCGGCGCGATGACGCAGCTGCCGCTCCTCGGCGGCAACAACGGCTTCGCCACCGCCATCAACGACGCCGGGCAGGCGGTCGGCTGGGCCGAGACCGCGGTGCACGATCCGACCTGCACGCCGCCGCAGGTGCTGCAATTCCTCGCCGTGGAGTGGGGGCCGGCGGCCAATGCCCAGCGCGTACTGCCACCCTGGCCGGGCGATTCCACCTCGGCCGCCACCGCCATCAACGACGCCGGGCAGGCGGTCGGGATATCGGGCGCCTGCGGCGATGCGGTCGGCGCCTTCAGCGCGCGCCACGCGCTCATGTGGCAGAACGGGCATCCGCTCAGGCTGCCGACACTCGGGGGTGCCGGCTGGAACACCCCGATGGCCATCAACAGCTCGGGCGCCGCGGCGGGATTCTCCGACACGCCGGGAGATGTCAGCGGTGGAGTCCTGACGGCGAACTTCCAGGCGGCGCTGTGGCCGGCCGGCGGCGGAATCGTCAACCTGCATACGCTGCCGGGCGATGCGCTCGCGGAGGCGACCGGCATCAACGACCGCGGCCAGGTCGTCGGCACCTCCTTTGCCGCCGACGGCAGCTCGCGCGTATTCCTGTGGCAGGGCGGCAAGCTCTACGATCTGAACACGCTCGTGCCCGCGGGGTCGCCCCTCTATCTCGTCGGGAGCGGCGACATCGACAATCGCGGCGTGATCACCGGCCAGGCCTGCCTCGTCGCCACGGGCTGCACGGTGTTTCATATCTTCGTCGCGATTCCCGTCGTGGGCGGCGACCCGCAATCGCCGGGCGAAGCTGCGGCGCGCGCGTATCTGCCGGATGCGGCGCGGGCGCGGAACCTCGCGCGGCTGCATCTGGCGCCATCGCACTAGCGGGTCTTCATCGCGAGATTGCGCACCAGGAAGGTGTAGATGTCCGCGTGCAGGGCGATCGCGCGGTAGACGGTCTGGCTGCCGCCGTGGCCGGAGTCGAGCTCCACATCGAGCAGCACCGGCGCGGCGCCCGCCTGCGCCGCCTGCAGCGCCGCCGCGAACTTGAAGGAGTGCATCGGCATCACGCGCGTGTCGTGATCGCCGGTGATGACGAGCGTGGCCGGATAATGCACGCCGCTGCGGACGTTGTGCACGGGCGAGTAGGCGTACAGCGCCTTGAATTCCTGCGGGTTGTCCGGGGAACCGAAGTCCCCCTCCCAGCCGGCGCCCTGCCCGAACCTGTCGAAGCGCAGCATGTCCATGACGCCCACCTCGGCGATCACCGCGCCGTAGAGGTCCGGCCGCTCCGTCATGCAGGCGCCGACCAGGAGGCCGCCGTTCGAGGCGCCGAAGATCGCGAGCCGCGGCGTCGAGGTGTAATGGTGCGCGATCAGCCATTCGCCCGCGGCGATGAAGTCGTCGAAGGCCACCTGCCTGTGGGTGCGGATGGCCTGCGTGTGCCACGCCTCGCCGTACTCGCCGCCGCCACGGATGTTGGCGACCGCATACACCCCGCCCCTCTCGAGCCAGGCGATGAGCGCCGCGTCGAACCTCGGCAGGTTCGGGATTCCAAAGCCGCCGTAGCCGTAGAGCAGCAGCGGATTGTCGCCATCGAGCCTAAGCCCCTTGCGGTAGGCGAGCAGCATCGGGATGTGCGTGCCGTCCTTGGCGGGGTAGAAGACCTGGCTCTCCTCGTACGCTCCCGGGTCGTAGGCAAGGTGCGGCTCGCGCCAGAGCGTGCTGCGGCCGGACTCGAGGTCGTAGCGGTAGACAGCCGGCGCCGCAATGAGGTCGCGGAAGGAATAGAAGGTCTCGCGATCGTCGGAACGGCCGCCGAACCCGGCGGCGGAGCCCGGGCCCGGCAGCGCGATCTCGCCGCGCGGCGTGCCATCGAGGCCGTAGCGCACGACACGGCTATGAGCATCGTGAATGCTGCGGACGATGAGCTGATGATCGACCAGCGTCACGCTCGGTGTCGTGAGGTCGATGGCATCGGCGCCCTCGGCGATCGCCGTGTGCCAGCGCTCCCGGGCCGGCGCGGCCGGGTCGATCGCGACGACGCGTCCGTTGGGAGCCGCGAGCGTGGTGAGAAAATACAGCCGGCCGGCGTCCGACCCGACGTAGTTGTACGCGGCCTCGAACCCCTCGACGACCGGTCGCGCCGCCGGCGTGGCCGCATCGAGGTCGATCAGATACACATTCTCGAGCCCCTTGTCGCCGACCTCGCCCTCGCCCGAGGTGACCACGAGCCAGCGCCCGTCGTCGGAGAGGCGTGGCAGGTACTGCCGGTCCGGATGCTCGGCGTCGTAGAGCAGGCGGCGATCGGCCGCGGCGGAGGTGCCGAGCGCGTGGTAGTAGACGGCATCGTCGAGGTCGCGGGTGCTGAGCTCCGCGCCGGGCCGCGGCGCGGGGAAGGCACTGTAGTAGAGCCCCTTGCCATCCCGCGCGAATACCGGCGCGTAGTACTTGGTGAAGCGCAGCGCGTCGGGCAGGTCGTGCCCCGTCGCGAGGTCGCGGACGCGCCACTCGGTCCAGTCCGATCCGCCCACCGATACGCCGTAGGCCACAAGCCCGCCGTCACGGCTCGCGACGTACCCCGTCACGATGCCCTCGGGCGAGAGCGCATTGGGGTCGACACCGACCGCGCCGCGCGCCGCCGGGTCGGGCGTCACGTAGAGCATGGCCTGGTCCTGACGGCCTGAATTCAGCGTATAGAAGTAGCGGCCGCCCTCCGTGAAGGGAACGCCGAACGCCTCGAAGTCGTAGAGCGCCGCGATCCGCTTCCTCAGCTTCGTTCGCAGCGTCGTGGCGGACAGGTAGTCCCGGGTCAGCTGCGCCTCAGCCTCGACCCAGCCGCGCGTCAGCGGTGAGTCGAGATCCTCGAGCCGGCGGTAAGGGTCGGCGACGGCGGTACCGTGATAGTCGTCGACCACGGCGCCGCGCGGCGCCGGCGGGTAGACGAGTGCCGCGCCCGCGAGTGCGGCGCAGGCGATCGCCGTCGCGAGACCCGCGCTCAAGTAGGCGGCCCGGCGTGAACGTTGGCCCATACGGGGTGCGCATTGTGCCCTGCCGGCCGCGGCCGCACCACGGTAAGATCCCCCCATGCCGCAGCACATCGGCATCGTGGCCTGCTCCGCCGAAGGCGCGGCGCTCTGCTACCGCACGGTCTGCCTCGAGGGCGCGCAGTTTCTCGGCGCCTTCGATCATCCCGAGGTTTCGCTGCACAACCACTCGTTCGCGCGCTACATGCGCACCATCGATGCCGGCGACTGGCCGGGAGTCGCGGAGCTCATGCTGTCCTCGGCCGGCAAGCTCGCCCGGGCCGGCGCCGACTTCCTCATCTGCCCCGACAACACTCTGCACCAGGCGTTTCCGTGGGTGGTGCGGCGCTCGCCGCTGCCGTGGCTGCACATCGCCGAGGTCGTGGCCGCGCAGGCGGTGGAGCGCGGCTTCCGCACGCTCGGCATCACCGGGACGCGCTATCTGCTCGACAGCGAGGTTTATCCGGAGAAGCTCGCGGCGCGCGGGCTGAAACACCTGCGCCCGGGGAGCGCCGAGCGTGCCGAGATCAACCGCATCATCTTCGAGGAGCTGGTGTGCGGCGTATTCAAGCCCGCGGCGGTCGGCTACCTCCAGGGGGTCATCGCGCGGCTGAAGGATGCGGGCTGCGACGCCGTGGTGCTCGGCTGCACGGAGATTCCGCTGATCATCGACGACGGCAACTCGCCGCTGCCGACGCTCGATTCCACGCGGCTGCTGGCGCGCGCGGCGCTGCGCCGCGCGACGCAGCGCGGCCCGTCCTGAGGCCGCGCCTCAAGTCCCTGAGCTACTTCTTTTTTTCGCTCTCGAACTTGAAGGAGACGTTTACCCTGGCGCGGTAGGCGCGCACCTTACCGTTCAGCACCTGCATGTCGAGCTGCTTGACCTCGACGATGCGCAGGTCCCTGAGGCTCTTGGCGGCCTGACTCACCGCGGCCGCGGCCGCCTTCTCCCACGACTCGCTGCTGGTGCCGACCAGCTCGACGATCTTGTAGACGCTCTCCGCCATGGCTTGCTCACCTTTCGTCCCCCTCAGTGGGGACTCTTGTTTTCCGGGCAGTGTGCGCCTTCCGCGGGCCGCACGCCACGCGGCGGGGTTCGGCCTATGCACATGCCGCGGGTGCGGCACGCTCCGACCTGAGGCGCGGCCACAGCGGGCGGCGCACCAGCGTGCTCTTGCCGAACAGCGACTCGATCAGGTCCACGGCGAGCACCGCGGTCTTGTTCTGCTCATCGAAGGCGGGATTGAGCTCCACCACGTCGAGCGAGGCGAGGCGGTGCGTATCCGCGATCATTTCCATGCACAGCTGCGCCTCGCGATAAGTCGGGCCGCCCGGGACGCGCGTGCCCACTCCTGGCGCGATCCCGGGATCGAGGAAGTCCACGTCGAAGCTCACGTGCAGATGCGTGTCGTGATCCATCCCGGCGAGCGCCTGCTCCATGGTCGCCCGCATGCCCATCTCGTCGACGTGCCGCATGTCGAATACGTCCAGCCCCCGCTCGTGCACGAAGCGCTTCTCGCCGTCGTCGACGCTGCGGACGCCGATCTGGCGCACCCAGGCCGGGTCGACGGCGGGGCTGCGCCCGCCGATCGCGGTCAGCTCGCGCGGCCCGAACCCGCACAGCACCGCGACCGGCATGCCATGGACGTTGCCGCTCGGGGAGAGCTCGCTGGTGTTGAAGTCGGCGTGCGCGTCGAGCCACAGCACCCGCAGCTTCCTGCCCTGCTCGCGGCAGTGGCGCGCGACGGCGCTGAGCGAGCCGATGCCGAGGGAGTGATCGCCGCCGAGCAGGATCGGCAGCCGTCCGGCGCGCAGCTGCCCGTAGACGGCCTCGTGCACCAGCTCGTTCCAGCGCACCACCTGCGGGAGGTGCCGATAGCCGTCGCGAGGCGGCTGCCAGGGGTTGCCCGGACCGTTGAGATTGCCGAGATCGACGACCTCGAGCTCGCGCTGCGCGAGCGCCGCCGCCAGACCCGCGACGCGCAGCGCCTCGGGTCCCATCGAGGCGCCGCGATCCGCGGCGCCCACGTCCGTGGGCGCGCCGATGAGACTCGCCGTGCGCACGCCGCTCACGCCGGCACTCCGGGCCGGGCCGTGCGCTGCACGTGCCTCTCGGCCAGCAGGCCGAACAGGTCCTTGGGATCCTCCAGATCCGGCACCAGGTCGATCTGCCGCTCGCCGCCGCGCTCCTCCTGGTGAATGCGCATGAGGTAACGGAGCGCCGAGAAATCCTCGAGCGCGAAGCCGACCGAGTCGAAGATGGTCACCTCGCGCTCGCCCGCGCGGCCCGGCGCCCGTCCCGCGAGCACCTCGGCGAGCTCGGTGACCGGGAAATCGGCCGGCAGCTGCTGAATCTCGCCTTCGATGCGCGACTGAGGCTCGAATTCGACCACGACCCGCGCGTCGGGCCGGCGCAGGATGTCGGCATCGAGCTCGGTCTTCCCGGGGCAATCGCCGCCCACGGCGTTCAGGTGCATCCCGGGGGCGATCATCGCCGGTGTCAGGATCGTGGCGTTGCGCTTGTCCGCGGTCACGGTCGTGACGATGTCCGCGCCGGCCACCGCCGCCGCCGTCGAGCTCGAGCGCAGCACTGCGAGGCCCGGCAGGCGCAGCGCCGCCAGGTTGCGCACCAGCTTGTCGGTGGCGAGCGCATCGGTGTCGTAGAGACGCAGCTCCCGGATGCCGAGCAGGTGGTGGAACGCGATCGTCTGGAACTCGCTCTGCGCACCGTTGCCGATCAACGCCATCACGCGGCTGCCCGGCCGGGCCATGCGGCGCGCGGCGAGCGCCGAGGTAGCCGCGGTACGCAGCGCCGTCGTGAGCGTCAGCTCCGACAGCAGCAGCGGATAGCCGGTCTGCACGTCGGCGAGCACGCCGAAGGCGGTCACGGTGAGCAGTCCCACCGCCGTGTTCTTCGGATGGCCGTTCACGTACTTGAAGGCATAGAGCCGCCCGTCGGAGGCGGGCATGAGCTCGATCACCCCGACGGCCGAGTGGCTCGCATGACGCGGCGACTTCTCGAACTCGCTCCAGCGCAGGAAGTCGCTCTCGATCTCGCGCGCGAGCTCCTCGATGAAACGCGCCGTGCCCCGGCGGGACACGAGCTCCTGGATGCGCTCGATACCGATGAAATCCACCATGAGTGGTCTCCGAACCCGTGCCCGGGACCTTCCCGGGCATCGGCCGCTTCGATCATGGTCGGGCCGGCCGGAGCCAAAAGAAAGGCAGAAATATGTACAGAACTTGCAGTTCGGTGATCAAATCGTCATGACGAATTGCCGAAATATGCTATTTTTCCTGCCATGGATGATACGGACCGGCAGCTGATCGGGCTGCTGCGCAACGACGCCCGGGCCTCGGTGGCCTCGCTCGCGAAGACGCTCGGGGTCGCACGCGGCACCGTGCAGAACCGCATGGCGCGCCTCACCGCGAACGGCACCATCGTCGGCTACACGGTGCGGTTGAAGCCCGACGTCGAGGAGCAGCGCATGCGCGCCTTCATGACCGTCGCGGTCGAAGGCAACCAGGTCGACGCCGTGATTCGCGCGCTGCGCGGCGAGCCGGCCGTGGCGGCGCTCTACAGCACCAACGGGCGCTGGGACATCGTCGCGGAGCTGCGCGCCGACAGTCTCGAGGGTTTCGATCGCGTGCTGGCGCGCATCCGCCTGGTCGAGGGAATCTCGCAGACCGAGACGAGCCTGCTGCTCTCGACGTTCAAGTTCTGAGCAGCGCAAGCCAGTCGCGCCGCCGGTCGCCGTAGACGACGAAGAACGGGTTGAGGAGCCCTGCGCGCGTGTTGTACCTGAGCGGCTGCCCGTCGAGCTCGACGACCACCCCGCCGGCGGCGACTGCGATCGCCTGCCCCGCCGCCGTATCCCACTCGCTGGTCGGACCGAGGCGCGGGTAAACGTCGGCGGCGCCTGCGGCGATCATGCAGAACTTGAGCGAGCTGCCGACGGCCTTGAGCTCATGCGGGCCGAGCCGCGCGAGGAACCCTTCGAGCGAGTCCCCGCGATGGGAGCGGCTGCCGACGACCCGCACCGCCTCGGCCGCGCGCGTCGCCACGTGCAGCGCCTCGGGCGGCGCGCTCCCCACCTCGCGCCAGGCGCCCTCTCCCGGAATGCCGCGGTAGGTCGTGTCGCTCACCGGCACGTGCACGACGCCGAGCACCGGCGCGTGCGCCTCGATGAGCGCGATGTTGACCGTGAACTCGCCGTTGCGCGAGAGAAACTCGCGCGTGCCGTCGAGCGGATCCACCAGCCAGTGGCGTGCCCAGTGCGAGCGCTCGGCGTACGGCGGCCGGGCGGCCTCCTCCGACAGGACCGGCACGCCGGGCGTGAGCGCCGCGAGCTCACTCGCGATGAGCCGGTGGGAGCGCAGGTCCGCGGCCGTGAGCGGCGAATCGTCCTCTTTCAGCGTCGGCGCGCTCTCGCCCTGCGCATATACCTCGAGGATCTCGCGGCCGGCCGCCCGTGCGATCGCGGCCACGCGCCCGGCGAGGGAGCGAAGGGCCTCGCTCATGCCGGCCCGGTCACTCCGGCCGCCTTGAGCTGCGACACCACGAGCTCGGCGGCCTCCTCGGCGCTGAGCTTGGTAGTGTCGATGCGGATCTCCGCACGCTCCGGCGTCTCATACGGAGAGTCGATGCCGGTGAAGTTCTTGAGCTCCCCGCGGCGCGCCTTGCGGTACAGCCCCTTGGTATCGCGGCCTTCGGCCACGGCGAGCGGCGTATCGACGAACACCTCGAAGAACTCCCCGGGCCCGAACAGGGCTCGCGCCATGCGCCGCTCGGCGCGGAACGGCGAGATGAAGGACACCAGCACGATGAGCCCCGCATCGACCATGAGGCGCGCGACCTCGGCGACACGGCGGACATTCTCGACGCGATCCTGGGCCGCGAAGCCCAAGTCCTTGTTGAGGCCGTGGCGCACGTTGTCGCCGTCGAGCAGGTAGGTGTGGCGGCCCTCGGCCGCGAGCTGCTTCTCGATGCGGTTGGCGATGGTCGACTTGCCGGCGCCCGAGAGTCCCGTGAGCCACAGCACGCAGGCCCTCTGCCCTTTCTGCCGGGCGCGCAGCTGCTTGTCGACGTCGAGCGCCTGCCAGTGGACGTTCTGCGAACGGCGCAGCGCGAAGTGGATGAGGCCGGCACCGACGGTGCTGTTGCTGATGCGGTCGATGAGGATGAAGCCGCCGAGGGCGCGATTCTCCTCATAGGGCTCGAAGGCGATCGGCTGGTCGAGCTCGAGCTCGCACACGCCGATGTCGTTGAGCTCGAGACGCTCGGCGGCCGTGTGCTCGAGGGTATTGACGTTGATCTTGTGCTTGAGCGGCGTCACCGTGGCCGACACCGTCCGGGCGCCCGCCTTCATGAGATACGTGCGCCCCTGCAGCATCGGCTCATCGGCGAGCCACACGATGGTGGCCTCGAACTGCTTGGCGACCTGCGGCGCCGCATCGGCAGCGGCGATGACATCGCCCCGGCCAACGTCGATCTCGGAGCCCAGGGTGAGGGTGACCGATTGACCGGCGACGGCGGCCCCGAGATCCCCGTCCGCGGTCACGATGCGCGCGACGCTCGCCTCGCGCCCGCCGGGGAGGATCCGCACCCGGTCGCCCGGCCGGACGCTGCCGCTGACGATCCGGCCGCACAAGCCGCGGAAGTCCCCGTTCGGCCGGTTCACCCATTGCACCGGGAGGCGAAACGGCCGATCGGCGAGCCGCGCTTCCACCTCGACGCTCTCGAGGTGCTCGATGAGCGTCGGGCCCGCGAACCACGGCATATGGGTACCGTGCTGCGTGACGTTGTCGCCGCAGACCGCCGAGATCGGGATCGGCGTGATCTCCGTGAGGGCGATCTGCGCGCCGAAGGCGCGGTACTCCGCCACTACGCTCTCGAAGACCGCGCGCGCGTAGCCCACCAGGTCCATCTTGTTGACCGCGAGCACGACCCGCGAGATGCCGAGGAGGCGCACGAGGTAGCTGTGGCGCCGCGTCTGGGTGAGCACGCCCTTGCGGGCGTCGACCAGGATGACCGCGAGGTCCGCGTTCGAGGCCCCGGTCACCATGTTGCGCGTGTACTGCTCGTGGCCGGGCGCGTCGGCGACGATGAACTTGCGCTTTTCCGTGGCGAAGTAGCGGTAGGCGACGTCGATGGTGATGCCCTGCTCGCGCTCGGCCGTGAGACCGTCGACGAGCAGCGCCAGATCGCGCTCCGTACCGCGCGTGCCGAATCTCTTCGTATCCTCGTCGAGCGCGGCGAGCTGGTCGTCGAAGACCACCTTGGACTCGTACAGCAGCCGCCCGATGAGGGTCGACTTGCCGTCATCGACCGAGCCGCAGGTGATGAAGCGCAGCAGGCTCATGCGGTCGTGCGCCTTGAGATAGGCGCCGATATCGCGCACCGCCGGCTCAGGATGCTGCGCCATCAGAAATACCCCTCCAGCTTCTTGCGCTCCATGGAGGCGGCCGCGTCGCGATCGATGACGCGCCCCTCGCGCTCCGAGGTCCTGGTCGCGAGCATCTCGGCGATGACGTCCGCGACCGTATCCGCGTTGCTCTCGATCGCGCCGGTGAGGGGATAGCAGCCGAGCGTGCGGAAGCGGACCTTCTTCAGCACCGGCCGCTCGCCTTCCCTTAGCGGCAGCCGCTCGTCGTCCACCATGATGAGGACCCCGTCGCGCTCGACCACCGGGCGCGGGGCGGCGAGGTACAGCGGCACGATGGCAATGTTCTCGCGCCAGATGTACTGCCAGACGTCGAGCTCGGTCCAGTTCGAGAGCGGAAAC
The DNA here is from genome assembly GCA_035934055.1 of Steroidobacteraceae bacterium. Lineage (GTDB taxonomy): Bacteria > Pseudomonadota > Gammaproteobacteria > Steroidobacterales > Steroidobacteraceae > 13-2-20CM-66-19. The sequence continues at coordinate 107,291 of DASYYF010000084.1, read as the reverse complement.
ACGCGCAGGCTCTCGCCCGGCCGGTGGCGGGCGTTGTAGAGCGACCAGAGCTCGGGGCGCTGCTGGCGCGGATCCCAGCGGTGCTGCGCCGAGCGGAACGAGAAGATGCGCTCCTTGGCGCGGCTCTTCTCCTCGTCGCGGCGCGCCCCGCCGAAGGCGGCATCGAAGCCATGAGCGTCGAGCGCCTGGCGCAGGGCCTGAGTCTTCATGACGTCGGTGTGCACCTGGGAGCCGTGCGTGAACGGGTTGATCCCGCGGGCGATGCCCTCCTGGTTGACGTACACGATCAGCTCCATACCGAAGCGCTTCGCGACCGCGTCGCGAAACTCGTACATGGCGCGGAACTTCCAGGTCGTATCGACGTGCAGCAGCGGAAACGGCGGAGTGGCCGGGTAGAACGCCTTGACCGCCAGGTGCAGCATCACGGCGCTGTCCTTGCCGATGGAGTAGAGCATCACGGGTCTGTCGCACTCGGCGATCACTTCCCGGAAGATGTGGATGCTCTCGGCTTCGAGCCGGTCGAGGTGAGTGAGGGACTCCGCCCGACTCATCGGGGTCTGCTCATCGGGGTCTGCTCATCCGGCCCGGCTCATGTGACTGAAAACTCCTCCAGCCCCGCAGCGCCAAAGTATCGGCTGACTCCGCCGCCGCACGGTATTGCACGGCCGGAGCGCCGTAGAGGATTGTAATGGCCTTCGCGCGGCGCCGATTCGCGGTATTCTGCCACGGTGCTCACGCACTCGAGGCAAACGGCGACCGATTCGGGCCGAAGCGTTGCGCCAGCCGCTGGAGGGCGCCGCCGCGCCATGATCTACTGGCCGGCGTGAACAGGATTCATCCCTTGCTCCTGGCGCTCGCTCTGACGGCCGGGCTCGCCCGGACACCTGCCCTGGAGGCCGCGCCGCCCGCGCCGCAGCCGCAGGCACCTGCGCCGGCCTCACCGGCTCCCCAGGCCGCTTCTCCCGCGGGCACGCCGGCGACGCCGGCGACGCCGGCGCTGCCGGCGCTGCCGGCCCCAACATCAGCGACACCCACCCCTCCGGGCGCAACGGGCGAGCCGCCGCTTTCGGAAATCGTCGTGCAGGCGCCGGAGCCGCGCTTCGTGGCGAAGACGACTCGCGACCGGATCGGGCGCATCTGGGCGCCCGTGCTGATCGATGGCAAGGGGCCCTTCCGCCTGGTGCTCGACACCGGCGCGAATCACTCGGCAGTCATCCCGTCCACCGCCGCGACGCTCGGCTCACCGGGCGCGGCCACCGCCACCGTGGTCACCGGCTTTACGGGATCCGCAGTGGTGCCGACCATCAGTGTCGACCGTATGGAGGTCGGCGACCTCCTCCTCGGCGCGACCACGCTGCCGGTCGTGGCGGACGTATTCGGAGGCGCACAGGGCGTGCTCGGAAACGAGGGCCTGGCGGGCAAGCGCATCCTCGCCGATTTCAGTCACGACCGCCTGGAGATCGCCACCTCCCACGGCGAGCCCGCGCACGTCGGCTTCAGCGTCGTGCACCTCAAGATCGTCGAGGGCGGCCTGCTGCTCGCCGACATCAAGGTCGGCGGCATTCACTGCAAGGCCATCATCGACACGGGCGCGCAGGGAACCGTAGGCAACCTGCCGCTCCAGGAAGCCCTCATGCGTCATCCGCCGCGCAACACCAAGCGCGCGCAGGTCGAGGGCGTGACGCTCGACGTGCAGACCGGCGAGAACGTGCCCGCGCCCGAGATCGAGATGGGCGGGCTCACGATCACCGGCGTGCACATCATTTTCGGCGACATGTACCTGTTCCAGCACTGGCACATGGCCGACAAGCCGGTGCTGCTGCTCGGCATGGATCTGCTCGGATCCTTCGACGTGCTCATCATCGACTATCGCATGCGCGAGCTGCAGATCCGGCTGGACCGCGGCTCGCTATGAGGTGCCCCGCCCGCGCGGTCCCATGCGCAGGAAGCGCCGGCGCTCGTTCCATTGATGCCGCGCGTGCAAGCGCTCGGCCTGGTCGCCCGCCTCCGGCGGCAGCGCCTGGAGCGCGCGCAATGCGGCCGCGTGCGCCATGGCGATCGCGGGATCGGTCTGCAGCATGCCGCGATAATGCTCGAGGAACTGCTGCTCGGCGGGTCCGCCGCCGCCCGTCAGCAGCTCGCGTGCGTGCGCGCCGATCGCCGCGGCTTCGCTCTCCGGCAGATCGCGCGCCACCGCGAGCGCGTGGTCGACGTCGGCAATCAGGCCGTAGAGCGGCTGCAGCCAGGCCCAGGCCGGATCGGTGGTGATGTGCCTGAGCCGCTCGAGCGGCGAGGCAAAGGGCGCGAAGCGGCGCTCGGCCTCGAGCAGTGCGCCGAGCACCGTCTGCAGCGCCGCGCTCGCGTCCCTGAGTCCCTGAAGCCACGGATTCGCCGTCATGTCATCCCCTGCAGCCACGCCTCATCGCATTCGGCAAGCTCGCCGATGCCTCGCACGCTGAAGTCCGCGCCCGGATAAGCCGCGAGCTCGCGCGGGTCGAGCGCATAGTGCCCCTGACGCGCAAAGATCGTCGTCAGCTTCGCTCCCCAGACGCTCTTCATGGCCGTCAGTATGCGCAACTTGTCATCGATCATCACGTAGTGCGCGGCGGGATAGCGCTGCTCGACCGCGCAGAGCATCGCCTCCTTGTGAAGATAGATGAGCACCCGGCCCGAGACGGCATCCCAGAGTCCCGAGCGCTGCACCTTGCGCGGCTGGAACACGACGTCCCCGTCCGAGAGGATGACGGTCTGCCCGAAACGCCCGCAGCGCGCGAGCGCCGCCAGCGCCCCGGGATACAGCCGCTCGGCAAAAGGGTAGTCGACGAGAAACGAGGACACCTGCAGGAGCTGCGGATCGTCGAGGTTCTCCAGGCGGTAGCGCTGCAGGGCACCGAGATAGTCCGCATAGCCAAGCTCGACGCGCAACTCCTCGAAGAGCGCCCAGTAGCGGTCGCGGCTGGCGCGGCCGAACTCACGCTCGAGATGCGAGCTCAGGTCGGCCTGTACGGCATCGTTGTCGAGCAGCGTGTTATCCACGTCGAAAAGAAAGACTGTTCCGGAATCTGCCACTTGCTTCACGTTCTGCCCGGCCGCATTCGGGGCAGTGTACGCTGGTGGGGGGAACGCCTTAACGCTTGGGGCGTCAACCCCGCGGTCCCGGGCGCGTTACCCGCCCGGAGCGTATGTTGCACGGAGGAACGCACGTGAAATCTCAAGTTTTCGCGGCCAGCGCCGCGCCGCGCCGCATGCGGCTCTTCGCCGGCGCCGCCGTGCTGCTGCTCGCCCTCGCGGGCTGCGGCGGCTACGGGAGCAGCTACTGCAACTGGGGATGCGGCCCGCAGCCCGCGGTCAACATTCCCAACTCCGTCGCCATTGCCGACGTCAACGGCGACGGCGTGCCCGACCTCCTGGTCGCGACGACCATCGAGCAGGGACTCATCAGCAATCCCGGCTTCGCCAACGTCATCCTCGGCAACAGCGGCTCGCCGGGCACCTTCGCGACCGGCGTGCAGTATCCCATCACCGGGAGCAACCCCTCGGGGATCGCCGTCACGGATCTCACGGGGTCGGGCCACCTCGACCTCGTCGTCTCCAACTCGGGCTCCGGAAGCATCTCCGTCTTCATGCACGGCGCGACCCCCGGAAGCTACCTGCCCGCGGTAAGCATCGCGACCGGCGGCCAGCCCAACCAGGTCGTCGCCGGGGACCTCACCGGCAGCGGCGCCAACCTCGATCTCGCGCTGGCGGACAACAGCCCCTCGGGCAGCGCGATCATCCTGGTGCACGATGCGGCGAATCCCGGCCAGTTCCTGGCACCCATCACGCTGGCCACCAACAACTTCACTCCTTCCGTCGCGATCGGCAGCATCGGCAATGGCAAGGTCGCCGTCGTCGCCGCGACCTACGACGTCAACGGCGACAACGGCGCCGTCTACGTCTTCGTGGAGACCTCGACCGCCCCGGTCGCATTCGCAGCTCCGGTGACGTTCCCCGCGGGCGCGCAGCCGCAGGCGGTAAGAATCGCGGACGTGAACGGGGATGGCCTGCCGGACCTCGTGGTCGCCAACTTCGGACCAGGATCCGACGGCACCGGGGTGGCGGGCGTCTCGGTGCTGCTGCAGAACGCCGCCAATCCGGGCACCTTCCTCACCCCGGTCACTTATGCAACGCCTCCGGACGCCGTGGACGTCGCGGTCGGCGACCTGAACGGTGACGGCCTCCCGGATCTCGTGGTCGCCACCCTCGCGCCTTTCCAGACGGGCGCCGTATCGGTGCTGCTGCAGAACCCGAGCCCCGCCGCGCCCGGGACCTTCGGCACGGCGACCAGCTACGCTGGATTCGGCCAGCCTCTCAGCGTCGCGATCGGCGACTTGAACGGCGACGGCCACCCCGACATCGCAGTCGCGGACGGCATGAGCGCGACCGTCATGCTGCAGAACGCCGCCTCGCCCGGAACCTTCGCCCTTCCGGTGCTGGCAGGTAACTGAGAGCGATAAAGCGCCCGGCGGCGAGCCGGGCGCAGCCTCGAGCGGAGAGCGCAGCCGGCAAAAGGGCCCGCAGGCCGCGCTGCGGCCAATCTAATCAGCGCGCGCTGTAGCCGCGCGCATCGAGGCAGGACATCATCGCGCGCCGGTAGTCGTCGGGATTGCCGGACTGCTGGCCGCCGTTTGTCGGGTCGAATCCGGTCTGACCCACCGCCCAGCTGTGGCATTCGTAGCGGTCATTCGCCATCTGCTGGTCGCTCTGTCCGTTGCGCGGATAGAGGTAGAGCTGCTCGGCGCTCGGCGCATTCGGGGGCGCGCCGTACTCTCCCGCCGTGCCGGGTGCGCCGGCATCGCCCGCCGCCGGCGGCGGCTCGGTCGCCACGTAGCCGTTATCGTCCGGGCTATAGGTGTAGTAAACGTCGTTCGCGTAGTAGTACGGAATGCCGCCCCACCAGTACGTCGCATACCCGATGGGAAGGAACGGCAGGTACCACGCGAATCCCGGGTAGAAGTAGCAGTGCGGCCAGAACATGCCGTTCCAGTAGCCGCCGCCCCAATAACGACCCGCATAGAAGCCACGGCCGGGGTAGAAGACGCCCCCCGCGTACCGGCCGCCGCCGTAGCCCCCCGCGTACCGGCCGCCGCCGTAGCCGCCCGCGTACCGGCCGCCACCGTAGCCGCCCGCGTACCGGCCGCCGTAGTAACCGCGGTTGCCCGCGTAGTAGTGGGTTCCGCCGGCGTAACCGCCGGCGTGGCCCGCGTAATGCGAGCCTCCATAATAGCCGCCGCCGAAGTGGCCGCCGCCGCCGAAGTGGCCGCCGCCGCCACCGAAGTGACCGCCGCCATAACCGCCGAAGTGGCCGCCGCCACCGCCGAAGTGGCCGCCGCCACCACCGAAGTGGCCGCCGCCGCCGCCGCCGAAGTGGCCGCCGCCGCCACCGCCATGGCCGCCGCCGCCACCACCGCCACCGCCATGGCCGCCGCCGCCACCACCACCGTGCTGTGCGTAAGTCAACGCCGGCACACCTGCCACCGCGATACCCAGCAGCAGGGCACCCAGCGTCCTGACAAGAGGTCGTGTGCTCAGTGTTTTCACAGCTATCACCTCAGTTTCTCTCTTGCCAAATTAGACTCCCCCTCCATGGGCTCGTTCAAGGCTACGTCCATTAAAACGCGGTCACCTAAGGTGTCGTTGACTCTTTGTCAGAATGGGGCCGGGGCGGCTCGTTCCCAGGGCGGGCGGTCACGGCGAGGCGCGACACCCCGCGAAACGAGGGCTCAACGGGCGCGCGTTTTAATGTGCCGTTCAGCTTTCAGAACACCATATTGACCGCAGCGGCGGTGGTGACGCTCGAGCCGATATTGCGCCCGGCGACGAAGATCCGGGCGCCGAAGATGACCCCCACCCGGGCGCTGAAGTTGTACTCGAGAGCGGGCGCCACCGCGAGATACTCACTCGAGCCCGACTGCGTGTCGAGCAGGGTGGAGGCGCCGGCCGCCGGCTCGCTGCCGGCGAGGCGCGTGCTCGAGTTGTGCACCCACACGAGGTCGGTCGCCAGCACCCAGTTGCGCGTGACGCTGTACTCCGCCGCCGCGTCGGCCGTGAATGAATCGCCGGGATACGCGCGGCCGCGAAATCCGCTCGGGGTTCCGTAGGCGCTCTGATCGACAACGCCCGCGGAGCTCGAGATCGCGTAGGTCAGGTCGAGACGGACGCGCAGAATTCGCCCGTTCGGAAGCCATAGGTAGTCCTGCGAATACCACGACAGGGCGGTGCTGTAGACCCCGGCGCCGAATGCGTCGGCGGGATTCGTCAGGCGATCGTAGCGTCCGGTCGGGAACGTCTCGCCGAGCACCAGCGCCGTAGCCGGCACCCAGCTGCCCTCGTGAAAGCTCGTCAGCCCGACCTGTACCTGGGCGCCAAGATCGCCGACGCCGGGCGAGGAGCTGTTGGGCGCACCCGGCGGCTCGTCATAGAAGAAGCGCGGCAAGAGGCCGAGCGACACGCGATCGGTGAGCCCGTAGATGAGATAGGTGAGCGACCCGAGCTCGTGTCCGCCCGCGGCCGGCTCGCGTCTCCCGCTGGCGTCGTACTGGCCGTTGTTGTTCACGTCGAAAACGTAGCTTTCGACGAGCGCGTGCCCCGCCGGAAAGGTCGACGCGTTGGGCGCGAGCAGCGGACCGGTCCACCAGGCATCGGCGAGCGACTGGCGTTCGGGCGCGGGCGGCGCCTCGTCGGCCGCCGCCCGCGCACTCGCGGCGAAAACGAAGGTGAGGAAGAGCATCCCCCCTGTTGTGAACCGCGTCACGGAATATCGATCGTTAAGTTTGCGTAACAAGAGTCAGCACGCCCCGAGCTGCGACGTTGTTAACGCCCGGGAAGCCGGTGTTCCGGCTGAATAGCGACCGCTCAACCAACTCAGGCTCAGGAGGATAGACCCATGAATCCGATTCGCAGCGTTCTGATCGCCGGCGTCGTCGCCGTGACCCTCGGCGCCCTCGCGGCCCCTGCCCTTGCCGATACGCAGTGGCAGAAGGACCACCCGCGGCGCGAGCAGGTGAACAACCGCCTCAAGAATCAGAACAAGCGCATCCATCAGCAGCGCAAGGAAGGCGAGATCACCAGGGGTCAGGCCAGGCAGCTGCACAGCGAGGATCATGCGATGCGCCAGGAAGAGCGCACCATGGCGAGCACCAACGGCGGCCACATCACCAAGGCCGAGCAGAAGTCGCTCAACCAGCAGGAAAACCAGGTCAGCAGGCAGATCGGCAAGTAAGCTGCAGCCTCGCGTGTCACCGGGCGGAGCGTAAGGAGCGCGCTCCGCTCCGGCGACCCGATCCTTGCTGACGCAGATCCGCCGCGCACGGCCGCGCCCTCACGCCCTGAGCGAGAAGGGCGTGAAGTTGGTGTGGAGATCGTAGTAATCCTCCTGCTCGGCGCGCTTCAGGAAAGCGACGATCCGATAGGTGGCGGGCGTCGCGATCACCTCCCACAGCGATTTCAGCACGTACTGATCGAGCGCCACCGACACGAGATCGCTCACCGCCCAGAGCCCCGCGAATGCGATCGAATAGAACAGCGCCGTGTCAATGAGCTCCCCGCATACCGTCGAGCCGATGAGGCGCGTCCACAGCCAGCGGCCGCGCGTCCAGATCTTCATCTTCGCCAGCACGTAGCTGTTGACGAACGACCCGCACCAGAAGGCGATGATCGAGGCGCAGATGATGCGCGGCGTGTTGCCGAACATCGCCTCGACGGCCGGCTGCCGGCTGCGCCAGAAGTCGGCGGGCGGCAGGTGCACGATCACCGCCGACATGAGCGCCGCGAAGGCGAGCGCCGCAAAGCCGCTCCAGACAACGCGCCGGTCGCGGGCGTAGCCGTACACCTCGGTGAGGATGTCGCCGAAGAGATACGAGATCGGAAAGAACAGCACCCCGGCCATGTAGGTGCGCGGTCCGAGCCACGGCAGCGTGACCACCGACACCTTGGCGGCGCCGATCAGATTCGCGCACAACAGCACGCAGACGTAGGCGCCGAGGATGAGGTCGTAGTAACGGTAGCTCTTCACCCGCGCGCTCACCTATCGCGGCGCGCCGGCGGGCAGCACGGTGCCGGCGAGCTCGCCGAAGCCGATGCGCCTGAAGGGCGGCCGCTCGCACCAGGCGCGAAAGATCACGCGGTCGCCATCCTCGAGAAAGGTGCGCTGCTCCCCGTCCGCGAGCGTGAGCGGGCGCTGGCCGCCGCCGCTCAGCTCGAGGAGCGAGCCGGCCTCTCCGGGCTTCGGTCCCGACTGCGTGCCGCTGCCGAGGAGATCGCCGGGCGCGAGATTGCAGCCGTTGACCGTGTGGTGGGTCACCATCTGCGACACGGTCCACCACGAGTCGCGGAAGTTCGCGCGGCTGAGGCGCTGCGGCGCGAGGCCGGCCGCGCGCATGCGCGCGGTCTCGAGGGAAACTTCGAGCTCGAGGTCGAAGCCGCCCGCACTCCTCAGCGCCGCGCCATCGAGGTATGCAAGCGGCGGCGGCTCGCCCGGCGGGCGCGTCCACGCGGTCCGAAAGGGCGCAAGCGCCTCCAGCGTCACCACCCACGGCGAGACCGTGGTCGCGAAGTTCTTGGCGAGAAACGGCCCGAGCGGCTGGTACTCCCACGACTGGATGTCGCGGGCCGACCAGTCGTTGAGCAGGCACAGGCCGAACACGTGACTCTCGGCCTCCGCGAGCGGCACAGGCGTGCCGAGCTCGTTGCCGCGACCGATGAAGACACCCACCTCGAGCTCGTAATCGAGCCGGCGCGTCGCGGCGAGCTCGGGCGCCGCCGCACCCGCCGGCAGCACCTGTCCCACGGGCCGGGCGACGTCGAAGCCCGAGACGCGGAGCGAGGAGGCGCGGCCGTGGTAGGCGATCGGCAGCCACTTGTAGTTCGGCAGCAGGGGGTTGTCGGGACGAAACAGCCGTCCGACGGCGGTGGCGTGATGGATCGAGGCGTAGAAGTCGGTGTAATCGCCGACCTCGGCGGCGACACGGTACTCGGCTGCACTCTGCGGCACGAGCGCCGGCCGGAGCCGCCCGGCCAGCGGGCTGCCGGCGCGCAACGCCTCCGAGAGCACGCCGCGCAGCGCCGCGCTGGCATCGGCGCCTGCGCCCATGAGCGCGTTCAGCGCCGGCTGCGCGGCCGCGGCCAGCGCCTCGCCCGCGGTTCCGCCGAAGGGCGCGGCGGCCGCGAGCGCACCGAGGTCGAGGATCTCCGCGCCGATGGCGACGCCGCCACGGAAGGGCTCGCGGCTGCCGGCGCGGCGGAAGGCGGCGAACGGCAGGTTCTGGATGGGAAAGTCGCTCCCCGCGGCATTGGCGGAGGCCACCCAGCTCGTGAGCTTCGGATCGTGGGTCGCGTCGACTGCGGCCATGGCAGCTAGTGTGCCAGGTGCGTCAGTCGCGGCGCCGCTTGCCGGTCGCGGCGGCGGCTCCGCCCGCCGCGCGGGCGCGCCGGCGCGGGCCCGGCCCGGCGGCCTCGGGCGAGAAATTCCTGGGTAAATCCCGCCAGACACCCTGATAGTCGGCCTGCAGCTGCGGCGCCTCGAGCGCAAAGCGCGTCGGGCGGATCACGGCGCGCGTCTCGAACATGAATGCCATGGTGTTGGCGATGTGCGCCGGGCGCGAGGTGTCGGCGCGGGTCGCCTTCTCCCAGGTCGCCGCGTCCGGCCCGTGTCCGCTCATCGAGTTGTGGAGCGAGGCGCCGCCGGGCGTGAAGCCTTCCGCCTTGGCGTCGTAGGTGCCGGTAATGAGGCCCATGAACTCGCTCGCCACATTGCGGTGGAACCACGGCGGCCGGAACGTGTCCTGCATGACGAGCCAGCGCGGCGGAAAGATCACGAAGTCGATCGAGTCGACGCCCGGCGTGTCGCTCGGCGACTGCAGCACGAGGAAGATCGACGGATCGGGGTGGTCGTAGCTGACCGAGCCGATGGTGTTGAAGCGGCGCAGGTCGTACCTGTACGGGGCGAGGTTGCCGTGCCAGGCGACCACGTCGAGCGGCGAGTGACCGATGCGCGCCGTCCAGAGCTGCCCGGCAAACTTCTCGACGAGCTCGAAATCGCCCGCGCGGTCCTCGTACCAGGCGACCGGCGTCTCGAAGTCGCGCGGATTGGCGAGGCCGTTCGAGCCGATGGGACCCAAGTCCGGCAGGCGGAACGGTGCCCCGAAGTTCTCGCAGACGTAGCCGCGCGCCTCGCTCCCGAGGAGCTCCACGCGGAAGCGCAGCCCCCGTGGGATAACCACGATCTCCTGCGGCCCGGCCTCGAGGCGGCCGAGCTCGGTCAGAATGCGCAGCGCACCGAGCTGCGGCACGATGAGGAGCTCCCCGTCCGCGTCGCAGAAGAAGCGCTCGCGCATCGAGCGATTGGCCACGTACCAGTGGATGCCGCAGCCGCTTTGCTGCTCCGGCGAGCCGTTGCCGGCGGCGGTCACGAGCCCGGCGACGAAATCGGTGGCCGCGCGCGGTACCGGCAACGGGTCCCAGCGCAGCTGATTGGGCGAGGGCGCCACCTCGTCGAAGCGGCCGACCAGCCTGCCGGCGTCGAGCGGGACGAAGCGCTCGTGAACGGCCGCCGGACGGATGCGATAGAGCCAGCTGCGCCGGTTGGCATGCCGCGGGGCGGTGAAGGCCGTGCCGGAGTACTGCTCGGCATACAGCCCGTAGGCGCAGCGCTGCGGGGAGTTGCGACCCTGCGGCAGCGCGCCGGGCAGCGTCTCGCTCGCGAAATGGTTGCCGAACCCGGATTGATAGCGCAGCGGCACGCCCTCCTCCGCCGCTGCAGCCGCATCGTGCGGGCCGCCGCCGGAGGGGCCGCCCGCCGCCTTGCCGCGTCTCGCCATCGAACCCTCGCGCTTCCGGCGCACAGTGCGCCGCGCGCTATTCTGCACCGGCGCAGCGTAAGGTTGTTAGGCGCCCCACCTGCTAACATGAAACGCGTGAGGAGACTCCTGGTATCGGCCGCCGCCGGTGCGCTCATCGGCGCGGCGCCGGCGTGGGCCGAGGCGCCGGCGGGCGCCGAGTTCACGCCGCTGGCTCACTCGGCCCTCGTCACGGTCGACGCCGTGGTAGCAGCCGACACGCTGGTGCTGCGCGTGCGGCGCACCGCCGATCAACAGCCGCTGACCGGTGCGGAGCTCAGCGTCTCGGTCGACGGCCGCGGCATCCCGGTAACGGCGCGCCCGGAGGGCACCTGGGGGGTGCCGCTCAGGGACCTTCCCAGGCCGCCGGGGAGGCTCGCGGTCACGGTGGCCCACGACGGCGTGCGCGAGGTGCTCGACGGGCAGCTCCCGGGAGGCGGCGCGAGCGCGCCGCCGGCCTCTCAGTCCGGCGGCATCGCGAGCACGCTGATCCACAAGCAGATGGCGTGGTGGATCCTCAACATCGCCATCGTGCTGATCGGCGTCATCGCCGTCTCGCGCCGCATGTCCTGAAGCGCGAGCGTACGCGTAGTCCATTCGGCGATAGTTAGGCAAGTGCCTAACCATCGCCCAGGGGACCCATCGGCGCTGCGCCGACGGGCGGCCGCGAGCGCCGACCGCCGAGCCCCGCGGCCCCCTACTGCGCGCTGATCTCCGTGACGTAGCGGTAGAAGAACCGGTTCCACTTGTAGAACTCGGCCACCGCGAGGCGCTCGTCGCGCCCATGGGCGCGGACCTCGTCGCGGTCCACGGCCACGCCGCCGAAGGTGTAGGTCGGCAGCCCCGCCGCGATCGTGTACTTGGCGTCCGAGGCGCCGGGATCGAGGAACGGGATCACCCTGGCCTGCGGCCACGCCGGCAGCGACAGCGTGGTGAGCGCCTTCAGCACGTCGGGCCGCAGCGGCGCCGGCGCCACCGCGCGCTCGTCCGTCGCACGGTCGAAGATCCGGCCGTCGTCGGCGATGTAGCGCACCGTGATCCGCGGATCGTTCACCACCTTGACGAGCGTCTCGCGGATCTCCTCCTTGGAATGCCCGGGGAAGATGCGGCAGTTCACCACCGCCTCGGCGCGCTGCGGCAAGGCGTTGTTGGCGTGGCCGCCCGCGAGGCGGGTGGCCACGCAGGTCGTGCGGGTCAAGGAGACGTTGTCAGGATCGCGCGACAGCCGCGCGATCGCCTGCGCGTCGGGCGGGTCCTTGAGGATGGCGCGCATATCCGCGGCTTCCTCGCCCTTCGCGACCTCGTTCGCCATCTGCTCGAAGTAGCCGCGGTTGGCGCCGTTCAGCTCGAACGGAAACTGGAAGCGCGCGAGCCGCGTGAGAGAGCGCGCCAGCTCGTAGATGGCGTTGTCGGGCCGCGGCACCGAGCTGTGGCCGCCCGGGTTGGTCACGCTCAGCTGATAGTCGGAGTAGAGCTTCTCGGTGACGATGAGCCGGGCGACCCGCGGTACGCCGTGCTCCGCCATCACCGACCAATCGTCCTGGTTGAGCACGAACTCGGCGTCGATGAGCTCGCGGTGATTCCTGAGGAGCCAGCTCACACCGTTGCAGCAGCCGCCCTCCTCGTCGGCGGTGAACGCCGCGATGATGTCGCGGCCCGGCCGGATACCCTCCTTCTTCATGCGGATGAGCGCGGCCGCCATGACCGCATCGCCGTCCTTCATGTCGATGGTGCCGCGGCCGTAGTAGAAGCCGTCCTTCTCGACGAGCTGGTAGGGGTCGGTGGTCCAGTCCTCGCGCCTCGCCTCCACGACGTCGAGGTGCCCGATGAGGAGCACCGGCTTGCGCGCCCCCGTGCCGTGCAGCCGCACGACCAGGTTCTTCTTCCGGTCGTTCGGCCCGAGGACCGTGACGTCCGCCGGCGGGAAGCCGGCGTCGCGAAAGCGCTGCGCCAGCGCCTGCGCGGCCGTGGTGACGTTACCGGTCGAATCGCTGGTGTCGATCTCGATGAGCTGCTTGAAGATGTCGTGGGCAATTGTGTCGTAAGCGGCATCGCTCTCCGCCGCGAGCGGCAGGATCGCCGCCCCCAGCGCGGCGCAAGCGAGCGGGATGCGCAGCCCGGCCAGGATCACGAGCCGCTCTCGAGCACCAGCAGGCGCACCGACCCCGGCACGATGGACGGCCGCGGATGAGGCTGCTCGGCCGTCGGCGGCGGCGGCGGCGAGAAATCCGCCGTCACGAGGAACACCCGGTGCTTCTCGAGATCGAGCGCCATGGTGCGTGCGCCGCGCTGCGTAGCGACCGACTCCACCACCTCCGGGCGGCCCGCGGGGCCGATGCGCACCACGGTCAGCACGCCCTCGCCGCAGGAGGCGAACGCGAGATCGGTTCCCGGATCGAAGGCGGCGGCATCGACCCCCGCGCCGATCGGCGCCGTGCCGAGGAGCTTCCCGGAAGCCGTGTCCACCACCGCCAGCAGCTTGTTGCCGCAAACCGGCATCAGGTGCCCGTGGCGCGCATCGATCGCGAGACCCGAGGGCTCCTCGCAGCCCGCGAGCGGCCACGTGGACAGCACCGAGAGCTTGTGCGGATCGAGCGCCGCGAGGCTGTTCCGGTCCTCGAGGTTGACGTACACGCGGCCCTTGCCGTCGGTGGCGGCGAACTCCGGCTTGGCATCGAGCGCAATCGTGCCGAGGATCTCATCGGTCCTGGCATCGATCGCGGTGGCGTTGCGTCCCCGCCCGTTGAAGGTGAACACGCGGTGCGTGGCCGGGTCGTAGAGAATCGCGTCCGGGTTCTCGCCCGTGACCTTGATCTCCTTGAGGCGCGCCAGCGTCTGCAGGTCGAACACCACGACGCTGCCGGCGCGGCCGGCGCTCACGTAGCCGCGGCCGAGATCGTCCGCGAGCGCGATGCCGTGCACGCCGGGCGTGTCGGGAATCTCACCCGTGACGGCCAGCTTGTCGGCATCGACCACCAGGACGCGCGTGCCGTGGGACACGAACAGGCGATGGCGCGCCTGATCGTACAGCAGATAGTCCCAGCCCTCGTTCCCGGGGAGCGAGACCTGGTGCGTGATGCGGTAGTGGGGCGTGCCCGCCGCCTGCGCGGCGCCGAGCGTGAGGAGGCCGACAAGGCACAGCAGCCGCGGGAGTGCGTGTTTCATGATGAGGTCTCCGTGGTCATTCTTCGGGAGGGCGCCTCCCGCGCAGGGCGGCGCGCCCTCAGGAGTGAATCAGCCGCGCGCACAGGTCGAGCAGCGGACCCGGCAGCAGGCCGAGCGCGAGCACCGCGAGCGCGTTGAGACCCAGTGCGAAGCGTACCCCCGTGGATCGCGCCGTCGGCGGCAGACTCTGCGCCGGCGGATCGAAGTACATGAGCTTGATCACCCGCAGGTAGTAGAAGGCGCCCACCACCGACATCGCCGCCGCGATCACCACCAGCCACAGGTGGTTGCTCTCCCAGAGCACCTGGAAGATGCGCAGCTTCGCCCAGAAGCCGACGAACGGCGGCACGCCGGCGGTCGAGAACATGAGCACCATCATGGCGAGCGCCAGCATGGGATCGCGCTGATACAGGCCCTGGTAGTCGTCCAGGCGGTCCGCCTCGAAGCCCTTGGAGGCCGCGAGCAGGATGACGCCGAAGGATCCGAGCGCCACCAGCACGTACACCAGCGTGTAGTAGAGCGCCGCGCTGTAGCCCTCGGGCGTGCCCGCGACGAAGCCGAGCACGATGAAGCCGACGTTGGCGATGGTCGAGTACGCCAGCATGCGCTTGAGGTTCGTCTGCACGATCGCCACGACGTTGCCGACGACGAGCGTCAGCACGGCGAGCGCGGCCAGCATCTGCGACCACTCGCCCACGACTCCGCCGAGCCCGTAAGCCAGCAGGCGCAGCGCCAGCGCGAAGTACGCGATCTTGGGAGCCGTGCCGATGAAGAGCGTCACGCTGGTGGGCGCGCCCTCGTACACGTCGGGCAGCCACATGTGGAAGGGCACGGCGCCGAGCTTGAAGGCCACGGCCACCACGATGAAGGTCAGCCCGAGTATCACGCCCGGACTCGCGGGCCCGTGGAGCCGCGCGGCGATCTCGCTCAGCGACAGCGTGCCGGTGAGGCCGTAGATGAGCGACATGCCGTAGAGCAGCGCCCCCGAGGCGATCGCCCCCAGCACGAAGTACTTCATGGCGGACTCGGCCGACACGCCCGAGTCGCGGTCGAAGGCCACCATCGAGTACACCGAGAGCGCCAGCAGCTCGACGCCGATGTAGAGTGTCAGCAGGCTGTTGGCGGACACCAGCACGAAGATCCCGAGCAGCGCCGTGAGCGCCAGCACGTAGTACTCGCCGCGCAGGATGCGGCGATTCTCGAGGTAGGTGCGCGAATAGAGCAGCGCCACCGCCACGACCAGGAAGCCGGCGAGCTTCAGCGCCCAGCCGAGCTCGTCCGCCACGTACAGCCCGTCGAACAGCAGCGTGCGCCGTGCCACCTCGCCGTACTGCACGGTGAGCGCGGCGCCGAGCGCCAGCGCCAGCAGCGTGAGCGTCGGGGTGAGGCCGCGGCGGCGCTCGCCGGCGAACACGTCGACCAGCAGCACGCAGCAGATCGCGGCCACGAGCCAGATCTCCGCGATCGCGGGCGCGAGGCTCTCGAGAGTCATCGGGTTCGCGGGCATGGGCGCTTCACAGCTTGGTGGCGATCGCCTGGGTGAGGAGATGGTGGATGGTCGGCTGCATCACCTTGAGGAGCGGGGCGGGCCAGATTCCGACCAGGAGCACCGCGGCGGCGAGCGCCCCGAGCACCACGAGCTCGCGGGGGTTCAGGTCCTCGAGCGCCGCGACCTTGGGATTCGCGACCGCGCCGAACACCACCCGCTTCACCAGCCAGAGCGTGTAGCAGGCGCCGAGAATCAGCGTGACCGCGGCGAGCGCCGCATACCAGAAGCTCGCGCGGAAGCTCGCGATGATCACCAGGAACTCGCCGACGAAGCCGGAAGTGCCGGGGAGCCCGGTGTTGGCGAGCGCGAACAGCACCATGAAGGCGGCGAACACCGGCATGGTGTTGACGACGCCGCCGTAGTCGGCGATCTGGCGGCTGTGGACGCGGTCGTAGAGCACGCCGACGCACAGGAACAGCGCCCCGGAGATGAGCCCGTGGGAAATCATCTGCACCATCGCGCCGTCGAGCCCCATGCCGGCGCCGCGGGTGCTGTGGGTGGCGGCCACGATCTCATAGATCACGAAGGCGCCGAGGGTGACGAAGCCCATGTGCGCGATCGAGGAGTAGGCGATCAGCTTCTTCATGTCCTGCTGCACGAGCGCCACGAAGCCGATGTAGATCACCGCGATCAGCGACAGCGCGATCACCAGCAGGTCGAGCTCGCGGCTCGCGTCCGGCGCGATCGGCAGCGAGAAGCGCAGGAAGCCGTAGCCGCCCATCTTCAGCATGATGGCCGCGAGGATCACCGAGCCGCCGGTGGGCGCCTCGACGTGGGCATCCGGGAGCCAGGTGTGCACCGGGAACATCGGCACCTTGACCGCGAAGGCGAGCATGAACGCGAGAAAGATCCAGCGCTGCTCGAGCAGCGTGAGCGGCAGCGCCTGCAGGCTCGCGATCGAGTAGTCGCCGGCCTTGAGGTACATGTAGATGAGCGCCGCCAGCATGAACACCGACCCGAGGAAGGTGTAGAGGAAGAACTTGATGGTGGCGTACACCCGGCGCGGGCCGCCCCAGATGCCGATGATGAGGAACATCGGGATCAGCATCGCTTCCCAGAAGAAGTAGAAGAGCAGCGCATCGCTCGCCGAGAACACCCCGATCATGAGTCCTTCCATGATGAGGAACGCGGCGTAGTACTGCGCCGGACGGCTCTCGATCACCGTCCAGCCCGCGATCACCACCGGCACGGTCATGAAGGCCGTGAGCACGATCAAGGGCAGCGAGATGCCGTCGATGCCGAGCGCGTAGTAGGCCTGGAAGCGCGGAATCCATGCCAGTCTCTCGACGAACTGCAGCGCCGCGGTGCTGGTGTCGAACCGGCCCCACAGCGGCACCGCGAGGGCGAGCGTCGCGAGCGAGGCCGCCAGTGCCAGCCAGCGGCCGGCGCCGATGCGGCGGTCGCCGAGCAGCAGCACGGCCACACCCGCGGCGATCGGCAGCCAGATGAGGATGGAAAGGAGGTGCGGCATGCGGGTGCGGCTCTTCAGGGATGAGTCAGGTACCAGCCGAGGAGCACCGCGAGGCCGATGACCATCCAGAACGCGTAGGAGTAGAGATAGCCGCTCTGCACGCGCCGCAGCACGCCGCCGAACCAGCCGATGCCCTCGGCGGTGCCGTTGACCATGGCGCCGTCGATCAGGCCCTGGTCGCCGCCCTTCCACAGCCCCACGCCGATCGCGCGCGTGAGCGCCGCGAGGATCTTCTCGTTGAACCAGTCGAAGTAGTACTTCTCGGTGAGGATCCGGTAGACCAGGCGGAAGCGCCGCGCCGCCTCGTCGGCAAGCTCGGGGCGCTTGAGGAAGAACAGCCACGCGGTCGCGACCCCGGCGGCCGCGAACCAGAAGGGCGGCTTGAGAAGTCCGTGCAGCGCAAAGGACACCGCGCCGCCGAAGTCCTCGCCGACCCTGGCCGTCACGTCGTTCGCCGGCAGCACGAAGATCGAGTGGCCGAAGTAGCTGCCGAAGAGCACGGGCGCCACGGTGAAGGCACCGATCAGCACCGAAGGGATCGCGAGCGCGATGAGCGGCACCGTGACCACCCACGGGCTCTCATGCGGGTCGCCGCCGTGCGCGCCGTGATCGTCGTGCTCGTCCTCGTGCCCGCCCTCGCGGTCGTCAGCCTCGCCGTGCGGGGCCGCCGCACGGAAGCGCTCCGGCCCGTGGAAGGTGAGGAACAGCAGCCTGAAGGTATAGAGCGCGGTGACGAACACTCCGAGCAGCACGCACCAGTAGGCGAAGCCCGCCCAGGCACGGTGCGACTCGCCGACCGCCTCGATGATCGCGTCCTTGGAGTAGAAGCCCGAGAAGAACGGCGTGCCGATGAGCGCCAGTGCGCCGATCCAGCAGGTGACCGCGGTGATCGGCATGTACCGGGCGAGCCCGCCCATGCGGCGCATGTCCTGCTCGTGGTGCATGGCGATGATCACCGAGCCCGCCGCGAGGAACAGCAGCGCCTTGAAGAAGGCGTGGGTCATGAGATGGAAGATCGCCGCGCCGTAGGCCGATACGCCGAGCGCCACCGTCATGTAGCCGAGCTGCGAGAGCGTCGAGTAGGCGATGACCCGCTTGATGTCGTTGTTCACCACCCCGAGGAGGCCCATGAAGAACGCGGTCAGCGCGCCCACCACCATCACCACCGAGAGAGCCGTGTCGGAGTACTCGAACAGCGGCGACATGCGCGCCACCATGAAAATCCCCGCGGTCACCATGGTGGCCGCGTGGATCAGCGCCGAGATCGGCGTCGGGCCTTCCATCGAGTCGGGCAGCCATACGTGCAGCGGCACCTGCGCCGACTTGCCCATGGCGCCCACGAACAGGCAGATGCAGATGAGTGTCAGCGCGTTGACGCTGGTGGCGGCGGTGAGGGGCACGGCGGCCAGCGCGATGTGCGGGGCGGCGGCGAAGGCGTCGCGGTAGTCGAGCGAGTAGGTGTAATAAGCCACGCCGGCTATCCCCAGCACGAAGCCGAAGTCGCCGACGCGGTTGACGATGAAGGCCTTGAGGTTGGCGAAGATGGCGCTCGGGCGCGTGTACCAGAAGCCGATCAGCAGATACGAGACGAGCCCGACAGCCTCCCAGCCGAAGAACAACTGCATGAAGTTGTTCGACATCACCAGCATCAGCATCGAGAAGGTGAAGAGCGAGATATAGCTGAAGAAGCGCGTATAGCCCGGATCGTCCGCCATGTAGCCGATGGTGTAGACGTGCACGCACAGCGACACGAAGGTGACCACCGTGATCATGAGCGCGGTGAGGCGGTCGATGAGGAACCCGACCTGCATGTGCATCGAGTCGCTCACCAGCCAGGTGTAGAGCGGCGCGTCGTAGGTGGGCACGCCGTCCCACCACATCTGCTTCAGCACCATCGCCGACAGCGCACAGGAGACGCCCACCGCGAGGCAGGTCACGGTGTGCGCGCCGGCGCGCCCGATGAGCCGCCCGCCGAGTCCGGCGATGATCGCGGCGATGAGCGGCAGCAGCGCAATGGCGAGCAGCACGTTGGGATTCATGGCGCGCGCCTTCAGCCCTTCAGCGTGTTCAGGTCTTCGACGTTGATGCTGCGCCGCTCGCGGAACAGCACCACCAGGATCGCGAGTCCGATGGCCGACTCGGCCGCCGCCACCGTGAGCACGAAGAACACGAACACCTGGCCGTTGATGTCGTCGAGATAGCGCGAGAAGGCGATGAAGTTGAAGTTGGCGGCGAGCAGCAGCAGCTCGACGCACATCAGCAGCAGGATGACGTTCTTGCGGTTGAGGAAGACGCCGGCGACCGCCAGCGAGAACACGATGCCCGAGAGCGTCAGCAGCTGGCCCAGGGTGATCACGGGCGTTTCTCCGCATCCATCTTGACGAGGCGCACGCGGTCCTCGCGCCGCACCGCCACCTGGCGGCTGATGTCCTGCTGCTTGTAGCCCGCCCGGTGGCGCATGGTGAGGGAGATGGCGGCCACGATCGCCACCAGCAGCAGCACCGCGGCGAGCTCGAAGGGGTAGGCGTAGCGGGTGTAGAGGACGCTCCCCAGCGCGAGCGTGTTGCTGTAGCCGGCCGGCACCGGCAGCACGGCGCGGTGCGCATCGAGCCCGAGTCCGCTGCGCGCCCACACGACGCCGGCGATCTCGACGATCACCGCGAGCGCGGTCAGCCAGCCGAGCCAGGCGAAGCGGGTGAAGCCCTTGCGCAGTTCGGCGAGATTGATGTCGAGCATCATCACGACGAACAGGAACAGCACCATGACGGCGCCCACGTACACCAGCACCAGCACCACGGCCAGGAACTCCGCCTCGATCAGCAGCCAGATGGCGGCCGAGGTGATGAAGCACATCACCAGCGCGAGCGCCGAGTACACCGGGTTGCGCGCGCTGATCACCCCGAGCGCGGCCAGCACCAGGATGGCGGCGAACACGTGGAACAGAACCTGGATCAGCATGCGGCACCGCCCGCGGCCTTGTCGGCGTGCGCGCTCATCGGTAGGGGGCGTCCGCGGCCTTGTCGGCGGCGATCATGGCCTCGTAGCGCTCGCCGACCGCGAGCAGCTTGTCCTTGCTCATGATGTTCTCGCCGCGCCGCTCCATGTGGTACTCGTGGATGCGCGTGAGCACGATCGCATCCACCGGGCAGGCCTCCTCGCAGAAGCCGCAGTAGATGCACTTGAAGAGGTCGATGTCGTAGCGCGTGGTGCGCCGCGTGCCGTCGGGGGACACGTCCGAGTCGATGGTGATGCAGACCGCCGGGCACACCGCCTCGCACAGCTTGCAGGCGATGCAGCGCTCCTGCCCGTTCGCATAGCGGCGCAGCGCGTGCAGCCCGCGGAAGCGCGGCGACTGCGGCGTCTTCTCCTCGGGGTAGTTGAGCGTGTACTTCGGGCTGACGAGGGTGCGCGCCGTCACCATCAGCCCCTTGATGAGCTCCGGAAGCAGGAAGGTCTTGAGCGGATTGATGGCCATCAGTGATACCAGGGACGCGCCCACGGCCCGATGCGGTACACCGCGAGCAGCATCTCCACGCCGATCCATACCAGCGTCACGGGAATCAGCGCCTTCCAGCCGAGCCGCATGATCTGGTCGTAGCGGTAGCGCGGGAAGGTCGCCCGGAACCAGAGGAACAGGAACAGGAGGACGAAGATCTTGAGGCCGAACCAGAAGAAGCTCGGCTGCCCGAGGAAGGTCTGGCCGAGGACCGGGTAGCCCTGGAACGGGCCCTGCCAGCCGCCGAAGAAGAACACCGCGGTGAGCGCCGAGATCAGGATCATGTTGGCGTACTCGGCGAGGAAGAACAGCGCGAAGGCGATCCCCGAGTACTCGACGTGAAAGCCCGCGACGATCTCCGACTCGCCCTCCGCCACGTCGAAGGGCGCGCGGTTGGTCTCGGCGATGCCCGAGATGAAGTACACCACCAGCAGCGGAAAGAGCCACAGCCAGTTCCAGGCGAAAACGCCGCCCTCCTGGGTGCGCACGATGGTGCCGAGGTTCATGCTGCCGGTCGCCATGAGCACGCCGACCAGGGCGAAGCCCATGGCGATCTCGTAGGCGACCATCTGCGCCGCCGAGCGCATCGCGCCGAGGAAGGCGTACTTGGAGTTGGCCGCCCAGCCGGCGACGATGACGCCGTACACGCCCATCGAGGTGAGCGACAGGAGATAAAGGAGTCCGGCGTCGGCCTTCGACACCACCACCTCGGGCGACAGCGGGATCACCGCCCAGGCGGCGAACGCCGGCACGAGCGCGATCATCGGCGCCACGCGGAACAGGATCTTGTTGGCGTTGGCCGGGATCACCACTTCCTTCAGCAGCAGCTTCACCACGTCGGCGAACGGCTGCCCTACTCCGGGGAGAAAGCCGAAGATGCGCACCCGGTTGGGTCCGCGGCGCAGCTGCATCCAGCCGATGACCTTGCGCTCCCAGAGCGTGAGGAGCGCCACGCAGATGATGAGCACCACGGTGATCACCAGGATCCACACGGTCGAGCGCCCGTAGTCGGGAAGTGCGAGCCACAGCCTGGCGAGATTCGGCACCGCGCTTCCTCAGTAGGCCGCCGGCCCGGTGCGGCCTTCGCGCGTCTTCTGCAGCGACGGCGCGCGGCGCACCAGCGCATCGATCTGATACATCGGCACGTCGACGACGCGCACTTCGCCGGCCGCCGCCGCGGCGCTCGCCGCCCCCGCGGGAGTCACGGCGTGCGCGCCCCGATAGTCCTGCGCGGCGCCCGCCCCGCACAGCGCGCGCAGCTCCTCGCGCACTTCCTCCGAGGACTGATAGTCGAAGCCCGCGAGGTTGAGCAGATTGCCGAGCACGCGCAGCACCTTCCATCCCGGGCGCGCCTCACCGAGCGGTGCGGCCGCGCCCGGCTGGGTCTGCCACAGGCCTTCGCAGTTCACGTAGGTACCCGAGGTCTCGGCGAAGGTGCCGATCGGCAGCAGGACGTGCGCGATGCGCTTCATCTCCTCGCTCACGAACGGCGTGAGCGCGACCACGAGCTCGGTGCGGGCAAACACGCCCGCGCTGTCGGGGTCGAGCGCATCGATCGAGGGTTCGACGCCGCCGAAGAGCACGCAGGCCTTGAGGGGCTTTTGCAGCATGTCGCGCGCCGTGAGCCCGGGCTGCGCCACCGCCCTGGCCCCCGCCTCGCGGTGCGGCACGGCCCCGGCGAGGAACGCGCCCGCGCCGTTGCCGCCCTCGGCGAGCACGCCGAACGAGGCGCCGGTGAGCTGCGCGAGCGCCGCAGCGAGGGAGCGCAGGTCCGCGAACTGCGGATGGCGCAGCGCGAGCGCCCCGAGCCAGACCGCGCGCTTCTCGCCGCTCGAGAGCGCGCGCGCGATCGCGCGATGCTCCTCGTTCACCTGCGCGGCGGCGGTGGCCGCGCTCAGGTGCGCGGGTACCGGCTTGGCCGTTGCCGCGGCCGCCGCGGCGACCAGCGCCGCGAGATCGCCCACCAGCGTGCGCGGCGCCGAAGACAGGTAGGCCGCGATCGGGAACTGGTAGGCGAAGCGCACCGGGTTCACGAACGCGACCTGCGCGCCGCGCCGCGCCGCCTTGCGCACGCGGTGCGCGAGCATCGGCACCTCGCGCCGCAGGTTCGAGCCGACGACGAGCAGGCCATCGAGCGCATCGACCGCGGCGATGCGCATCCCGAGCCCCGGCATGGCCGGGTCGGCCGCAGCATCGCGGAAATCGCGCTGTCTCAGGCGGTGATCGATGTTGTGAGTGCCGAGCCCGCGGGCGATGCGCCCGGCGAGGTACAGCTCTTCCAGGGTCGCCGACGGGCTCACCAGGAAGCCGCACGCGGCGGCGCGGGCCTTGAGGCCCTGCGCCACCTGCTCGAGGGCGCTCTCCCAGTCGGTCTCGACCCAGTCGGCGCCGCGCCGCACGAGCGGGCGCTCGAGACGGTCGGGGCTGTAGACGCCCTCGTAGCTGAAGCGGTCGCGATCGGCGATCCAGGTCTCATTGATCGCCTCGTTCTCGCGCGGCACCACCCGCATGAGCCGTCCGCGCAGCACGTGGCCGTAGAGATTGGTGCCGAGCGCATCGTGCGGCGAGACGAGCGGCGTCGAGGACATCTCCCAGGCGCGCGCGCTGAAACGGTAGGGCTTGGAGACCAGCGCCCCGACGGGACAGAGGTCGATGACGTTGCCCACGAGCTCGTGATTGACCGCGGTCTCGATGTAGGTGCGCACCTTCATGTGCTCGCCGCGGCCGATCATGCCGAGCTCCTGGATGCCGGCGATCTCCTCGGTGAAGCGGATGCAGCGCGTGCAGTGGATGCAGCGCGTCATGTCGGTGGCGATGAGGGGACCCAGGTTCTCGTCCGCCACCACGCGCTTGCGCTCGTGGTAGCGCGAGGCGTCGCGGCCGAAGCCGACCGCCAGATCCTGCAGCTCGCACTCGCCGCCCTGGTCGCAGATCGGGCAGTCGAGCGGATGGTTGATCAGCAGGAACTCCATCGTGGCGCGCTGCGCGCCGATCGCGCGCGGCGACTTGGTGAAGACCTTCATGCCCTCCATCACCGGCGTGGCGCACGCCGGCATGGGCTTGGGCGCCTTCTCCACTTCCACCAGGCACATGCGGCAGTTGGCGGCCACCGAGAGCTTCTCGTGATAGCAGAAGCGCGGCACGTAGGCGCCGTGCGCGTCGGTCACGCGGATGATCATCTCGCCCTTGCGCGCCTTGACCGGCACGCCGTCGATCTCGATGTTGACCAGATCGTCGGCCATATTCATGCCGCGCGCGCGCCGAGCGTGTCGGCGACCAGGCTGCGCCCGCCGTGATCGATGACGTACTCGAACTCATGGCGGTAGTGCCGGAGGAAGCTCTGCACCGGCCAGGCGGCGGCGTCGCCGAAGGCGCAGATGGTGTGTCCCTCGATGCGGTTGGCGACATCGAGCAGGAGTCCCAGCTCCTCGCGCCGCGCCTCGCCGGCGAGCATGCGCTTCAGCAGCCGGTTCATCCAGCCCGTGCCTTCGCGGCACGGCGTGCACTGGCCGCAGGACTCCGACATGTAGAAGCGCGACACGCGCTCCAGCACCCGCACCATGCAGGTGGTCTCGTCCATGATGATGGCGGCGCCGGTGCCGAGCGCCGAGCCCGCCGCCTTTACCGCGTCGTAGTCCATGTTGGTCTTCATCATGATCTCGCCCGGCACCACCGGCACGGACACGCCCCCCGGGATCACCGCCTTGAGCCTGGCTGCGCCGCGCATCCCGCCATTGAGCGCCAGCAGGTCCGCGAACGGCGTCCCGAGCGGCAGCTCGAGGTTGCGCGGTCTGGCGACGTGCCCGGAGAAGGAGAAGATCAGCGTGCCGCCCGAGTTGGCGGGCCCGAGGGCCGCGAACCAGGCCGGCCCCTTGCGCAGGATGGTCGGCACCGAGGCGAAGCTCAGCGTGTTGTTGATGGTGGTGGGTGCGCCGTAGAGCCCGTAGTTGGCGGGAAACGGCGGCTTGAAGCGCGGCTTGCCCGGCTTGCCCTCGAGCGACTCGAGGAGCCCCGTTTCCTCGCCGCAGATGTAGGCGCCGGCGCCGATGAAGGCATGGAGGTCGAAGTCGACGCCCGAGCCCCGGATGTTCCTGCCGAGGAGGCCCGCTGCGTAGGCTTCCGCGAGCGCCGCCTCGAAGCGCGGCGCCGGCTCGCCGAGGAACTCGCCGCGGATGTAGTTATAGGCGACCGTCGAGTTGGTGGCGTAGCCGGCGATCGCCAGCCCCTCGATGAGCGCATGCGGGTTGTAGCGCAGGATGTCGCGGTCGTGGCAGGTGCCGGGCTCGCTCTCGTCGGAGTTGCACACCAGGTACTTCTGCACCGGCGAATTGCGCGGCATGAAGCTCCATTTCGTGCCGGTGGGAAAGCCGGCGCCGCCGCGGCCGCGCAGTCCCGAGGCCTTGACCTGATCGATGATCGAGCCGCGGTCGGGCTGCTCCTTCAGGATGCGCTCCCACACCTCGTAGCCGCCGATCGAACGATAGGTGGCCAGCGTCCACGGGCGCTCGAGCTTCAGCGGCTCGAACGCCACCAGATTCATCCTGTCGGCGTATTTGCGCTCGAGGTCGTTCACTTCAGCTCATCCAGGACCTTGTCGAGCTTCTCGGGCGTCAGGTTCTCGTGGAACACGTGATCGACCATCATCATCGGCGCGCCGTTGCAGGCCGCGAGGCACTCCTCCTCGCGCTTGAGGAAGATGCGCCCGTCGGGCGTGCTCTCGTTCAGCCTGATGCCGAGCTTCTTCTCGGCGTGCGCCACCAGTGCCTCGGCGCCGTTCAGCATGCAGGAGATGTTGGTGCAGATGCTGACGTGATGGCGCCCGCAGGGGTGAATCTCGAACATCGAGTAGAAGCTCGCGACCTCGTACACCTGGATCGGCGGCAGCTTGAGGTACTCGGCGATCGCGTCCATGAGATCCGGCGTCAGGTGGCCGTCGTTCTGCTCCTGCGCCGCGCGCAGCGCCGCGATGCACGCCGAGCGCTGCCGCCCGGGCGGGAACCTCGCCACCCACCGGTCGATCTCCGCGCGGGTCTCCTCCGACAGCAGCACGAGCTTGCTGACGAGCGCCGTGCCGGCGACGCCGACGCTGCTGCGTCCGTTGCTCATCGGTCGATCTCTCCGAAGACGATGTCCTGCGTGCCGATCACCGCCACGACGTCCGCCAGCATGTGCCCCTTCACCATCTCCTCGAGCGCCGCCAGGTGCGCGAAGCCGGGCGCGCGGCACTTGAGGCGATAGGGCTTGTTGGCGCCGTCGGAGATGAGGTACACGCCGAATTCGCCCTTGGGCGCCTCGACCGCCGCGTAGGTCTCGCCCGCGGGAACCTCGTAGCCCTCGGTGAAGAATTTGAAGTGATGGATGAGGGACTCCATGTCCTCCTTCATGCGCTCGCGCCGCGGCGGACGCACCTTGCGGTCGTCGATCATCACGGGACCCGGGTGGGCCCGCAGCCACTCGACGCACTGGCGGATGATGCGGTTCGACTGCCGCATCTCCTCGATGCGCACCAGGTAGCGGTCGTAGCAGTCGCCGTTGACGCCCACCGGCACGTCGAAGTCCATGCGCTCGTACACCTCGTACGGCTGTTTCTTGCGCAGGTCCCAGGCGATCCCGGAGCCGCGCAGCATCGGGCCGGAGAAGCCGAGCTGCATGGCGCGCTCGGGAGTCACGACGCCGATGTTGACCGTGCGCTGCTTCCAGATGCGGTTGTCGGTGAGCAGCGCCTCGTAGTCGTCGACGGCGGCGGGGAACTGCTCGGTGAACGCCTGGATGAAGTCCAGCATGGTGCCGCTGCGCGCCTCGTTGAGCCGCGCCACGTCCTTGGCCGAATGCCAGCGCGTCACCTGGTACTTCGGCATCGTGTCGGGCAGGTCGCGGTAGACCCCGCCCGGGCGGTAGTAGGTGGCGTGCATGCGCGTGCCCGACACCGCCTCGTAGACGTCCATGAGCTCCTCGCGCTGCTTGAAGGCGAGCAGGAACACCGTCATGGCGCCGATGTCGAGCCCGTGCGAGCCGAGCCACAGATGGTGGTTCAGGATGCGCGTGATCTCGTCGAACATGACGCGGATGTACTGGGCGCGCTCGGGCGGCTCGATGCCGAGCAGCCGCTCGATGGCGAGCACGTAGGCATGCTCGCTGCACATCATCGACACGTAGTCGAGGCGGTCCATGTAGCCGATCGACTGGTTGAAGGGCTTCGACTCGGCGAGCTTCTCGGTGCCGCGGTGCAGGAGCCCGATGTGCGGGTCGGCCTTGTGGATGACCTCGCCGTCCATCTCGAGCACCAGGCGCAGCACGCCGTGCGCGGCCGGGTGCTGCGGCCCGAAATTCATCGTGTAGTTGCGGATCTCGTTGAGCGGCGTGGCGGCCATCAGCGCGGCACCTGCGGGTCGCGGAGCGCGGGCTCGTAGCGGTGGTCGCGGCGGATCACCTTGGGCACCAGCACCCTCGGCATGATGCTCACCGGGCGGTACACCACGCGCTGCTTGTCGGGGTCGTACTGCACCTCGACGTTGCCGGTGAGCGGGAAGTCCTTGCGGAACGGGTGGCCGATGAAGCCGTAGTCGGTGAGGATGCGGCGCAGGTCCGGGTGGCCGCGGAACACGATGCCGAAGAGATCGAAGGCCTCGCGCTCGAACCAGTTGGCGCTCGCCCACACGTCGATCACCGAATCGACCGCGGGCTCGGCGGTGTCCGGGCACTTCACTCTGAGGCGCAGCCGCTGGTTGTTGGCGACCGAGAGCAGGTGGTAGACGACGGCGAAGCGGCCGGGTGCGTCCGGATCGGGCGGCGCCTCCTGAGGCGTGCGCGCGCGGCTGAAGCCCGAGCGGGTCGCGCTCTCGGTCTGCCAGTCGTCGTACCCGTAGTGGAGGTAGTCGACCCCGGCGAGATCCATGAGGATCTGGAACCCGAGCTCTTCCCGATCGCGCAGCGTCCGGCAGACGCCGAGGAGCGCACCGGCATCGGTCTCAAAGCTAAGCTCGTGGGCGAGCGCGGGTACGCGCCGCACGCTCGCCTCGAGCAGTGCGTCGACCTTCCCCGCGAGTGCCTCGACCGACTCGCTCACGCGTCCGTCCCCTTCATCCGTGTTATCTCGCGATCGTGCTGGTGCGTGCGATCTTCTTCTGCAGCTGTACGATGCCGTAGATCAGCGCTTCCGCCGTCGGCGGGCAGCCGGGCACGTATACGTCGACCGGTACGATGCGGTCGCAGCCGCGCACGACCGAATAGGAATAGTGGTAGTAGCCGCCGCCGTTCGCGCACGAACCCATCGAGATCACCCAGCGCGGCTCGGCCATCTGGTCGTAGACCTTGCGCAGCGCCGGCGCCATCTTGTTGACCAGCGTACCGGCCACGATCATGACGTCCGACTGGCGCGGGCTCGGCCGGAACACCACCCCGAAGCGGTCGAGGTCGTAGCGCGAGGCGCCCGCGTGCATCATCTCGACGGCGCAGCAGGCGAGCCCGAAGGTCATCGGCCACAGCGACCCGGTGCGCGCCCAGTTGACGAGGCTGTCGAGCTGGGTCGTGACGAACCCGCGCTGCGCGAAGGTCTGCGGGCCTTCGGCGACCTCTAGTCCCACTCGAGCGCTCCCTTGCGCCACTCGTAGATGAAGCCCACCACGAGGATGGCGAGGAAGATGCCCATGGCGATGAGGCCGGCGAGCCCGATCTTGCCGAGCGCTACCGCCCACGGAAACAGGAACGCGATCTCGAGATCGAAGACGATGAAGAGGATCGCCACCAGGTAGTAGCGGACGTCGAACTTCATGCGGCTGTCTTCGAAGGCCTCGAAGCCGCACTCGTAGGGGGAAAGCTTGGCGCGGTCGCTATGGAAGCGCGCGAAGTAGCGTCCGAGCCCCGTACCGAGCGTGAGCAGCACCGCGGCGAGCGCCGCGGCGACCACCAGGAAGATCAGGATGGGCAGGTAATTCAGCAGCATACGGATGAGCCGTAAAAAAGGCAGATCACTGCGACCTGCCCCCGACGAACGAGAGGCATTGTAGCAGGTGCGGTCGTCGTTTTTGGTGCCGACGGTCGGATTCGAACCGACACGCCTTGCGGCGCTAGCCCCTCAAGCTAGTGTGTCTACCAATTCCACCACGTCGGCAAACATTAAAAAAAATTCAAACTACTTCGGCGGCTGCGACGGAGCCGGCGCGGGCGTCGGGGTCGCGGCCGGCACTGCGCCGGGCGCGGACGCGGGGGCCGGCCCGGGGGCGCTGGCGGGCGGCAGCGTCCCGGGAGCCGGGGCCGCCTTGCCGCTTTCCGCAGCCTCCTCGAGGATCGTCTTCTGCTGCTCCTTGCTCGCGGTCGTGCCGAGGTAGGCGAGCGCGAGGCTGTTGATCATGAAGATCGCGGCAAACACCGCCGTGGCGCGCGACAGTGCCGTGGTGGCACCGCGCGCACCGAACACGGTGCCCGAGGCGCCCGCGCCAAAGCCGGCGCCCGCCTCGGCTCCCTTGCCGCGCTGAAGCAGCACGAGGCCGACGATCGCCAGCGAGGAAAAAACCTGAACCGCGGTCAGCAGCATTCGTAACATTGCATCCACTCAGCCCGGCCGTGCCGCGGCCAGGATTGTCAGAAACTCATCGGCCTTGAGCGAGGCGCCACCGATCAAGCCGCCGTCGACGTCCGGCATATTGAACAGCTCGGCCGCGTTGCCGGCCTTCACGCTGCCGCCGTAAAGAATGCGCGTGGCGGCGGCAATTTTAGCATCCCGGGCCGCGATCCGGCCGCGGATGAAGGCGTGCACCTCCTGGGCCTGACCGGGCGTCGCATTGCGGCCGGTGCCGATCGCCCACACCGGCTCGTAGGCGATCACGCCGCGCTCGAGCGTTCCGGCCCCGCACAGCTCGAGCACCACGTCGAGCTGCCGCGCCACGATCTCGTTGGTGCGGCCGGCCTCGCGATCGGCGAGCTGCTCGCCGACGCACAGGATCGGCACGAGCCCCTTCGAGTGCGCAGCGGAAAACTTGCGCGCCACCAGCTGATCCGACTCCCGATAGAGCAGCCGCCGCTCCGAGTGGCCGACGATCACGTACTCGCAGCCGATGTCCTTGAGCATGGCGGCGGAGACTTCGCCCGTGAACGCCCCGTGCGGGTCTGCGCACACGTCCTGCGCGCCGAGAATGTAGATCGAGCCGCGCAGTTGCCGCCCGACCTCCTGCAGGTACACGAGCGGCGGGCACACGACGCACTCGGCGGCGGGCGAAGCCGGCGCCTGGGCCAGGAGCTCCTCGACCAGCCGCGCGTTCTCAGCGCGCGAGCCGTGCATCTTCCAGTTCCCGGCGACGATCGGACGGCGCATCGAATTCAAGCCTCAACCCCCCAAGGGGCGCGGGATGATAGCGGCCGAGGGGGGGTGGTGCAACGCTGCGGCGGGGATCAGCCGGCCGCCGCCCTGACGACGTCCGCGAGCTCGGTGGCCGCGGCGCGGGTCGCGCCTTCGTCCCGGCCCTCGACCATGACGCGGATCACGGGCTCGGTGCCCGAAGGCCGCAGCACCACGCGCCCCTCGCCCCCCATGGTCCGCTCGATGCGCTCCATGGCCTCCTGCACCGAGGGCACGGCGGCAGGGTCGAAGCGCTTCGCCACCTTCACGTTGAGGAGCACCTGCGGGTACTTGTGCATGCCCGAGGCGAGCTCGGCCAGCGAGCGGCCGGTCTGCTGCATGACCGCCAGCACCTGCAGCGCGCACACGATCCCGTCGCCGGTCGTGGTCTTGTCGAGATGCAGGATGTGTCCCGAGGTCTCGCCGCCGAGAGTGCCCTGGAGCTCGCGCAGCAGGGCGAGCACATAGCGGTCCCCGACCGCCGCGCGCCGGAACTCGATGCCGCTCGCACGCAGGCCCACCTCGAGCCCGAAGTTGCTCATCACCGTGCCGACCACGGGTCCGCGCAGCGTCCCGGCCTGCTTGAGCGCGCGTGCGATGACGTACAGCAGCTGATCGCCGTCGACGATGCGGCCGAGATGATCGACCATCACCAGCCGGTCGCCGTCGCCATCGAGCGCGATACCTACGTTGGCGTGCACCCCGGGCACGGTGAGCTGCAGCAGATCCGGTACGGTCGATCCGCAGCCGTCGTTGATGTTGCGGCCGTTGGGCGAGCAGCCGATCGGAACGATCTCGGCGCCGAGATCGGCGAAAATCCGCGGGGCGACCTTGTAGGCTGCGCCGTTGGCGCAGTCGATCACGATCTTGAGACCCGCAAGATCGACCCCGGCCGGCAGCGTCGAGGCGCAGAACTCCTGATACACGGTGCGCGAGCGGTCGACGCGCGTGGCGCGCCCGAGGCTGCGCGAGGTGCGCGTGAGCGGCGGCTGCGCCAGCTCGCTCTCGATCGACTCCTCCAGCTCGTCGGAGAGCTTGGCACCCGATGCGTCGAAGAACTTGATGCCGTTGTCGTCGTAGAGATTGTGCGAGGCGCTGATCACCACGCCGAAATCGCAATCGAAGCGCGTCGTCAGGTAGGCGATGCCCGGCGTCGGCAGCGGCCCGATGAGCATCACGTCGACACCGGCGGCGACGAAGCCGGCCTCGAGCGCCGACTCGAACATATAGCCGGAAAGCCGCGTGTCCTTGCCGATGAGCACCGTGCCGCCGTCGGGCGCGAGCACGCGCGCCGCGGCGCTCGCCAGGTGCAGCGCGAAGTCGACGGTCATCGGGTGCTCGCCCACCCGCCCCCTCACTCCGTCGGTTCCGAAGTATCGTCGTCCCATCAGCTCTCTCTTACCGCGGCCACGACTCTCAGCGCCTCGACCGTCGCCGCGACATCGTGCGAGCGCACGATCCGCGCGCCCTCGAGCGCCGCCATCACCCCCAGCACCACGCTGCCGAGCAGCCGCCCGCCCTCGGGACGGCCGGTGAGTTTGCCCACCATGGACTTGCGCGACAACCCGACCGTGACCGGCAACCCGTCCTGGCTGAGCTCGCGCAGGCGGCGCAGCAGCCTCAGATTGTGCTCCAGAGTCTTGCCGAAGCCGAATCCCGGATCGACGGTCAGGCGATCGGCGGCAAAGCCCGCCGCGCGGCAAGCCTCGGCCCGCTGCGCGAGAAAAGCCCGGACTTCGCTCACGACGTCCTCGTAGGCGGGTGCCAGCTGCATGGTGCGGGGCTCGCCCTGCATGTGCATGAGGCACACGGCGCAGCCGCTCAGCCCCGCCGCCTCGAGAGCGCCCGCCTCGCGCAGCGCCCGCACGTCGTTGATGAGGCCGGCGCCGGCCCTGGCGGCGGCGCGCATGACCTCGGGCTTGCTGGTGTCGACGCAGATCACGGCGGCGGCGGCCCCGTGCAGCCGCTCGATGACCGGGATGACGCGGCGCAGCTCCTCCTCCACGCCGACCGCGGCGGCGCCCGGGCGGGTCGACTCGCCGCCCACGTCGATGAAGGCCGCGCCCTCTTCCGCCAGGATGAGGCCGTGGCGCACCGCCGCGTCGGTGTCGGCGAAGCGCCCCCCGTCGGAGAAGGAATCCGGCGTCACGTTGAGCACGCCCATCACGACCGGGCGGCTCAGGTCCACCGTCTTGTCTCTGCAGCGAAGCACTACCGGTTGCGGCGGCATCTGCGGTGCGGCGGAAGGTCGGGGTGCGGCCCCCTTGGATTCACGGCGTCCCCGGAAATGTCTATTTCACGCGGGGACGCCAGGTCAAAAACCGCAGCTCAGTGCTGTCCGGCCGGTATCGCGCTGCTCGGCGGCTCCGCCTTCGGCGGCTTGTTCGGCAGCGTGTCGTCCCAGCCGGCGGGGGGCTTGGGTTGGCGGCCCGCCATGACGTCCTTGAGCTGCTCCTCGTCGATGGTCTCGTACTTGATGAGCGCCTCGGCCATCAGGTGCAGCTTGTCGAGCGCACTGGTGAGGATGTCGCGCGCGCGCACGTAGTTCGCCTCGACCACGCGCCGCACCTCCTCGTCGATCGCATGCGCGGTGACGTCCGAGACCTGCTTGTGCTGGGTGACGCTGCGCCCGAGGAACACCTCGCCGGTCTCCTCGGAATAAGTGAGCGGCCCGAGCTTGTCCGACAGGCCCCACTTCGTGACCATGTTGCGCGCCAGCTCGGTGGCGCGCTCGATGTCGTTCGAGGCGCCGGTGGTGACCGACTCGGGGCCGAAGATCAGCTCTTCGGCGATGCGCCCGCCGAAGAGCGTCGCGATCGAGCTCTCGATGCGCCGCTTGGAGAGGCTGTAGCGATCCTGCTCGGGCAGGAACTGCGTGACCCCGAGCGCCCGCCCGCGCGGGATGATCGTCACCTTGTATACGGGGTCGTGCTCCGGCACCGTCATGCCGACGATGGCATGGCCGGCCTCGTGATAGGCGGTCATCTTCTTCTCGGCCTCGCTCATCACCATGGAGCGCCGCTCGGCGCCCATCATGATCTTGTCCTTGGCCTTCTCGAACTCGTCCATGCCGACGGTGCGCTTGTTGGCGCGCGCGGCGAACAGCGCCGCCTCGTTGACCAGGTTGGCGAGATCCGCGCCCGAGAAACCGGGCGTGCCGCGCGCGATGAGCGCGGGCTTGACGTCGTCGGCGAGCGGCACGCGCCGCATGTGCACGCGCAGGATCTGCTCGCGGCCGCGCACGTCGGGCAGCGGCACGACCACCTGGCGGTCGAAGCGGCCCGGGCGCAGCAGCGCCGGGTCGAGCACGTCCGGACGGTTGGTGGCGGCGATGACGATGATGCCCTCGTTGCCCTCGAAGCCGTCCATCTCGACCAGCAGCTGATTCAGCGTCTGCTCGCGCTCGTCATGCCCGCCGCCGAGGCCCGCGCCGCGGTGCCGGCCGACGGCGTCGATCTCGTCGATGAAGATGATGCACGGAGCGTGCTTCTTCGCCTGCTCGAACATGTCGCGCACGCGCGAGGCGCCGACGCCGACGAACATCTCGACGAAGTCGGAGCCCGAGATGGTGAAGAACGGCACCTTGGCCTCGCCGGCGATCGCGCGCGCCAGCAGCGTCTTGCCGGTGCCGGGCGATCCCACCATCAGCACGCCCTTGGGAATCTTGCCGCCGAGCTTCTGGAACTTTCCCGGATCCTTGAGGAAGTCGACGATCTCGCCGACTTCCTGCTTGGCCTCGTCGACGCCCGCGACGTCGGCGAAGGTGACGCTCACCTGATCCTCGCCGAGGAGGCGCGCGCGGCTCTTGCCGAAGGACATGGCGCCGCGGCCGCCCGATGCGCCCTGCATCTGCCGCAGCATGTAGACGAACACCACGATCAGAAGCAACGCCGGCGCGAGCTGCAGCAGCAGCTGCCCCATGTAGTTTGGCGGCTTGGGAGGCTGGCCCTCGATCTTCACGTCGGCCTTCGCGAGCGTGCCGATGAGCGCGGTGTAGTCGGTCTCGGGGTTGAAGGTCTTGAAGGCGCTCTTGTCCTTGTGCTCCCCGTAGATCATGTCGCCCTGGAGCACCACCGACTCGACGCGGTTGTTCTTCACATCGTCGAGGAAGGTGGAATAGGCGATCTGCTGGGGCTGTCCCGCGGTCGGCATGTAGCGGCTGAACACCAGCAACAGCACGATCACGATCACAACCCAGAGCAGGATGTTCTTTGTCAAGTCGTTCAAAGGCTTCCGTCCTTAAGGCGGGGGCTGCCGCCGCCGTCCCGAACCCGTATTTTCGAACCTACACCAAGCGAAACTGCAAGGCCAGCATGTACATCTCAGCGCTGCGGGCACGGGAGGCCTGTGGTTTGACCAGCCTGACGCGACCGAATTCGGCGCGGGCGCCCTTCACCAGATCCTCAAAGCCGCTGCCCTGGAAAACCTTGATCAGGGCGTCCCCGCCCGGCTTCAAGACGCGCCGGGCCATATCGAGGGCAAGCTCGGCCAGATGCATGGACCGCGCCTGGTCGGTGACGTCGACCCCGCTCATCGCCGGCGCCATGTCCGAGAGCACCACGTCGGCCCGGCCGCCGGGCAGGAGCGACAGCACCCGGCTGAAAACCTCCTCCTCGCGGAAGTCGCCCTGGACGAACTCCACCCCGGGTAGCGCCTCCATCGGCAGGAGGTCGGTGGCGATGATCCTGCCCGCTGGCCCGACGCGCCCCCGGGCATACTGGCTCCAGCCGCCCGGGGCGGCCCCCAGGTCGAGGCAGACGGCGCCGGGCTTCAGGAGCCGCTCGCGCCGATCGATCTCCTCGAGCTTGAATACCGCGCGCGAGCGCCAGCCGCCGCTCTGGGCCCGCTGGACGTAGGTGTCGCGAAAGTGCTCTTTCAGCCACCGATCGCTGCTTTTCGATCGCCGCGCCATCAGCCGTCGCATCTCCTTAACTACAATGGGCGCATGAAGAACTCCGCCGTGCCCGCCGCGCCCGCCGCCGCCCCCGAGCTCTCCGAGCGGCAACGGCGGCACCTGCGCGGACTCGCGCACCCCCTGAAGCCGGTCGTGCGCTTGGGCAGCGCCGGCCTCACCGAGGCCGTGGCCCGCGAGACGGCGCGTGCCCTGGCCGATCACGAGCTCATCAAGGTGAAGGCGCCCGGTGGCGGCCGCGAGGCACGCGATGCGCTCTTTGAGGCACTCGCCGCGCGCACCGCGAGCGCCCTCGTGCACCGTATCGGCAACGTCGCCGTGCTCTATCGCCCGCACCCGGAGCTGCCGCGCATCCTCATCCCGGACTAGGCGAAACGCACCGCGACGATCTCGTAGGAGCGCAGCCCGCCCGGTGCCGCGACCTCGACGACGTCGCCCTCGGACTTGCCGATGAGCGCACGCGCGATCGGCGAGGTGATCGAGATGCGTCCGGCGCGTATGTCCGCCTCGTCTTCACCCGCGATCTGGTAGACGACGCGCGCGCCGCCCGCCTGTTCCTCGAGCTCGACCGTGGCGCCGAACACCACCCTGCCGGTATCCGGCAGCGTCGCCGGATCGATGATCTCGGCGTTGGCGAGCTTGCGCTCGATCTCGGTGATGCGGCCCTCGACGAAGCCCTGCTGCTCGCGCGCCGCGTGATACTCGGCGTTCTCCGATAGGTCGCCGTGCCCGCGGGCCTCGGCGATCTGCCTGATGATCGCGGGCCGCGCCTCGGACTTGAGGCGCTTCAGCTCCGCGCGCAGCACCTCGGCGCCGCGCAGCGTCATGGGAGTGCGCTTCATGTTCCGGACGCCTCGAGGTGCAGGTCCTGCAGCCGGTTGACCTCGACCTCGTCGAGGTGCTCGAGGGCCTCGAGCGTCGCGAGCCCGGCGGCGAGCGTCGTGTAGTAGGTGACGCGCCGGTGCACGGCCTCGCGCCGGATCGAGTTCGACTCGCGGATGGCGAGCTTGCCCTCGGTGGTATTGACGATGAGATCGATCTCGTCGTTCTTGATCATGTCGACGACGTGCGGCCGGCCCTCGCGCACCTTGTTGACCCGGCGGCAGGGGACGCCCGCCTCGGCGAGCGCGCGCGCCGTGCCCTCGGTCGCGACCATCTCGAAGCCGCGCTCGACGAGCTTCTTCGCGAGCTCCACCGCACCCGGCTTGTCGCGGTCGCGCACGCTGATGAAGCACACCCCCTTGCGCGGCAGCGTCACGCCCGAGGCGCTCTGCGCCTTGGCATAGGCCTCGCCGAAGGTGCGTCCCGTGCCCATGACTTCGCCCGTCGATTTCATCTCCGGACCGAGGATCGGGTCGGCTTCCGGGAACTTGTTGAAGGGGAACACCGCCTCCTTCACCGAGAAATAATGCGGTATGCGCTCGACCGCGCCGACCAGCTGCTTCAACTTGAGTCCCGTCATGACGCGCGCGGCAATCTTGGCGAGCGGCATTCCGGTCGCCTTGGAGACGAACGGCACGGTGCGCGAGGCACGCGGGTTGACCTCGAGCACGTAGATGACGCCCGCCTGGATGGCGTACTGCACATTCATGAGGCCGACGACGTTGAGCGCGCGCGCGAGCTTGCGCGTCTGCTCGCGCAGCTCCGACTGCGTCTCGCGCGAGAGGCTCACGGGCGGGAGCGAGCAGCCCGAATCGCCCGAGTGCACCCCGGCCTGCTCGACGTGCTCCATGATCCCGCCGATCAGCACGTCCTCGCCGTCGCACACCGCGTCCACGTCCACCTCGATGGCGACGTCGAGAAAGCGATCGAGCAGCACCGGGCTGTCGTTCGAGACCTCGACCGCGCTGCCCATGTAGGCGCGCAGGTCCTCTTCGTTGAAGACGATCTCCATGGCCCGGCCGCCGAGCACGTAGGACGGCCGCACCACGAGCGGAAAGCCCACCTCGCGCGCCAGCACGACCGCCTGCTCCTCGGCGCGCGCGGTGGCATTGGCCGGCTGCTTGAGCCCGAGCTTCCTCACCAGCGCCTGGAAGCGCTCGCGGTCCTCGGCGACGTCGATCGAATCGGGCGAGGTGCCGATGATGGGCGCGCCCGCCGCCTCGAGCGCGCGCGAGAGCTTCAGGGGCGTCTGCCCGCCGAACTGCACGATGACACCCTCGGGCTTCTCCACCGCCAGGACCTCGAGCACGTCCTCGAGAGTCAGGGGCTCGAAATAGAGCCGATCGGAGGTGTCGTAATCGGTCGAGACGGTCTCGGGGTTGCAGTTGACCATGATGGTCTCGAAGCCGTCCTCGCGCAGCTGCAGCGCCGCATGCACGCAGCAGTAATCGAACTCGATTCCCTGGCCGATGCGATTCGGGCCGCCGCCGAGAATCATGATCTTGCGGCGCTCGCTGGGCTGCGCCTCGCACTCCTCCTCGTAAGTCGAGTAGAGGTAGGCGGTGGAGGTGGCGAACTCGGCCGCGCAGGTATCGACGCGCTTGTACACGGGAGCGACCTTGAGCTCGTGGCGCTTGTCGCGGATCGCCTTCTCCGGCATGTCGAGGAGCTTCGCCAGGCGGCTGTCGGAGAACCCACGGCGCTTGAGCGTGCGCAGCCGCTCGGCGGTCAGCGCCCCGAAGCCGTGGGCCGACACCTCGGCCTCCTCGCGCACCAGCTGCCCGAGCTGCGCGAGGAACCAGGGGTCGATGTGGGTGAGCTCCGCGACCCGCTCGAGCGTCCAGCCGGCGCGGAAGGCGTCCGCCACGTAGAGGAGCCGGTCCGCCCCCGGGGCGCGCAGCTCATGCGCGAGCTTCGCCTGGGTCTCGTCGGTGAGCGGCAATGCGAGCTGCGGCGTCAGGCCGTCGAGCCCGGTCTCCAGTCCCCGCAGCGCCTTCTGCAGCGACTCCTGGAAAGTGCGGCCGATCGCCATGACCTCGCCGACGGACTTCATCTGGGTCGTCAGGCGGTCGTTGGCCGCGGGGAATTTCTCGAAGGTGAAGCGCGGGATCTTCACCACCACGTAGTCGATGGTCGGCTCGAAGGACGCCGGAGTCGCCCCGCCCGTGATGTCGTTCTTCAGCTCATCGAGCGTATAGCCGACGGCGAGCTTGGCGGCGATCTTGGCGATCGGGAAGCCGGTCGCCTTGGAGGCGAGCGCCGAGGAGCGCGAGACGCGCGGATTCATCTCGATGATGAGGAGCCTGCCGTCGTTCGGGTTGACGGCGAACTGCACGTTCGAGCCCCCGGTATCGACGCCGATCTTGCGCAGCACCGCCACCGAGGCGTCGCGCATGCGCTGGTATTCCTTGTCGGTGAGGGTGAGGGCCGGGGCGACCGTGATCGAGTCGCCGGTGTGCACGCCCATGGGATCGAGGTTCTCGATCGAGCAGATGATGATGCAGTTGTCGCGGTGGTCGCGCACCACCTCCATCTCGAACTCTTTCCAGCCGATTACCGACTCCTCGAGCAGGACCTCGCCGGTCGGCGAGGCGTCGAGCCCGCGCGCCACGATGTCCTCGAGCTCCTCGCGGTTGTAGCCGATGCCGCCGCCGCTGCCGCCGAGCGTGAACGACGGGCGCACCACCACCGGGTAGCCGATCTCGCCCGCGATGGCGAGCGCCTCATCGAGGCTGCGGGCGATCTGCGAGCGCGGCGTCTCGAGGCCGATCTCGCGCATCGCGTTGCGGAACAGCTCGCGGTCCTCGGCCATGTCGATGGCGGCGCGCGAGGCGGCGATCAGCTCGACCTCGTACTTCTCGAGCACCCCCTCGCGCACCAGATCGAGCGCGGTGTTGAGCGCCGTCTGCCCGCCCATGGTGGGCAGCAGCGCATCGGGCCGCTCCTTCTCGATGATGCGCGCGACGGTGCGGGCGTTGACCGGCTCGATATAGATGGCGTCCGCCATCTCCGGGTCGGTCATGATGGTTGCCGGATTGGAGTTCACCAGGATGACCCGGTAGCCCTCCTCGCGCAGCGCCTTGCAGGCCTGGGCGCCGGAGTAATCGAACTCGCATGCCTGCCCGATGATGATCGGGCCGGCGCCGATTATCAGGATGCTCTCGATGTCGGTGCGCTTCGGCACGGCTCAGCGACCGCCCGCCTGCTGGCGGCGCAGGGTGTCCTCGGCGAGCTTCAGCTGCGCCTGCAGGCGCCGCAGCATGAGGTGATTGAAGCGCTCGAACAGCGCCCGCATGTCGTGCGGTCCGGGACTCGCCTCGGGATGGCCCTGGAAGCCGAACGCCGGACGGTCGGTGAAGGCGAGCCCCTGGAGCGAGCCGTCGAAGAGCGAGCGATGCGTCGCCTTCACGCTCGCCGGCAGCGTCGACTCATCGACCGCGAAGCCGTGATTCTGACTGGTGATGAACACGCGGCCCGACTCGAGGTCCTGCACCGGATGGTTGGCGCCGTGGTGGCCGAACTTCATCTTCACCGTCTTCGCGCCCGCGGCGAGACCCAAGATCTGGTGGCCGAGGCAGATGCCGAATACCGGGATGTCGGTCTCGAGGAACTTGCGCGCGGCGGCGATCGCGTAGCTGCAGGGCTCGGGGTCCCCGGGCCCGTTCGAGAGGAAGATGCCGTCGGGCTCGAGCGCGAGCACTTCCTCGGCGCTGGTCTGCGCCGGCACCACCGTCGTGCGGCAGCCGAAATCGGCGAGCAGCCGCAGGATGTTGCGCTTGATGCCGAAATCGTAGCCGACGACGTGCAGCCGCTGCTGCGAGCGGATCGGCGCACGCGCCGGATCGGGCCAGACGGTGCCGTCGTTCCACTGGAAGGGCCGCTTGGTGCTCACCACCTTGGCGAGATCCATGCCCTTCAGGCCCGGAAATTTGCGCGCCAGCTTGATGGCGGCGGCCTCGTCGGCCTTCTCGCCCGTCATGATGCAGCCGGCCTGCGCGCCCTTCTCGCGCAGCGCCCGCGTGAGCTTGCGCGTATCGATGCCGGCGATCGCCACCAGGCGGCCGCGCTCGAGAAACTCCGGAAGCGATTCGTTCGAGCGCCAGTTGCTCGCCAGGATGGGCAGATCGCGGATGATCAGGCCCGCGGGGTAGATCTGCGCCGCCTCGAGATCCTCGGGCGTCGTGCCCGTGTTGCCGATGTGCGGGCAGGTCAGCGTGACCATCTGCCGCGCGTAGGAGGGGTCGGTGAGAATCTCCTGATAGCCGGTGAGGGCGGTGTTGAAAACGACTTCGCCTGTGGTGTTGCCTTTGGC
Organism: Steroidobacteraceae bacterium; assembly: GCA_035934055.1. GTDB lineage: Bacteria > Pseudomonadota > Gammaproteobacteria > Steroidobacterales > Steroidobacteraceae > 13-2-20CM-66-19. The sequence continues at coordinate 67,296 of DASYYF010000084.1, read as the reverse complement.
TCCGATCGACTGACCGCGGAAGATCGTCCCGTCGGCCAGTGCGAGCACCGCAGGTATGCTCACCGGTTCACTTCCCCTTGACGCACATATACAAAGCGGGAGGAGTTCTCATCGAACATCCTCCCGCCTTGCATGGACTAACCCGTACACGGATTAGACCGAAATTTTACGGGTTCGCCGGGCGACGTGTCCATGGAAAATTCCCTCCCGGGGTGCGCAGACGAAGCTCAGGCCATGTCGCTAATAAAAATCTAAGATGATGTTTTATAACCAATAAAATCTCGCATGCTGTAGCGTCCTGCCGGCTGAGACATGAGCCAGAGCGCGGCTGTCAGCGCGCCCCGGGCGAAGATCTCCCGGTCGCTCGAGCGGTGGCTCAGGGCGAGCTGCTCCCCGGGGCCGGAAAAGAGCACCGTATGGTCGCCGACGAGATCCCCGGCGCGCACGCTCGTGATACCGACCTGCCGCTCGGGACGGCCTTCCCGAGCGCCGGCGGCCGGGGGCGGCGTGATGCCCGGGGGCAGCGGCCAGCCACGCGCAGCCGCAGCGGCCCGCGCCAGCGTGAGCGCCGTGCCCGAAGGGGCGTCGCGCTTCATCCGATGATGGAGCTCGAGCACGTCGATATCGAAATTCCCGGGAAGCCTCTGCGCGCTCTGGCGCACGAGCTCGGTGAGGAGCGCCACCGCGATACTGGCGTTGGGTGCCACCATCAGCGCGATCTCGCCCGCCGCGGCGGCGATTGCCGGCTCGAGCGCGGCGTCGAGCCCGGTGGTGCCGATGAGGAGCGGCTTGCGCGCCGCGCGACAGGCCGCGAGATTCGCACCCGTGGCGGCCGCGAGGCTGAAGTCGATCGCGACGTCGGCGGCCGCGAGCGCCAGCCCGAGATCGCTCGTGACGGCGAGGTTCGTGGGCGCAAGTCCCGCGACTTCCCCGGCGTCGCGCCCGAGCGCGAGGCTCGCCTTCGAGGCGACCGCGCCGGTGATCAGCAGCTGCGGGAAGCCCGGTGCAGCCTTGAGCAACGCCCGGCCCATGCGGCCCGTGACGCCGATCACGGCGACCCGGGCGAGCGGCGGGTGGTGTGGATCGGGACTCATGCGCACGCCCCTTTACGCTTTGCCGCTGCCGGACCCGAAGAAGCGCTTCACGCCCTCGAGAAAGCCCTTCTCGCGCGGCGCGTGCTTGCCCGGGTGCGCCTTGAGAGATTCATCCAGCGAGCGGATCAGCTCGCGCTGCTCGGCGGACAGGTGCACCGGGGTCTCGACCACCACGCGGCAAAAGAGATCGCCGCGCGCACCGCCACGCACCGGCTTCACGCCCTTGTCGCGCAGGCGAAATACGCGGCCGGACTGGGTCTCGCCCGGAATCTTGAGGGTCACGTCGCCCTCGAGCGTCGGCACCGACACCGAGCCGCCGAGCGCGGCGGTGGCGAAGCTGACGGGCACCTCGCAGGACAGATGCTCGCCGTCACGCTCGAAGATCGGGTGCTCGCGCACGTGGATCTCGACGTAAAGATCGCCGGCGGGCCCGCCGTTGCGGCCGGCCTCGCCCTCGCCGGAGAGGCGCACACGATCCTCGGTATCGACGCCGGCGGGGACTTTCACCGAGAGCTTACGGGTCTTGCGCACGCGGCCCTGGCCGAGACAGGTGTCGCAGGGATTTCTGATGACGGTGCCGGAGCCGCGGCAGCGCGGACAGGTCTGCTGCAGCTGGAAGAAGCCCTGGGAGATGCGCACCTGGCCCATACCCCCGCAGCTCTCGCATGTCGACGGCTGGCTGCCCTTCGCAGCACCCGAGCCGTGGCAGGTGTCGCATTCGGTGAGCTTCGTCACCTCGATCTCGGCGGTCGTGCCGAACACCGCCTGACCGAGATCGAGCTCGAGCTCGTAGCGCAGATCCGCGCCGCGGAACACCTGCGAGCGGCCGCCGCGGCGGGCGCCGCCGAAGATATCGCCGAACACATCGCCGAAAATATCGCTGAAGGCATCGCCGGGACCGAAGCCGCCGCGGCCACCGCCGCGCGCCGCCGCCTCGAGGCCGGCGTGACCGTGCTGGTCGTAGAGGGCGCGCTTGTGGGCGTCGGTGAGGATCTCGGAGGCCTCCTTGGCCTCCTTGAAGCGCTCCTCCGCCTCCCGGTCGTTCGGGTTGCGGTCCGGGTGGTACTTCATCGCCAGGCGCCGGTACGCCTGCTTGATCTGTGCCTCAGTCGCCGTCCGTGGTACGTCGAGTACCTTGTAGTAATCGCGCTTAGACATTTATTCTGTTATCGAAGCGCCGCAGGCGACTCTTGCCCAATGGACTAAGACGCCTTACGTCCCTTGTCCTTTACCTCTTCGAATTCCGCGTCGACGACGTCATCGCGCCCCGCCCCGCCGCCCCCGGCCTGCGCGCCGGCACCGCCGGCGGCACCCGCCGCCGCGGCCTCGGGTCCGCCCGCCCCCTGCTGCGCCGCGTAGGCGCGCTGGGCGATCGCGCTCGACGCCTGGGCGAGCGCCTCGGTCTTCTTCTCGATGGCGTTGCGGTCGTCGCCCTTGAGCACCGTACGCAGATCCGACACCGCGGACTCCACCTTGGCGCGCTCGGCCGCATCGACCTTGTCGCCGAGGCTCTGGAGCGACTTCTCCACCGCGTGGATCAGGCCGTCCGCCTTGTTGCGCGTCTCGACCAGCTCCTTGAAGCGCTTGTCCTCCTCGGCGTGCGCCTCGGCGTCGCGCACCATGCGCTTGATCTCCTCCTCGTTGAGGCCGCTCGAGGCCTTGATGACGATCTTCTGCTCCTTGCCGGTGGCCTTGTCCTTGGCCGACACGTTGAGGATGCCGTTGGCGTCGATGTCGAAGGACACCTCGATCTGCGGCATGCCGCGCGGCGCCGGCGGGATGTCCGAGAGGTCGAACTTGCCGAGCGACTTGTTGTCGGCCGCGCGGTCACGCTCGCCCTGCAGCACGTGAATGGTCACGGCCGTCTGGTTGTCGTCCGCCGTCGAGAAGGTGTTCGATGCCTTGGTCGGAATCGTGGTGTTCTTCTCGATCAGCTTGGTCATGATGCCGCCGAGCGTCTCGATGCCGAGCGACAGCGGCGTCACGTCGAGGAGCAGCACGTCCTTCACTTCGCCGGCCAGCACGCCCGCCTGGATCGCGGCTCCCACCGCCACCGCCTCGTCGGGATTGACGTCCTTGCGCGGCTCCTTGCCGAAGAGATCCTTGACGTACTTCTGCACGAGCGGCATGCGCGTCTGGCCGCCGACCAGGATCACCTCGGCGATGTCCGACGTGGAGACGCCCGCGTCCTTGAGCGCGGTCTTGCACGGCGCGACGGTCTTCTGCACCAGGTCCTCCACCAGCGACTCGAGCTTGGCGCGCGTCAGCTTGATGTTGAGGTGCTTCGGCCCCGAGGCATCCGCGGTGATGTACGGCAGGTTGATGTCGGTCTGCTGCGTCGAGGACAGCTCGATCTTGCCCTTCTCGGCCGCCTCCTTCAGGCGCTGCATGGCGAGCGGGTCCTTGCGCACGTCGACGCCGGACTCCTTCTGGAACTGCTCGGCGAGGAAGTTGATGACCCGCAGGTCGAAGTCCTCGCCGCCGAGGAAGGTGTCGCCGTTGGTCGAGAGCACCTCGAACTGGCGCTCGCCGTCGACCTCGGCGATCTCGATGATCGAGATGTCGAAGGTGCCGCCGCCCAGGTCATAGACCGCGATCTTGCGGTCGCCGCCCTGCTTGTCGAGCCCGTAGGCGAGCGCGCCCGCGGTCGGCTCGTTGATGATGCGCTTCACTTCGAGGCCGGCGATGCGGCCGGCGTCCTTGGTGGCCTGGCGCTGGGAATCGTTGAAGTACGCGGGCACCGTGATGACGGCTTCCGTCACCGGCTCGCCGAGATAGTCCTCGGCGGTCTTCTTCATCTTCATGAGGATGCGCGCGGAGATCTCCTGCGGCGCCATCTTCTTGCCCTGCACCTCGACCCAGGCGTCGCCGTTGTCGGCCTTGACGATCTTGTACGGCACCATCTTGATGTCGCGCTGCACCACCTCGTCCTCGAACTTGCGGCCGATGAGGCGCTTGATCGCGAACAGGGTGTTCTGCGGATTGGTGACGGCCTGGCGCTTGGCGGGCTGGCCGACGATCACCTCGTTGTCCTTGGTGAAGGCCACGATCGAGGGGGTGGTGCGGTCGCCCTCGCTGTTCTCGATCACCCGGGGCTTGCCGCCCTCCATGATGGCCACGCACGAATTGGTGGTGCCGAGGTCGATGCCGATTACCTTTGCCATGGGGTCACTCCGACGGGAATTTCTCTTACAAAAGAGGGATGTTCTGGGATCACTTCTTAGGGGTGCCTGCCCGGGCTTTCAAGCCCGGCCGCTCAACCCGGTGCCCGGGCGACGATCACCCGCGCCGGCCGCAGCAGCCGCCCGTTGAGCTCGTAGCCCGGCTGCACGACCTTGAGCACCGAGTTGGGCTCGGCCGTGGCCGACTCCTGCATCATCATGGCCTCGTGGCGGGCCGGGTCGAAGGGCTCGCCCACGGGGTCGATCACCGTGACGCCGAGCTTGTCCAGGGCCTTGCTGAGGAGCTTGAGGGTCGCCGCCTGGCCCTCGGCGAGGCTCCTGGCGTCGGCCTGGCCGGCATTCTGCACGGCGAGCTCGAGACTATCGCGCACCGGCAGCAGCTCCTCGACGAGCTTCTCGAGCCCATAGCGGTTGGCGGCCTCGACGTCGCGCGCCGCGCGCTTGCGGACATTCTCGAGCTCGGCCACCGCACGCAGGTACTGCTCCCAATGGCTGCGGGCGCGCTCCTCGGACTCGGCGAGCGCCTGGCTCAGCCTCTCGAGCTCGACCAGCTGGGCCGCCGTCTCGGGCAGCACGGTAGTGGGCTCGGCGGCGGCCGCCCCTGGGGGGTCCCGTCGGGACTCGTTCGCGGTCATCAGATCAGGTCTCCATTGCGGGCCCTGGCACCTCGCATCACGCGGGCAGCGTGGGGCTCAGCGGCGGGAATTCAAGGCGGCGCCGAGCAGTTTAGCGGTCATATCGACGATCGGGATGACCCGCTCGTAGGCCATGCGGGTCGGCCCGATGACGCCGAGCACCCCGATCACGGACTCCCCGTCCGCGTAGGGGGCGGTGACCACGCTGCAGTCATCGAGGATCTGATAGCCCGATTCGTGGCCGATGAAGATCTGCACCCCTTCGGCCTTCAGGCTGTGGTCGAGCAGATGCAGGAAGTCGCGCTTCTCGTTGAAGGCCTCGAAGAGGCGCCGCAGCTTCTCGACGCTGGTGAGCTCGGCCACGCCCATGAGGTTCGTCTCGCCCTTGATGACGTACTCGAGGCGGCCCTCGCCGCCGCTCTCGAACACCTGCTGGGCGACCGAGATCGCCTCCAGCATGATCTGGTTCATGTGCGCGTGCGTCTCGGAGAGCTGCCGCAGGATCTCCTGGCGCACCTCGCGGAGCGTGCGGCCGCGGAACTGCTCGTTGAGGTAGTTCGAGGCGCGCTTGAGCTCGTCGGGCGAGTAGCGGCGCTCGAGCTGGATGATGCGGTTCTGCACCTCGCGGTCGTTGAAGACCAGCACCACCAGCACCCGGTTCTCCGACAGCCCCACGAACTCGATCTGAGTGATGGAGGCGGCGCGGGTGCGCGGCAGGGTGACGACGCCGGCGAGCTGGGTCGCGCTCGAGAGCAGCTGCGACACGGCGGCGATCAGGTCGGTGGAGCTGTCGCGGCTCGCCTCGACCTGGCGGCGGATCTCGGCGGTCGCCGCCTCATCGAGCGGCCGCAGCTGCAGCAGCGTGTCGACGAAGAACCGGTAACCCTTGTCCGTGGGCACCCGGCCGGCGGACGTATGGGGCGAGGCGACGAAGCCGAGCTGCTCGAGATCCGCCATCACGTTGCGGACCGTGGCGGAGGAGAGCTGCAGGCCCGATTCGCGCGACAGGGCGCGCGAGCCGACCGGCTGGCCTTCGCGGATGTAGGTTTCGATGAGGATGCGCAGCAGGTGCTGCGCCCGCTCGCCTAAGGCCTCGTCCCGAGCTTCGTGCGCCATATGAGTGCGTGTCGGACCTTACATCATGCACAACCAGCGCGGGAAGGCCAGTGGGTGCGCCCGCCGTGATCTGCGCCATTGGCCGCGGGCGGCGCCCGCATGCTACAAATTGCCGATGGCCTTCCCCGTTCGCAGCTGCGCCCTGGTCGGCAGATTCACCGATGCGCGCGTAGCCGAGACCGTCAATGCCCTGCTGCCGCACCTCAAGAGCCGCGGCGTGCAGGTGCTCGTAAGCGATGCGGCGCCGGGTATCGACGCCGCCGGCGTCGCGCGCCTGCCGGAAACGGCGCTCGGCGAGCGCGCCGACCTCGTGATCGCCGTGGGTGGCGACGGGACGCTGCTGTACGCGGCGCGCCTCGTGGCGCGTCACGGCGTGCCGCTCCTCGGGGTCAACCGCGGCCGCCTCGGATTTCTCACCGACATCATGCCCCAGGACATGCTGCCCTCGGTCGACGCGGCGCTGCGCGGGGAGCTGCAGTCGGACGAGCGCCCGCTGCTCGCCGCGCAGCTGCAGGCCGCGGACGGACAGCTGGCGCAGTCGCTGGCACTGAACGACGTCGTCATGCAGAAGCACGACACCGGCCGGACCCTCGATTTCGAGACGCGCATCGACCAGAGATATGTCAACACGCACGACGGCGACGGCATCATCATCGCGACCGCGACCGGCTCGACCGCCTATGCCCTCTCCTGCGGGGGCCCGATCATCGAGCCGCACCTGGACGCGCTGGTGATCGCGCCGATCTGCGCGCACACGCTCTCGGACCGTCCGATCGTCGTGTCCTCGCGCTCGGTCGTCGAGGTCGTGCTGCTCGAGCGTCCCGACACCCACGCGAACGTCTCCTGCGACGGCATGCGGCTCGGCGTCCTCGCCGCGGGCGACCGGCTCGAGGTGCGCGCGGCGCGCGAGCGCGTGACGCTGCTGCACCCGATCGGCCACGACTACTACAAGCTGCTGCGCTCCAAGCTCCATTGGGGCCGCGGCAGCTTCGAGCGCTGAAGGCGGCGCGGCATGCTCACTCACCTGCAGATCCGCGACTTCGCCATCGTCGACGCGGTGGAGCTCGAGCTGCGCACCGGGCTCACGGTGCTCACCGGCGAGACGGGCGCCGGGAAGTCGATCGTCGTCGATGCGCTGCAGCTGCTCGCCGGCGGGCGCGCCGGCGCCGAGGTGGTGCGCCACGGCGCCGAGCGCGCCGAGGTCTCCGGCACCTTCGACGTCGCACAGGCCCCGCGCGAGCTCAAGCAGTGGCTCGAGGAGCAATCGATCGGCGCCGGCACCGAGCTCATCATGCGCCGCGTCGTCGGCAGCGATGGCCGCTCGCGCGCCTACCTCAACGGCCAGTCCGTCCCGGTGCAGTCGCTGCGCGATGCCGGCAACATCCTCATCGATATCCACGGCCAGCACGAGTTCCAGTCCCTGACGCGCGGCGCGGCGCAGCGCGAGCTGCTCGACGCCTATGGCTCGCTCACCGCGCTCACCAGCCAGGTCGGGATCGCGCACCGCGTCTGGCTCGAGCTCCTCAACCGTACGCTCGACCTCGAGAGCAAGGCACGCGACCGCGACGCCAGGCTCGACCTGCTGCGCTACCAGGTGCAGGAGCTCGAAGGCCTGCACCTCAGGGAAGGCGAGCTCGCGAGCCTCGCCGAGGAGAGTGCGCGGCTCGCGAATCGCGGGCGCCTCGCCACCGGCGCCCAGCTGGCGCTCGGGGAGCTCTACGACAACGACGCCGCGAGCGCGCACGCCGGCGTCGCCCGCGCGCTCACGGCGCTGCGCCCCCTGGTGGCGCTCGACGCCAAGCTCGGCCCGGTGCTGCCGCTGCTCGAGGAGGCCTCGGTGGCGATCCGCGAGGCGGCGCGCGAGCTCGAGCGCTACGGCGAGACGCTCGACGTCGATGCGGCGCGCCAGGACGAGGTCGAGCGGCGCCTGGCGGCGATCGAGGAGCTCTCGCGCAAGCACCGGGTGCCGCCGGCACAGCTCCCCGAGCGCACCATGCAGCTGCGCACCGAGTTCGAGCAGCTCGAGCGCGCGGAGCTCGACCTCGCGCTGCTGCGCAAGGAGCTCGCCGGCGCGCTCGAGAGCTACCGGACCCAGGCACAGGATCTCTCCGGCAAGCGGCACAAGGCGGCCCGCGCGCTGGCCAGGGACATCACCGCGCGCATGCAGACGCTCGGCATGTCGGGCGGGCGCTTCGAGGCCGACGTCACCCAGGAAGGCAACGCCGATCCCACCCAGCACGGCATCGACCAGATCGAGTTCCGCGTGAGCGCCAACCCGGGCTCGCCGCCGCGCGCGCTCGCCAAGGTGGCCTCGGGCGGCGAGCTCGCGCGCCTCTCGCTCGCGGTGCAGGTGTCCTGCGCGGCGCAGGACATGCGCTGCATGGTGTTCGACGAGGTCGACGCCGGCATCGGCGGCGCGGTCGCGGAGATCGTCGGGCGCGAGCTGCGCAAGCTCGGCGAGCGCGGCCAGGTGCTGTGCGTGACGCACCTGCCGCAGGTCGCCTGCCAGTCGCACCACCACCTGCGGGTCACCAAGCTCACCGACGGCCGCACGACCCGCACGACCCTGAGCGAGCTCACCCCCGGTGAGCGCATCGAGGAGCTGGCCCGCATGCTGGGCGGCGTCGAGGTGACCGACAAGGCGCGCGAGCACGCGCGCGACATGCTGAACGCCGCCGAGCGCGACACCGCCGCGAGCCCCAAGGGGAAGGACGCCTCCGGGGATACGGTGAGCCAGCCGCGCCCGCCGGCGGCGCGGCGGCGGTAATCAATCGGCTGCTTCAGCTGGTCTTGTGCTTGCGGTGAGGGCAGTTCGGGCGCTGGCAGTGCCCGTAGAGAATCAGCGAGTGGTCGCTGATCGTGAAGCCGAGCTTGTGGGCGACGGCGGTCTGGCGCGCCTCGATCCCCGACTCGACGAACTCCTCGACGTGCCCGCAGTCGAGACACACGATGTGGTCGTGGTGCGTGCCCTGGTTGAGCTCGAACACCGCCATCCCGTCCTCGAAGTGGTGGCGTGTCACGAGCCCCGCGGCCTCGAACTGGGTGAGCACCCGGTAGACCGTCGCGAGCCCGATGTCCTCGTGGGACTCGAGCAGAATGCGGTAAATATCCTCGGCCGAGAGGTGCCGGGTGCTGCTGCCTTCGAGGATTTCCAGGATCTTCAGGCGAGGCAGCGTCACCTTCAGGCCGGCTTTGCGCAGGTCCTTGCCTTCCACGGCACTCTCTCTCAGGTATGATCGCTACCCTGAATTATCCTCCAACGGACGCACATGCGCCTACCCTCGATCGCCCTGACGGCCCTGCTGCTCTCGGCGCTGCCGCTCGACGGCTGCATCTACCGCATGAACATCCAGCAGGGTAACTATCTCGAGGGCAAGACCGTTGCTCAGCTGCAGGTCGGCATGACGCGCAGCCAGGTGCGCTACCTGCTCGGCTCGCCGATGGTCCCGGACATCTTCGACAAGGACCGCTGGGATTATCTCTACTACTTCAAGAGCGGCCACCTGCACCGGCCCGAGCAGCGCCACCTCATCGTGTTGTTCAAGGACGACAAGGTCGCGAGCTTCAAGCGCGACAACATCCCCGACTCCGCGCCGCGGGCACCGGATAACGACATCTCGGTGGCGAAGTTCCCGAAGATCTAGCGGCCCCCGGCGCCCTTGCGCCGCTCGCGCTGCACGCGCTCGCGGCGGCGCGCGCGCGGATCGGCCCGCAGCGGCCGATACAGCTCGATGCGGTCGCCATGGTGCACGCGCGCATCGCGCGTGCGGGGCTCGCCGAACACGCCGACCGGCGCGACATCCCAGAGCGCCGGGTCGACTCCGGCGGCCTCGCGCTCGGCGGTACGGCGCGCCGCGGCGAGCGCAGCGGCGATGGTCGCATCATCCGGGAGCTCGACGCTCCACAGGTACTGCCGCCCGCGCGTCGCATAGGCGACGAGGCAGCGCTTCATCGCGCGCCCCGGGCCCGCGCGACGAACGCATCGACCAGCGAGCCGACGGTCTCGGCGAACTTGGCCTCGAAGAGGAGTCCGGTGAGCACGTGCCGGAACGCAAAGCGCATGGTGAGCTCCACGCGGCAGCCTTCCTCGACCGGCGTCAGGAGCCACCAGCCCTCGAGCGCACGGAAGGGGCCGCTGACGAGCTGCATGTGGACGCTGCGATCGGCCTCGAGGGTATTGCGCGTCGTGAACTCCCCCTGTAACCCCCCCTGGCGCACGCCGATCGTGGCGACGATCCTCTGCTGCGTGCGCGACTCGACGCGCGCGTGGGTGCACCAGGGCAGGAACTGCGGGTAACTCTCGACGTCGTTGATGAGCGCGAACAGCCTCGCCGGCGGCTGGTTGACGAGCGCCGAGCGCTTGACCTCTCGCATGGGCTCATTGTCCCATTACGGTACGCCGATGACCAAAGCCGAAAGTGCACCGCGACTGATCGCCGAGAACCGCAAGGCGCGCTTCGACTACTTCATCGAAGAGCGCTACGAGGCGGGGCTCGCACTCCAGGGCTGGGAGGTCAAGGCCATGCGCGCCGGCCGCGCGCAGCTCAAGGAAGCCTACGTCTACCTGCGCGGCGGCGAGGCTTTCCTGATCGGCGCGCATCTCTCGCCGCTGCCTTCGACGTCGACGCACGTGACGCCGGACCCGGTGCGCACGCGCAAGCTCCTGCTCCACCGCAGCCAGCTGCAGGGCCTGATCGGCGCGGTGGAGCGGCGCGGCTACACCCTGGTGCCGCTCGAGCTCTACTGGAAGGACGGCCGCGCCAAACTGCAGCTCGGGCTCGCCAAGGGCAAGAAGCAGCACGACAAGCGCGCGGTCGAGAAGGAGCGCGACTGGCAGCGCGACAAGGCGCGGCTGCTGCGGGGGCGCTGAGGGGCCGGAGCGCCCGCTCGCGGCGGCGATCGGGCGCTTCAGGTATGCTTGTCGGGATACCTTGAAGGGGGCGACCGGTTTCGACGTGGGTCACGAACCTTCAGGGGCGTACCGAGGCGCAGTGCCCTCGTTAATCACGCTGCAACTCATAGTTGCCAACGACGACAACTACGCTCTGGCTGCCTAACCGCAGCTGACCTCTGGACGGCTCGTGCCTGTGCGACCGGCTCAGGGGACGCGCTCACAGGATCGCGCTCCGGCGTTGCGAGCAGGCCGGTGCGTTAAGAGTCACTGATCGCTGGCGTAGCGTCTTCCCTGCTGCTCGGGTAGCGCTGCGCGAGAACCAAAGAGACAGCTACGTGCGTAGATCCTGAAGTCTAGGGCTTACGGACGGGGGTTCGATTCCCCCCGCCTCCACCATTGGCGGACCCCGCCTGGAAGGTCCCCGCAGTCGACGTTTGATAGTCATCGAACACTGCCTCGTTGAGCCCCAATAGAGGGGCTCCCGGAGGCGAAGTTTGATGATCCTCAAACTTTGCCTTCTTGGACCCCTCCATCGGGCCTCCTGACGCGCGGCCCTCCCTCAGCGCTGGGGTGCGCGGCGCGGCGCAGGCGCCGCCCCCGATGTCCCGTCGAGCGAACTCAGCGTGCCGTAAAGGTCCGGCCGCCGGTCGCGGAACACGAACCAGTTGTCGCGCAGCTCGCGCGCGGCCTCGAGATCGAACTGCTGCACCAGCACCGCATCGCCCTCCTCGGGAGCCTCGGCAACTTTCGCGCCCATGGCGTCGGCGATGAACGAGGACCCGTAGAAGCGGATGTAGAGCCCCTGCGGGTTCTGCAGCGAGCGCTCGAGCCCGTAGCGGTTCGCGGCGATGAGCGGCGTCAGGTTGGCCGCGGCGTGGCCCTGCTGCGTGCGCTGCCAGTGCTCGCGTGAGTTCACCGGCACCGCCGGCGGCGGCTCGCTCCCGATCGCGGTGGGGAAGAAGAACAGCTCCGCGCCGAGCAGCGCCATGACGCGCGCGGTCTCGGGAAACCACTGGTCCCAGCAGATGCCGACCCCGATGCGCGCGAAGCGCGTGTTCCACACCCGAAAGCCCGTGTCGCCCGGAGAGAAGTAGTTCTTCTCCTGGTAGCCGGGCCCGTTGGGGATATGGCTCTTGCGGTAGACGCCGAGATTGGTGCCGTCGGCATCCAGGATCGCGATGGAATTGAAGTACGCCGGCCCGGCGCGCTCGAAGAAGCTGATCGGGAGCACCACGCCGAGCTCGCGCGCCACGGCGCTGAAGCGGCGCACGGCGGGATCGTCCGCGGCGCTGTGGGCGAGGCCGAGGTGGCGCGCGTCCTGCTCGATGCAGAAGTACGGCGTCTCGAACAGCTCGGGCAGCAGGACGATCTGCGCCCCCTGCTCGGCCGCGGCGCGCACCAGCCGCTCGGCGCGTACGAGGTTGCCCGCCGTGTCCCAGGAGCAGGACATCTGCAGCGCCGCGACCGTCACGGGCCGCGGAGGCCTCGAGAAATGCCCGGGTTCCTTCGACATCGCCGGCGATTCTAGCTTCTACCGGCGCGCCTGCCTCACCTCTTCGTGAACGGCACCAGCACCTAAGCTCGAGCTTTGCGGGCGGCGAGCGACTCGTTCACCTGAGCGGTGATGCGCATCGCGGTCTCGAGCGCGGTGAGCCCGGCCTCGCCCGGCACCACCGGCGCGCGGCCGGTGCGGATGCAGTCGAGAAAGGAATCGATCTCCGCCTTGAGCGCGTCTCCCTGTTCGAGGCTCTGCTCCTCGATGCTGACCGGCAGCTCTCCCGGCGTCCCGCTCGGCGTGCGCCTGCGGATGTGGGTGACGATCTTCTGCTGCAGGTCGAGCGAGAGATAGGCATCGTCCTCGAAGATGCGGAGCTTGCGCTCGGTCTTGAGGCTCACCCGCGACGCGGTGGCGTTGGCGACGCAGCCGTTCTCGAAGCGGATGCGGGCGTTGGCGATGTCGATCTCGTCCGAGAACACGGGGGTGCCGACCGCATCGATGGTGCTGATCGGCGCGCCGACGATGGTCTGCACGATGTCGATGTCGTGGATCATGAGATCGAGCACCACGTTCACGTCGGTGCCGCGCTCGCGATAGGGCGCGAGCCGATGGCACTCGACGAAGCGCGGCGCGGTGAGATAGGGCATGGCGGCGAGAATCGCCGCGTTGAAGCGCTCGAGATGTCCCACCTGCAGGACGCGCCGGACGCGCGCTGCGAGCGCGATCAGCTCGCGCGCCTGGCTCGCGGTCTCGGTGATCGGCTTCTCGACCAGCACATGCGCGCCGCGCTCGAGAAAGTCGCGCGCGATGCCGAAATGCGCCGGGGTCGGCGTGACGACGCTCACGGCATCCACCGCGCCGAGGAGCTCCCGGTAGTCGCCCAGCGGGCGGGTCCTGAGCTCCGCGGCGACCTGCTCGCGGGCGTCCTGTCGCGGATCGACGACCGCCGCGAGCTCGCAACCCTCCGCCTGCGCGTACTTCTGGGCGTGGAATCGGCCGAGGTACCCGACCCCGACGACGGCGGCTCTGATTTTCTGCATGGGAACGTTATTATGCCCGCCCCCATGGCTACCACACCCCTCGAGCACCTAGCGCGCGCCAGGCAGTCGATCGGGCGGCTGTCCCGTGCACAGCGCGAGCTGATCGTCGCCGGCGTGGGCCTCGCGGTGGGGCTGCTCGTGATGCCGTTCCTGATCTGGGGCGCCGGCAACCGCCTTCTCGGCCCCTACGCCCACGGCGACAACCCCAATGCCGGGCCCTGGGCGCTGCTCGCCGATTATGTCGTGGGTCTGGCGCACGGTTCGGCGGTGTTCTGGGTCGTGGCGCTCGGTCCGCTGGCGATATTCACGCTGATACGGCTCTTCCTGGCCCTCCTGCGGCGGCTGCCGGCGCTGCGGCGCTACTGAGGCCAGTAGAGCCAAAGGACGAGGCCGAACGCCGCGAGCGTGGCGCCATGCGCCGCCCCGCGCCAGCGCCGCTCGCGCAGCTGCCCGTAGAAGCTCGCGCCCGTAACCGCCGCGAACAGCGTAAAGACCAGGATGGCGCGCACCAGGTGGGAGTGCTCGGGGGCGAAGCGCTGCTCGTCCGCGGGAAGGAGCAGGATGACGATCCAGGTCATGATCAGCCCGGAGTCCAGGGCCACGGCGGACCCGGCCAGAATCGCGAGCAGAGCTGTCAAAGGCTTCATGCTGTGAGCACCGCACTTGCTAAAGGCGAACGGTACGCTCTAGCCTTGCTCTAAGATTTTACCGAACCTGTGAGCTGAACCGATGACCGAGTCTCTGCGCCGCTCCTCCGGCTGGATAACCGCCTGTCTCCTGGCGCTGGCGGCGCTCGCGCTCGCCGGCTCGGTGCAGGCCCCCGCCAGCCCTTCGCTGCTGCCGCCGGGAGCGATCGCCCCGACCGACGCCCAGCGCGCCACGGCGCGCAAGATCGGCCGCATCCTCGAGGAGGCGCACTACAGCCACGCTCCGATCGACCGGCGGATGTCGGACATCGTGTTTCAGCGCTATCTCGAGTTCCTCGATCCGCAGCGCAGCTACCTGCTCGCCGCCGACGTCAACGAGTTTTCGGCGTACCGCTACCAGTTCGACGACATGATCCGCACCGGGAACATCGATCCGGCGTACCTCATGTTCGCGCGCTTCCAGCAGCGCAACCGCGAGCGCATGCAATACGCGCTGTCGCTGCTGAAGACCGAGCCCGACTGGACGGTGGACGAGTCGTACGAGTTCGAGCGCACGCACGCGCCCTGGCCGGCGGATCAGGCGCAGTTGAATGACCTGTGGAGACGGCGCGTCAAGAACGACGCGCTCTCGCTGCTCCTCGCCGGCAAGCAGTGGCCGGAGGCGGCCGACATCCTGCGCAAGCGCTACGAGCGGGTGCTGAAGCGCATCGACCAGGTGACGAACGAGGACGTGTTCGAGAACCTGATGAACGCCTACGCGCGCGCCTTCGACCCGCACTCGAGCTATTTCTCGCCGCGCAGCTCCGAGGAATACCGCATCCAGATGAGCCTGAACTACGACGGCATCGGTGCCTCGCTCCAGGTGGTCGACGACTACGTCACCATCATGAACATCATCGACGGCGGTCCCGCGGCGGCCGCCGGCACGCTCAAGACCAACGACCGCATCACCGCGGTCGGCCAGGGACACGAGGGCGTTCTCACCGACGTGATCGGCTGGCGGCTCGATGACGTCGTGCAGCTGATCCGCGGCAAGGCGGGCACGAGCGTGCGGCTGCAGGTCCTGCCCGGCGGCGCCGCTCCCGGCAGCGCGGAGAAGGTGCTCGAGTTCGTGCGCAACAAGATCACGCTCGAGGCCCAGGCCGCGCACAAGGAAGTGAAGACGGTGGCGCGCAACGGCCGCACCTACCGCATCGGCGTCATCACGGTGCCCGGCTTCTATCAGGACATCGCCGCGCAGAACGCGGGCGATGAGAACTACCGCAGCACCACCCGCGACGTGGCGAAGCTGCTGCGCGAGCTCAAGGGCGAGAACGTCGACGGCCTGGTGCTCGACCTGCGCGGCGACGGCGGCGGCTACCTGCCGGAGGCGACCGCGCTCACCGGGCTCTTCATCAACCACGGGCCGGTGGTACAGCTGCGCGATACCTCCGGGCGGCTCGAGGTGCTCGACGACCCGGAGACCGCCCCGGCCTACGACGGTCCGCTGGCCGTGCTGGTCGACCGCATGAGCGCCTCGGCCTCCGAGATCTTCGCCGGCGCGATCCAGGACTATCACCGCGGCCTGATCGTCGGTCAGACGACCTTCGGCAAGGGCACCGTGCAGAACCTGGTGCCGCTCGATCGCTGGTCGAGGGAGCCCGTGAACGGGCAGCTGACGGTGACCATCGGCAAGTTCTACCGCGTGACCGGCGAGAGCACCCAGCATCGCGGCGTCGAGCCGGACATTGCGCTCGCCTCGGTGCTCGATACCAAGGAAGTCGGCGAGAGCGCGCTCGAGTCCTCGCTCCCGTGGGACCGCATTGCCGGAGTGCCCTTCAAGACCAGCACCGTCGCGGCCACGGAGCCGAGCGTCGCGATGCTCGCCTCGGCGGAGGATGCGCGCGCGCAGCGCGACCCCGACTACCGCTGGCTGGTGTCGAACGTCGCCGCCATCGACACCCTGCGCGAGCAGCACAGCGTGTCGCTGAACCTCAAGGTGCGGCGCGAGGAGCGCGCGCGCGAGGACAAGGAGCGGCTCGAGCGCGAGAACAGCCGCCGCGTCGCCAAGAACCTGCCGCCGCTCAAGACCGTCGCCGAGCTCGACAAGGCCAAGGACGACGAGCCCGACGCCGTGCTCGAGCAGGCCGCGCAGATCATGACCGACGTGGTCGCCGGAGTGCGGGCCACCCCGGTGCAGAAGACCGCGCGCGCCGGTTAGCTTCAGCCGGCTAGCGCAAGAGGACGCGGAACAGATCCCAGGTATCCTCGGCCAGCACGTTGGGAACGTGCGGGTCGGCGCTGCCCGGCGCGGCGGCGATCGATTCGCTGGTCGGACAGGTGTCGGCCGGGCCGCGATAGCTGACCGCGGGCTGCAGCCTCTCGGTGCGCGCGCGGACTTCCTCGGCGAGCGAGTCACGGGCCGCGAGCAGCCGCTGGGCGCGGCTTATCTGCGCCATCAGCAGGACACATTCCTTCGGAGTGCCGTAGACGTCGGCCGCCGCGCGCCGCCCGGTCGCCTCGCGCGCCATCTGCAGCAGCGGCTTCTCGATCACCTTGAGGCGCTGGCACAGCACCTCGGCGTAGGCAATCGCCGCGAGATTGATGGCGCGGCGCGCATCGAGCGACACCCCGGGGAAGTCCGGCAGCGGCTCCTGATTGACCGCTTCGAGCCCCGCCTGCGCCTGCGCGAGCGTGCCGCTCGCGGCCGTGGCGGCCGCCTGGGCGCCGTGCAGACGACGCTCGAGAGCCTTGCGCTTGAAGTAATGCCAGAAGCGCGTGAGCCTGGCGAGCTCGCTCTCGAGCCGTGCCACCAGGGCCGTGGACTCCTCGCTCAGGCTGCGCGCCGTCGCCACCTGGCCTTCGGCGGCCTGGCGGCGCGCGAACTGCTGGCGGTTGTGAAGCGCGAGGTGGAGCTTGCGCTCGCGCTCATCCTGCTGGCGTGAGAGGTCGGCGACGAGCTGCTGGACGAGCTCGCGGCCGTTCTGCCACAGCCGGCGCAGCTGATAGAACGCGAGCGTCGCGTAGGCGGTCTCGTTGGTGCTGAGGCGCGCCTCGAGCTCGTTCAGCATGTCCTGGACGCGCTGCGTGGCTGCCTCCTGCTGCTTCACGAGGTCCTTGAGGCGGTAGGTCTCCTCCTGCAGCCCGCCGTAGGCCTTCTTGAGCTCCGCACGGTTGCGGAACAGCTCGATGACCCGATCGTCGTGATCGGGCGTGCCGGCGTCGGGACGCAGGTCGAGCTTGAGGAATCCGAGCTGCCGCAAAGCGTTCATGAGAAGTTGGGCGGGCGACCGCCCCTTCTCATGCGCCGGCGCTGAGCCTTGTGCGGGATGAGAAGCGATGACCTCGCTCCACGCAGTATTCCAGCCACTTGTTTAACATCACGTTGCGCGCCCAGCGCTGATCCAGTTCACGCTCCGCGCGGGTACGCAGCGCCTTGAGCAGCGGCTGGCTGTGAACCACGGCCCACTGCTGGGCCTCGACCAGGTGCGCGTCGTGGTAGATGCGCAGCCGCATGTCCGGGTAGCGGCTGGCGCCCTCGGCCTCGGGCAGGAGGTAGCTCAGCGCGACGGTACTCGTGTAGGGCGAGCGCTCGGTCACGGTGAGAAGAAGATCACAGTCCCCGGCAACCGTGGAGCGGTGACCGCCCGTGAGAGTGGCGAGGCTCCCGGCCAGCCAGCCCAGACGGATGAAGTTGCTCTCGTAGAGCCCCATCAGCGCGACGAAGCTGCGCGGCCGGGCGCGCCAGGAAACGCGAGTCAGTGTGTCGTTTGCGAGCACGCAGCGACTATAACGCTTCAGTCCCGCTGCGCAAGCCGACGAATGCGCGTTTTGCCGCCGCTGCACGGCCTGAGCCGCTTGCAAATTTCGTGCGACCCGGGCGCCTGCCGCACTTATGGGCGCAGACGCCGCTCTATTCCGCTAGTGTTGAGAATCCGGCTGGCGATCTCCTCGATCGAGCGCTCGGTGGTCTCGAGCGAGGGGATCGCGTAGCGCGCGTAGAGCGCCTCGGCCGCGCGCAGCTCGTACTGCACCTGCGCCCGCGAGGCGTAGCGGCTCTCGGGACGGCGCTCCGCGCGGATCTGCTGCAGCCGTTCCGGCCTGATGGTGAGCGCGTACAGCTTGGCGCGGTAGGGCTCGAGCCGCGCGGGCAGCTTGCCGCTCTCGAGATCGTCCTCGGTGAGCGGATAGTTCGCCGCGAACACTCCGTATTGCAGCGCCATGTACACGCAGGTCGGGGTCTTGCCGACACGCGACACCCCGATCAGCACCACGTCGGCGTGCGTATAGTCGCCGCCGCTGCCGTCGTCGTTGGCGAGCGCGAAGTTGGTGGCATTGATGCGGGTGGTGTAGGCGGCGAGATCCGCGATGCCGTGCGCGCGCCCGGCGCGGTGCGTGGAGCGCACGGCGAGCTCGCGCTCGAGCGGACCGACGAAGGCGGCGAAGAAATCCAGGAACAGGCCGTCGGCGCCCGCGACGATGTCGCGCAGCTCGTCCTGCACCAGGGTGCTGAACACGATCGGCCGCAGACCCTCTTCCTGCGCCGCGCGGTTGATGCGCCGGACCACCTCCTCTGCCTTGTCAATGCTCGACACAAATGGCAAAGTCACCGCCCGAAATTCCACCCCCTCGAACTGGGTCATGAGACTGTGACCCATCGTTTCGGCGGTCACGCCGGTCTGGTCCGAGACGAAGAAGATGGTTCGACGGCTCATGGCCTGGCCAGTGTTTCACCGCCCGCGCAGCGGAGCAAGCGTCTGAACGCCTACGTGATCCCCTTCGAGCGCCTGAGCACCCGCGACGTCGAGAGCGTCGGCGGCAAGAACGCCTCGCTCGGTGAAATGATCGGCGCGCTCGGCAAGCTCGGCGTGCGCGTGCCGGGCGGCTTCGCCACCACCGCACAGGCCTATCGCGAGTTCCTCGCGCAGGGCGGGCTCGCGGAGCGCATCCGCGCCGAGCTGGCCGCTCTCAACGTCGACGACGTGGTGCAGCTCGCCGCGAGCGGCGCGCGCATCCGCCAGTGGATTCTCGCGACGCCGTTCAGCGCCGCGTTCGCGCAGGCGGTGCGCGCGGAGCTCGCGCGCATGAGCGGCGGGCGCGAAGTGGCGGTCGCGGTGCGCTCCTCGGCCACCGCCGAGGATCTGCCGGAGGCCTCCTTCGCCGGACAGCAGGAGACCTTCCTCAACGTGCGCGGCGAGGCCGCGGTGCTCGAGGCGCTGCACCACGTGTTCGCCTCGCTCTTCAACGACCGGGCGATCTCGTACCGGGTGCACCAGGGCTTCGATCACGGCGCCGTGGCGCTCTCGGCGGGCGTGCAGTACATGGTGAGGAGCGACCTCGGCGCGAGCGGCGTCATGTTCACCCTCGATACCGACTCGGGCTTCCGCGACGTGGTGTTCATCACCGCCGCGTGGGGCCTGGGCGAGACCGTGGTGCAGGGGGCGGTGAACCCGGACGAGTTCTACCTGTACAAGCCGGCGCTGCGCGCGCAGCGCTACGCGATCGTGCGGCGCAATCTCGGCGGCAAGGCGGTGAAGATGGTGTACGCGCCCGCGGGGAGCGATGCGCGCGTCGCGACCGTCGAGGTGCCGGAAGCCGAGCGGCGGCGCTTCTGCCTGAGCGACGCCGACCTCGAGACGCTCGCCCGCCAGGCGCTCGTCATCGAGGAGCACTACGGCCGGCCGATGGACATCGAGTGGGGCAAGGACGGGACCAGCGGCGAGATCTTCATCCTGCAGGCGCGGCCCGAAACGGTGCACAGCCGCGCCGGGCGCGTCATCCAGCGCTACACGCTCAAGGGCCGCTCGCGCGTGCTCGCCACCGGCCGCAGCATCGGCCAGCGCATCGGCTCGGGCCCCGCGCGCGTCGTGCGCGACGTGAGCGAGATCGCGCGCGTGCAGTCGGGCGACGTGCTGGTCGCAGACATCACCGACCCGGACTGGGAGCCGGTCATGAAGCGCGCCGCGGCGATCGTCACCAATCGCGGCGGCCGCACCTGCCATGCGGCCATCATCGCCCGCGAGCTCGGAATCCCCGCCGTGGTTGGCTGCGGCGATGCGACGCAGCGCATCCGCGACGGCCAGCCGGTCACGGTGTCCTGTGCCGAGGGCGACACGGGGCAGGTCTACGAGGGGCTGCTCGAGTTCGAGCGCAAGCAGATCGAGCTCGATGCGCTGCCGAAGATCCCCGTCAAGATCATGATGAACGTCGGCAACCCCGACCGCGCCTTCGATTTCGCCGGCATTCCCAACCACGGTGTGGGACTCGCGCGGCTCGAGTTCATCATCAACCGCATGATCGGCGTGCACCCCAGGGCGCTGCTCGAGTTCGAGCGGCTCGACGGCGAGGTGCAGCAGCAGATCCGTGTGCAGATGGCCGGCTACTCCGACCCGGTCGGCTTCTACGTCGAGAAGCTCGCCGAGGGCATCGCGCAGATCGCCGCCGCGTTCGCGCCCGAGCAGGTCATCGTGCGCCTCTCCGACTTCAAGTCGAACGAGTACGCCAATCTCATCGGCGGCGAGCGCTACGAGCCGCACGAGGAGAACCCGATGCTCGGCTTCCGCGGCGCGGCGCGCTACATCGACGAGAGCTTCCGCCCCTGCTTCGAGCTCGAGTGCCGGGCGCTGCGCAGGGTGCGCGAGGACATGGGCCTCAAGAACGTCGCGGTCATGGTGCCGTTCGTCAGAAGCGTCGCCGAGGGGCGCGCGGCGGTGGAGCTGCTGGCGGCCAACGGGCTGAAGCGCGGCACCGACGGGCTGCAGGTCATCATGATGTGCGAGCTGCCGACCAACGCGCTGCTCGCCGAGGAGTACCTCGATCACTTCGACGGCATGTCGATCGGCTCAAACGACATGACGCAGCTCACCCTCGGCGTCGATCGCGACTCGGCGATCGTGGCCAGACTCTTCGACGAGCGCGACGCGGCGGTGAAACGGCTGCTCGCCATGGCGATCGCCGCCTGTCGCAAGCGCGGCAAGTACGTCGGCATCTGCGGGCAGGGGCCGTCGGATTACCCCGAGCTCGCGCGCTGGCTGGTCGATCAGGGCATCGAGAGCATGTCCTTGAACCCCGATACCGTGGTCGAGACCTGGCTGTTCCTGGCGCAGCCGGCAAAAACCTGATCGAAGCGATGTCCGCCGGAATCGCTTCCGGCGATTCCGGCAATTCCGGCCAATTCAACGACTCCGTCCGCGGACGCGCGCTTCGGCAGCCGCGCGGTCGCGGTCGTCGAAGAGCTCGACCTCGATGTGCTCGATCGTCGAGGGATCGAGGCAGCGCACGTTGACGCTGTAGCCGTCCGGATTCGAGCGCGGCACGTAGAAGGACTTCACGCCGCAGCGGCGGCAGAAAAGGTGCCGCGCGGTGCCGGTGTTGAAGCGGTATTCGGTGAGGCTCTCCGCACCCTTGAGGAGCCTGAAGCGCGCGCGCGGCACGATGAGGTGCTGATAGCCGCTCATGCGGCAGATCGAGCAGTTGCAGTCGCTCACCGTGAGGCGCGCCGGCGCGTCCACCTCGAAGGCCACCGCCCCGCAGTGGCAGCCGCCACGGTGCGTCACGAGCTTCACGGGCCCGCTGTCCCCTGCCACGCCGGCGCCAGGAGGCGCGCGCGGTAGTGGCGCAGCTCGCGGATCGACTCGTGAATGTCGGCGTGCGCCAGGTGCGTGCCCTGCTTGAGGAAGCTGTCGGCGACCGGCGGCGCCCAGCGGCGTGCCAGCTCCTTGAGGGTGCTGACGTCGAGATTGCGATAGTGGAAGAAGCGCTCGAGGTCGGGCATGCAGCGCGCGAGGAAGCGGCGGTCCTGGCAGATGCTGTTGCCGCACATGGGCGAGCTGCCCGCGGTAACGAGCGGCGTGAGGAACTCGAGCGTGCGCTGCTCGGCCTCGGCGACGCTCACGCGGCTCGCGCGCACCCGCGCCAGCAGGCCCGACGAGCCGTGCTGGCGCTGGTTCCAGTCGTCCATGCGGGCGAGTACCTCCTCGGGCTGATGAATGGCGATCACCGGCCCGTCGGACAGCACCGCCAGCTCCTTGTCCGTGACCACGGTGGCGATCTCGATGATCGAGTCCGAATCGGGCTTCAAGCCCGTCATCTCGAGATCGATCCAGACCAGGTAGTCGGCGCTCGGCATGTGGGCTGCAGAGATGCTAGCGTGTCGCTTCGGTGCGCGACCGATCGAAGCCAAGTGTAGCAGACGCCCCGCAGCGGCCTCGCGCGAGCGAGACACTCGAGGCGCGCGTGGTCGCCACCTTCGGGCGCCACATGACGGTGCGCGATGCGGCCGGCCGGCAGCTGCGCGCCCGCCCCTTCGGCCGCTCCCTCGTGGTCGTGTGCGGCGACGAGGTCCGCTGCCGTCCCGATCCGCTGCACGACGAGCTGCACGTCGTCGAGGTGCTGCCTCGGCGCAGCGCGCTCTACCGCGCGAATCTGCGCGGCCGCGGCGAGCCGGTGTTCGCGAACCTCACACGCCTGCTCGTGGTGCTGGCCCCGGTGCCGGCGCCCGACCTCTTCGTCGTCGACCGCTACCTCGCGGCGGCGGAGTCGGCGCACATCGCCGCGACGCTGGTGGTGAACAAGGAGGAGCTCGGCGTCGACGAGGCTCTCGCCGCCGAGCTCGCGGCCTACGCTCGAGCCGGCTACGGCGCCGTGCGCTGCTCGGCGCACGGCGGCGGGGGAATGGACGCGCTGCTCGCGGCGCTCACCCCCGGCGCCGTGGCGGCGCTCGTCGGCCAGTCCGGCGTCGGCAAGTCCTCGCTGGTCGCGCGTCTCCTGCCGCAGGAGCGCCTCGCGATCGGCGAGCTGGTGCGCGCGGAGGAAGGACGGCACACCACGACCGTCGCGCGGCTCTTCGATCTGCCCGGGGGTCGCGCGCTCATCGACTCGCCGGGCGTGCGCGACTTCGCTCCGGCGATCGAGAGCCTCGAGCCGCGCAGCCTCGGCTTCGTCGAGGTCGAGCGGCTCTCCCCCGACTGCCGCTTCCTCGACTGCCGGCACATGCGCGAGCCGGGATGCGCGGTGCGCGCGGCGCTTGATGCCGGCGCGCTCCACCCGCGGCGCTATGAGAGCTACCGGCGCCTGAGAAGGCTGCGCGAGGACCTGACCGCCGCGCGGGGTCCGGAGCGCAAGCGCTGATTGGGCGGCGTCAAACCGACTGCCGCCCGGCGAGCGCATGCGCGAGCGTGCCGCCGTCGACGTACTCGAGCTCGCCTCCGACCGGAACTCCATAGGCGATGCGGCTCGCGCGAATGCCGCGCCGCGCCGCGAGCTCACCCAGGTAATGCGCGGTCGCCTCGCCCTCGACCGTCGAGTTGGTGGCGAGAATGAGCTCGCGCACGCTGCCCTCGTCGAGGATCGCCTCGAGCTCGCGCAGCCCGAGCTGCTCGGGGCCGATGCCATCGAGCGGAGACAGGTGGCCCATCAGCACGAAGTAGCGCCCGCGGTAGCTGCCCGAGGACTCGATGGCCACCACGTCCGCCGGGGATTCGACCGCGCAGAGGAGCGCCGCCTCGCGCTGCGGTGCCGCGCAGATCGAGCACAGCTCCGCTTCCGTCAGCATGCGGCAGCGCCGGCAGCGCACTACCGACTCGAGCGCCGCATCGAGCGCGCCCGCGAGCGCGCGCGCCCCGGGGCGCCCCTCCTGCAGCAGGTGGAACGCCATGCGCTGGGCGGTCTTCGGTCCCACGCCCGGCAGGGTACGGAGCGCCTCGATCAGCTGTGCGAGATGCGGCGAGTGCTTCACGCTAGAAGGGCAGCTTCATTCCCGGCGGGAGCGGGAGCCCCGCGGTGAGATGGCTCATCTTCTCCTGCACACGCGCCTCGACCTTGTGGACGGCGTCGTTGGCCGCGGCCGCGATCAGATCCTCGAGCATCTCGCGGTCCTCGCCCGCGACCGCCGCCTCGATCTGCACCCGCTTCACCTCGTGCCGGCCGTTCATGGTGATCTTCACCATGCCGCCGCCGGCCTCGCCGACTACTTCGAGGCTGGCGATCTCAGCCTGGGCCTTCTGCATGTTGGCCTGCATCGCCTGCACCTGCTTCATCATGTTGTTGAAGTTGCCACCCATGGAGAAAGCCCGTCAGGCGCCGCGCGCCATGTCAGAGAACGCGATCATTTTACCGGCCGCACCGTGTCCGGCAGCACGGTCGCGCCGAAGCGCTCGCGCAGGCCCTGGACGCCGGGGTCCGCCTCGAAGGCGCGCCGCGCCTGGGCCAGCTCCTGCTGCGAGGCGCGCTGCGCCAGCAGCGCCGGCGTCTCGCCGCCCGCGCCGGTCGACTGGAACTCGAGCCGCACCGGCGCGCCGAAGTGGCGCGACAGCGCCTGGGCCAGCTTCTCCTCCTGGGCCGGAGTGCGCAGCTGCTGATTGTGCGGATCGAGCGCCAGACGCACGACGGCGCCCTGGCGGCCGATGAGCGCGCAGTGGCTGGCGAGCTGGCGGGCCGCCCCCGAGAGCTCGAGCGTGCTCACGATCGCCGCCCAGGACCCGGGAGCTGCGGCGGCCGCGGGTTCTCCCGACCCGGGAGCTGCGGCGGGCGCGGGTTCTCCCGGCCCGGGCGCTGCGCCGGCGGACCGCGCGGGTCCGGCGGGTGACGCGGCGCGCGGCGCAGCCGGTGCAGTCGTGCGCGCATCGGCCGGGACGCCGGCCGGCCGGAACGCGACCATGCGCAGCAGCGTCATCTCGAAGCCGGTCCGCGGATCGGGCGCGAGCGGCAGATCGCGCTTACCCGTGATCGCGGTCTGGTAGAAGAGCTGCAGGTCCTCGGGGGTGAGCGCCCGGGCGAGCCGCTCGATCACCTCCGGCGCGAATACCTCATCGCCCTCGTAGTCGCTCACCGCCTGGCGCAGCCCCACCCGCACCAGCAGGCCCGCGAGCTCATCGAGCAGCTGCGCATAGTCGGGCGCGAACTGCTCGAGCGCCTGCGCGCCCTTCATGAGCTCCGCCGGGTCGAGCGCGGCGAGCAGCTCTGCGATGCGCACCACGTGGTCGCGGGCGACGGTGCCGAGCATGGCGCGCGCCTCGGTCTCCCCGGCCCGGCCGCCGCCGAAGGCGATCAGCTGATCGAGGAGCGAGAGCGCATCGCGCATGCTGCCGTCGGCCGCCTGCGCCACGAGCCTGAGGCCCGCCGCGTCGCAGGCGATGCCCTCCTGGTCGAGGATATGGCGCATATGGGCGGCGATCTCGGCGGCGGGCAGACGCTTCAGGTTGAACTGCAGGCAGCGCGACAGCACCGTCATCGGCAGCTTCTGCGGATCGGTGGTGGCCAGCAGGAACTTCACGTGCGGCGGCGGCTCCTCGAGCGTCTTCAGCAGCGCGTTGAAGGAGTGCGCCGACAGCATGTGCACCTCGTCCACCAGATACACCTTGAAGCGGCCGCGCGCCGGCGAGTACTGCACGTTGTCGAGGAGCTCCCGCGTGTCGTCGACCTTGGTGCGCGAGGCGGCATCGACCTCGATCAGGTCGACGAAGCGGCCGGCGTCGATCTCACGGCACGCGGCGCACACGCCGCACGGCTCGGCGGTGACGCCGGTCTCGCAGTTGAGGCACTTGGCGAAGATGCGCGCGATGGTGGTCTTGCCCACCCCGCGCGTGCCCGTGAACAGAAATGCATGGTGGATGCGCCCGGTGTCGAGCGCATTGACGAGCGCGCGCCGCACGTGCTCCTGCCCGATGAGCTCGGAGAACTTCTTGGGACGCCATTTGCGCGCCAGCGCGGTGTAGCTCATGCAATATCCCGGATCAGATGGAGGCGGCCCGCACCAGCTTAGCCTCCGGCACCCGACATCGCCGCTGCCGCTGCTGCCTTCCGGCCCTGACGGGATTCACGACTGGTCGTCGCGGAGAAACCGATGCGGGCCACCACGTTCATTGGCGGTTTGCCGCGTGCGAGCCGTGGCGGAGAGGGTGGGATTCGAACCCACGAACACCGGTGAAGATGTTACTGGAATTCCAGTCCAGCGCCTTAGACCGCTCGGCCACCTCTCCGATCAATGGCTTACAGCGAACTCCTCGAAACAACTTAGAAGCGGGCCGCGCCCCTAAACGGGCGGCGAATCATAATGCAAGCTGCCCGGTGGCGCATCCGGCTGTGCCACCGCGCCGCGAGCCGCGCTCAGGCCTGCGGGGGCTTCGCCACCTTGTAGGGCGGTGGCTCGTCGAGACAGGGCTGCTGGCCGGCGCGTGCCGGGGGCGCCGGCTCGTTGAGCGCCGGCAGGTGCAGCGCGTTGGTGGTATCGGGGGCGTCGAGCCCGGCCGGAATCTTGAGCGGCGCGATGCTGCTCGCCTGCATGTAGGGCTGCTTCTTGTGGCAGGCGTAGGTCAGGTGACGGAACGGGTGAAGGTGACAACCGCTCAGCACAGCCAAGAGCGGCGCACCCCACAACAGCGATCTCAGTGCTTTCATCCACATCCTCAGTTGAGCGCACCCGCGGTGCGGGCGGCCGCCCGCACCGCGGCGTGATGAGCCTCCGACAACGGCGTGAGCGGCAATCTTAACCCAGCGCCGATCAGCCCCATCTGCGCCAGCACCCATTTGACCGGAATCGGGTTCGCCTCGACGAACAGATCGCGATGCAGGCTCGCGAGGGGCGCGTCGAGCTCGCGCGCCCTGACCGCGTCGCCGGCGAGCGCCGCGGCCACCATCTCCGACATCGCGCGCGGGGCAACGTTCGCCGTAACCGAGATCACCCCGCGTGCGCCGCAGGCGATCGCCTCGCGCGCCGTCGCGTCATCGCCGCTCAGCACCACGAAGCTGCGCGTGACGGCATCGATCAGCTCGCGCACCCGGCCCGCCTCCGCCAGCGCCTCCTTCACGCCGGCGATGCGCGCGAGGCGCGACAGGCGCGCCACCGTCGCCGGCTTCATGTCGACGGCCGTGCGGCCCGGCACGTTGTAGAGCAGGATCGGCTTGGCCGAGGCGGCGGCGGCCGCGGCGAAGTGCTGGTACAAGCCCTCCTGCGTCGGGCGATTGTAGGCAGGGGTGACCAGGAGGAAGCCGTCGATTGGCAGGTCCGACAGCCACCTGACTCGTTCCACGGTCGCCGAGGTGCTGCTGGTGCCCGCCCCCACGATGACCGCGAGCCGCCCGCGCACGCGCTCGCAGGCCCGCAGCGCGAGCTCGCGCAGCTCCAAGTCCCGCAGCGTCGCCGACTCGCCGCTGGTGCCGCCGACCACGACGCCGTTCGTGCCGTTCGCGAGGTGGAAATCGAGCAGCCGTGTCCACGCTTCCAGGTCGACGCCGCCATCGGGGCGCATGGGAGTGACGATGGCAACCAGGCTGCCGGAGAACGACATGACGCTTCAAGCCAGGTAGAGGGAGCCGCGGATGTTACGAGCGGGACTCGCGCGGAGGCAAGCCTCGCCGCGCGCATCCCGCGGGGTGGTCGCAACCGGCCCCTGCTCCCGGTACACTCGGGAACCGCAGGCCGGCAAAAGCACCACCGCCACCGACAGATGAAGCAGCACCTGGCCGTTTCGGCGATCGGCAGCGACCGAACGGGTATGGTCCACGAGCTGACCCGCGTCATCAGCGAGTCGGGCGGCAATATAAGTGAAAGTCGCATGGCGAATCTCGGCACCGAGTTCGCGATGCTGCTGCTCGTCTCCGGCAACTGGCACGCGCTCGCCAAGCTCGAAACCGAGCTCAAGCGCCTCGCCGAGACCAGCAACCTGAGCATTCATCTGCGGCGCACCGAGCCGCGCGCGCCGCGCACCGACATGCTGCCGTACTCGATCGACGTGGTATGCCTCGATCAGTCGGGCATCGTGTCGGGGCTCGCCGGGTTCTTCGCCACGCGCGGCATCGACATCGCCGAAGTCTCGACCCGCAGCTACCCGGCCGCGCACACCGGCGCGCCCATGTTCGCCGTGCAGATGATCGTCAACGTGCCGAGCCGCATACACGTCGCGCACCTGCGCGAGGAGTTCATGGAATTCTGCGACTCACTCAACCTCGACGCGATTCTCGAGCCGGTCAAGTCCTGAAAGAGATGCGGGAGATCGAGACGGGAAGCAAGGCGCCCGAGTTCTCCCTGCCCACGACGGGCGGCGGCACGTGGAGCCTGCAGGACGCGGCGCGAGGTCGAAGTCGCGGGACACGCGGAGGCAGTGCTTGAAGCAGCGCGGAGTCCATGAACCCGGTCCCACGGCGGCCTCGGGCGAGGCGCGCGCCGTGAAAGGCAGGCCACGCGGCGGGCGGCGGCTGTTCGTGCTCGATACGAACGTCCTGATCCACGACCCGACGGCGATCTTCCGCTTCGAGGAGCACGACGTGTACCTGCCGATGGTGGTGCTCGAGGAGCTCGACGCGCACAAGAAAGGCCTGTCGGAGGCCTCGCGCAACGTGCGCCAGGTGAGCCGCTTCCTCGACGATCTGATGCGCGACGTCACCAACGAGCAGATCGGCCATGGGCTCAAGCTCCCGAGCGGCTACTCGGGCAACCACGGCAAGCGCCCCTCGACCGGGCGCCTGTTCTTCCAGACGCGCCAGCTCGCCAGCGCGCTCCCGGAGAGCCTCCCCGGCCAGGGCGGCGACAACGCGATCCTCGCGCAGACGCTGGCGCTGCAGAACGAGCACAAGGAGGCGCGGGTGATCCTGGTGTCCAAGGACATCAACCTGCGCATCAAGGCCGCCGTCCTCGGCGTGCACGCCGAGGACTACTACAGCGACAAGACGCTCGAGGACTCGGACGTCCTCTACAGCGGCATGACCGCGCTGCCCGAGGATTTCTGGGAGCGGCACGGCAAGGACATGCGCTCGTGGAAGGAAGGCGACCGCACGTTCTACGAGATCACCGGGCCCGCGGTGCGCGAGTGGCACCCCAACCAGGGCGTGTTCGAGGACAGCCCGGAGGGCATCGAGGGCATCGCGCGCAAGATCAGCGGCAATACCGCCACCATCGAGCTCACCCGCGACTACCGCAACGAGCGCCACAACGTCTGGGGCGTCACGGCGCGCAACCGCGAGCAGAACTTCGCCCTGAACATGCTCATGGATCCGGAGATCGACTTCGTGACGGTGCTCGGGCCCGCGGGCACCGGCAAGACGCTGCTGGCGCTCGCCGCCGGTCTCATGCAGACGCTCGAGACCAACCGCTTCGTCGAGATCATCATGACGCGCGTCACCATCCCGCTGGGCGAAGACATCGGCTTCCTGCCGGGAACCGAGGAGGAGAAGATGGAGCCCTGGATGGGCGCTCTCATGGACAACCTCGAGGTACTCACCGGCTCGCAGGAAGGCGGCAACTGGGGCCGCGCGGCGACCAACGACCTGCTGCGCAACCGCATCAAGATCCGCTCGCTCAACTTCATGCGCGGCCGCACCTTCCTCAACCGCTTCCTGATCCTCGATGAGGCGCAGAACCTGACGCCGAAGCAGATGAAGGCGCTGATCACGCGTGCCGGCCCCGGCACCAAGCTCGCCTGTCTCGGCAACATCGCGCAGATCGACACGCCCTATCTCACCGAGATGACCTCCGGCCTCACCTACGCCGTGAACCGCTTCCGCGGCTGGGCCCATTCCGGTCACGTGACACTGGTGCGCGGCGAGCGCTCCCGGCTCGCCGATTACGCCTCGGACATCCTCTAGGGCGCGCCTCCCCGATTGGGTGTAGGCTTTAGCGCGCGGCGCGTGAGGGCCGGGGATGCGCCTCGAGAGCTTTTGTAAGCGTCTGTAATTCCGGGGAAACTTGCCCAAGCCAATCGCGGTCTAAATCTTTCAATGCGCCCTCTTCTGATCACGCTCGTGAGCGCCCTCCTCGCCTCGGCGACCGCCGCCTTCGCGGGCGAGCCGCCGATGCCGAACAACCGCGTCTTGACGGGGCCGACCCCGGGCTCGGACCTCCCCGACATGGGCAGCCCCGCCGAGACGGTGCTGTCGCGCAGCGACGAGTTCCGCCTCGGCGCCATGGTGGCGAAGGAGCTGCGCGACCAGAACGAGCTGCTCGAGGACCCGGAGGTCAGCGAGTACATCAACGACATCGGCAAGCGGCTCGCGTCGCAGAGCGAGATGGGGGGCGAGTACTTTCACTACTTCGTGATCAGGGACACGACCATCAACGCGTTCGCCGTGACCGGCGGCTACGTGTTCATCAACGCCGGCCTCGTGCTCGCCACCGGCAATGAATCGCAGCTCGCGGGCGTGATGGCGCACGAGACCGCGCACATCACCCAGCACCACATTGCCCGCATGCTCGCCGACCAGTCTCACCAGAGCCTGACCACGGCGGCGGCGATGATCGGCGCGATCCTGCTCGGCGCGCTCGCCGGCGGCGGTCCCAACGGCGGCCAGGCCATCGAAGGCGGCCTCGCCGCGGTGCAGGGCATGGCGATACAGCACCAGATCAACTTCACGCGCGACAACGAATGGGAAGCCGACCGCGTCGGCATCAGCTACCTCGCGGGTGCGGGCTTCGACCCCTACGGCATGGCCACGATGTTCGAGACCATGGCGCGCAACCAGGGGCTCGCCGCCACCTACATCCCGGCGATGCTGGTCGACCACCCGATGGATATGGAGCGCGCGGCCGAGCAGCAGGCGCGCGCGGCGCAGTTCCCGCCCCGCACCGGCAC
Source organism: Steroidobacteraceae bacterium (assembly GCA_035934055.1). GTDB lineage: Bacteria > Pseudomonadota > Gammaproteobacteria > Steroidobacterales > Steroidobacteraceae > 13-2-20CM-66-19. The sequence goes on along the minus strand of DASYYF010000084.1, from coordinate 36,649 downwards.
GGACTCCCGCAGCTACGAGCTGATTCGCGAGCGCGTCAGGGTGCTGACGGCGACCGGCGACACCGACATATCCCAGCAGTATGCGCAGAAGATCGCCCACGGCGGCGACAACATGGGCAACGAGTACGGCCGGGCGCTCGCGCTCATGGGCGGCAACAAGGCCGCAGTCGACGAGGCGGTTGGAATCCTCGCGAGGCTCGTGCATGAGCACGAGGGCCTCACGGTGCTGTATTCGGCCCTCGGCCAGGCACAGGCCAGGGCCGGACATGTCAACGAGGCGCTCGCGACCTTCAAGCACGCCGAAGCGCTCTTTCCGCGCAACGTCCCGGTGACGGTGCGCTATGCGGAGACGCTCATGACGGCGGGCCGCCCCGGCGAGGCGCACACGATGCTGCTCGACCTCTTCAACATCGTGCCGCCCACCCCCGACCAGATCCGTCTCACCGCGCTCGCGGCGAGCGCCGCCGGCGATCCGGGAGACGCCTACTTCTACATGGGCGAGTATCAGCTGGCCAACGGCGACCTGCAGCTTGCGCTGCAGCAGTATCAGCTGGCACTGGCGTCCCCCAACACCGGCACCATCCAGCGCCAGCGCTACCGCGCGCGCCTCGATGAGGTGCGCGAGTTCCTCGCCAGCACACGCAAGCCCCGGCTGACCGACAACGGGGATCAGGGACAGGGGCGCGGCGGCCGCCTCCACTGACGGCGGCTTCTCTGTCTTTAGTGCAATAGAGCGCACACGCGCGGCTGTTAGAATGCCGGCCGGTCCTCCCTGCACCGGTGCCATGCAAGCCACGAACCGTGTTTCCCTGGCGGCGCTCCTCGTGTTGCTGCTCGGCGCCTGCGCCACGCAGGCGCCGACGCGCGCCGACCCGCGCGACCCGTGGGAGGGCATGAACCGCCCGATCTACGCCTTCAACGACAAGTTCGACAAGGGCGTAGCACGCCCGGTGGCGCGCGGCTATCGCCGCGGCGTGCCGCACTTCGTGCAAACCGGCATCCGTAACGCCTTCGACAACGTCGACACGACGGTCGTCATGGTGAACGACCTGCTGCAGGGACAGTTCACGCCGTTCGTACACGATACCAGCCGCCTCCTCGTCAACACGGTGATCGGCCTCGGCGGACTGTTCGACCCGGCGACGGCGATGGGGCTCGACAAGAACGACCGGGATTTCGGCCAGACGCTCGGCAAGTGGGGCGTGCACCCGGGACCGTATCTGGTGCTGCCGTTCCTCGGACCGAGCGACGTGCGCGACACCTTCGGCAAGGTGGGCGACGCCTACAGCACCCCGCGCACCTACATCAGCAACACCTACTGGAACTACGGCTCCTATCTGCTCGAGAAGGTCGACCTGCGCTCGCGGCTGCTCGATGCCGACCGGCTGATCGACGGCGCCTACGATCCCTACTCGTTCCTGCGCAACGCCTACCTGCAGAACCGCGAGTTCAAGGTGCGCGGCGGCACCTCGCACACCGAGGAGGAAGAAGAGCAGAAGATGCTGGAGGAGTCGGGCATCGAGCCGACGCCGCAGCAGCCGGAGAAGCCGCCGGAGGAGCCTCCGACGCCGAAGTGACGCGAGGCGTGCCTACACGCCGCGCTCGAGCAGCTCGTACACCTCGCTGATCCGGCCGAGCGCTGCGAGGCCCTGCGGCAGGCGTGCGAAGCGCAGCGAGCGTCTCTGCGCCCGGGCGGCGGCCAGCCAGGCGAGCAGAACCGCAAGCCCCGCGCTATCGGATGCCGTGATGCCCTGGCAGTCGATCACCAGCGCGCCGTCGGCGGCCGCATCGAGGGCGTCGAGGCCGAGCTCGCGCGCCTGCCGCGCGCTGGCAAAGGTCAGGGGACCCTCGGCGAGCAGCCGGCCGTCCCCGCCCGCGGCGAGGCTGAAGGGACCCGAGGTCAGATCGAACGGCGCGGCGCTCGGCGAGCGGGTGCTCATCGGGCGTCAGCCGCGCGTTTGCTGGGCGAGCTGGCCGGGCTTTTCGCCCGATTCGAGGCGCTTGATCACCTTCTCGAGGCCCTGGCTCTCGATCTGCGCGCCGAAGTCCTCGCGATAGCTCTTGACGTAGCTGATGCCGTCGATCACCACGTCCCACGCCTTCCAGCCCTGCGGCGTCAGGCGCAGCGAGTAGTTGACCGACACGCGATCGCCGTTCTTGCGCCGTACCTCGGTGCGCACCGTCGCCGTGGTCGCCCCCGGCTCCACCCGGCTCGGGAAGATCTTGAGGCGGTCGGAAGTGAACTCGACCAGCGAGTCCCCGTAGTTGGTGAGCAGCGAATGATAGAAGGCGTTGACGAAGCGCTGACGCTGGTCGGGCGTCGCGGTGCGCCAGAACTGTCCGAGCACCACGCGCGCCGAGGTCTCGGTGTCGAAGTGCGGCATCAGGTACTTGTCGACCAGGGCGGCGACCTTGGCCGGCTCCCGCCGGTACTCGTCCCGGTGCTTGTCGAGATCATCCAGCATGCCCTGCGCGGTCTCCTGCACCAGCGCCGCAGGGTCGCCGGCGTTGGCGGTCGCGGCCGTGCCCGGCGCCGCCGCCTGCCCCGCCGCGCCGGGGGCGCCCTGCGCCGCGGCCACCGCCGCCGCGCAGATCCATACCGCAGTCATCACCATGCTCCGGAATCTCATTGCTTCGGCTCCCTCTTGTCCGCACCCTTACCCTGGCTGTCCTGGCTGTCGCTCTCGCCGCTGCCCTTGCTCGCAAAGCTCGCGAAGAACTTGTTGATGAGGCTCTCGAGCACGATCGCCGACTGGGTCTGGTCGATGTTGCTGCCGTCCTTCAAATAGGTGTCGAGCCCGCCGGGGCTGATCCCCACATACTTGCCGCCGAGCAATCCCTCGGTCTGGATGCTCGCGAAGCTGTCCTCGGGAATCTCGTTGTACTGCGGATCGATGCGCATGCCCACCACCGCCTTGTACACCCTGGAATCGAAGCGGATCGAGGACACCTCGCCCACGCGCACGCCCGACATGGTGACGGGGGATCCGACCTTCAGGTCGCCGATGTTGTCGAACTGCGCGGTCACGTGGTAACCCGCCTTCTGTGCTGCGAACCTGACGCCGCTGGCCGGCAGCTGCGTCGTGAGAAAAAGCAGCGCCGCAAATCCCAGCAGCACGAACAGGCCCGTGCCGATCTCCAGGGTTCGATTGCTTTGCATGGCCGGTAGTTCCTCTCAAAGGAAGGCCGCGGTGAGCGCGTAGTCGAGCAGCAGCGTGATGACCGACGATGCCACCACGGTGCGCGTGGTCGCAAGCCCGACACCCTCGGCGGTGGGCTCCGCATGGTAGCCCTCGTGCACCGCGATCAGGCTGCAGGCGATGCCGAACACGATGCTCTTCACCAGACCTTCGTTCACGTCGTGCAGGTCCACGGAACCCTGAGTCTGCGACCAGAAGACGCCGCGGTCGACCCCCATCATCTGTACGCCGACGAGCTGCGCGCCGTAGAGCCCGATCACGCTGAAAATCGCGGTCAGCAGCGGCATCGCGATCACACCGCCGAGGAAGCGCGGCGCCGCCACATAGCGCAGCGGGTCGACCGCCATGATCTCCATGGCGGTCAGCTGGTCGGTGGCGCGCATCAGGCCGATCTCCGAGGTGAGCGCGGTGCCGGCGCGGCCGGCGAACAGCAGCGCCGTGATCACCGGCGCGAGCTCGCGCAGCAGGCCGAGCGCGGCGGCGATGCCGAGCGCCTCCTCGGAGCCGAAGCGCCGCAGCAGGTCGTAGCCCTGGAGCCCGAGCACCATGCCGACGAACAGGCCCGAGAGCATGATGATGATGAGCGAGCGGGCACCGGCGTTGTAGATCTGCATGATCAGCAGCCGCGGCCGCGCGAGCGCCGGCAGGCACTGGATGAGGAGCTGCACCAGGAAGATCGCCACCGACCCGAGGCGGCGCACGCCGCCGAGGATGTAGGTGCCGGGCTGCCGCGAGTTCATCGCGCGTCCGCCTCGAGCAGCTGCGTCGCGTAATCCGGGGCCGGATAGTGAAACGGCACCGGACCATCGGCGCTGCCGGTCATGAACTGGCGGACCGCCGCCGAGTCGCTCGCCCGCAGCTGCGCCGGCGTGCCGGCGGCCGCGACGCGGCCTTCGGAGATCAGATAGCTGTCGTCAGCGATGGTGGCGAGCTCGTGCACGTCGTGCGAGACCACGACGCTCGTGATCCCGAGGGCCTGGTTCATGTGCTTGATGAGCCGCAGGATGAAGCCGAGCGAGATCGGGTCGAGGCCCACGAACGGCTCGTCGTAGAGGAGAACCTCGGGATCCATCACGATGGCGCGCGCCAGAGCCACGCGCCGCGCCATGCCCCCCGAGAGCTCGGACGGCATGAGGTGCGCCGCGCCGCGCAGGCCGACGGCCTGGAGCTTGGTCAGCACCAGCAGCCGCACCAGCGGCTCGGGGAGATCCGTGTGCTCACGCACGGGGAAGGCGACGTTCTCGAAGACGTCCATGTCGGTGAGCAGTGCGCCGTTCTGGAACAGCATGCCCATGCGGCGCCGCAGGGCGTAGACCTCGCCGCGGCCGAAGCCCGCGAGATCCTGGCCGAATACCGTCACCTGTCCCTGGACGGGCGGCACCTGGGCGGTGATGAGCCGCAGCAGCGTCGTCTTGCCGGTGCCGCTCGGGCCCATGATCGCGGTGATGCGCCCGCGGCGCACCTCGAGATCGAGGCCGGCGAAGATCGGCCGGCCGCCCGCGGCGTAATGCACGTCGCGCACGGCGACCACCACGTCGCCGGCGGGCGCGGTGGACGTGGCGAGGGCGGATGCGGTGGTGGTCACGCGAGCGCGATGCCGCCTGGCGCCCTCAGGCGGCCCGGCTCTCCATCTCCGGCGCGTAGCGCCCTGTGGTGGCAGCCCCGTTGAGGTGCGCCCGCCGCGCGAACTCCTTCTGGCCGGCGGCGAAGTTGGCCGCGATTCCGCCCCAGGCCTTGAGCGCGGTGTCCTGCAGCGCCCGCCCGTAGCTGAAGGTGAGCGACCAGGGCAGCGGCCCCATCCGGTTCATCAGCGACAGGTGCAGCGTCGCCTCGGTCGGCGACTGGCCGCCGGAGAGGAAGGCAATGCCGGGGACCGCCGCCGGGACGTGGCGCTTCAGCACCCGCACCGTCGCCTCGGCGACCTTCTCCGGTGAGGCCCGCTCACCCGCCTTCTTGCCCGAGATCACCATGTTGGGCTTGAGCACCATCCCTTCGAGCGCGACCCGATGATCGAACAGCCGGGCGAACACGTCGGTGAGCACCTGCTCGGTCACTTCCGAGCAGCGCTCGAGCGAATGCCCGCCGTCCATGAGCACTTCCGGCTCGACGATCGGCACGATGTCGTTCTCCTGGCAGAGCGCCGCGTAGCGGGCCAGGGCGTGCGCATTCGCCTCGATCGCGAACGCGGTGGGAATGCCGGCGGCGATGTCGATCACCGCGCGCCACTTGGCGAAGCGGGCCCCGAGGCCGCGATACTCGATCAGCCGCTCGCGCAGGCCGTCGAGCCCCTCGGTGATGGTCTCGCCGGGGAAGCCTGCGAGCGGTTTGGCACCGAGGTCGACCTTGATGCCGGGGACGATGCCCCGCCTGGCGAGGTACTGCGGAAAGGGCGTGCCGTCCCTGGTCTTCTGGCGGATGGTCTCGTCGTAAAGAATGGCGCCGCTCACCGCCTCGGCGGCGCCGGGGGCGGTGAACAGCATTTCCCGGTAGGTGCGGCGATGCTCCTCGGTCGACTCAAGCTTTATGGCGTCGAAGCGCTTCTTGATGGTGCCGCTGCTCTCGTCGGCGGCCAGGATGCCCTTGCCCTTGGCGACCATCGCGTTGGCGACGCGATTGAGCTCACTGAGATTCATCGTCCACTCCTTCAGGCGATCGACGCGCGCCCTTACGGACCGAGGCGCCCCCGTGATCGCAAGCCTTTGAAAATCGGATGGCTAAGGATAGCAAAAACCCATGCCTCTCTTGGTTCTCCGGGGCAATTAGTACTAAAATAGTCCTAGTTATCGGAGGTGTCTCCATGCTGCGAATCAGCCGGCTGACCGACTATGCCACCGTGCTTCTCGCGGCGCTCGCCGGCGAGCCCGCGCGCGTGCAGACCGCGGCCGCGCTCGCGGAGCAGACGCACATCGCCGCTCCGACCGTGAGCAAGCTCCTGAAGCAGCTGCAGCGCGCGGGGCTCGTGACCTCGACCCGCGGGCTCCGCGGCGGCTACCAGCTCTCGCGCCCCGCAGCGCAGATCAGCGCCGCCGCGATCCTCGATGCGCTCGAGGGGCCGGTGGCCCTGACCGACTGCGCCGCGGGCCACGGCAACTGCGAGATCGAGGAAAGCTGCCGCGTGAGCCGCGTCTGGCAGCGGCTGAATCTCGCCATCCGCCGCGCGCTCTACGACGTGAGCCTGGCGCAGCTCGCCGGGCTCGATGCCGCCCCCGCGCGCCTGCCCGGGCTCGAGCGCGAGATGAAGAGCGCGGGAAGCCGCACGCAGGTCCGCTCATGAGCGAAACCGCCAAACAACTCGAGAGCCTGCTCGGCCGCGGCTACAGCCAGGGCTTCGTGACCGAGATCGACTCCGATACGGTCGCGCCGGGGCTCGATGAGGACGTGGTGCGGCTCATCTCGCGCAAGAAGGGCGAGCCTGCCTTCCTCACCGAGTGGCGGCTCAAGGCGCTGCGCCACTGGCTCACGATGAAGGAGCCGCACTGGGCGCATGTGCGCTTCGCGCCCATCGACTACCAGGCGATCTCCTATTACTCCGCGCCCAGGTCGAGGAAGGACGGACCAAAGAGCCTCGCCGAGGTGGATCCGAAGCTGCTCGAGACCTACGAGAAGCTCGGCGTACCGTTGCACGAGCGTGCGCGCCTCGCCGGGGTGGCGGTGGACGCGGTGTTCGATTCGGTCTCGGTCGCCACCACGTTCAGGGAGCGCCTGTCCGCGGCGGGCGTGGTGTTCCTGCCGTTCTCCGAGGCGGTGCGCGCGCACCCCGAGCTGATCGAGCAATACCTCGGGAGCGTCGTTCCCTACACCGACAATTTCTTCGCGACGTTGAATTCTGCGGTGTTCTCCGACGGCTCGTTCGTGTACGTGCCGAAGGGGGTGCGCTGCCCGATGGAGCTGTCGACGTACTTTCGTATCAACGCACTCAATACCGGCCAGTTCGAGCGCACGCTTATCATCGCAGATGTTGGCAGTCATGTGTCATACCTTGAAGGGTGCTCGGCACCGATGCGCGACGAGAACCAGCTGCACGCAGCGGTGGTCGAGCTGGTCGCGCTCGATGACGCCTTCATCAAGTACTCGACGGTGCAGAACTGGTATCCGGGCGATGCCGAGGGGCGCGGCGGCATCTACAACTTCGTCACCAAGCGCGGCGAGTGCCGCGGGCGCGGCGCGCACATCTCCTGGACCCAGGTCGAGACCGGCTCGGCCATCACCTGGAAGTACCCGAGCTGCGTGCTGCGCGGCGACGGCTCGAGCGGCGAGTTCTACTCCGTCGCCACCGTCAACAACCACCAGCAGGCGGACACCGGCACCAAGATGATCCACATCGGCGCGCGCACCCGCAGCACCATCATCTCCAAGGGCATCTCCGCCGGCCACGGGCAGAGCACCTACCGGGGACTGGTGAAGATGCTTCCGAGCGCGCACGGCGCCCGCAACTTCACCCAGTGCGACTCGCTCCTCATGGGCGGTGAGTGCGGCGCGCACACCTTCCCGTACGTGGAGGTGAAGAACCCGACGGCGACGGTCGAGCACGAGGCCAGCACCTCGAAGATCAGCGACGACCAGCTGTTCTACTGCCTGGCGCGCGGCATCTCCCAGGAGGATGCCGTCAACCTGATCGTGAGCGGCTTCTGCAAGTCCGTGTTCAAGGAGCTGCCCATGGAGTTCGCGGTCGAGGCGCAAAAGCTCCTGGCGGTGAGCCTGGAAGGCGCGGTGGGCTGAGATGACTCGATCCGCAGCACCGATGCTTGCAATCCGCGATCTGTCCGTCACCGTCGACGGCAAGCAGATCCTGAACGGCCTGTCGCTCGAGGTGGCGGCCGGCGAAGTGCACGCGATCATGGGCCCGAACGGCTCGGGGAAAAGCACCCTCGCGCACGTGCTCGCCGGGCGGCCGGGCTACGAGGTCACCGCGGGCACCGTCACGTACCAGGGACGCGATCTGCTCGCGCTCGCGCCCGAGGCGCGCGCCCGCGCCGGCGTATTCCTCGGCTTCCAGTACCCGGTGGAGATCCCGGGCGTGAACAACGTCTATCTCCTCAAGGCGGCCGTCAACGCCGTACGCAAGGAGCACGGCCTCCCCGAGGTCGACGCCTTCGAATTCCTCGGGATGGTGCGCGAGAAGATGAAGCTCATGCAGATGGAGGACGGCTTCCTGTCGCGCGGCGTGAACGAGGGCTTCTCGGGCGGCGAGAAGAAGCGCAACGAGATCCTGCAGATGCTGGTCCTGGAGCCGAAGCTCGCGGTGCTCGATGAGACCGATTCCGGGCTCGACATCGACGCGCTCAAGGTGGTGGCGGCGGGCGTGAACTCGCTGCGCTCGCCCGAGCGCTCCTTCCTCGTGGTCACGCATTACCAGCGCTTGCTCGAGTACGTCGTGCCCGACGTGGTGCACGTGCTGGTGCGCGGCCGCATCGCCCGCAGCGGCGACCGCACGCTCGCGCTCGAGCTCGAGCGCCGCGGCTACGACTGGGTGAGCGGCGAGGCGGCCTGAGGGACCGATGAGCAATCCGCTCACCGCCCGCATCGTCGAGCAGCACGCGAGCGCCGCACGAGCGCTCTCGGCGCAGCTGCCGGGGGCGGCACGCCGGCGCGCGGCGCTCGAGGCGCTGGCGGCGACGGGACTGCCGGTCTCGCGCGATGAGAACTGGAAGTATGCGAACCTGCGGCCGCTCGAGCGGGCGAGCTTCACGCCCGCCGCCCTGACGCCGCCGGCCGCCGGGGCGGAGGCGGCCATCGCGGCCGAGCTCCCCGCGAGGCTCGCGGGCTTCGTACGCTACGTGTTCGTCGACGGCGTATTCGCCCCTCTTCTCTCGGACGCGCTCGATGCGAGCCCGGCACGCGTCACGCCGCTCGCCGTGCGGGCGGACGGCCCGCGCGCTGCGCCGGCGGCCCCCGTGTCCCGCCGCGAGCTCGGCGCCGACCGGCGCTTCGCCCTCCTCAATGAAGCCTTCGCGACCGACGGCGCGGCGATCGACGTGCCGGCCGGCCGCGGTGCGCCGTGCCTCGAGCTCATCTTCGTGGCGAGCGCCGAGGCGCAGCAGGGCGCCTCCTACCCGCGCCTCGAGCTGCGGCTCGAGCCGCGCGGGCGGCTCGTGCTCATCGAGCGGCACGTGAGCGCGGGCGCCGCCGCGAGCTTCGTCGCCAGCGCCGTCAGCGCGGAGCTCGCGCGCGGCGCGGCTCTCGATCATTACCGGCTGCAGGAGCTCAGCTCCCGCGCCGTTCTGTTCGACACGCTCGACGCCACGCTGGCGCAGGATGCGACCTACCGGCTGCACGCCCTCGGCAGCGGCGCGGCCGCGGCCCGCTCGACCCTCGGGGTGCGGCTCGCCGGCGAGCGCGCCGCCCTCGCCCTCTCGGCGGCCGCGCTCGGCGACCGCCAGCAGGTGCAGGACACCTACGCCCTCGTCGAGCATCTCGCGCCGCACGCCCGCACCGAGGAAACCTTCCGCGGCATCTCCGCGGGGCGCGCCCGGGTCGCCTTCAACGGCAAGATCGTGGTCGCACGCGACGCCCACGGCACCGACTCGCGCCAGTCGCTGCGCGGGCTGCTCGCGGGGCCGGAGGCCGAGATCGACGTGCGGCCGCAGCTCGAGATCTACAACGACGACGTGCGCTGCAGCCACGGCGCGACGGCCGGCAAGCTCGACGACAACATGCTCTTTTATCTCCTGTCGCGCGGCCTCGACCGCGACACCGCGCAGCGCGCGCTCAAGTGGGCGTTCCTCGCCGATGTGATCGCCCGGATCGAGGTGCCCCCGCTCCGGCGGCAGATCGAGGAGCGCTTCGCCGGACAGATGCAGGACGGGGCCGCGCTCCGGGAGTTCCTCTGATGGCAGCCAATGTCTCACCGCGCGCCGCGCGGCAAGCCTACGATGCCGCACGCGTGCGGCGTGACTTCCCCATTCTCGCGACGCAGGTGAACGGCCACCCGCTCGTGTACCTCGACAGCGCCGCCTCCTCGCAGCGGCCGCTGCCCGTGCTGCGCGCGGTCGAGGATTACGAGACGCACTCGCACGCCAACGTGCACCGCGGCGTGCACGCGCTGAGCCAGGCCGCGACCTCCGCCTTCGAAGGCGCGCGCGAGCGCGCTCGCCGCTTCCTCAACGCGCGCTCGACCCGCGAGATCATCTTCGTGCGCGGCACCACCGAGGCGATCAACCTCGTGGCCCAGTCCTACGCCCGGCCGCGCTTCGCACCCGGCGACGAGATCCTCATCACCGCACTCGAGCACCACGCCAACATCGTGCCCTGGCAGATGGTGTGCGAGGCGACCGGTTGCACGCTCAAAGTCGCCCCGATCAACCGCCGCGGCGAGCTCCTCTACGAGGAGCTCGCGCAGCTCCTCAGCCCGCGCACGCGCCTCGTGGCCATCGCGCACGTCTCGAACGCGCTCGGCACGGTGCTGCCGGTGAAGCGCATCGTCGAGGCGGCGCACGCCCAGGGCGCCGTGGTGCTCGTCGACGGCGCCCAGGCAGTGCCGCATTCGCGGATCGACGTGCGCGCGCTCGGCGCGGATTTCTACGCCTTCTCGGGCCACAAGATGTACGCCCCCACGGGCATCGGGGTGCTGTACGGCCGCGAGGAGCTGCTCGCGGCGATGCCGCCGTGGCAGGGAGGCGGGGAGATGATCCTCACGGTCTCGTTCGACCAGACCACCTACAACGAGCTGCCGTGGAAGTTCGAGGCCGGGACCCCGAACATCTCCGGCGCCGTGGGGCTCGCGGCCGCCATGGACTACCTCGAGAGCTTGGGGTTGGAGGCGGTCGCCGCGCACGAAGCGCGCCTGCTTGCGCTCGCGACCGCGGAGTTGCTGCGGATCCCGGGCATCGAGCTCGTGGGCACGGCGGCGCACAAGGCCTCGGTCGTGTCGTTCACGCTCGCCGGTGTGCACGCGCACGACCTCGGCACGATCCTCGACACCGAAGGGATCGCGGTGCGCACCGGTCACCACTGCGCGATGCCGGTCATGACCTTCTTCGGCATTCCGGCGACCGCGCGCGCCTCCTTCGGCTGCTACAACACCGAGGACGACGTGGCGCGCCTGGTGGCGGGACTCGGCCGGGCGCGCGAGGTGTTCGGCTGATGGACCTGAAGGAGCTCTATCGCGACGTGATCCTCGATCACAACCGCCACCCGCGCAACTTCGGCCGCCTCGAGAGCGCGGGCAGCGGCGGCGAGGTGCTGCATGCCGACGGGCACAATCCGCTGTGCGGCGACCGCCTGTCGGTTTACGTGCGGCTGAACGGCGAGCGCATCGAGGACATCCGCTTCGAGGGCTCGGGCTGCGCGATCTCGACCGCCTCGGCCTCGCTCATGACCGAGGCGGTGAAGGGCAAGGAGCGCGCGGCCGTGGCCAGGCTCTTCGACCAGGTGCACAACCTCCTCACGCATCACGACGCCGCGCCCGGCGCCGCGCTCGGCAAGCTCGCCGCCCTCTCCGGCGTGAGCGAGTTCCCGGCGCGGGTGAAGTGCGCCACCCTCAGCTGGCACACGCTCAATGCCGCGCTCGGGCACGGCGCGGCCACCGTGTCGACGGAGTAGCCCGTGCGCCGGCATGAGAACGAGCCCTTCGTCGTCAACCGCGAGGTGCGTGCGGTGATCGTCCCCGCCGGGCAGGAGGTCAAGCTCAAGCCCGGGCAGGCGGGCTACATCACTCAGGCGCTCGGAGGCAGCTTCACCGTCTACCTCGAAGGGAATCTGTTCCGCATCGCCGGCGAGGACGCCGACGCCATCGGCCAGGAAGCGGTCAGTCCGCCGGAGCTCCCGCCCAACGCCACCGTCGAGGACGTGCGCAAGCTCGCCTGGGAACAGATGCGCGGCTGTTACGACCCTGAGATCCCCATCAACATCGTGGATCTCGGACTCGTGTATGAATGCGACGTGAAGGAGAACGAGGACGGGACGCGCACCGTGGAAGCCCAGATCACCCTCACGGCGCCCGGCTGCGGCATGGGCGAGATCCTGGTGGACGACGTGCGCGACAAGCTGCAGCGGATCCCGACGGTGCGCGAGGCGCACGTCGCGCTGACCTTCGACCCGCCCTGGAATCAGTCGATGATGTCGGAAGCCGCGCGGCTGCAGACGGGGATGTTTTGAGCGAGTGGGTCGACATCGGGCCGGCGAGCGCACTCGGCGAAGGGGTTCCCCTGCAGGCCGAGGTCGACGGGGTGCCGGTGGTGGTCGTGCGCTGCGGCAAAGAGCTGTACGCCGTGGAAGACCGTTGCACGCACGACGGCGAGTCCTTCGCCGGCGCCGAGGTGGAGTCCTGCGAGCTCATCTGCCCGCGGCACGGCTCGCACTTCGACCTGCGCACCGGGGATGCCCTGACCCCGCCGGCCTACGAGCCGCTGCGTACCTACGCGGCGCGCGAGCAGGACGGCCGGATCCTGGTCGAGCAGCCGTCCTGAGACGGCACGCATGAAGCGCCTCACCGTCATGCGTCACGCCGACGCCCGCTGGAAGGACCCGGGGACCGACGATTTCGCGCGCCCGCTCAACCGCCGCGGCGTCTCCGGGGCGGAGTCGATGGCCCGCCGGCTCCTCGAGCTCGAGCTCGTTCCCGATCGCCTCCTCGCCAGCACCGCGCGGCGTGCCGAGCAGACCGCCGACATCGTGGCGCGCGAGCTGTCGCTCTCGGTGCGGCACGTGCAGCGCGAGGATGGGCTGTATCTCGCCGGCGCCGCCGACATGCTGCGGCTCATCCAGGCCACCGGACCGCGGATCGTCCACCTGATGGTGATCGGGCACAACCCCGGCGCGTCCGATCTCATCCACCTGCTGGTGCCGCACGGACGCATCAGCACACTCACCACTGCCGCCCTGTGCTCGATGGTCTTCGATACCGAAGAATGGCACTCGATCGGGCCGGAGTGCGTGAAGGAGGTCCAGCACCAGTCGCCGCCGTCGCGGCTGTGGGGGTTATTGGGTTAGCACTCGGGTACGTTGACCGCGAGTCCGCCCTGCGAGGTCTCCTTGTAGATAGTCGACATGTCGGCGCCGGTCTGGCGCATGGTGGCGATGACCTGATCGAGCGACACCTTGTGCGTGCCGTCGCCGCGCATCGCCAGCCGCGCCGCGTTGATCGCCTTGACCGCGCCCATGGCGTTGCGCTCGATGCAGGGAATCTGCACGAGTCCCGCGACCGGATCGCAGGTGAGCCCGAGGTTGTGCTCCATGCCGATCTCGGCGGCGTTCTCGACCTGCTCGTTCGTGCCCTGCAGCGCCGCAACCAGTCCCGCGGCCGCCATCGAGCAGGCAACCCCCACCTCGCCCTGACAGCCCATCTCGGCGCCCGAGATCGAGGCGTTGCGCTTGTAGAGCATGCCCATGGCGGCCGCCGCCAGCAGAAAGCGCAGCACGCCCGCCTCGTTCGCACCGGGCTCGAAGCGCCGGTAGTAATGCAGCACCGCGGGCACGATGCCCGCCGCGCCGTTGGTCGGTGCGGTGACGACGCGCCCGCCGGCCGCGTTCTCCTCGTTCACCGCGAGCGCGTAGGCGTTGACCCAGTCCATGACGTCGAGCGGCGTGGCGCTGCCGCTCTCGGTCAGCTGCCGGTAGAGCCGCGGCGCCCGGCGGCGCACCTTGAGGACCCCGGGCAGCACGCCGCTCTGGCGGAAGCCGCGCTCGACGCAGGCCTGCATCACCTGCCAGATGTGCAGCAGCCTGGCGCGCACCTCGGCCTCCGACGCCCAGGTGAGCTCATTCGCCAGCATGAGCTCGAAAATCTCGAGCCCGCGCTCGCGGCACAGTGCCAGCAGCTCCGCACCCGAGGCGAAGGGATGGGGCGGCGCGGCATGCGCGCTCGTCTCGCGCGCTTCGGGCTCCTCGCCTCTCACGATGAAGCCGCCGCCGATCGAGTAGTAGTCCTCCTCGCGCAGCACCCGGCCGGCGGCCGCGAGCGCATCGAAGCGCATGCCGTTCGAATGACGCGGCAGCCGCTCGTGATGCATGAAGAGCAGCTCCATCGGCTCATCGAACGCGATCTCGTGCTCGCCGAGCAGCCGCAAGCGGCCGCTCGAGCGGATGCGCTTCACCGTGGTCTCGATGCTGTCCGGGTCGACGGTCTCGGGGTCGGCGCCTTCGAGACCGGCGAGCACGGCGCGGTCGCTGCCGTGACCGAGGCCCGTGAGCGCGAGCGAGCCGTAGAGCCGCACGGCGATCTGCTGCGTCGCCGCGAGCTTTCCCGCGCCCTTCAGCGCCAGCACGAACTCGTGCGCCGCCCGCATCGGCCCCATGGTGTGCGAGCTCGAAGGTCCGATGCCGACCTTGAAGATGTCAAAGACGCTCAGCGTCATGGGAGGAACCTCGCCGGCGCCGGACGTTGCTTCGAGGGCGCGGCGCCGCTGCCCCAGTCTGCAACGCCGCTATGACACCCACATGCTTTGCGGCGACCTCGGACGGCTCAAATGCGACCCCGTCCAGTATAATTCCGCCCCATGAATCAGGCCGTCATCGAGCGATTGCGCGGCGAGCTCGCGGCGCTGCGCGAGCAGGGTCTCTGGAAGAGCGAGCGCGTGCTCGGCAGCCCGCAGGGCGGCGTGGTGCGCGCCGGCGGCCGCGAAGTCATCAACCTGTGCGCGAACAACTACCTCGGCCTCGCCAATCACCCGGCGGTGCGCGCGGCCGCGCAGCGCGCGCTCGATGTGTACGGCTACGGCATGGCCTCGGTGCGCTTCATCTGCGGCACGCAGCAGATCCACAAGGAGCTCGAGGCGCGCCTGGCGCGCTTTCTCGGGACCGAGGATGTGATCCTCTATTCCTCGTGCTTCGACGCCAACGGGGGCCTGTTCGAGACGCTGCTCGACGAGCGCGACGCGGTGATCTCGGATGCGCTCAACCACGCCAGCATCATCGACGGGATCCGCCTCTGCAAGGCGCAGCGCTTCCGCTACGCCAACGGCGACATGGGGGAGCTCGAGAGCTGCCTGCGCCAGGCGCAGGGCGCGCGCACCCGGCTGATCGCCACCGACGGCGTCTTCTCCATGGACGGCTTCATCGCCAACCTGCGCGGCATCTGCGACCTCGCGGAAGCGTACGACGCGCTGGTGATGGTCGATGACTCGCACGCCACCGGCTTCATGGGCCCGACGGGACGCGGCACGCACGAGCATTGCGGCGTCGCCGCCCGCGTCGACATCCTCACCGGCACGCTCGGCAAGGCGCTCGGCGGCGGCAGCGGCGGCTACGTGGCGGCGCGGCGCGAGGTGGTCGAGTGGCTGCGGCAGCGCTCGCGCCCTTACCTCTTCTCCAACAGCATCCCGCCGGTGGTCGCGGCGGCGAGCCTCGCGGTGCTCGATCTCCTCGAGGGCAGCACGCAGCTGCGCGAGCAGCTGTTCGAGAACGCGCGCTTCTTCCGCGCGGCGCTGACGCAGGCCGGCTTCGATTTGAAGCCCGGCGAGCATCCGATCATTCCGGTGATGCTGGGCGATGCGGCGCTCGCGACGCGCGTGGCGGATGCGCTGCTCGAGCGCGGCGTGTACGTCATCGGCTTCTCCTATCCCGTCGTGCCCAGGGGCCAGGCCCGCATTCGCACGCAGATGTCGGCGGCGCTCAGCCGGACGCAGCTCGAGCGCGCCGTGGCGGCCTTCACCGAGGTGGGGCGCGAGCTCGGCGTGCTGCATTGAAGCGGCCGCGGGCGCTGGCATATTGACGTGACGGCTTTCCTGGTCGAGGTGGTGCGATGAAGGCACTGGTCAAGCAGCAGGCGGCGCCCGGGATCTGGCTCGAGGACATTCCCGAGCCGAAGGTCGGGCACAACGACGTGCTGATCGAGATCGCCAAGACCGCGATCTGCGGCACCGACATGCACATCTACAACTGGGACGCCTGGGCGCAGAAGACCATCCCGGTGCCCATGGCGGTGGGGCACGAGTACTGCGGGCGCATCGTCGAGGTGGGCTCGGAAGTCAAGGGACTCAAGGCCGGCGACCGGGTCTCGGGCGAGGGGCACATCACCTGCGGCTATTGCCGCAACTGCCGCGCCGGCCGCCGCCACCTGTGCCGCAACACCGTCGGAGTCGGGGTCAACCGGCCCGGGGCCTTCGCCGAGTACCTGGCGATCCCGGCGGACAACACCTTCAAGCTTCCCGACTCCATTCCGGACGACATCGCCTCCATTCTCGATCCCTTCGGCAACGCCACGCACACGGCGCTTGCCTTCAACATGGTGGGCGAGGACGTGCTGATCACCGGCGCAGGCCCGATCGGCATCATGGCGACCGCGATCGCGCGCTTCACCGGCGCGCGCCATGTCGTCGTCACCGACGTCAACGACTACCGCCTCGAGCTCGCGCGGCGCATGGGCGCGAGCCGCGCCATCAACGTGGCGGGAGAGTCGCTCGACCAGACGATGCAGTCCCTCGGGATGCAGGAGGGCTTCGACGTCGGGCTCGAGATGTCGGGCAACGCCGCGGCGTTCCGCGACATGCTGCGCACCATGCATCACGGCGGCTCGGTCGCCATCCTCGGCATTCCGCCCGGCGAGATGCCGATCGACTGGAATCAGGTGATCTTCAAGGGCCTGACGCTCAAGGGCATCTACGGCCGGGAGATGTTCGAGACCTGGTACAAAATGGCGAGCATGCTGCAGTCGGGGCTCAGGATCGATCCGATCATCACCCATCACTTCCCGATCCAGGAGTTCCAGAAGGGGTTCGAGACCATGGGATCGGGGAAGTCGGGGAAGGTCATCCTCGACTGGGGTACTTTGTAGATTGGCGCGCCGGGCCTGCGGCCCAGCGCGCAGCCAACCGAACAGCGCCTTCAGGCCCGCGGGCAAAGAGCGCGGTCCTTGGCCGCTGAGCAGCGGGCGAATCGGGGCCCCTAGCGCACTTCGCAGAAGCAGTAGGCGTATACGCGGTTCGGCGCGCTGAAGCGGCTGAGGCGCGCCACCTCGCGCGTGATGGGGTCCAGGCGCTCGGCGAGGCGCTCGAGCGCGAGCTGATCGGCGCTCGCGCGGAAGAACAGGCGCACCATCTGCGTCCTGAACGACAGCGCCAGCTGCTGCGCCCAGCTGAGCTCGGGCTCGATGAACTCGGGAGCGTAGTCGGTGAGCCGGGCGCGGCGGGCGGCGGCCTTGAGCGCGTCGTCGAACGAGCCGAGGTGGTCGACGAGCCCCAGGCGCTGGGCGTCGGTGCCGGCCCACACGTGGCCCTGGGCGATCGCGTCGACGTCGGCGCGGCTCTTCTTGCGCCCGCTCGACACGCGCTCGAGGAACTCGTCGTAGCCGCGCTCGATCTGCGACTGCAGCAGCGCGCGCGCCTCGGCGCCGAGCGGCCGGTCGATGCGCAGCTGGCCCGAGAGCGCCGTGGTGCCGACGCCGTCCACGCTCACGCCCACCTTGCCGAGCGTCCGGTCGACCGTCGGAATGATCGCGAAGATGCCGATGGAGCCCGTGATAGTCGCCGGGCTCGCCCAGATCTCGTCCGCGGGAGCCGAGATGTAATAGCCGCCCGAGGCCGCATAGCCGCTCATCGAGACGACCACGGGCTTGCCGGCCGTGCGCAGCGCCTTGAGCTCGCGGTAGATCTCCTCGGAAGCCGTCACGCTCCCGCCGGGACTGTCGACGCGCAGCACCAGCGCCTTGATGTCGGAGTCGAGACGGGCCTGGCGGATGAGACGCGCGGTCGAATCGCCGCCGATCGTGCCCGGCGGCTGATCCCCGTCGAGGATCTCGCCCGAGGCGATGACGACGCCGATGTGCGGCTTGCCGCTCGCACGCAGCTTGCGCTGCGCCTGCGCATAGCTCAGGTAGTCGGCCACCGACACTGCGCGGAACGAGCCCGTCGACTTGTCCTCGCCGACGAGCGCGCTCAGGCGCTTCTCGACCTCGAGCTGCGTCTTGATGCCGCTCACGAGCCCCGCCTCGAGGGCGACATGCGCGGCATTGCCGCCGGCGGCCGGCACCGTCTTCGCCAGGCCGTCGACGTACTTCGCCACCGCATCGGGGGCGAGCTTGCGCGCGTGGGCAATCGCCTCCTGGTAGCTGCTCCACAGTACGCCGAGGTAGGCGCGGCTCTCCTCGCGGTCCTCCGGCGACATGTTGGTGCGCGTGTAGGTCTCGACCGCGCTCTTGAACTCCCCGACGCGGAACACGTTGATGTCCACCCCGAGCTTGTCGAGCGCCTCCTTCAGGTACAGGCGGTAGCGGTCGTAACCGTCGATCAGCACGAAGCCGAGCGGATCGAGGTAGGTCTCATCCGCCTGGGCCGCAAGGTAGTAGCTCTCCTGGTCGAGCTCGTCGCCGTAGGCGACGACCTTCTTGCCGGTCGCGCGGAATTCCTGCAGCGCGTGCGCGAGCTCCTCGAGCGAGGGCTGGGTGCCGCCTTCGAACTTATCGAGGTCGAGCGCAATCGCGGGTATGCGCCGGTCGGTCGCCGCAGCCCGGATCGAGTCGGTGAGGTCCCACAGGAGCGTCTCGCGGCGGCGCTCGCCCTGGGCCGCCTCGAGGGCCCGGGTGAGCGGATCGCCGGAGAGCTGCTCGACCAGCTCGCCCTCGGGCTCGATGAGCAGCGCCGCCCGCGACGGGATGCGCGCCGCACCGGAGAGCAGCACGCCGAGCGCCGTGCCGAAGATCACCAGCAGCACGATCAGGTGCAGGGCCTTGCGCAGGCCGTCCAGGCCGCGCCACAGCCCCGCAAGGAACGAGCGCACGTTCACCGGCTCACCGCTCCCGGGGCGTTCAGATCTTCTCCTCGATCCTCGCGGCTTTGCCCGCCAGATCGCGCAGGTAGTAAAGCTTGGCGCGGCGGACGCTGCCGCGCCGCTTGACCACGATGTCGCTGATCGCCGGGCTGTAGGTCTGGAACACGCGCTCCACACCCTCGCCGTGCGAGATCTTGCGCACGGTGAACGAGGAATTGAGCCCGCGGTTGCTGCGCGCAATCACGACGCCCTCGTAGGCCTGCACGCGCTCGCGGTCGCCCTCGACCACCTTCACCTGCACGACCACGGTGTCGCCGGGCTTGAAGTCCGGCACCTTGCGGGTCATGCGCCGCTTGTCCAAATCCTGGATGATCTTGTTCATGTCACTTACCTCGATCCTCTTGCGCGGCCGCCTGCGCGGCCAGCAGCTCATTCAACGCACGCTGCGCCTCCGGGGCGAGCCTTGCTCCGGCGATCAGATCCGGCCGGCGCCGCCAGGTCCGCTCGACCGCGCGCTTCAGGCGCCAGCGGCCGATGCCGGCATGGTCGCCCGACAATAGCACCGGCGGCACGGCGAGGCCCTCGAACTGTTCCGGCCGCGTGTAGTGCGGCCAGTCGAGGATCCCGCGCGCGAACGAATCCTCCTCGCTCGAGCGCTCATCGCCCAGCGCCCCGGGCAAGAGCCGCGCCACGGCGTCGATCACCGTGAGCGCCGGCAGCTCCCCGCCGGAGAGAACATAGTCGCCCACCGACAGCTCGCGATCGATCCCGAGCTCGAGCACGCGCTCGTCGATCCCCTCGTAGCGCCCCGCCACCAGCAGCATGCCGGGCAGCGCCGCCAGCGCGCGCGCCGCGCGCTCGTCGAAGGGCTCGCCCTGCGCGCTCAGGCAGATCCGCGGGCTCCCCGGCGGCAGCCGCAGGTGCGCGGCGCGGATCGCCGCGAGCAGCGGCTCGGGCTTCATCACCATGCCCGGACCGCCTCCGTAAGGCCGGTCGTCGACCGTGCGGTGCGCGTCCTGCGTGTGCGCCCGCGGATCCTCGGTTCCGACCGCGACGAGCCCGCGCTCGATGGCGCGGCCCACCACTCCATACTCGAGCGCTCCCGCGATCATGCGCGGAAACAGCGTGACGACTTCGATCTTCACCGCGATTCCAGCTCCGCGGGCCAGTCCACCACAACCATCCGTGCGGCAAGGTCGACCGTGCGCAGATGCTTCGGCGAGGCGAGCACCCAGTGCTCGCGCCCGTCCGGCTCCCTCGTCACCATCACCGTCCCGGCCGGCGCGTCCACGAAATGGCTCACCGTGCCGAGCGCGGCGCCTTCGAGGTTGCGCACCGCGAATCCCACCAGGTCGGCGCGGTAGTACTGCCGCTCACCCGCCGGGGGCAGCGCCGCGCGCTCGATCTCGACGATCGCCCCGGTGAGCCTTGCTGCGCCCTCGCGGCTCGCCACACCCTCGAGCTGAGCGACGAGTCCGCCGCCGTGGCCTCGCCCCGCCGCGACCCGCCGCGTGACCCGCTCGCCGCTCGCGAGCCTCAGGGCCCATTCGCGGTATTTCAGCAGCCCGTCCGGCGGGTCGGTATACGATTCGACGTGCAGCCAGCCCTTAATGCCGTACGGAGCGCCCAAGCGGCCAAGCTCGATCCAGGCCACGGCTGCTCATGCCCGCGACGTTCGCCTGCGAAGCGCCCCTCAGGGACTCAGGCCGCGGCCTGCTTGCGATAGGACGCCACGAGCGTCCGCACGCGGTCCGAGGGGTGCGCCCCCTTCCCGACCCAGTAGTCGATGCGCGGCAGATCGAGCTTCAGCTTGATCTCACCGCGCCGGGCGATCGGGTTGAAGAATCCCACGTGCTCGAGACTCGGGCCGCCCTGGCGCTTGCGGCTGTCGGTCACGACGACGTGATAGAAGGGCTGATTACGCCCCCCGCGGCGCGTCAGGCGAATGGTAACCATGGCTCTTTGCTCTCGTTCCGGCGGGCATCGAGCCCCTCATCCGGAGGGGCCACCCAAAAAAGAGCGCGGATTCTACGCAACGCGTCAATTCTGCGCCAGTTTTTCCGGCTCGGGGACCTCCTTAGCGCCCCGGGAAGCCCGGGGGGAGCCCCCCCTTGAAGGCCCCCATGAGCTTATGCAGCCGCCCGCCCTTCATGCTCTTCATGACCCGCTGCATCTCCTGGAACTGCTTGAGCAGACGATTGACGTCCTGGACCTGTACGCCGGACCCGGCCGCGATGCGCCGCCGGCGCGAGCCGTCGATGACGCCGGGGTTACGCCGTTCGCGGGGCGTCATGGAGTTGATGATGGCGATCTGGCGGCGCAGATCCCGATCGCCCTGCTCAGCGGAGACCGCGCCCTTCTTCACGACCGCGCCGGGGAGCTTGTCGATGAGGGCGCCGACGCCGCCCATCTTCTGGAGCTGCTCGAGCTGGCTGCGCAGATCCGCCATGTCGAAGCCCTGGCCCTTGACGACCTTGCGGGCGAGGCGCGCCGCCTCCTCGCCGTCGACCTGGCGGTGTACCTGCTCGACGAGGCTCACCACGTCGCCCATGCCGAGGATGCGGGACGCCATGCGCGTCGCATCGAAAGGCTCGAGCGCCTCGGTCTTCTCGCCGACGCCCACGAACACGATCGGCTTGCCGGTGACCTGCCGCACCGAGAGCGCGGCGCCCCCGCGCGCGTCTCCGTCCGCCTTGGTGAGGATGATCCCCGTCAGATCGAGCGCGGCGCCGAAGGCGCGCGCCGCGTTCACCGCGTCCTGGCCGGCCATGGCGTCGACGATGAACAGCCGCTCCACGGCGCCCACCGCCGCATCGATGCGCCGCACTTCCTCCATCAGCTCCTCATCGACGTGCAGCCGGCCGGCCGTGTCGACGATGAGCACATCGAACACGCCGTTGCGCGCCCGCTCGAGCGCGGCGCGCGCGATCGTCTCCGGCGTCGCGCCCGCCTCGGGCGAGAAGTATTCGGCGTGCACCTGCGCGGCGAGGCGCTCGAGCTGCAGCATCGCGGCCGGGCGGCGCACGTCGGTGCTCGCGAGCAGCACGCGCCTGGCACGGCTCTCGATGAGCCAGCGCGCGAGCTTGGCCGCCGTGGTCGTCTTGCCGGCACCCTGCAGCCCCGCGAGCAGCACCACGACCGGCGGCTGCGCGCGTAAGCTGAAGCCCGCGGCGGCGCCCCCCATGAGCGCGATGAGCTCCTCGTTGAGGATGCCGATGAAGGCCTGGCCCGGAGTCAGGCTCGAGGTCACCTCGGCGCCGAGCGCCTTGGCCTTGACGGAGTCGATGAAGGACTTGACCACCGGCAGCGCGACGTCGGCTTCCAGCAGCGCGACGCGCGTGTCGCGCAGCGCCTGCGTGATGTTGTCTTCCGTGATGCGGCCGCGGCCGCGCAGGCTCGCGAGCGTGGCGGACAACCGTGCGGTGAGCTGGTCGAACATGCCGGCAGGATCCCCGATTCGCGCGCGCTATGCTAGTCGCTCGAGTGTCGCCCCCGTTGAGATCGGAGAGCCGCCTTGAACGTCCTCTCGACCCCCGTGCCGCAGCTGGCGTTGTTGGCACTGCTCGTCGTCGCCGCCTTCTCCTCCGGAGCCGAGGCGGCGATGCTGTCGGTCAACCGCTACCGCATCCGCCACCGCGCCCAGGCGGGGCAGTCGAGCGCGCGGCTCCTCGAGCGGCTGCTCGCGAAGCCCGACGAGTGGCTCGGCGCGAACCTGGTGATCCTCGCGCCGGCGAGCGTGTTCGCCTCCGCCATCGCCACGATCCTCGCGCAGCGCAGCGGCTACGCCTACGCAGTGCCGGTCACCGACGTGCTGCTCACCATCGTGGTGATCGTGTTCTGCGAGCTCGCGCCGAAGATCTACGCGGCCTCGAACCCGGAACCGGTGGCGCTGCACGCGGCCGGCATCTATCGGGTGCTGGTGCGGGTGGCGCGGCCGGTGCTGTGGCTGACCAATCACATCGCGTACGGGTTCCTGCGCATCTTCGGCGTGGGCCGCGCCGCGCGCACCAGCCAGGCGCTCTCGGCCGAGGAGCTGCGCACCGTGGTGACGGAGGCCGCGCCGGTCATCCCCACGCGCCACCGGGAGATGCTGCTCTCGATTCTCGATCTCGGACGCATCACCGTGAACGACATCATGGTGCCGCGGCAGGAGATCTCCGGGATCGACCTGAACGAGAGCTGGGACCGCATCCTCGACCAGCTCAAGCAGACGCCGCACACGCGACTGCCGGTGTACCAGGGCGAGCTCGACAACCTGATCGGGGTGCTCTACATGAAGCGCGTGGCGAACGAGCTGGTGCGCGGCACCCTGAGCCCGGAGCGGCTGCTCGAGCTGGCGCGCGGCCGCGAACCCTACTTCGTGCCCGAGGGCACGCCGCTCAACGCGCAGCTCGGCCATTTCCAGCGTAATCGGCGGCGCTTCGCCTTCGTGGTGAACGAATACGGCGGCATCGAGGGTCTGATCACCATCGAGGACATTCTCGAGGAGATCGTCGGGGAGTTCACGACCGATCCGACGACGATCACCCACAAGGACGTGCACACCGAGCGGCCGGGCGTCTTCATCGTGAACGCGAGCGCCACCATCCGCGCGCTCAATCGCGCGCTCGGCTGGCAGCTGCCGACCGGCGGGCCGAAAACGGTGAACGGCCTGCTGCTCGAGCACCTCGAGACCATCCCGGATCCGGGAACCATGCTGCGCGTCGGCGACTACGAGTTCGAGGTGCTGCAGGCCGCCGGCAACGCCATACGCACCGTGCGGGTGCGGGCGCCCGCAGCTGCGAAGGCCGCGGCGGGCGTCCCCTGAGGCGGTGCGCCCTCCGGCGGCGCCCCGGGGGCCGCTCAAGCGCCCGCGGCTGGTCCGGGACTGCGGGCGAAGGCGGCCGCGAGCGCCTCGGCCACCGTGCTGACGGCATGCACGGTGAGGCCCGCGGGCGGCTTGCGCGGCGCGTTGTCGCGCGGAATCAGCGCCGCCGTGAACCCCTGGCTCCGCGCCTCACGCAGCCGCTCGTCCCCGTAGGGCACCGGGCGCACCTCGCCGGTGAGCCCGAGCTCGCCGAAGGCGATGAGCTGCGCCGGCAGTGCGACGTTCCTGAGACTCGAGGCGAGCGCGATCGCCACCGGCAGGTCCCACGCCGTCTCGGTGATCTGGATGCCGCCGACGACGTTCACGAACACGTCGTGCTCCTGGAGGGCGAGCCCGGCGTGCCGGTTCATCACCGCGAGCAGCATCGCGAGGCGGTTGGCATCCAGGCCCTGCGCGATGCGGCGCGGGGCGCCGAAGCGCATGCGGTCGACGAGCGCCTGCAGCTCGATCAGGAGCGGCCTGCCGCCCTCGCGCGTCACGGTGACGATGCTGCCGGCGGCCGGCTGCGGGGCGCGCGCGAGAAAGATCGCCGCCGGATTCTTCACTTCCTTCAGGCCCGTGCCGGTCATGGCGAAGAAGCCGAGCTCGTTGACCGCGCCGAAACGGTTCTTGGTGGCGCGCACGATGCGGTAGCGGCTGCCGGCCTCGCTCTCGAAATACAACACGGTGTCGACCAGGTGCTCGAGGAGCTTCGGTCCCGCGATCGCACCCTCCTTGGTCACGTGCCCGACGATGAGGATCGCCGCGCCCCCGGACTTGGCAAAGCGCACCAGCTCCGCGGTGCACTCGCGCAGCTGCGTCACCGCGCCGGCGCCGGCCGGCACGGTGGAGGACGCGAGCGTCTGGATCGAGTCGATGACTAGGAGCGCCGCTTGCCGCGCTGCCGCAACGCCGAGGACCGCCTGGCAATCGGTCTCGGTCACGACGCCGAGGGCCTCGGCGGCCAGGCCCAGACGCTGGGCGCGCATCCCCACCTGGGCGACCGATTCCTCGCCGCTCGCGTAGATCACGGGACGCGCGGCGGCCACGTGCGCCGCGACCTGCAGCAGCAGGGTCGACTTGCCGATGCCCGGATCTCCGCCCAGTAGGATCACCGAGCCGGGGACGATGCCGCCCCCCAGGACCCGGTCGAGCTCCCCCTGCCCGCTCGGCAGCCGCTCGCCGCCCGCGCCGAGAGCGGCGGCTCCGGCGGCGAGGCTCACGGGCGCGGCGACCGGTGCGGCCCGGCCGGCGGAAGCACGCCGCTCCTCGAGCGAGTTCCACTCGCCGCAATGGGGACACTGCCCCTGCCACTTGAGGGTTTCACCCCCGCAGGAGGCGCATACGAACACCGGATTCAGGCGAGCCATCAATGCGCCGTCGGTCGTGTTTCAGATAGGATTCGCGCCGGGGAGATCACTGAAAGCGGTCTTTTGTGACCAATCACCGGGACACCCCAGCGGGCGATGCTAGCTTATGGCAGCTCGAATCGGGGACGGGAAAGTGACGCGTATCACAGTCGGTGGGCCACAGGTCGGTCAGGACGCAGCATGAGCTTGCGAAACAAGCTGCGTTTCGTCGGTGCCACCGATACCGGCAAGGTCCGGGAGCACAACGAGGACACCATCGCGGTCGACGCGGATATCGGCCTGCTGGTGCTCGCAGACGGCATGGGCGGCTACAACGCCGGAGAAGTGGCGAGCGGCATCGCAGTGAAGACCATCGTCAACCTGGTGCGCGAGCACGTCGAGCGCGAGGACCTCTCGATCGCGGACCGCGATACGGGCCTGTCGCGGCCGAACATCATCCTGCGCGACGCCATCAACCGCGCCAACAAGATCATCTACCAGACCGCGCGCACCCAGCCGCAGTGCGAAGGCATGGGCACCACGGTGGTGGCGGCGCTGTTCTTCGACAACAAGATCACGATCGCCCACGTGGGCGACTCGCGCCTGTACCGCCAGCGCGGCGACCGGCTCGAGCAGGTCACCATGGACCATTCGCTGCTGCAGGAGCTGGTCGACCGCGGCTTCTACTCGGCCGAGGAGGCGCAGCGGGCGTCCAACAAGAACTACGTGACCCGGGCGCTCGGCGTCGAGCCCCAGGTCGACGTGGAAATACAGGAGTACCCCGTAAACCGGGGCGAGTACTTCATTCTCTGCTCGGACGGCCTGTCCGATATGGTAGAGGATGAAGATATCCATTTAACCATAAACACCTTTAGTGCTAATCTGGATACGGTCGCCAAGCAGTTGATTCAGCTGGCCAATGACAATGGAGGCCGGGACAACATCTCGGTAGTCATGGCGCAGATCATGGATGCGTTCCCGGCTCGCACGAAGATTTTCGACAAAATCCTGAGTTGGTTCGGCTGACACAACGCGATAGGGGCTAGCAAATGGCAAGGTTGGTCTTGAGCCTGGACGGCCAGGTGATGGCGGAATACAACATGAACAAGGAGCGGTACACGATCGGCCGCCTCCCTGACAACGACATCCGCATCGACAACGCTGCCGTCAGCGGCCACCACTCGCTGATCATCAACATCCTCAACGACTCGTTCCTCGAGGACCTGAACAGCACCAACGGCACCTACGTCAACGGCAAGCTCATCAAGAAGCACGCGCTGCAGCATGGCGACGTGATCACCGTCGGCCATCACCAGCTGCGCTTCGTCGAGGACGACGAGGCGCAGGACGAGTTCGAGAAGACCATGGTGATCCAGCCGTCGGCGCGCCCCGTCGAGAAGGTGCGCGCCGCGACCGAGGGCGCCGACAAGGTTTCCACATCGCTGACCGCCACCGGCCGCTCGCGCGCGCTCGCCGACGGCGCCGCGGCGGTGAAGAAGGCGAAGCTGCAGGTGCTGTCGGGCGCCTTCGCCGGCCGCGAGGTCGAGCTCAGCAAGGCCCTGACGACGCTCGGCCGCCCCGGCGTGCAGGTGGCGGCGATCACGCGGCGCGCCGAGGCCTACTACATCGTGCACGTCGACAGCGGCAGGGAAGGCGACTTCCCGCTCCTGAACGGCACGCCCATCGGCGCCCAGGCGACCAAGCTCAATGACAACGACGTCATTCAGCTCGCCGGGGTCAAGATGGGGTTCTTCCTGAATTAGTCTATCGGGCCAAAGTCGCCTTCGACGCTTTTAGGGAACGATCCCCGCCCCGGGGAGCGTCGTGTGCGCCGGGCGTGCGCCGTCAGCGCAGCTCGAGCGGTACGCGCTGACTCACGCTGCAGAGGAGCTCGTAGGGAATTGTGCCCGCGTGGCGTGCGATCTCCTCCACCGGAAGTCCCGGGCCCCACAGGACCACGTTGGTGCCGACGTGCACCTCGGGGAGCGCCGAGACATCCACCGCGATCATGTCCATGGACACACGCCCGACGGTCGGCGCGCGCGCCCCGGCGATGAGCACCGGCGTGCCGCCCGGGAGGTTGCGCGGCAGCCCGTCCCCGTAACCAGCGGCGATGATCGCGATCGAGGAATCCCGCGGCGCGGTCCAGGCGGCGCCGTAGCCGACCGTCTCGCCGGCGGTCACACGGCGCAGCGCAATCACCGAAGACTCGAGGCTCATCACCGGCTCGAGGCCGAGCTGCGCCGCCGAGCCGTCGGGGAAAGGCGTGGCGCCATAGAGGGCGAGCCCGGGGCGCACCCAGTCGCAGTTGAGCTGTGCGCTGCCGAAAATGCCGGCGGAGTTGGCGATGCTGACCGAATAGCCGAGGCCGCGGGTCGCCTCGCGGAAGCGCGCGACCTGCCGGTTCGTCATGCGGTTGTCGCGCTCGTCGGCGCACGCGAGGTGCGTGAGGAGGCGGATCTCGAGCGGCGCGGTCTTCAGCCGCTGCACGCGCTCGAGCGCCGCCGCGAACTCGCGCGGCGGAAAGCCGAGGCGGTTCATGCCGGTGTCGATCTTGATCCAGAGCACGAAGCGGTGCGCCCCGCTCATCTCCTCGAGCAGCTCGACCTGCAGCGCATCGTGCACGACGAGATCGAAGCCATGGCGCGCGGCCTCGAGCAGCTGCTCCGCCGTGAACACGCCCTCGAGCAGCACGATGGGCTGCGTGATGCCCGCGGCGCGCAGCGCCAGGCCCTCCTCGAGGCGCGCCACCGCGAATGCGTCGGCTTCGGGGAGCGAGAGCGCGGTCGGCACGAGCCCGTGCCCGTAGGCATTGGCCTTGACCACCGCCATGACGCGCGCGCGGCGCACCCGCTCGCGGATGGTGGTGAGGTTGTGGCGCAGCGCGTGCGGCTCGATGACGGCCCGGATGAGCCGGCTCACCGCAGCACGCCCTCGCCGTAGGAGTCCGCCACGTAGTTGTCGAAGCGGGTGTACTGCCCCTGAAAGGTGAGGAGGAAGTGGGTGGTCTCGCCGTTGCGGTGCTTGACGAGATCGATCTCGGCGACGCCCTTCTTGGTGGTGTTCCTGTCGTAGACCTCTTCGCGGTAGATGAGCAGGACCATGTCGGCTTCCTGCTCGATCGATCCGGATTCTCTCAGGTCCGACATCACCGGTTTCTTGTGCTCGCGCTGCTCCACGGCACGGTTCAACTGCGAGAGCGCAATCACGGGAACCTGCAGCTCCTTGGCGAGCGTCTTCAGCCCCCGGGAGATCTCGCCGATTTCAGTGGCGCGGTTCTCCTGCGTCCCCGGCACCTGCATGAGCTGCAGGTAATCGACCACGATCAGACTCAGGCCGTGCTCGCGCTTCACGCGCCGGGCGCGGGCGCGCAGCTCGGTCGGATTCAGAGCCGGCGTCTCGTCCACGAAGATCTTTGCCTCCGAGAGCTGGCTGGTCGCGCCCGTGATGCGCACCCAGTCGTCATCGGATATGCGGCCGCTGCGCAGGCTCGCGAGCGGCACCCGGCCGATCGAGGAGAGCATGCGCGTGATCACCTGCTCGGAGGGCATTTCCATGCTGAACACGGCGACCGAGGCGCGTGTGTTGGGATCGACCGCCGCGTTCTCCGCCATATTGATGGCGAGCGTCGTCTTGCCCATCGACGGGCGTCCGGCAATGATGACCAGGTCTCCGGGGCGCAGGCCGCCCGTGACCTTGTCGAACTGTGTGAAGCCAGTCGGCAGGCCGCGCAGCTTGTCGGGGTTAGAGTGCCACTCGTCGATCTGGTCGATGACGGGAGGGAGAAGCTCGCGAACCGAGCGCGCGCCTTCGCGGCCGCGGAAGGACCCTTCGGCGATCTCGAACACGCTCTGCTCGGCCCGGTCGACCAGGTCGCGTACGCTGGTACCGTCGTTGTTGTAGACGGCGGAGGCGATCTGCGTGCCCGCCTGGATCAGCTGCCGCATGAGCGAGCGCTCACGCACGATCTGTGCATAGGCGCGCGCGTTGGCGGCGGTCGGCGTGTCGCGCACGATCGCGCTCAGGTAGGCAAGACCGCCCGCCCTCTCGAGCTCGCCGTTGCGCTCGAGATGCCCCGAGACGGTGACGGCGTCGCAGGGCTTGCCCTCGCCGGCAACCGCGGCGATGGCGCCAAAGATGAGCTGATGGTCGGGGCGGTAGAAGTCTTCCTGCCGCACGACGTCCGCGACCTGGTCCCAGGCGAGGGGGTTCATGAGCAGCCCGCCAAGCATCGCCTGCTCGGCCTCGACCGAGTGCGGCGGAGCGGGCGCGTCCAGGAGGGCGACCGAGCCCGAATCGCGCGCCTTGGCGGAACCGGCCATCCCCTGATCCGGGACTACTCTTCGGCGACGATCGCTACCGTCAGCGGCACGTCCACGTCGGCGTGCAGGTGCAGGCTGATCACATGATCGCCGAGAGCGCGCAGCGGCCCGGCGGGCAGGCGCACCTCGCTGCGCTCGATCTTGAAGCCCGCCTTGTTGCAGGCCTCGGCGATATCGGCGGTGCCGATCGAGCCGAAGAGCTTGCCTTCCGTGCCCGCCTTGGCGGGAATGACGAGCTTGAAGTCCTTCAGGGCCGCGGCGCGCTCGCCGGCGGACTCGAGGTGCTCGCGTGCCAGCCGCTCGAGCTCGGCGCGGCGCGCCTCGAAGCGCGCGACGTTCTCGGGAGTCGCGAGCGTGGCCTTGCCCTGGGGCAGGAGGAAATTACGCCCGTAGCCCGAGCGCACCTTGACGCGGTCGCCGACGTTGCCGAGGTTGGCGACTTTCTGAAGCAGGATGACTTGCACGAAGGCGCCCCTCAATGCTGGTCGGTGTACGGCAGCAGCGCGAGGAAGCGCGCCCGCTTGATCGCAACCGCCAGCTGCCGCTGGTAGAAGGACTTGGTGCCGGTGATGCGGCTCGGAACGATCTTGCCCGTCTCGGTGACGTAGCCCTTGAGCGTGGCGAGATCCTTGTAGTCGATCTGCTTCACGCCCTCGGCGGTGAAGCGGCAGAACTTCTTGCGCCGTGAGAAGCGGCTGCCGCCGCCCCCACCGTGTCCTCGGGACATTGCCATGGATCAGATCCTCGGAGATTCGTTGCAGTGTACTGTGCTTTAGCCGGGCGCGGGACGGGGAATTCAGGCGTTGTCCGACGCGGAATTCTCGTCGTCGTCGCCGCCGGGGACCGCCTCCTCGCGGGCGCGCTCGCGCCGCCGGCCCCCGCCCTCGCCCTCCTCGTCCTGGGCCTTGGCCATCGGCGAGGGCTCGGTCACGGCGGAGTCCATGTTCACGACCAGGTGGCGCAGCACCGCGTCGCTGAAGCGGAAGGCGCCGGTCAGCTCATCGAGCGTCTTCTGGTCGGTCTCGACGTTCATGAGCACGTAGTGGGCCTTGTGCACCTTGGCGAGCGGATAGGCGAGCTGGCGCCGGCCCCAGTCCTCGAGGCGGTGCACGTGGCCGCTGCCGGAGGCGATCATGCCCTTGTAGCGCTCGATCATGGCGGGCACCTGCTCGCTCTGATCGGGATGCACGAGAAAAACGATTTCGTAATGCCTCATCTGTCGGTCTCCTTACGGGTTTAAGCCGCCCGGCGGTCAAGGCTTTCGCCGGTGCGGCAAGGAGTAACGTCGTCGGGCGTCAATCGCCCGCCCGGACGCCCTTTCGGTCAAAAAGGGGCGCGAAGCATACTCAAAGCGCATTCCCGCCGCAATTGCCGGCCGGACGATGTGTTTGGTTCCGAGGATCAATGACTTACGTCCGCCGCGCCCCGGAGCGCCGCCCCCATTCCCTATATATTGAGGAGTGGCCGGACGGCGCGGCGCCGTCGCAGAAAGGCTCAGCCGCCGAGACGCTCCTCGACCTGCCGCCAGGCGAGCTCCGCGGTCTCTCGAGCGCGCTCCCCCGCCTCGCGCGCATGGCGGCTCGCGGCGGTGCCCTCGAGCACGCGCTTCATGATGCCCTGGCGGATGCAGGCGATACGGAACAGGTTGTACGCCATGCAGAACTCCCAGACGCGTGGCTCGATGACCGGGCGTCCGGTGCGGCGGCAATAGGCGGCGACGTACTCCGCCTCGGTCGGGATCCCGAGAGCCGCCAGGTCGACGCCCTTCAATCCCGGGATCTCGCCCGCGCCCACCCGCCAGAGCATCACGTGATAGGAGAAGTCCGCGAGCGGGTGCCCGAGCGTCGAGAGCTCCCAGTCGACCACCGCGAGCATGCGCGGCTGATCGGGCGCAAAGATCATGTTGTCGATGCGATAGTCGCCGTGCACCAGCGTGGTCTCATCGCCCGGCGGGATGTTGTCCGGCAGCCACGCGAGGAGCTTCTCCATCGCCTCGATGGGCCCGGTCTCGGAGGCGCGGTACTGCTTGCTCCAGCGCGCGATCTGCCGCGCGAAGTAGTTGCCGGGCTTGCCGTAGTCGGCGAGCCCGAGGCGGGCGAAATCCGCCGTGTGCAGCGCCACCAGCACGCGGTTCATCTCGTCGTAGATCGCGGCGCGTTCGCCGCGCGACATGCCGGGCAGGCGAGGGTCCCAGAAGTTGCGCCCGTGCACGTAGCTCATCACGTAGAACATCGTGCCGACGACGCTCTCGTCCTCACACAGGCACAGCGGCTCGGCGACCGGCACGCCGTGCCCGAAGAGCGCGCGGGTGATGCGGAACTCGCGCTCCACGGCGTGCGCCGACGGCAGCAGCTGCCCGGCCGGCTTGCGGCGCAGCACGTAGTGCGCGCCATCGCCCGCCGTGAGCAGGAAGGTGGGGTTCGACTGGCCGCCGCGGAACATCTCGACGGTGAGCGGACCCTTGAAGCCCGCCAGCCGCGCGCTCAGGTAGCGCGCGAGCGCCGCCTCATCGAAGCGCTGCCGCTCCGGGACCGGCATGGTGCCGGCGAATTCCTGGCCCAACATGTCAGGAGTGCTTTTCGAGCTCGAGCTTCCCGATCTGATTGCGGTGCACCTCGTCGGGCCCATCGGCGAGGCGGATGGAGCGCGCGTGCGCATAGGCGCTGGCGAGCTCGAAGTCGTCGCACACGCCCGCCGCACCGTGCGCCTGGATCGCCCAGTCCGTGACCCGGCAGGCGGCGTCGGCGGCGGCGATCTTGATCATGGCAATCTCGGCGCGCGCGGCCTTGTTGCCGACCGTGTCCATGAGCCAGGCGGCCTTGTAGACGAGCAGCCGCGCCTGATCGATGCGGATGCGGGATTCCGCGATGCGCTCGAGGGTCACCGACTGCTCCGCGATCGGCCGCCCGAACGCGGTGCGCGCCTTGACGCGGCGGCACATTTTCTCGAGTGCGCGCTCCGCGACACCGATGAGCCGCATGGCGTGATGGATGCGCCCCGGACCCAGGCGTCCCTGTGCGATCTCAAAGCCCCGCCCCTCGCCGAGCAGCAGGTTCACCGCCGGCACGCGCACCTCGCGGAAGTCGATCTCCATGTGTCCGTGCGGCGCGTCGTCGTAGCCGAAGACCGGCAGGTTCCTCAGGATCGTGATGCCGGGGGTCTCGCGCGGCACCAGAACCATCGATTGCTGCCGGTGCCGCGGTGCAGCGGGGTCGGTCTTGCCCATGAAGATGAAGAGGCGGCAGCGCGCACTCCCCGCCCCCGACGTCCACCACTTGCGGCCGTTGAGCACGTAAGAGTCGCCGTCGCGCACGATGGAGCTCTCGATGTTGGTGGCGTCGCTCGAGGCGACGCGCGGCTCGGTCATGGCGAAAGCCGAGCGGATCCTGCCCTCGAGGAGCGGCGCGAGCCACTGCCGCTTCTGCTCCGGCGTCGCGTAGCGCTCGAGCGTCTCCATGTTGCCGGTGTCGGGGGCCGCGCAGTTGAAGACCTCGGGTGACCAGCTGACGCGTCCCATCTTCTCGCAGAGCGGCGCGTACTCGAGGTTCGTCAGCCCGGCGCCATGAGTCGAATCGGGCAGAAACAGGTTCCACAGCCCCTGCGCCCGCGCCTTCTGCTGCAGCTCGCCGATGAGCGGCGGCTCCTCCCAACGGCCGCCCCGGTCGAGCTCCTGGCGATAGCGCTGCTCGTTGGGATAGACGTGCGCGTCCATGAAGGCGCCGAGGCGCTCGAGATAGTCTTTGGTCTTCGGGCTGAATTCAAAGTCCACGGACATCACTCCTGCCGTTGCCAGCTACCGCGCTGGCGCGCCGCCTCGTACAAGAGCATACCGGCGGCCACTGAAACATTGAGACTCTCGACCGCGCCGAGCTGCGGCAGCCGCGCAAGGAAGTCGCAGTTGTGCCGCGTGAGCTGCCGCAGCCCCGCGCCCTCGGCGCCGAGCACCAGCACCACCGCGCCCTTGAGGTCGACCGCATCGGCGCTCTTCTGCGCAGCGGCATCCGCCCCCACCACCCAGAGTCCCGCCTCTTTCAGGAGCTTGAGCGTGCGCACGAGGTTCGTCACCGTGACCACCGGCGTCGTTTCCGCAGCTCCCGCGGCCACCTTGCGGGCCGCGGCCGTGAGCTGCGCCGCGCGGTCCCTGGGCACGATCACCGCCAGCACCCCGCAGGCATCCGCGGTGCGCAGGCAGGCGCCGAGGTTGTGCGGGTCCTGTACGCCATCGAGCGCGAGGAGCAGCGGTGCGGAAACGCCCTGCAACGCGGCCAGCAGCTCGTCCTCGCTCCAGGGCGGGAGCGGGGCGATGTCGGCCGCCACGCCCTGGTGCACGACGTCGCCAAGAAGCCGCTTGAGCGCATGCGCGTCGATCCGCTCGACCGGCCGCCGCTGTCTGCGCGCCAGCTCCTCGATGGTGCGCACCCGCGGGTCGTCGCGCCGCTCGGCGAGGCGCACGGTGAGCACGCGCTCGGGGTGGCGCTCGAGCATGATGCGCACCGGGTGTAGGCCGAAGATCGTTTCCGCGCCCTTCATCGCCGCACCGGCTCGCGCGCGCCTAAGCCTCTTCCGCGAGCGCGAGGTCGATCAGGCCCTCGATCGGGTTGACCGCCGTGACCACCACCCGCACGTGGCTGCCGGTGCGCAGCCGCCGTCCGCTGCGCCGGCCGCGCCAGGCGTGACCGTCGTCCTCCATCACGTACTGATCGTCGCTCAGGTTGTCGAGGTGCAGCAGGCCATCGACTGCCGTCTCGAGAATCTGCACGAAGCAGCCGAACTCCACCACGGTCGTGATGAGGCCGCGGAAGGTCTGACCGATGCGCTCCTTCAGATAGGTGCACTTGAGGAAAGTGGCAACGTAGCGATCCGCCTCGTCCGCGCGCTTCTCGAGCCTCGAGGTGCTCTCGCCGAGCGCGCCGAGCTCGGTCGGCACGTAGCGCACCGCCGCTCCGCCCCTGGCGCCGATCAGGCTCTTCAGCGTCCGGTGCACGACGAGATCCGGATAGCGGCGGATCGGCGAAGTGAAGTGCGCGTAGTGGGTGAGCGCGAGCCCGAAGTGCCCGATGTTGGGTGGCTGATAGACCGCCTGCGGCATGGCGCGCACCACCAGCGACTCTACGAAAGCCCGCTCGGACGCATCCGGCACGCGCCGGGCGATCGCCTGCAGGTCGCGCGTGGTGACGGTCTTCGGGATGCGCGCCTCGATGCCGAGCGCCTTGAGGGTCGCGGTCAGACGCTCGAGCTTCTCGTCCTCCGGCACGCCGTGCACCCGATAAAGGGTCGGAACGTGCGCCTTCTCGAGCGCCTCGGCGACGGCGACGTTGGCGAGGATCATGCACTCCTCGATCAGCCGGTGCGCGTCGTTGCGCAGACGCAGCTCGATCGCGCGCACGCGCTCGGCCTCGTCGATCACGAACTCGGCCTCGGCCGCGTCAAAATCGAGCGCGCCCCGGTGGCTGCGTGCCTTGTAGAGCGTACGATAGACATCCACCAGGATCAGCAGCCGCTCGGTGAGCGGCCCGAGGCCGGCGCGCGCGGCCGGGCGCCCTTCGATCAGCGCCTGATTGGCGAGCGTGTAGGTGAGGCGCGCCGCCGAGCGCATCACGGCAGGATAGAAGCGCGCCTCCTTGAGCGCACCGTTGTGGCTCACCACCATGTCGGCGGCGAAACACAGCCGGTCGACGTGCGGGGCGAGCGAGCACAGGTGGTCCGAGAGCGCGGTTGGCAGCATCGGCAGCACGCGCGTCGGAAAGTACACCGAGGTGCCGCGTTTCTGCGCCTCAGCATCGAGCGCCGATCCCGGCCGCACGTAGTGACTCACGTCGGCGATGGCGACGATGAGGCGGAAGCCCGCCGGGTGAGGCTCGGCGTACACCGCGTCGTCGAAGTCGCGCGCGTCCTCGCCGTCTATGGTGACGAGCGGCAGATTGCGCAAGTCGATGCGCGCACTCGACTCGTGCGGGTCCACCTGCTCGCCGAAGGCCTGCGCCTCGCGCAGCACCGCCGCCGGAAACTCGTAAGGCAGGTCGAAGCGCGCGATCGCGGACTCGGTGCCGAGCTCGACCGGACGATCCGGGTCGAGGCGCTTGACGACTGCGGCCTGCGCCGCCGAGGCGGAGCCTGCGTGGCGGATGATCCTCGCGATCACCCAGTCGCCTGCGCGCGCACCCTCGAGGTCCGCCGGCGCGACCGCGCAGCGCAGCTGCAGGCGCCGATCGGCGGCGTTCACCCACGCGCTGCGACCCTGCACCTCGACCGTACCGAGGAAGGAGCTGACGCCGCGCTCGAGCACCTGCTCGACCGCGCCCGACCAGCGATCGCTCGCATCGCGCGTCAGCTTCACGCGCAAGCGGTCGCCATGCATCACGCCGCGCATCTCGGGCGGCGGCAGGAACACGCTTTCTTTGAGACCCGCGACCCGCAGGAAGCCGTAGCCTGCGCGGTTGGCGCTCACGGTTCCTTCGACCAGGGATCCTGACCGCAGGTGCGCGCTCGGCCCGGAGGAGCGCGGCTGCGCCTTGCTGGTGCCGGTACGGGGCGTGTGCGCGGCGGGCGGCGAGCTGTGCTTTACCGGGTGGCTGCGCGCGTGAGCGCGCGACTTCGTGCCGTGCGACTTCGGCGGATTGCCCGCGTGACGATCGCGCCGACCGAACTTTCCTCTACGCGCCGTCAATTGACAGCCCCAGAACCCGTGCGTACATTTCGCGGCCTTCCTCGCCTGCCCGGGTGGCGGAATTGGTAGACGCACTAGTTTCAGGTACTAGCGGGTAACTCCGTGGAGGTTCGAGTCCTCTCCCGGGCACCAAATTCAATAATTTACGATACATTTGTGATGTGATTTATCGACGCCGATTCGGCCTGTTTAGCGAATCAGCGGGGCGCAATTCTACGCACCCTTCTTGATCTGCGGGTGCTTATTGCCCCGACGGCTGCGGGACTTCGTTTGCTCTCTATTATATTGGGCCACATGGATGCAGCGGCCAGATGAGCCCATCGTTCAAAGGCAGCCGTTCACAGCAGCGAACAGCCGCAGCCAATCGCAAGTCAGCGGCCGATTGAACCTTCAGGCCGAGCTAAATGGGCAGCACCTTGACTCGGGCAGCGACGGCGTCGGCGTTGCGGCGCCGGGTCAATAGTAGACGGGGAAGTCGTAATCTAGATTTTCTCGTCGCACGGTCGGGTTCTGGCCGCCAGCCGTGAGCTTTCGCACCTGCTCGATGACATACGCCTGAAGCTCGCTGACCCTGACGACGTGATCCTTGTTAGGAGTTGCTTCGCCGTTCTTGAGGCCTTGCA
>DASYYF010000037.1:0-11132 GCA_035934055.1 Steroidobacteraceae bacterium | reverse complement strand
CGAGCGGCCGCAGCCCGCACCTGCCGCGCCCGCACCGCGCGAGCGCGCCCCGGTCGCACCCGCCGCTCCGGTCGCGGACGACAAGCACACCCGCTACGGCCGCCAGGAGCTGCACGTCGCCGGCGATGTGAGCTCGCGCTATAAGAAGAAGCGACGCGTCAAGTCGCGTGCCCTGCCGTCCGCCGCCGAGGGCAAGCACGGCTTTGAGATGCCGACCGCGCCGGTGGTGCGCGAGGTCGGCATCGGCGAGACCATCACGGTGGCCGAGCTCGCGCAGAAGATGGCCGTCAAGGCCACCGAAGTCATCAAGGTGCTGATGAACATGGGCGTGATGGTGACCATCAACCAGCCCATCGATCAGGACACCGCGGTGCTGGTGGTCGAGGAGATGGGCCACACGCCGAAGCTCCTCAAGGAGAACCAGATCGAGGCCGACCTGCAGGGCGGCCAGGCCGAGACCGACATCGAGCCGCGCCCGCCGGTCGTGACCGTCATGGGCCACGTCGACCACGGCAAGACCTCGCTCCTCGACTATATCCGCCGCACCAAGGTGGCCGCGGGCGAGGCCGGCGGCATCACCCAGCACATCGGCGCCTACCACGTCGAGACGCCCAAGGGCGTCATCACCTTCCTCGATACTCCGGGCCACGCGGCCTTCACCGCCATGCGCGCCCGCGGCGCCAGGGCGACCGACGTCGTGGTGCTGGTGGTGGCGGCCGATGACGGCGTGATGCCGCAGACGGTCGAGGCGATCCAGCACGCGCGCGCCGCCAACGTGCCGATCGTGGTCGCCGTCAACAAGATCGACAAGGGCGACGCCGACGTCGACCGCGTGCGCACCGAGCTCTCCAAGCAGGAGGTGATCTCCGAGGAGTGGGGCGGCCAGAACATCTTCGTGAACGTCTCGGCGCGCACCGGTCAGGGCGTCGATCAGCTGCTCGAGGCGATCCTGCTGCAGGCCGAGGTGCTCGAGCTGCGCGCGCCGCGCAGCGGGCTCGCTTCGGGAGTCGTGATCGAGTCGAGCATCGAGAAGGGGCGCGGCGCGGTCGCGACCGTGCTGGTGAAGAAGGGCACGCTGCACGTCGGCGACCCGATCATCGCCGGCTCCGAGTTCGGGCGCGTGCGCGCCATGTTCGACGAGAGCGGCAAGCCGGTGGAGGAGGCGCCGCCCTCGATGCCGGTGGTGGTGCTCGGGCTCTCGAGCCCGCCGAATGCCGGCGACGAGATTCTCGCCGCCGAGAGCGAGCGCAAGGCGCGCGAGGTGGCGCTCTACCGCCAGGGCAAGTTCCGCGACGTCAAGCTCGCCCGCCAGACCGCCCGCCCCGAGGACGTGTTCTCGCAGATGGGCGAGGCCAAGGCGGGAGTGGTGGCGGTGCTCATCAAGGCCGACGTGCAGGGCAGCGCCGAGGCGCTCAACGAGGCGCTCGCCAAGCTCTCGACCGAAGAGGTGCAGGTGAAGGTGATCGCGACGGGCCTGGGTGGCATCACCGTGTCGGACGTGCAGCTGGCCGCCGCCTCGCGCGCGCACATCATCGGCTTCAACGTGCGCGCCGATGCGGGCGCGCGCGAGGCCATGAAGGAGACCGGCGTCGAGGTGCGCTACTACTCGATCATCTACGAAGCGATCGACGACGTGAAGCAGATGATGACCGGCATGCTGCAGCCGGAGATCAAGGAGCAGATCGTGGGCGTCGCGCAGGTGCGCGAAGTATTCCGCTCCAGCAAGTTCGGCGTGGTGGCCGGGTGTCTCGTGACCGAGGGCTTCGTGCGCCGCAATAACCCGATCCGTGTGCTGCGCGACAACGTGGTGATCTTCGAGGGTGCGCTCGAGTCGCTGCGCCGCTTCAAGGACGACGTGAACGAGGTGCGCGCCGGCACCGAGTGCGGCATCGGTGTCAAGAACTACCAGGACGTGCGCGTCAACGACCAGATCGAGTGCTTCGCGCGCGTCGAGGTGGCCCGGACGCTGTCATGAGCGCTTCAGCATGAGCGAGGCCCGCAGCCGGCGCATCGAGTCGGAGATACAGCGCGTGCTCGCGGCGCTGATCGCGCGCGAGGTGAAGGACCCGCGCGTCGGCAACGTCACGATCACTTCCGTGCGCGTCGCGCCCGACAAGGGCACGGCGCGCGTCTACTTCACCCCGTTCGCCGCGCGCGAGCCGCCCGAGACGGTGCGCGCCGGCCTGACCCACGCCGCGAGGTTCCTGCGCGGCGAGATCGGCCGGCGGCTCTCGCTCCGTCATGCGCCGCGCCTCGAGTTCGTGTTCGATGAGAGCGTCGAGGGCGCCGCGCGCCTCACCAGCCTCATCGATCGCGCGGTCGCCTCCGACCGCGCCGCGCACGGCGACGAGGCTCCGGGCGAGGGCTCCGACCCGCAGCGCTGAGCGCGCCATGCCGAGCGGGATTCTGCTGCTCGACAAGCCGCACGGGCTTTCGTCGAACGCCGCCCTGCAGCGCGTGCGGCGGCTCTTCGGGGGCGCGAAGGCCGGCCACGCCGGCAGCCTCGACCCGCTCGCGACCGGCATGCTGCCGATCTGCCTCGGAGAGGCGACCAAGATCGCCGGCGACATCGTCGCGGGCGCCAAGCGCTACCGCTTCACCATTGCTCTGGGTCGGCGCACCGCGACCGGCGATGCCGAGGGCGGGGTGACGGCCGAGGCGGCCGTGCCGGCGCTGACGCGTGCGGGCGTCGAGGCGGTACTCGAGGGCTTCGTCGGTCCCCGCACCCAGGTGCCGCCGATGTACTCGGCGCTCAAGCAGGGCGGAAAGCCCCTCTACCGGCTGGCCCGCGCGGGGCGCACGGTCGAGCGCGCCCCGCGCGCGATCGAGCTCTACGAGCTGAAGCTCATCGGGCTCGAGGCAGGGTCGCTCGAGCTCGAGACGAGCTGCTCGAAGGGAACCTACGTGCGGGTGCTGGCCGAGGAGATCGCCGCCGCGCTCGGGACTGTGGGGCACGTCAGCGCGCTCCGCCGGCTCTCGGTCGAGCCGTTCGACGCGGAGCCCATGCAGACGCTCGAGTCTCTCGAGCGAACCTGCGCGGCGGGAGGCACGGCCCCGCTCCTGCCCGCCGACTACCCGCTCCGGCACCTCCCGGCAGTGCACCTGACGGCGGCCGATGCGGCGCGGCTTCGCCACGGGCAGGCCGTGCCGGCGGCCGTGCCCGCGGTGGACCCGGCTTCAGCGGGGGAGGCGCCGAGGGTGCGCCTTTATGATGAGGCGGGGAGATTCCTGGGTGTCGGGAGCACCGCGGACGCGGGCTCCGTGCGGCCGCGCCGGCTGCTCAATATTTAAGGCGCGCCGGACCTCCAGGTGCCGAACTGATCGCTGGGCTTCAGCGCAGACTCAATGACCGGTCCGCACCGAGGGGTCCAGCATCTGGAGCGCCTTGTCGGCAAAGACCTGTCCCGTGTTGTTGATGTCCTGCTGCGTATAGGTATTCCCGAAGCCGCTGCACCACGCCGAGTTGTCCTTCACGGGAATGCGCGAGGCGGTCTGCGGGACACAGCCCGCGGGGGGCTTGGCATTGGCGGTGGCGTTGGCCCGATCGGCAGTCGAGGGCGCAGTGGCGCAGGCGGCGAGAATGAGCGCGAGCGCGGCAGGGACGGCGAGCGATTTCAGCATGGCAATCACCTCGATTGAAGAGACTATGCCCGTAGGTGGTGCGCTGCAAGACACTGGAACGCGCGAGGCGGGCCTGGGTTGACATTGCACCAGTCGGGCCGGCGGCGCGCGCCGTTTTCGGCTCCCGTGGCGGGGGGCCGGGAGCTTTCGGGGCTAAGCCTGAGCTTGTTCGCCAGCCGTTCGGACAGTACAATGCGCGGCTCACCAAAATGGCTCTTAAGACAAGTAGTTAGGACTATCGCGCAATGGCTTTAACCAGCGAGAAAAAGGGCGGGATCCTCGCGCAGTTCCGCCGCGGGCCGGCCGACACCGGCTCACCCGAGGTGCAGGTGGCGCTGCTCTCCGAGCGGATCAACGACCTCGGCGAGCATTTCACCGCACACAAGCGCGACCACGCCTCGCGGCGCGGCCTGGTGAAGCTGGTCAATCAGCGCCGCAAGCTCCTCGATTACCTCAGAGCCACCCAACCGCAGAAGTACCAGGAGCTCGTCGAGCGCCTGGGGCTGCGCCGCTGAGAAGTGAGTAAGGGCCGCCGTCGTGGACGCGCGGCCCTCATCGTTTTCGGCAGAACCTCCAACTTTCGAGGAATGAAGCTTTGAGCGTCGTCAGCAAGTCGTTTCCTTACGGTCCGCACACGGTCACCATCGAGACGGGCGAGGTCGCCCGCCAGGCCGAGGGTGCGGTTCGCGTCTCCATGGGCGATACCGTGGTCCTGGTCACCGCCTGCGCGCAGCAGAGCGCCTCGCCCGGACGGGATTTCCTCCCGCTCACCGTCAACTACGTCGAGAAGACCTACGCGGCGGGCCGCATTCCCGGCGGCTTCTTCAAGCGCGAGGGCCGGCCGACCGAGAAGGAGACGCTCACCTCGCGCCTCGTCGATCGCCCGATCCGGCCGCTGTTCCCGGACGGCTTCTATAACGATGTGCAGGTCGTCGCGACCGTGCTGTCGATGGACCCGGAGATCGACGCGGACATCCCGGCACTGCTCGGCGCCTCGGCCGCGCTCGCGCTCTCGGGCATTCCTTTTAATGGTCCGATCGGCGCCGCGCGCGTCGGCTACCGGGACGGGCAGTACCTGCTGAATCCCACCGCCAAGGACCTCTCTGAGTCGCAGCTGCACCTGGTCGTGGCGGGCACCGAGCACGCCGTGCTCATGGTCGAGTCGGAGGCCAAGGGGCTGTCCGAAGAGATCATGCTGGGTTCGGTCGTCTATGGCCACGAGCAGATGCAGGTGGCCATCCGCGCCATCAATGCGCTCGCGAGCGAGGCGGGCAAGGAGCGCTGGAAGTGGGAGCCGGCGCCCGAGAACGCCGAGCTCACCCAGGCCGTCGCGCTGCAGGCGCAGGCGGCGCTCGGGCAGGCCTACAGCATCACCGAGAAGCAGCAGCGCCACGCGCGCCTCACCGAGATCAAGACCCAGGTGCTCGCCGCGCTCACCGGCGGCGATGCGCCCAAGCACTCCAAGGAAGGCGTCGAGAACGTGCTCTTCAAGCTCGAGAGCAACATCGTGCGCCAGCGGATCCTCAACGGCGAGCCGCGCATCGACGGGCGCGACACGCGCACCGTGCGCCCGATCAACGTGCGGGTGGGCGTATTGCCGCGCACGCATGGCTCGGCGCTCTTCACCCGCGGCGAGACCCAGGCGCTCGTCGTCACGACGCTCGGCACCACCCGCGATGCCCAGATCATCGACGGGCTCGAGGGCGAGCGGCGCGAGCCCTTCATGCTGCACTACAACTTCCCGCCGTTCTCGGTGGGCGAGACCGGCATGATGGGATCGCCGAAGCGGCGTGAGATCGGCCACGGGAATCTGGCACGCCGCGGCGTGAACGCCGTGATGCCCGACATGACCACCTTCCCGTACGTGATCCGCGTGGTGTCCGAGATCCTCGAATCGAACGGCTCGAGCTCCATGGCGAGCGTGTGCGGTACGTCGCTCTCGCTGATGGACGCCGGTGTGCCGATCAAGGCGCCGGTGGCCGGCGTGGCCATGGGCCTGGTGCTCGAGGGCTCGCGCTATCAGGTCCTCACCGACATCCTCGGCGACGAGGATCACCTCGGTGACATGGACTTCAAGGTCGCCGGCACCAGGGACGGCGTGACCGCGCTGCAGATGGACATCAAGGTCGAGGGCGTGACGCCCGAGATCATGCGCGTCGCGCTCGAGCAGGCACGTGAGGGACGGCTGCACATCCTCGCCGAGATGAATCGCGTCATCCACCAGTCGCGCGAAAAGATGTCGGAATGGGCGCCGTCGATCCTCACGCTGAAGATCGATCCGGAGAAGATCCGCGACGTCATCGGCAAGGGCGGCGCGGTCATCCGCCAGATCACCGAGGAGACCGGCACCACCATCGACATCGAGAGCGATGGCACGGTGAAGATCGCCTCGGTCTCGGGCGCCGCCGGGCGCGAGGCGCAGCGGCGCATCGAGCTCATCACCGCCGACGTTGAGGTGGGGCGCATCTACGAGGGTAAGGTGGCGCGCCTCATGGACTTCGGCGCCTTCGTCACCATCCTTCCGGGCCGCGACGGCCTGGTGCACATCTCGCAGATCTCGAACGAGCGCGTCGAGCGCGTCAGCGACAAGCTGCGCGAAGGCGATGTGATCCGGGTGAAGGTGCTCGAGGTCGACCGGCAGGGACGCATCCGCCTGTCGATGCGCGATGTAGATGCCCCGCACTGAAGCGGGGCGCGTTCCTCCGGCGTTGATGGGTCCTGCCGGCGATAGTTAGGCACTGCCTAACTATTGCTCGAGGGAGTATCGCGCGTGCTCGCCGGGGTTTACCCCTGCGGCGGTCGACTGGCGGTCTGACTGGCGAACTGCCGCAGGCTCTGCTCGAGGTAGCTGCCGACCATTCCGCGCGTGGCCACGCCGTAGGAGCGGATCACCTGCGAGAGAAAGTCGCGGCTCATGAGCGGCTCGTTGCCGTGCTCCTGCTCGGCGATCACCTGCAGCAGGATCGAGCGCGTGATGTCCCCCTGGGTCTTCTTGTCGATGACGACGAAGTCGATGCGCTCGATCACCAGCCGCCGGATGTCGGCGAGGGTGATGTAACGGCTCTCGACCGTGTCGTACAAGCGCCGGTTGGGATACT
Source organism: Steroidobacteraceae bacterium (assembly GCA_035934055.1). Taxonomy (GTDB): domain Bacteria; phylum Pseudomonadota; class Gammaproteobacteria; order Steroidobacterales; family Steroidobacteraceae; genus 13-2-20CM-66-19. Next base: position 4,413 of record DASYYF010000037.1, on the reverse strand, counting down.
TTTTTATAGTGCGCGGCTCGCTCATCGCACGTCCCTCACTATGGGTTATGCACCTTCCTTAGTGCAGGGCGTCTTGCCGCTACCTTAGTACATCGGGAGTACGAACCCAACTCCCAACACCGTTTGTCGCTCCCGGTCTACGCGGGCAGGAGCACCTCTTTGACGCCTTGGAACGCCTCCACGCGCCAGTGGGCGCCGGCCCAGGCGAGGATCCGGGGGACTCCCTCGAGCCTGAGCTTGGGCGGTGGAGCCTGGTGTAGCAGCGTAAGTGCTTGATATAGCTCGACTCCTGCATGCCGTGAATCAAGCGCCAGCGAGCGGCGGGACTTGCTGAGCTTGCCCTGCTGGCGTTCCACGACCAGAGGCAGGTGGGTGTAGCGGGGCGCGGGGAGCCCGAGTGCCTGCTGCAGGGCAAGCTGCCAGGGCGTGTTATCCAGGAGGTCTGCGCCCCGGACGACGTCGGTTACGGCCTGCCGGGCATCGTCGACGACGACCGCCAGCTGGTATGCGAACAGCCCGTCGCGGCGTCTCACCACGACGTCTCCCCGCTCGCGGAGGCTGAAGGCGCAGCGGCCCTGCGCGCGGTCCTCGAACTCGATGACGCCATCGGCGACGCGAAAGCGCGTGGCGGTGGGTCCGGTACGCTGCGGACCGCTGCGGCAGGTGCCGGGGTAGCCGCCGTCGCCGGCGAGCTCGCGCCGCGTGCAGCTGCACTCGAAGAGCAAGCCGCGGCGCGCGAGCTGCGCGAGCGCTTCGGCGTAGCAGGCGCTGCGCTTGCTCTGGTATTCGACGGCGCCGTCCCAGGCGAGCCCGTGCGCCTCGAGCGTGCGCAGCATCTCATCGGCGCAGCCCGGGACTTCGCGCTCGCGGTCGAGGTCCTCCATGCGTACGAGCCAGCGGCCGCCGTGATGACGGGCGTCGAGGTAGCTGCCGAGGGCCGCGACCAGCGAGCCGAGGTGCAGCGGGCCGGTGGGTGAGGGCGCGAAACGCCCGACGTAAGACGCCTCAGCGATAGCGGTCGTCGCGATCGCCGTATTGCCGCTCGCGCCGCTCGCGCCGCTCCTGGGCTTCGATGCTGAGCGTGGCGACCGGGCGCGCCTCGAGGCGCTTGATGCCGATCTCCTCGCCGGTCTCGAGGCAGTAGCCGTAGGAGCCGTCGTCGATGCGCTTCAGCGCGTCGTCGATCTTGCGGATCAATTTGCGCTCGCGGTCGCGCGTGCGCAGCTCGAGGCTGAATTCCTCTTCCTGGGTGGCCCGGTCGTTCGGGTCGGGGAAGTTCGCGGCCTCGTCCTTCATGTGCGAGACGGTGCGGTCCACCTCGACCATCAGATCGCGCTTCCAGCTGTTGAGGATGCTGCGGAAGTGATCCAGCTGCTCCTTGCTCATGTACAGCTCGCCGCGCTTGACGATGTAGGGCTGTACGTTGCGCGGTCCGGCGAGGAGGCTCCCCGGCTCGGCTCCCTCGACATCGTCGCCTTCGCCGGGCGCGGTACGGGGCGCCGGCGGCACGAGGCTCACCGGGCGCACGGGCTCGCGCGCCGGCGGTGGCGCGGCCGCCGGGCGGACGGCCTTGCGCGCCTCGGCGGGCGGCTGGCTCGCCGGCGGCGCCGCATGGGCGGCGGATTTCTTCAGCGGAGCGGGGCTCTTGCGGGTGTGGGCGGCGGCGCGTCCGCGCGCACTCTCGGTCTTGCGTGCGGCGGCGACCTTGCGGACCGCGGGCCGGCTGGCCGCCTTCCTGCCCTTCGGGGACTTAGGCGCAGTTCTCTTGGCCGGCATCGATCGCTCCTCGACAGCTCGTCAGGGTCTTTGAAGAACGCGCGATTATACCGGCCGACTTTGACGTGTACAGATGGACGATTTTGGGGGTGTTTTCGGGGTTTGGCGGCATGCGCAGGCGCCCCGGGCGGAGCGGCTTCAGGGCAGCGTCACCGGAGAAGCCGGCTGCCAGCCCGGCTGTCGGCGCTCGGCGACAATGGTGGTGAAGATGCCGCCGCGCACGTTGAAGCGCGCCGTGAGGCGCAGGTAGCGCGCCGCGACCGCGGCGTTCAGGTGATCGGCAATCTCGTTGGTCACCGCTTCGTGAAAGGCTCCCCGGTCGCGGAACGACCAGACGTAGAGCTTGAGCGATTTGAGCTCGACGCAGCGCCGGTCCGGCACGTACTCGAGGTCGAGCGTTGCGAAGTCCGGCTGTCCGGTGCGCGGGCACAGGCAGGTGAACTCCGGGATGTGCATGCGGATCGTGTAGTCGCGCTCGACTTCCGGATTCGCGAATGTCTCGAGCTGCGTGGTGGGCGTCGACGACATATTCATCTACACTACACCATCCCCGGAAGGCCGGGACGCGGAGGGTTGAAGGCACAGATGCGGCTGACCAAGATCAAGCTCGCCGGCTTCAAATCCTTCGTCGATCCCACCACCATCAGCTTCCCCAGCAATCTCACCGGCGTCGTCGGCCCCAACGGCTGCGGCAAATCGAACGTCATCGACGCGGTACGCTGGGTGATGGGCGAGCTGTCCGCCAAGACGCTGCGCGGCGACAACATGGCCGACGTGGTGTTCAACGGCTCGACCGCCCGCAAGCCCGTGGGCAGCGCCGCCGTCGAGCTGCTGTTCGACAACTCCGACGGCAAGATCGGCGGGCCGTACGCAAGCTACGGCGAGATCTCGTGCAAGCGCCAGGTGTCGCGCGACGGCCAGTCGGCCTACTTCATCAACGGCGTGCGCTGCCGGCGCAAGGACATCACCAACCTGTTTCTCGGCACCGGCCTGGGCTCGCGCAGCTACGCGATCATCGAGCAGGGGATGATCACGCGCGTCATCGACGCGAAGGCCGAGGACATGCGCGCGTTCGTCGAGGAGGCGGCCGGCATCTCCCGCTACAAGGAGCGGCGCAAGGAGACCGAGCTGCGCATCGCCGAGACGCGCGAGAACCTCGAGCGGCTGCAGGACGTGCGCGATGAGGTCGAGAAGCAGATCCGCCACCTGCAGCGCCAGGCGGCCACCGCGCGGCGCTACCAGGCGCTGAAGGACAGCGAGCGGCGGCTGGTGGCCGAGCTCATCGCCCTGAAGTTGCGCGACCTGGACAGCGGCGCCGAGGTGCACGACGCGGAGCTGCGCAGCCGCGAGCTCGCCATGCAGGCCGAGCTCGCCGGGCAGCGCGCCGCCGAGGCGGCCCTCGAGAAGCAGCGCGCCGCACAGACCGAGCTCGGCGAGCGGATGTCCGCGGTGCAGGCGCGCTACTACGAGGCGGGCGCCGACATCTCGCGTCTCGAGCAGACGATCGAGCACACCCGGGAGCTGCGCGAGCGGCAGCGCGACGACCTCGCCCAGGCGACCGCGACCCTCGGCGAGCTCGCCGCCCATATCAGCCGCGACGAGCAGCAGCTCGAGGCGGTGCGCGCGGAACTCGAGGAGCTCGCGCCGGCGCTCGCGGCCGCTGAGGCCGCCGAGCAGCGTGCCGCGGCAAGTCTCGAGGCGGGAGAGCAGGCGCTCCACGACGCCCAGCAGCGCTGGGAAGAGCACACCCTCGCCGCCGGCGCCGCCGAGCGGACCGCGCAGGTCGAGCGCACCCGTATCGGGGAGCTCGAGAATCAGCTGCGGCGCCTCGGGACGCAGGCCGAGCGCCTCGCCGAGGAGCGCGGCGCGCTCGCAGCCCTCGGGGCCGGCGGCCAGCTGTCGCTCCTCGAGCGCGATGAAGCCGAGGCGCGCGCCGCGAGCGATGCGCGCAGCCAGGCATTGCTGCGCGCCCAGGAGGGCGTGCAGCACGCGCGTGCCGCGCAGCTCGCCGCGGAAGCCGAGCTCGAGGCGGCGCGCACGGCGCGCGAAGGCGCGCGCGCGGAGCTCACCTCGCTCGAGGCGCTGCAGAGTGCGGCGCTGTCGGACCGCGCCGGCGAGCCCGTGTGGCGGAGCGGGGCGGGCCTTGCCGCCCGGCCGCGGCTCGCGGCGAGCCTCGAGGTCGAGCCGGGATGGGAACGCGCGGTCGAGACCGCGCTCGGGGACTATCTCGAGGCCGTGTGCGTGCCGCGGCTCGAGGAGATCGAGACGACGGTCGAAGCCCTCACCGCCGGACGCATCACGGTGGTGGAGAGCGGCGCGGCGGCGCGCGGCACGGCACGGACCCTCGCCGCGCGCGTTTCGGGGCCGCCCGCGGTGCTCGCCCAGCTCGCGAGCGTGCGCACCGCCGGGTCGCTCGGCGAGGCGCTGCGTGAGCGCCGCTCGCTGGCCGCCGGGGAATCCTTCATGACCCGCGAGGGCGAATGGGTCGGCCGCGAATGGCTCAGGGTCGGGCGCGGACCCGACCCGCGCGCCGGCGTGATCGCCCGCGAGCGCCGGCTCGCAGAGCTCGCTGCTGCGGCTGCGGCCGCGGAGCAGCGCGCCGGCGCCGCCGAAGCGGCGCTCGCCGCGGCGCGCGGG
>DASYYF010000088.1:0-29285 GCA_035934055.1 Steroidobacteraceae bacterium | reverse complement strand
TGGATCGGCGGCTAGCGGCGCGAGCGGCGCCAGGCATGCGCCGCGCGCCGCCGGATGCCGCTCGCCAGCATGTCGAGGAGCGTGAAAACGCCCGCCACCGCGGCGATCGTGGTCGAGTCGAGTCCCAGGGACGTGCGCAGCACGAGCAGCGGCAGCAGCGCCTCCGGAAGCTGATCGAGCAGCGGCACATCGAGTCCCGGCGCGATCGCCAGCCGCCGCTTGCAGAAGCTCGAGATCGCGTCCCCGAGCAGCGAGAGGGCCGCGAACGCAGCGCCCGTCCACCCCTGAAGACCTGCGACCGCTGCGGCAAGCGCGCAGCCACCGACCGCTGCCGCGACTCCGCGCCAGGTCTTGTGGCTGCCCAGGAGGGGCCGGCCATCCCGCAAGCTGACCCCGAGATCGAGGGCCGCTCCCCAGCGGCGGCCGAGCACGCGCGCCGCGATCCACGGCAGGGAGTTGGCGAGAATGAGGAGCAGCAGCGCCCGCACTGCATCCGCGAAGTAAGGCATGGGTCCGATCTGCACCGGCGCGGCGGCGGCTCGGCTCCCTCAGTGATCGAGCGCGATGCGCCAGCTCGCATCGGGATCGTATTCCTCGATCGCGCGCGCGAGCCGCGCGGTATGCGGGCCGAGATTCCTCTCGCGGACGATGCCGTTCTGATTGACGATGAAGGTCATGATCCCCGAGTCGCCGTACGCTGCCGGATAGGCGAGCAGCGCGAAGCCGCCGCTCATGCGTCCGTCGGCCGCGACGTAGTTGCGGGCACCGCCGGAGGCGTGCGCGCCCTGGCGGGTGAGGATCCGGTAGTAGTAGCCATAGTAAGGATGCGGCTTGCCGCCTCCCGATCCGCTCACATAGCCTTCGGCGCGCGCCTGCGCGACCAGCGGGCCAAGCGGACTCTCCGCCTCCTCGCCCGTGACCGGCCAGTAGAGTCCGTCCCGTTGCCCCGGGCGGCTCATGAACCGCTGCGCGTACTGCCGCTCCCCGCCTCCGCTCGCCTGCAGATCCGCGTATTCGCGTTGCGCCTGAACGTAGGCGCGGCAGACCTCGATGACGTTGAGCTCGTTGCGGCCGACGCGCCGGTCGATGATCTGCTGCTCGCCGGAGCGCGTATCGAACCGCCATCCGCCGCCGTCGTGCACCAGCGGAATCGGCAGCGGCCAGTCCTCGGAGCCGACGAGCAGCACGGCCTGCTTTGAGCCGTCGTACTCGAGACGGTGGGCCTGATCGTAGGCGGCGATGAAATGCTCCCGCCCGTCGCGATCGGCGATCGGATCTCCCGAGTGGACGAGCTTCGTGCCGCGCGGTCCGAGAATCGCCAGCAGATTCTCGACCTGGTCGGCGCGCGTCGCGGCGACGAGCGCCTCGACGGCTTCGTCAGGGCTTGCAAACTCGCGCTGCGCGGCGCCGCTCGGGGCCCCTGGCGCGGACGCCGCCGTCACACCCATGCAGATCGCGGCGATCGCCGTCAGCGCGCCGCGATGCAGCCGAGTCCCGCGCGTCTGCAACTCATTGCCTCCGGGGCTCACCGTTGTGCTCCTGTTCTCCTGCTTCGCGGTGCTGCACATGCCGAGTCTGCTCATCGCGCTCAATGTCCGGGACGCTCGCGGCCGCCCGCGGGGGGCGGGGGCGCGGAGCGGCTGGAGGAACCTCTCGCTGCTTCACTGCGCACCTGTGGACCGCGCCCGAAGGACTCGAATGCACGTGGCGCCGCGCGCGGCGCTGGCGTGGCAGAGATCTCGCGCGCTTGCCGGGGCAGCGGCGCCCGCGGCGTTGGCCTGTTCCCGCCGGCGCCCGGACCGGGCGCGGCAGGCCTCTCGTGCGACGGCCGCGGAGCCGGCGTCGGCCCACCCGGCGCAGGCCTGCTCTCACGCGGGTGGGGCGCCGGAGCGGGTTGCGGCGGACGGCGTGGAGCCGCGGCTCGCGGGAAGCCGCGGAACTCGTGTCGTCCGCCCGCCTCCGCTCCTTGATAGCGCGCGACCGTCCCGGCATCGCGATAAGGCACACCGCCCCGATGCCGCGGGTCGTGGTGCCACGGCTCCTCGGGTGAACCTGGATACGCAGGGCGCGTGCCGGGCGGACCCCCGGGGCGGCCCGGATAGCCGGGATACGGCGGTCGATACACGATTCCGTGACTGTTCCAGTTGCATCCGTACCAACCCCACCACGTCGGCCAGAAGACTCCGATGCCGATACCGAAGCCGATCAGACCACCGCCGATGAAGACATCGGGCGGCCATCCGAAGTCGTAGGGCGGATAGCCGGGCCAGGGCCAGGGCCCGTAGATCGCAGGCACGTAATAAGGCACGTAGACCACGTCCGGATTAGTGGGCTCGATCGCGATCTCGTTCTCATCGGTGGTCACGGTCTGCTGCGGTGTCGACTGCAACGCTCCCTGAGCGGCGGCGCGCTGGCGCAGCCTCTGCACCGTGTCCATGACGTCTGATTGCTGTGCGAGGAAGGCATCGCCGAGCTGCTCCGTCCATTCGAGGTTGGTGTCCATCTGGCGCAGTACGGCCGCAAAGGGCACCAGCGATTTGACGCTCGGGTCCCAACCCTGCGCCGCGAGAGCCCCAGCCAGGGCATCGCCCGTAAGCGCGGCATTGGAGGGATCGTCGAGCCAGCGCGCGGCTTCGACTACCTCGAGCGGATAGGTGGACGCTGCCAGGATCGACCCGAGCAGCGGATCCGGATAAAGGGCGATCGGAGCCACGAGCTGCTCGAGCTGCGCGGGCGTCCAGTGCGCGCTCCACGCAGGCGGCGGCGTACCGCCCGGAGGCGGCGCCGGCTGGCCCAGGCTGTCGCCCACTGCGCCCCAGACCAGCAGCGCGGCTGCCACGCCGATCATTGTCGGTTTCATGGATCTCCCGGAGGCAGGTCCGAGCGGCATGCTGATTCATTCGCGGCCGGGCGCGTATACGCGCTAGTCCCTAGGCGGGCGACGTCCGCCCCGCGACCGGTCGGCGCGCGGGCTCACTCCCATACTTATGTCACGCCTGCGGGAATGCGCTGACGGAAGAAACGGCGAGCGCCCGCTGGCAAGATCATTTTTTCTTGCAAATCATCCGCTTGTCCAGACACTGCTCCTCAGCTCCCAAGTCGGCACCCACTCACACGGAGTTGGGCGGCTGATAGAGTGGTGAGAGCCGAACCGGCCTCGCGACAGACAAAGAGCGAGGGGCGACTTTCAGTCGCCCGGCCCGCAGCTCGGGCTGAAGATTTGATTGCCCGCTCGCGCAAACAAAGCCAACTCCAGTTGGCAGGGGGGTCTCTGAAGTGCCGAATCTCATGACCGGAAACGGCGCGCGGCCGCGTGCGGCCGCCCGCGCCCCGCTCCTGGGAGTTGTCGTTGCCTGCGCGGCCGCGTTCGTCGGGCCCTCTCAGCGCGCGGGCGGTCAATCATCCCCGGCACCCGCGCAGAGCGGCGCACTGGTAAGCCTCCCGGGCCACGTGAGCAGACTCGCCCGCCCGGAATACGACATCGGAGAAGCTCCTGCGTCCCTCAGGATGAGCGGGCTGCAGCTCGTCCTCGCCAGGACGCCCGCGCAGGAGGAGGCGCTGAAGCAGCTCATCGCCGAGCAGCAGGATCCGCGCTCGCCGCAATATCATCATTGGCTCACCCCCACCGAGTTCGGCGCGCGCTTCGGTGCGAGCAACACCACCCTCGCGACACTCTCGAGCTGGCTCGGGTCTCAGGGGCTCACGGTGGGCCGGATACCGGCCGGCCGCGGCTATCTGCCCTTCACCGGCACCAGGGAGCAGGTCGAGGTCGCCCTTCACACTCGGATACACGCGTTCAACATCAAGGGCGTGCGGCATTATTCCAACGTCACGGATCCCAGCATTCCGGCGGGTTTCAAGGGGGTCATCGCAGCCATCGGCGGCCTGAACGATTTCCATCCGACACCGGGCGTCGGAACCCGGCCGACGACGTCGCCGACGGGCAGCGCGGCCGCGCCGCAGCCCGACGTGTACGAAGGCAACATCGGCAACAGCTACGTCGAGCCCGGGTTCGTGGGGCCTGGAGACGCCGCCAACATCTACAATCTCACCCCGTTGTATGCGCGGGGCATCACCGGCAAAGGCGTCACCGTGGCGATCGTTGCCGAGAGCGACATCCTCGCTTCCCAGCTCACTGCCTACTGGACCGCCTTCGGCGTGAACCAGGGCCAGTCGTTCACGAGCATTCCGGTGCCGACTGCCGACGGCGGCAGCGATCCGGGCCAGACGAATGACGGCAACGAGGACGAGGCCTATCTCGACACCGAGATCATCGGCGGCCTGGCGCCGGGCGCCAGACTATTGCTGGTGCGCGACAGGAATGCGGGCATCGCTGCGCAATACGTCATCAATGAGGATCTCGCCGGAGGGGCGACGGCCGGCGTGGGCGTGCTCAACATCTCCTTCGGCGCCTGCGAGGCGGTCGAGGGCGCGGCCAACACCTCGATCAAGCAGACGTTCCAGCAGGCGGTGACCGAAGGGATCACCGTCACGGTCTCGACCGGAGATGCGGGCGCAGATCAAGCCTCCCCCAGCGCGACCGCCGGTTGCTTGAACTCCACGGACAACGGGGTGCAGGGAGATGTCGCCTCGACGGGTTTGGCGGTAAATGCCCTGGCCTCGACGCCCTACACGCTCTCCGTCGGAGGCACGGACTTCGACCCGAACCTGGAGGGCGTAGCCGGAGGGGCCTATTGGAGTACGACCAACACTGCCCCCACCCTCTACAGCACGGCGGCGCACGTCCCCGAGATGGTGTGGAATCCGTCGTGCGGCAATGCCGAATGGAGTGAGTATTTCTCAATTGCCACGACGCTGGCGTTCTGCAATCAGGCTAGCCTCAATACCGCGTTCGGGACCAAACCGAATCCCTACATCGAGGTCTTAGGCAGTGGCGGCGGCGTCAGCAGCTGCACCACCCTCAACGCGGGCGCGTGCGCCGGCGGCTATGCTCAGCCCGCCTGGCAGCAGAACGTCCTGGGTATCACCAACTTCGGCGGCCGTGCCCTGCCCGACGTCTCCGCCATCGCCAATCGTTGGGTGATCTGCTCCTACAAAGATACCCCGTGCAATGCAGTTCCCCTGCCCGGGATGCTGAACCGCTTCGGCACTTCCGCGGCAGCCCCGGTCATTTCTGCGATCATCGCACTCCTCGACCAATCGCAGCGGTCGCCCGGCGCCGCGTTCCCAGATGGCCGCCAGGGATTGATCAACCCGATGCTCTATCAGCTCGCCGCGGCCGAGTACGGATCCGCAGCGAATCTCGCCGCCTGCAACGCCAGTCAGGGCCCGATCACGAGCCAGGCCTGCGTCTTCTATGACATCACTCTCGGCAGCAACGCGCAGCCCTGCGCGGTGGCGAGCTTCGTCGACACGGGAAGCGCCCCGGCGAGTGTCTGCGACAACGGCGGCAACGCCGCGTACGCGACCGGGCTCATGACGGCCAGCTCGGCCAACACGACCGGCTCCTACGCCGCCGGGCAGGGTTACGACCTGGCGAGCGGCCTCGGCAGCATCGATGCCGCGAACCTCGTCGGTGCGATGTCTTCCCTCGCCGCTCCCACCGGGCTCACCGCCGCCGCGACCGCGGGCGGAGTGAGCCTGAAGTGGAATGCGGACGCTGCGGCGACGAGCTTCAATGTCTATCAGGGAACGGCATCCGGCCAGGAGGCGGCGACTCCCGTGCAAACGGGGATCAACACCAATGCGGCCGCCATCGCCCAGGCGAGCCTCACGCCCGGAAAGACGTACTTCTTCGCGGTCGCCGCCGTCAGCGGCTTCGGCACATCGCCCAATTCAAACGAGGCATCCGCCATGGCAGTGCCCGCGGTGCCCGCAGGTCTTGCCGCTTCGGCGGGCAGCGGCACCGTCATGCTCAGCTGGAGCGCTGCGACCGGTGCGGCGAGCTACAACGTATATCAGGGCACGACCGCGGGCGGCGAAGGCGCGGCCGCCGTCGCCAACGTCAGCGGCACGACCACCACCATCAATGGGCTCGCAAACGGCACTGCGTATTACTTCACGGTGGCGGGTGTGGATGCGGGCGGCGCATCCGCGCCGTCCAGCGAGGCCAGCGCGATTCCCACCGCGCCCCCGCACAGTGGCGGCGGAGGCGGGTCGATGGACTGGCTGCTGCTGGCGGGTCTCGGCACGATGGGCGCGCTGCGGCAGCGCAAGCGCCTCGGCGCCCGAGATCCCGGCGACCGGGCGGCCTGAGCTGGGCGGCCCGTGGTGCGGCCGGGGCCGCCGCGCCCCGGCGGCCTTCAGCCCTGCGCGCGCACCCAGCGCACGATATCCGAGCGGCGCATGGCGCCCGACTGGCGCGCTACTTCCCTGCCTGCCTTGAAGCAGATCAGGGTGGGAATGCCGCGGATGCCGAATTCCCCGGCGAGCGCCGGCTCTGCATCGGTGTTGAGCTTCGCCAGGCGCACTTCAGGCTCGAGCTCCGACGCCGCCGCCGAATATTCCGGCGCCATCATCTGACAGGGCCCGCACCAGGGGGCCCAGAAATCCACGACCACGGGAACGTCGTTCCGGTCGACGAACTTGCGGAAGCTGGCGGAATCGAGCTCGGTCGGGTGTCCCGTGAAGAGCGGCTGATGGCACTGCCCGCACTTCGGGGCCTCGGCGAGCCGCGGGGAGGGAATCCGGTTGATCGCCGCGCAGTGCGGGCAAACGAGATGCAGCGTTTCGGGCATGGGACGCGGTATGGGGACCGCCGGTCCGGAATTCAATGAGGCCTCGACCCCGCTGCGCCGGGCAGCCCCGGTGCGCCGGGAACATACGGGTGTCCCGGCCGGTCGAATCCGCAAACTTCCCCGGGAGCCCGAGGCGTGAGAGGAATGACCCTCGAGAAGATGCGTGCGTGGTGGCGCAACTACCGCGGCACCTTGCTGTTTCTGTGCCTCATGCTCGGCTTTCGCTCGGCGTGGGCCGACTGGGTCACGGTGCCCACCGGCTCGATGAATCCCACCATCCTCGAAGGCGACCGGGTGCTGGTCGACAAGCACGTGTTTGGGCTGCGCATTCCCTTCACGCGCGTGCAGGTCACCGCGGGCGACGACCCCGTTCGCGGGGATATCGTCGTATTCGATTCGCCCGTCGATGGCACCTCTCTCGTCAAGCGGGTGATCGGGGTGCCCGGTGACGTGGTGGCGCTCGAGGGGGACCGGCTCACCGTGAACGGCCGCGCGGCACGCTATGCGGTGAGGGATATAAGGAGTGTGCGCGGGCTTCTCGCCGCGACCGCGGCGGAGCATCCGCTCGTGCTGCGCGAGGCGGGTCTCGGCAGGACTCACGATGTCATGATCCTCCCCGACCGCCTGGCGCGCCGCAGCCTCGACGCCGTGGTGGTGCCGGAGGGCATGTACTTCATGATGGGAGACAACCGCGACAACAGCGCCGACTCCCGCTACTTCGGCTTCGTTCCCCGCCGCGACATCGTCGGCCGCGCGACGCGCGTCATCGTCTCGCTGAATCCCGACAGGCACTACGCGCCGCGCTCAGGGCGGTTTCTGCTGCCGCTTTCCTGAGGGCGGCGGAGTCCGGCTGATCGAGAGCAGCTGATTGGCCGTGCGCCAGTTGCGCCCGGTGGCGGGGACCCCGAGGCAGCGCTCGATCTTATCGTGCAGGTCCGACTGCGCAAAGCCGTGGGGCGTGTACAGGTAGAAGACCTTTCCCTCGAGCGCAAACCCCTCCCTGCCGCGCTTCAGTCGTATCAGCGTCTCGAGATCCGGACGCAACGGCCTTGCCGACAGGAAAAAGAGGTGCAGCGACTTGTGATCCGCATCCGCTTGCGGAAACGGATTGGCGCTGACGGCCGCGGCGAGCTCGGCCACGGACAGCACGATCACGTGCGGCCGGAAACCCGAGCTCTTCAATAGCAGGTCGCCGATTTCCGTTGCCAGAGTCCGCGCGCTGCCGCGTGCGCTCTGGAACACAACGTTGCCGCTTTGAATGTAGGTGCGCACGGAGCTGAAGCCGCCGCGCTCGAGAATCGCGGCCAGATCCCTCATCAGGAGCTTCCTGCGGCCGACGACATTGATCCCGCGCAGCAGTGCGATCCAGGTGTTCAAGCTACGCACATCTACTTATAGGTCGCGCGCCGCGAGGATGGTCTGCTACTGCCGATAGCCGCAGCGCCGAGCTCAAGTGCCGGGGAGTCCCATGAATCCGACCGAGACCTATAACGACAGGGTCGTGCGCCAGTTTGCCATCATGACGGTCGTGTGGGGGATCGTCGGCATGGCGGTCGGCGTGCTGATCGCCGCGCAGCTCTACTGGCCGGCGCTCAACTTCGACATCCCCTGGCTGACCTACAGCCGCCTGCGCCCGCTGCACACCAACGCGGTGATCTTCGCCTTCGGCGGCTCGGCGCTCTTCGCCACCTCCTATTACTGCGTGCAGCGCACCTGCCACGTGCGGCTCTTCAGCGACAAGCTCGCGGCCTTCACCTTCTGGGGCTGGCAGGCGGTCATTCTCGGCGCCGTGATCACGCTGCCGCTCGGCATCACCCAGAGCAAGGAATACGCCGAGCTCGAGTGGCCGATCGACCTCCTCATCACCATCGTGTGGGTCGCGTACGCGGTCGTGTTCTTTGCGACGATCGCCAGGCGGCGCGTGCAGCACATCTACGTCGCCAACTGGTTCTACGCCGCCTACATCATCACGATCGCGGTGCTGCACGTATTCAACAACCTCGCGATCCCGGTGAGCCTGACGAAGTCCTACGTCGTCTACGCCGGCTCGATCGACGCCATGATGCAGTGGTGGTACGGGCACAATGCGGTGGGATTCTTCCTCACCGCCGGCTTCCTCGGCATGATGTACTACTTCGTGCCGAAGCAGGCGCAGCGCCCGATCTACTCCTATCGCCTCTCGGTCGTGCACTTCTGGGCGCTCATCTCGGTCTACATCTGGGCGGGGCCGCATCACCTGCACTACACCTCGCTCCCCGACTGGGTGCAGTCGATCGGCATGGTGTTCTCGCTGCTGCTGCTCGCCCCGTCGTGGGGCGGGATGATCAACGGCATCATGACGCTCTCGGGCGCGTGGGACAAACTGCGCACCGACCCGATCCTCAAGTTCATGATCGTGTCGCTTTCCTTCTACGGCATGTCGACCTTCGAAGGTCCGATGATGTCGATCAAGACGGTCAACGCCCTCTCGCATTACACCGACTGGGTGATCGGCCACGTGCACTCCGGCGCCCTCGGCTGGGTGGCGATGATGACCATCGGCACCATGTATCACCTGATTCCGCGCCTCTTCAATCGCCGCGAGATGTACAGCGTCAAGCTCATCGACGTGCACTTCTGGGTGGCGACCATCGGGGTGGTGCTCTACATCAGCGCCATGTGGATCGCGGGCGTCATGCAGGGGCTCATGTGGCGCGCCGTCAACGACGACGGCACGCTCACCTACAGCTTCATCGAGAGCGTCAAGGCGACCTATCCCTTCTACCTGGTGCGCCTGATGGGCGGGGCGCTGTTCTTCGGCGGCATGTGGATCATGGCCTGGAACGTCTGGATGACGATCCGCGGTGAGAGACCTCAGCCGGTGCCGGTCCCGGCGCCGACTCCGGCCGAGGAGCCGCTCCCGGCTTCCGCCGCCGCCACCGGAGCCCGCTCATGAACCACGACGTCGTCGAACGGAAGCTCGGCCTCCTCATCGTGCTCATCGTGCTGGTGATCAGCGTCGGCGGCTTCGTCGAGGTGATCCCGCTCGTGACCAGCGCCGCGGCGAAACAGGGCGCGGTCCACATCACTCCGCGCACGCCTCTCGAGCAGGCCGGCTTCGATATCTACGAGCGCGAGGGCTGTTATCTCTGCCACTCGCAGCAGATCCGCCCCTTCCGCAGCGAGACCGAGCGCTACGGGCCGTATTCGGTGGCGGCGGAGTCGCAGTACGACCATCCCTTCCAGTGGGGCTCGAAGCGCACCGGACCCGACCTGGCGCGCGTCGGCGGCCGCTACAGCGACGGGTGGCACCGGCTGCACCTGCACAACCCGCGCGATGTCGTGCCGGAGTCGAACATGCCCGGCTTCCCGTGGCTCGAGAAGAACAAGATCGACGGCGAGCTCCTGCAGAGAAAGCTGCGCGTGCTGCGCTTCCTCGGCACGCCCTACACCGATGCCGACATCGCCGCGGCGCCCGCCGCCGTCGCGGACAAGACCGAGCTCGACGCTCTCATTGCCTACCTGCAGTCGCTCGGCCTGGCACGGCCGCGCGGCTGAGCGGAGAAGCGCGCCATGCACTTCAGTCCCGATGCCTTGAGCAGCGCGGTCACCATCGTGTGGTTCCTCGCCTTCGTCGCGCTGTGCGTGTGGGCCTGGAGCGGGCGGCGGCGCAAGGACTTCGACGCCGCGGCGCAATTGCCGCTCGAGGACCTCGAGGAGCGGGCGCCCGAGCGCCGCAAAGGGGGACGCTGATGTCGCCCGTCACGATGACGATCGTCGCGGTCGTCACCATCCTCAACGTACTCGCCTGCGCCTGGCTCATCTGGTGGACCGCGCGCCGCCAGCCCGGCGAGGTCGCCGAGGGCGAGGTGAAGGACCACGTGTGGGACGGCGACCTCCGCGAACGCAACAACCCGATGCCGCGCTGGTGGCTGATCCTGTTCTTCGGCACGATCCTCTTCGCCCTCGCCTACCTCCTGCTCTACCCGGGGGTGGTCCGGGGCACGCTCGGCTGGTCGCAGGACCGCCAGTACCGCGAGGAGATGCAGCGCGCGCAGCGCCAGTACGCGCCGATCTACGCCGCCTTCGCCGGCCGCAGCATCGTCGATCTCGCCGGGGATCCGAAGGCGGTCGCGCTCGGCCGGAGCCTCTTCGCCACCAACTGCATCAACTGTCACGGCTCGGACGCGCGCGGCGGCCCCGGCTTCCCCGACCTGACCGACAACGACTGGCTCTATGGCGGCACGCCCGACGACATCGTCAAGTCGATCACCTTCGGTCGCGAAGGCGTCATGCCGCCGCTCGGAGCGGCGCTCGGCCCGCAGGGGGTGGAGGAAGTCGTCACTTACGTCGAGAGCCTCAGCGGGCGCCCGGAGCCTGCCGACAAGGTGGCCGCGGGCAAGGAACGCTTCGTGCTGTGCGCGGCCTGTCACGGGCCCGACGGCAAGGGAAACCCGGTGATCGGCTCGAAGAACCTGACCGACGACATCTGGCTGTATGGGGGCTCCGACGCGACGCTGCGCAAGACGGTGACCGAAGGCCGTCACGGCAAGATGCCGGCGCACCAGTGGCTGGGCGACGACAAGATCCGCCTGCTCGCCGCCTACGTCTACGGCCTGTCGCATCCGCAATGAACCCGCATGAGCGCGAGCCCGCCCAAACCCCCTGAGCCCGAGCGGCGCGGCTGGGGCGTCGACGTGGGGCTGGTGCTCTGGCCGTCGTTCCTCGCGGCGTGCGCGGCGAGCCTCCTGTTCTTCGCCGCGGTCGACCCGGCGCTGCTCAAGGATGCGGGCCCGCGGCTCTTCGCCGACCTCGACCGCGAAGCGGGCTACGTCCTGGGGTTCATCTTCTTCTGGGTGATCAGCGCCGTCGCGAGCGCGCTCAGTGTGTATCTCGTCCGCACCGAGCGCGGCAGGCGCCGTAGCGCCGGGTCGGGGCCCCCATGACGCGGCCCCCGCACCTCAAGCTCGTGCCGACGCCGGAGCCGGCCCCGTTCTATGCGGCGGCCGAGAAGATCTATCCGCGCGAGATCAGCGGCCGCTTCACGCGGCTGCGTAACCTCGCCGTCGTCGTGCTGCTCGGCCTCTTCTACGGCGTGGCGTGGCTCGACTGGGACGGCCACCAGGCGCTGCTCTTCGACCTGCCGGCACGCAAGTTTCATATCTTCTCGCTGACGCTCTGGCCGCAGGACTTCCTCTATCTGACACTGCTGCTCATCATCGCGGCGCTGTCGCTGTTTTTCTTTACCGCGCTCGCCGGACGGCTCTGGTGCGGCTACGCCTGTCCGCAGACCGTGTGGACCGAGCTGTTCGTGTGGATCGAGCAGTGGACCGAGGGCAAGCGCTCGCGCCGCATGAAGCTCGACCGCGGACCCTGGACCGCGGAGAAGGTGCTGCGCAAGACCGCCAAGCAGATCCTCTGGGTCGCACTCGCGGCCTGGACGGGCTTTACGTTCGTCGGCTACTTCACTCCGATCCGCTCGCTCGGCTCCGGAATCGCGGGCCTCTCGCTCGGTCCCTGGTCGACGTTCTGGATCTTTCTCTACGGCCTCGCCACCTACGGGAATGCGGGGTTCCTGCGCGAGCAGGTCTGCAAGTACATGTGTCCCTACGCGCGCTTTCAGAGCGCCATGTTCGACAGGGACACGCTGATCATCTCCTACGACGAGGCGCGCGGGGAGCCGCGCGGTCCGCGGCGGCGCGGCACGGCCGCACGGGCCGCGGGCCTCGGCGATTGCATCGACTGCACCTTGTGTGTGCAGGTGTGCCCCACCGGCATCGACATCCGCCACGGGCTCCAGTACGACTGCATCGCCTGCGGCGCCTGCATCGACGCCTGCGACGACGTGATGGACAAGATGGGGAGCCCCCGGGGCCTCATCCGCTACACCACCGAGCGTGCGCTGCACGCGGGCGTGACGCAGGTCGTGCGTCCGCGCATGCTGGTCTACGCGGCGCTCCTCGCGCTCGTGAGCGGCGCGCTCGTCTACGCGCTCTTCACGCGCACGCCGCTCATACTCGATGTCATCCGTGACCGCAATGCGCTCTACCGCGAGGTGCATGGGGAGCGTATCGAGAACGCCTATTCCCTCAAGGTGATCAACCTCGACGACAAGCCGCATACTTACCGCCTGGCGGTGAGCGGCCTGCCGGGGCTCGAGCTCACCGCTCCCGCCGAGCCGATCGCGGTGCCGTCCGGGAGCGTCAGCAACATCCCGGCGCGCCTCGAGGCACCCGCCACCGCCGCCGGCGGCGTGCACCGGATCGTGCTCACGCTGACGGCGGTGGATGCCCCGCGCATCGCGGTCGAGGAGAAGACCCGCTTCATAGGACCTTCGTCATGAGCACCGTCATCCGTCCCGCGCCCTGGTATCGGCACTTCTGGCCGTGGTTCATCATCGCGATGCTGGCGAGCGCCGTCACCGGGAGCTTTGTGAGCCTCTACTTCGCGCTCCATACCTCGGACGTGGTGCTCGAGCACGCGGACGCGTCCGAATAGGAGCGCGGGGTGAGCCCCGGGGCCTCCGAGAGCCGTTGCTTCCACTGCGGCAGTGCGCTGCCCGCCACGGCGTCCTTCGCGGTGCGGATCGACGGCGAGGTGCACCCGGTGTGCTGCGCCGGCTGCGAGGCGGCGGCCCATCTGATCCTCGCGCAGGGCCTCGGGCGCTTCTACCAGTTCCGCGCGCAGCCGACCGCACCGGTCGCGGGCGGAACGCACAACTGGTCGGCGTTCGATCGGGACGCGGCCCTGCGCCGTTACACGCACGAGTGCCCGGGCGGCGAGCGGGAGCTGAGCCTGCAGATCGAGGGGCTGCACTGCGCGGCCTGCGCGTGGCTCATCGAGTCGAGCCTGCGCCGCACGGCCGGCGTCAGAGAGATACACGTCAACGCGAGCACCGCGCGCGCCGAGCTGCGCTTTAACCCGCAGGCCACGACCCCGGGCCGGCTCCTCTCGAGGATCCATGCGCTCGGGTTTGTACCGCTCCCCTTGTCCTTCGCCGGCGATGCCGCCGAGGGGACCGCCGAGCGCCGCGCGGCGCTCAGGCGTTTGGGGGTGGCGGGCCTCGGCATGATGCAGGTCACGACCTATGCCGTGTCGCTGTACGCCGGACTCATGCAGGGCATCGCGCCGGATCTCGAGCAGTTCCTGCGCTTCGTCAGCCTCCTCGTCGCCACACCCGTGGTGCTCTACGCCGCGCAGCCCTTCTTCGTCTCCGCGTGGCGCAGCCTCCTCGCCCGCCGGCCCGGCATGGACGTGCCCGTGGCGCTCTCGATCGGCGCGGCCTACCTCTGGAGCGTCGTCTCGACGCTGCGCGGGCACGGCGCCGTGTACTTCGATTCCGTCGTCATGTTCACCTTCTTCCTGCTCGCCAGCCGCTACGTGGAGATGTCGTTGCGGCACCGCGCGGGATTGCAGCACGATGCGCTCGCGCGCCTCCTGCCCGACAGCTCGCTGCGCCTGACGGGAGGCGAGGCCGAGCGCGTCACGCCCGACGAGCTGCGCGCCGGCGACCGCGTGCGCGTCCTCCCCGGAGAGCGCGTGCCGGCGGACGGCCGGATCGAGTGCGGCAGCACCGAGGTGGACGAATCGCTCCTCACCGGCGAATCGGCGCCGCACGTGCGCCGCTCCGGGGACGAGCTCACGGCCGGCACGCTGAACCTCACCGGGGCCGTCGAGATGACCGTGGCGCGTGTCGGCCAGGACTCGACGCTCGCGGCCGTGTCGCGCCTCCTCGAGCGCGCCCGCAGCTCGAGACCCAGGGTCGCCGATCTCGCCGACCGCGTCGCCGCCTGGTTCGTGACCGCCGTGTTGCTGCTCGCCGCGGGCGTCGCACTCTACTGGCTGCACGCGGATGCGGCGCGTGCCTTCCCAACGGTGCTCGCGGTGCTCGTGGTCACCTGCCCCTGCGCGCTCTCGCTCGCCACGCCGGCCGCGCTCGCCGCCGCCACTACCCGCCTGGCGCGTGCCGGGGTGATGGTGACACGCGGCCGTGCGCTCGAGCGCCTCGCGGGCGCCGATCGCATCCTCTTCGACAAGACCGGCACGCTGACGCGCGGTGAGCCGCGTCTCGAGGGCGTCCTCACGCTCGATGCGCGCCTGACGGCGGCCCAGTGCCTCTCGGTGGCGGCGGCTCTCGAAGGCCATACGGCCCACCCCCTCGCGCGTGCCTTCGCGCATCTGACACCGGCCGCAAACCTGAGCGAGGTCAGGTCGGTCGCCGGCTGCGGGCTCGAGGGAGTGATCGACGGCGTGCGCTACCGCCTCGGCCGGCGCGAGTTCGTGCTGCAAGGCTCGACGCACGCCGTCACGGCGATCGCGGACG
Source organism: Steroidobacteraceae bacterium (assembly GCA_035934055.1). GTDB lineage: Bacteria > Pseudomonadota > Gammaproteobacteria > Steroidobacterales > Steroidobacteraceae > 13-2-20CM-66-19. The sequence goes on along the minus strand of DASYYF010000088.1, from coordinate 14,285 downwards.
ATCCCGATCACACGAGCATCGTGCTCGCCGATGCGGCGGGTCCCCTGGCCGTCTTCAAGCTCAGCGACGCTCTCCGTTGCGATGCGCGTGCGACCCTCGAGCGCCTCGGCACGCTCGGCCTCGTCCCGGGCATCGCGAGCGGCGACCGGACAGGTCCGGTCGCGGCGGCGGCGCGGCAGCTCGGCAACGTTGCCGCCCATGCGAACCTGACGGCCGACGGCAAGCTCGCGCTGGTACGCGAGCTCCGCGGCGAAGGTCACCGGGTGGTCATGGTGGGTGATGGCGTCAATGACGCACCGGTGCTCGCCGCGGCGGACGTCTCGGTCGCCATCGCGGGCGGCACCGAGCTCGCCAAGGTGAGCGCGGACCTGGTGCTGCTCGGCGAGGGACTCGCGCCCTTGAGCTCGGCGGTCGAGACCTCGCGGCGGCTGCTGCGGATCATCCGGGAGAACCTCGCCTGGGCCGTGCTCTACAATCTCACGGCGCTGCCGCTCGCCGCGGCCGGACTGGTCGAGCCCTGGATGGCGGTGCTCGGCATGTCGGGGAGCTCGCTCCTCGTGGTGGTGAATGCCCTGCGCCTGCTCGATCGGGCGCCGGGCCGCTCCCCGGCGCAGCCTCCGCCCCTCGCCAAGGCGCTGCACGCATGAACGTCATCTATCTCCTGATCCCGCTCGGCCTCGGGCTGCTCGCGCTCTCGGTCTGGGCGTACTTCTGGGCGGTGCGCTCGGGGCAGTTCGACGACCTCGAATCGCCCGCCGTGCAGATTCTCCTCGATGACGATCGCGCGCCGCCGCCCGCGCCGGGCGACTCCCGCGATGCCTGAGCTCACCTTGCTGACGGCGCTCCTCGCTGGCCTCCTCGGCAGCACCCACTGCGCGCTCATGTGCGGCGGCATCGCCACGGCCTTAGGAAGCGTGCCGGGCGGCGCGCGCCGCAGCCGCCGGCTGCTCCTTTATCACCTCGGGCGGATCGCGAGCTATGCGACCGCAGGAACCCTCGCCGGGGCGCTCGGCGCCGCCGCCGGCTTCGCCTTCGCCACCTCGCGCTGGAGCGCGATCCTGCGCCTGGCTACCGCGGCCGTGGTCGTCGTGATCGGACTCGACATCGCCTTCAGCGGCAGCTCGCGCGCGCGCTGGCTGCGGCTTCCCGAGCGTTGGGGAGCGCACCTGTGGCGGCGCGTCGCGCCGCTCGCGCGCGGCTCGCTCCCCGCCTCACCTCCGGCGCGCGCGCTCGTGCTCGGGCTGCTGTGGGGCTGGTTGCCGTGTGGCCTCGTGTACTCGGTGCTCCTGGCCGCGGCGGTCGCCGGCGGCGCCGCGAGCGGGGCTGCCATCATGATCGCCTTCGGCCTCGGCACGGTGCCCGCGATGGCGGGCTTGAGTTGGGCGGGGGCGCGGCTGCCGGGACCCGGCGGCTCGCTGGCACGCCTCGCCGGTGCTGCGCTGGTGGCCTGCGGGCTGTGGACGGCCGTACTGCCGATCGCCGCGTTGACGGGCGCACACGAGCACCCGCACGCGGTCGCGTTGTCTCACGTGGAAGGTGCCGGCCCGCTGCGCTGAGCGCCGCCGGCGGGAGCAGCTCTTTCAGGGTTTGGAGCGGAGCGCCGCCCTGGCGAGCGCGTCGAGCTGCTCGACCGCGGCGCGCGTCACGCCGAAGATCTGGCGGCGACGGCGCCCGAGCGCGACCCAGGCTTCGAGCGTGGCGATGCCCTCGGCGCGCAGACGCTCGATCAGCGGCATGGGCAGTTCGGCGGGTAATGCATGCGACATACGAGCGAAGATTTAACAATCCGCGGCGTTTGCCAAGCGCAAGTTAACATTAAGAAGCCGCGGCTCTTCATTCCTTGACGGGCTTCGCAGCCGAAAGGCGAAGCCGGTCACGTTCAGCGCACGCGCGTGAGAGCGAGCGTCGTGCCCCACAGCAGCACCGCCTGGACCACGAAGAGGAGGAAGAAGGCGCCGAGATACCTCGCGCCGCAGATGCCTTCCACGAAGTAGAAGACACCGACGATCCAGGGGATGAACGCAACACTCCTCTCCCCGCGTCCCATCCGCCACCAGGTCCACACCAGCAGCACCCCGAGAGCGAGCATGGCGCCGCTCACCCAGTACCACACGAGCGCGAGCAGCTGCACCACGCGCGGATCGAGGCCCTCGAGGGCCGGGAGCACATGACGCGGCCACTGACTGCCGTGGCCGAACGCGCCGAGAGCGATGCTGATCGCGGTGAGAAGAAAAATCCCGGACAACACCTTGCGCATCACGTGACACCCCCTCGATTGTCAGAATACTAAGCGACGGCTGCACCGCGCGCACCGCTTTGGTGCGATCCGCGGCGGCTGTGCCCCAGGATCGCCTGGCTTGCGAGCGCTGCACCACAGGTTAGGGGCGCGTGACGCCAGCCGGTCTCTCGCGCGGGCGTGGCACGGCAGTTGCACCGCCCTTCGCATGACGAGCCATCACGGCCGGGCGATCTCAGTGTCTCCTCCGCGACCGAGCCCGGCGGCGCGCGTCCGCGATGCGACCGAGGCGGACTTGGGCGCCATCGCACGAATCTACGCGCACCATGTGCAGTACGGTCTCGCCTCGTTCGAGGAGGTTCCGCCCACCATCGAGGAGCTGCGGTTGCGCCGCGCCGCCGTCCACAACTGCGGCCTCCCCTACCTCGCCGCCGAGCTCGACGGCCAGGTCGTGGGTTACGCCTATGCGAGCCTCTACCGGACGCGTCCCGCCTACCGCTACACGATCGAGGACTCGGTGTATGTCGAGCAGGGCCTCACCGGCTCAAGGATAGGCAGCGCGCTGCTTGCGGCGCTCATCGAGCGCTGTGAAGGGGGGCGGTGGCGGCAGATGCTGGCCGTCATCGGCGACAGCGCCAATGCACCCTCCATCGCGCTGCACCGGCGCCTCGGATTCCGGTCCATCGGCACCTTCGCCTCGGTGGGATGGAAGCTCGGGCGCTGGGTGGACACTGTGCTGATGCAGCGCCCGCTCGGGGCGGGCGATCGGAGTCCGCCGTAGGCTGACGGCGCGCCTTGGATGCCCGATCAACCCTTTACGGGGCTCGATAACTTGCGCCTGATCTTTTCTGAGAGCACGCGGAAATCGCCCTGCGCAAGGTGAGCGACCGCGCGCCCCACCATTCCCTTTTCATCGTAACGCAAGCACTCCTTCATGGCATCGAGCCACTCGCCCTGTAACGCGTGGCCCTCTGCGTAGTCCAATATCTCCCGCCACCCCGCGCGCTGGGATTCGTTGCCGAAGCGGATACGGCGTATCTGGTCGGGCGTAATCTCACCGGCAAAGCACGACGGGCTGTCCATTCCAACGGCCTTGAAGTTCAACCTGGTGCGAACGCATTTTTCGCAAGTTCCGCAGTTAGTCGACAGATCAGCCGCTTCCCAGCAGACCTTCAGTGCCGCGGTCGCAACAGGATCCTTGGCGATGACCGCAATTTTTTCGGTCCGCGAAAACCCGGCTCCGTCGTGAACTATCGAGAAGCGGTCGCCGGACAAGAGGTAATCCGTACACGGGTTCTGACCCCACGGCAGCACGAGCGCGTCGTAGGGTTCCCCGCCTCCCGTCAGGCCGAAGCGAAACTCGTGCGAATAATTGTGTAAACAACAGGAGATCTGCGCCAGGAAGCTGTCAAACCAGTCCTGAAGATGCAGTTCTGAAATATTCGTGCGCACGACTCGCGGTCGCAGATCGAGGCGATCCAGCAATGGCCGCACCCGCTCGAGCAGCTTGCTGAATTGATCGGCGCGGTCCGTCGGCACATCGAAGCCGTGAACGAGCATCACCGAATTGAGGGCAAACTGATCGTCTGCATGGCGGAGAGCCGTAAATATCGCGTCCGCGCCGCCGGAAAATGCCGCGATGCTCCGAGCCTCGGCGCGGGGGGGATCGTCGGTGACGGACAGCGGCTCGATCCTGATCGGCTTGTAGACGTCCGGCTTCCAGCGGCACCAGGCTTCCTGGAAAGCCGCCAGATTGAGCAATGCCGATCGGGTCATCGGGCCCTCGACATGGACGTCCTGCTTGGAGCCCATGGCATGGAAAATGACGGCATTGACGAAGCCATCCAGCACGAGCGGCTGCGGAAACGACTCGCCGACGAAATCAAAATAAATCTCTATCGGACGACCGTCCGTCGTCTCGGTAAGACGCAACCTGCGGCTGGTCCCCTCGGCGTGTTGTTCTTGAGAAACCGATAGTCGCATGCGCGATCGATGCTAGCTCACACGACACATTGCTCCAAGCTTCCCGGTCGCCTGGCTCGACGTGGCGGCAAGCTTGCCGCTTGACATAAGGGATCTCATTCGCCCTTCAGGTACTTCGCGAGCCACGCATGCACTTCCTCGTAGAAGTGCCGGCTGTCCTCGGGCTTGAGGATCCAGTGCCAGGCGTCGGGCCACACCAGGAGCCGGCTCGGCACCTGCATGCGCTGCAGCGTGCTCCAGTTCTCGAGCGTGTTGCCGATCGGCACGCGGTAGTCCCGCTCGCCGATGCTGAGGAGAATCGGCGTCTGCCAGTTCGCCGCGTAGCTGATGGCGCTCTGCTCGCGCCAGAGCGGATTGCCGGCCCAGGGCGGGCCGCCGTTGGCGAGCTCGCGGCCGTAGTTGAAGTCGCTCTCGCCCCACTGCGTCGTGAGATCCACCTCTCCGGCGTGGCTCACGATGCAGCGAAAGCGGGTCGTGGTGGCCTCGAGCCAGTTGACGAGATGCCCGCCGTAGCTGGCTCCGGCGGCGCACATGCGCGTGCCGTCGATGAAGGCAAAGCGCTCGAGCGCCTCGTCGACCGCCTGATTGACCTCGTCGCCCGGGGTCTTCAGGGGATCGAGCTTGATCTGCTGCGCGAACTTCTCGCCGAAGCTCGTCGAGCCGGTGTAGTCGACGGTAAGAACGACATAGCCAGGCGCTCCCAGCAGATGGTAGTTCCACCGCAGGCCGATCTGGTCGGAGTCATGGCTCGCGGGGCCGCCGTGGATGAGGAGCAGCAGCGGATACTTCCGCGACTCATCGAAGGCCGGCGGGGTGACCAGCATGGTGTGAATGCTGCGCCCCCTGGCGCTCATGAAGGTGAAGTGCCGCGGCGGCTGCCAATCGATCGCGGCGGCGGCCGCCGTGTCGATCTCGGTGAGGTTCCTGTGCTTGCCGGTCGCCGGGTCGATGCGCACCACCTCGGCCGGGCTCACCGAGCTGCCGTAGCTCCCGACGAGGACCGGAGCCGCTGACTTGCGCGCGCTCGCGAGCGCCGTGTAGCCGCCCGCCTCGTGCGCGATGACCCGCACCGGAGTGCCGCCGGCGCTCGGCACGCGCCAGAGGTTCTCCCGTCCCGACTCCGGCACGATGAGGTACGCGGTCTTCGAGTCCGGCGTCAGCGCAAAGACCGCGACCTCGTGGTCGAAATCGCGCGTCACCAGCGTCGCCTCGCCGCCCGCGGGCCAGGAGATGCGCTCGAGGCGCGGCAGGTGGTAGATCTCCTCATCCTGCGGCGCGTACCTGAAGAACAGGGAGCGGCCGTCCGGAGCGAAGGTGACCTCGGCGTAGTTGCCGGGCGCGGGCGAGACGGGCTCGGGCTCCGCATCGCCCTCGGCCCGCAGCCGGTATAGCCGGTAGGGAACGTGGGCGAAGGCTGCGTTCCAGCGCTCGGTGGTCGCCACGAACACGATCTCCTTGCCGTCCGGGCTCCACTCGGCGGACAGCGACACCGGCTCCTCGCCCCGCGCCGCGCCGTCGAAACCGGCACTCTGCGCGAGCTTGGTCGGCGAGAGGATGTCGCGGGCAGCCGCACCCTCCTCGAGCGACTCGACGAGAATCGTCGGCCGCCGGTCGTCGAGCCACTGGTTCCAGTAGCGCACCGGGAAGTGCTCGTACACGCGCACGTTGTATTTGCGCGCCTTGCGCTCGGCGGCGATCTTCCTGTTGGCCTCGTCATCGAGCGCGTTCGGGTATACGAGCGACTCGAACAGGAGCGCCTTGCCGTCGGGGCGCCATTGCGGATGGGCCGCGCCGGTCGAGAGGTTGGTGAGCCGGCGCGCCTCGCCGCCGGCGGTGAGATCGAGGAGGTAGATCTGCTCCGCCTCATCGCCCTCGCGTTTGGTTGCAAAGACGATGGCGCGGCTGTCGGGCGACCAGGCGACGCCCTTCTCGGCGGCGCGCGTGTGGGTGAGGCGCCGCGGCGGCGTGCTGCCGTCGGCGGCCGCGAGCCACAGATCGCTCGCCTCTTTGTCAGGCTCGTAGGAAGGCTCGACCACCGGGAACACCACCCACTTGCCGTCCGGGCTCGGAACGGGAGCGCCGACGCGCTTCATCATCCAGAGCTTCTCGTGAGTGATCGGCGTGCGGACCGCATGAGTTTCGGCGAGCGCGTCGAGCGGCGCGGCGAGAGAGAGGACAGCGAGGGCGGCGTAAAGAGGACGGCGGACGCGGGCGCGGCTCAACCTGCTCATGGGACCCCCTGGCGGAGTAGGATAACAGCCTTACGCTGCATGACCCGACTCCCACGTCGTGACTTCTTGTCCATGACGGCGCTCGCCGCCGCGGCGCCGCTCCTCCCGCGCGCGCTGCGCGCGGCGCTTCCGGAGCTTTCGGGCAAGCTTTCGCGCCAGGAGAGCGCGCACTTCAAGGTGCGGCCGTTCGATCTCACCGCGGTGCGGCTTAAGCCCGGGCCCGTGCTCGAGGCGCTCGAGACCAATCGCCGCTATCTCATGGCACTCGATCCAGACCGCCTGCTGCACATGTTTCGCGTGACGGCGGAGCTGCCGAGCCAGGCTGCGCCCCTCGGCGGCTGGGAGGCGCCGGACAACGAGCTGCGCGGGCATTTCACCGGGCATTATCTCTCGGCGTGCGCCCTGCTCGCGGCACAGACGGGGGATCGGGAGGTGCGGGAGCGCGGCGTCGGCCTCGCGGCCGAGCTCGCGAAGTGCCAGGACGCGATCGGCACCGGGTACTTGAGCGCTTTCCCCGTGGATCTCTTCGATCGGCTGCGCGCCGGACAGCCGGCATGGGCGCCGTTCTACACGCTGCACAAGATCATGGCGGGGCTCTTCGATACCGCGACCTTGAGCGCCGACCGCGGCTCGCTCGCTACGCTCGAGAGGATGGCGGGCTGGGTCGAGCGCTGGGCGCAGCCGCTCGACGATCGAGAGATGGCGCGGGTGCTCGAGCGCGAATACGGCGGCATGAACGAGGTGCTCTTTAACCTCTCGGCGTACACCGGGGAGGCGCGCTGGCGGCGCGTGGCGCAGCGCTTCGACCGCGAGCGGATCTTCGCGCCGCTCGCCGCGGGGCGCGACGAGCTGCAGGGGCTGCACGTCAACACCACCATCCCGCAGATCATCGGGGCGGCGCGCGGCTACGAGGTCGCGGGGGACACCCGACTTCACGACGTGGCCGAGCACTTCTGGCGCACCGTCGCGGAGCGGCGCTGCTACTGCACCGGCGGCACGAGCAACGGCGAGTCGTGGAACACGCCGCCCGGGATCCTCGCGCACGAGCTCTCGGGCTATACCGAGGAGTCCTGCGTCACCTACAACATGCAGAAGCTCACGCGGCACCTCTACGCCTGGACCGCGGATCCGCGCCTCGGCGACTACTACGAGCGCACCTACTACAACGGCATCCTCGGCGTGCAGCATCCCGCCGACGGCGACAAGCTCTACTACCTGCCGCTCGCGGGCGGCTACTGGAAGCTCTTCGGCACGCCGCTCCACGACTTCTGGTGCTGCACCGGCAGCATGTCCGAATCCTTCGCCAAGCTCGGCGACAGCATCTACTTCCACGACGATAAGGGCGTGTACGTCAACCTCTTCGTGCCCTCCGAGCTCGCCTGGGCGGAGCGCGGCGTGCGCTTGACGCTCGACACACGCTTTCCGGATGAGGAGACGCTGCGGCTCACCGTGCACGCACCGCGCCCGACGCGCCTCGCGCTCCACGTCCGCGTGCCCTACTGGACGGCGGGCGCGGAAGCGCAGCTCAACGGCCGGCCCCTCGCGAAGAGCGCGGATGCCGGGAGTTACTTGAGCGTCGAGCGCACGTGGAGGGAGAACGACACGCTCATGGTGCGACTGCCGATGCGGCTCCACCTCGCGCCCATGCCGGATGATTCCTCGATCCAGGCCGTGATGTACGGGCCGCTCGTGCTCGCTGCACGCCTCGGCACCGCGGGACTCACGCCCGGGAATCTGCGCGCGCCGCCCACGCGGCCGCGCAAAGTGCCGGAGTACACCGCGGAGCCCGTCGCCGTCGCGCCGCTCGCCGTGCGCTCCGAGGATCCCGGGAGCTGGCTCGCGCCCGTCGCCGGGCGGAGCCTCGAGTTTCGCACCCGCGGGCAGAAGGACGACCTCACGCTCGTTCCCCTGAACCGCATCTTCGATGAGCGCTACGCCGTCTATTTCAAGGTCATCGAGACGAGCACACGGCCTCTGTCGTAGTCGCGTGCACGACGGATACAACCGTCTATAGCCTGCCGCGGCGGCCCCTCACGCTCAGCCCTCGTACGCCAACTTTACAAACTCGGGAAATGCGCCGTGCGATCGCGGCGTGGATCCTTTGCAATCTGTATACGAGATGGACCTTGATCGGGCCGAGCAAGGACCACGCCAGCTTTCTCGCGCCGCGCAACCGAACGACAGGTTCGGTCAGGTCCGAGTAATGGTGGCGAAAGACGGATTTGTGTGCGCCGTCCGCAGCGCCGAAAACCGTATATTCCAGGCCTAGTTCGTCGTGACCGCCGACGATTCGGTGCCGATGCCGGGCGAGCAGCGGGCCGATAGCCAGTGTGTAGGCGATCGGTCCGGTCGACCAGTTGACACCCATTCTGCCCGTACCGTGAATGAGCGGGTTGTAAGTCTCGAGATGATTGAGCACTCGTGCTACTACGGCGCGCAAGAACGGATGACCTGCGGCCGCAATGATGTGCCACTGTTGGAATTCCCTGCCCCCGAACGGTCGGAGAATTCTGTAGTCGCCCCAACCCCTGAACCGCGCTCCCCTCCAGTACGAGAGCACATACACATCCTCGGGAAGAAGTACTTCATCGAGCGGCCTTCGCAGGGTGCTCTTGATGTCGAGATACACTCCGCCGACTCGGTACATCAGCAGATATCTGAAGAGGTCCGCCCTTGCTGCGCCATACTTTGGATTGATGCGCTCGTACTGCGCCAGCACCCTCGGTCCGTAGCCGGACCGGATGAACTCGACTATGTCGGCGTCGTCGTAGAGTCTGTGTTCCCACCCGGGATTCAGTGATTTGATCTTCGCCAGATTCTGCTCGAGTACTACCGGCATTGCGCGGGCCGGAAAGGTCTGATGAATGGTTCGAGGGATTGCGGCTCCCGCGCAGGGCTCGGAGAGTTCCTCCTCCCATGCGTGCAAAGCGGCGTCGAGGGAGACGCGGAGTGCGGGGCTGCTTGCTTCGGTGAGCATGCTAACGGGTGGAACGACAGTGGATCGCGGCTGCAGCGGCCACGCGGGAGCATCTGCTCCGCAGCGGCGGCGACCATGCTGAAGCCTTTGTCACGCGGTCCATTATGTGCCGAAGGGCCGCCCAGCTAGTCCTTTCTGACTACGGAGGAGCGCTACGCCGTGTACTTCAAGGTCATCGAGACCCAGATGAGCACCCGGCCCCTCTCCGTCAGACGCGGTCCCGGTTACACGGGCCTCACGGCCGCGGTCGGCACGCGGAGATCCTCGAGGATGCGGCGATCTATCCGCCGCCCGCGGTGCGCTCGCACCTCGTTCCTCCCGGCGGAGTTCGACGTCGGCTTCCAGCGCCTCAAGACCCGCACCCGGACGCGGATCAAGAACGGGCTCTGATAGCATAGCCGCGTGCCCTCCGCCGCCCTCGAAGCCCCCCGTCACCCGCTCCCCGGTGAGCCGGCTGCAGGCGACGGCGTTGCCACGGCCGCGCGCCGCCGCGAGGTGGCGCGCGCCCTCGCCGAGGTCTTGCCTTCCGACTGCCTGCTGAGCCGCGCCGAGGAGCTGCGGCCCTACGAGTGCGACGGGCTCGCGGCCTACCGGGAGCAGCCGCTGCTCGTGGCGCTGCCGCGCACCGAGGAACAGGTCCGTGCCGTGGTGCGCACCTGCCACCGCCTCGGCGTGCCGCTCGTGGCGCGCGGCGCCGGCACCGGGCTCTCGGGCGGCGCGCTGCCGAACGCCGCGGGCGTGCTGTTGTCGCTCGCCCGCTTCGATCGCATTCTGGAAGTCGACCCGGTGGCGCGCACGGCGCGCGTTCAGCCCGGCGTGCGCAATCTCGCGGTCTCCGAGGCAGCCGCTCCCTTCGGCCTCTACTACGCGCCCGACCCCTCCTCGCAGATCGCCTGCACCATCGGCGGCAACGTGGCGGAAAACTCCGGCGGCGTGCATTGCCTCAAATACGGTCTCACCGTGCACAACGTGCTCGGCGTTCGCGGCTCGACGGTCGAGGGCGAGATCATCGAGCTCGGGGGCGCTGCGCTTGATGCGCCGGGCCTCGATCTCCTCGCGATCGTGCTCGGCTCCGAGGGCCTCCTGCTCATCGTCACGGAGGTGCTCCTCAAGCTCATCCCGCGGCCCGAGCGCGCCCAGGTCGTCATGGCCTCGTTCGACGACGTGGGTCGGGCGGGCGACGGCGTCGCCGCGATCATCGCCGCGGGCATCATCCCGGCGGGACTCGAGATGATGGACCGGCAGGCGACCGCCGCCGTCGAGCCCTTCGTCAAGGCGGGCTATGACCTCACCGCCGAGGCGATCCTGCTCGCGGAATCCGACGGCACGGCGGATGAAGTCGCCGAGGAGGTGGCGGCGATCGAGTCGGTGCTGCGGGGCGCCGGCGCGACGGCGCTCTCGGTATCGCGCTCGGAGGCCGAACGCTTACTCTTCTGGTCGGGGAGGAAGAACGCCTTTCCCGCCGCCGGCCGCCTTTCGCCCGACTACTACTGCATGGACGGCACCATCCCGCGCAAGGCGCTCGGGGATGTGCTGCGCGCGATCGGGCAGATGGAGGAGAGGTACGGCCTGAAGTGCATGAACGTCTTTCACGCGGGCGATGGGAACCTCCATCCGCTCATCCTCTTCGACGCCAACAGGGAAGGCGAATGGGAGAAGGCCGAGCGCTTCGGCATCGAGATCCTCGAGCTCTGCGTGCGTCTCGGCGGCACCGTCACCGGTGAGCACGGGGTCGGGGTCGAGAAGCTCAATCCCATGTGCGTGCAGTTCTCTCCGGCCGAGCGCGCCGCGTTCTTCGCGGTGAAGGCGGCGTTCGACCCGCCGGGGCTCTTGAATCCCGGCAAGGCGATCCCGACGCTCGCGCGTTGCGTCGAATACGGCCGCCAGCACATCCGCCGCGGCGCGCTGCCGCATCCCGAGCTGCCGAGATTCTAGGCGCATGGAGGGGGCCCTCGGGCAGCTGCGCACCGCCGTGATGGAGGCCCATCGCGCCCGGCGGCCGCTGCGCCTCTGCGGTGCCGGTACCAAGGACTTCTACGGCGAGAGCTGCGAGGGAGCGCCGCTCGACCTCTCGGGCTACCGCGGCGTCGTCGAGTACGAGCCCTCCGAGCTCGTCCTCACGGCGCGCTGCGGCACGCGGCTCTCGGAGATCGAGGGCGCGCTCGCGGCCCACCGGCAGTTCCTCGCCTTCGAGCCGCCGCCGCTCGGCGGCGATCCGACCCTCGGCGGGGTGATCGCCGCGGGCCTCTCCGGGCCGCGCCGCGCGCACGCCGGCGCGGCGCGCGACTTCGTGCTCGGGGCCGTGCTCCTCGCGATCGACGGCGAGGCGCTGCATTTCGGCGGCAAGGTCATGAAGAACGTCGCCGGGTTCGACGTCTCGCGGCTCCTGTGCGGATCGCTCGGCATCTTAGGTCCCATCCTCGAGGTCTCGCTCAAGGTGATGCCGCTGCCGCGCGAGGAGGAGACGCTGCGCTTCGAGCTCGGCGAGGCGGCGGCGCTCGAGGCGTTCAACCGCTGGGGCGGACAGCCGCTGCCCGTCTCGGCGACGGCGTGGTGGGAGGGCGTTGCGTACCTGCGCCTCTCGGGGGCGCCCGCGGCACTGCGCGCTGCGCGCGCGCGGCTCGGCGGCGAGAAGGTGGAGCCCGCGGCGGCGGCCGAGTGGTGGCGGGAGCTGCGCAGCCAGCGACACGCCCTCTTCGGCGCGGCGCCGAGCCTCTGGCGCTTGTCGGTCCCGTCCGGCACGGCGCCGCTCGCGCTCGAGGGCGCACGCCTCATCGAGTGGGGAGGTGCCCTGCGCTGGTACGCGAGCGGGCTCCCCTCGAGCGAAGTGCGCCGCATCGCGACCGCCGCCGGCGGCACGGCGCTGCACTGGCGCGGCGGCACGGCCGGCAGCCGCTTCCATCCGCTCGCCGCCCCCGTACTACGCATTCACCGGCGCCTGAAAGAGCGCTTCGACCCGCACGGCATTTTCAATCACGGCCGGCTGGTCGCCGGGCTCTGAGCGCGCATGGAAACCCGCCTCGCGAAAGCGTTTCAGGGCACCGCGGAGGGCGCCGCAGCCGAGGCGATCCTGCGCGCCTGCGTGCACTGCGGGTTCTGCAACGCGACCTGTCCCACCTACCGGCTGCTCGGCGATGAGCTCGACGGGCCGCGCGGGCGCATCTATCAGATCAAGCAGGTGCTCGAAGGCGCCCCGGCGACACCCGTGACGCAGCTGCATCTCGACCGCTGTCTCACCTGCCGCAACTGCGAGACGACCTGCCCCTCGGGCGTCGAGTACGCGCGGCTCCTCGACATCGGCCGCGCCGCCGTCGATGCCCAGGTGCGCCGCCCCCCGATGACGCGTGCGCTCCATGCCCTGCTGCGCGAGGGACTGACGCGGCCCCGGCTCTTCGGCGCGACGCTCGGCCTCGGGCGCTCGCTCCGCTGGGCCCTGCCGCCGGCGCTGCGCGCCACGCTTAGCCCCGCCCGTCCCGCGGGCGCCTGGCCGGGGCGCAGCCACGCCCGCAAGGTGCTGCTCCTCAACAGCTGCACCCAGGGCGCGCTCGCCCCCTCGATCGATGCGGCGACCGCCCGCGTACTCGATGCGCTCGGCATCGAGGCGCTCATCGAGGGGCGCTCGGGCTGCTGCGGAGCGATCCGCCACCATCTCGGCGACCCGGACGGTGCGCTCGAGGACGCCCGGCGCAACATCGACGCGTGGTGGCCGCATCTCGAATCGGGCGTCGAAGCCATCGTGCTCAATGCCTCGGGTTGCGCGGCGCTCGTTCGCGACTACGGCCATCTGCTCGCGCGCGATCCCGCCTACGCCGGGAAAGCGCGCCGCGTGAGCGCGGCGGCGCGCGATCTGGGCGAGTTCCTCGCCCCGGAGGAGAGTGCGCTCAAGCGCCGCGCCGCGAGTCCCGCGCCGACGCGCGTCGCGCTCCACAAGCCCTGCACCCAGCAGCACGCGCTGCGCTGCGCCGAGCGCACCGAGGATCTCCTGCGGGCGCTCGGCGCAGAGCTCTTGCCGGTGGCGGAAGCGCACATGTGCTGCGGCTCGGCGGGAACGTACTCGCTCCTTCAGGGCGAGTTGTCGCACACGCTGCGCACGCGCAAGCTCGAGTTTCTGCTCGCTCCCAAGCCCGATCTGATCCTCTCCGCCAACATCGGCTGCATCACCCACCTCGCCGCGGCGAGCGCGGTGCCCGTGTGGCACTGGATCGAATGGGTGGACCGCGCGTTGAGCGCAACTGCGCGCGGCGAGCTTCAGGCGCTCGGGCCGGAGACGTAACGCGGATCGTGGGGCGCGCGGGCGAAGATCCGCCGCACCAGAGGCTCGAAAAACCCGAGCGGTTCCGTGCGGTAGCCGGAATCGAAGGAGCTCTGGTCCCAGGCCGCACAGAAGTGCGCGCATGCGGCGTACCACGGGTGATCCCGGTAGCGATCGCGTGCATTGCGATCGCCGTCCAGGTGGTGCACGTAGTAGTAGTTCTGGAAGAGCCCGTGCTGCTCGACGATCCAGGTCACCTCGGGGCGCACATAGGGACGCAGGATCGACGCCGCGAGCTCGGCATGGTTATAGGGCGCGAGCTCGTCTCCCACGTCGTGGATCAGCGCCGCAGCAACGAGCTCCTCGTCCGCCCCGTCGCGCGCCGCGCGTGTCGCCGCCTGGAGTGAGTGCCCGAGCCGAGTCACCGGGTAAGCCTCGACCGAGTGATCGAGCTTGCGTAAGGCCTCGAGCACGCGGTCGGCGAGACCTCTCGCGTAGGCGCGCTCGCACTCATCGAGCAGCAGGTAATCCTCCCGCGTGCCGTCCTTCATCGCGCGGAAGCTGACGATGCGTCCACTCGAGGCGCGTCGCGTGGTCATGCTGAGG
>DASYYF010000087.1:0-1977 GCA_035934055.1 Steroidobacteraceae bacterium | reverse complement strand
GCGCGTTCTCGCGCAGCCGCCGCAGGATATTCTCGATGCCGATGATCGCGTCGTCGACCAGCACGCCGAGTGCCACGGCAAACCCGCCCATGGTCATGGTATTCAGCGTGAGGCCGAAGCGATCGAGCACCGCGACCGCGGCGAGCAGCGACAGCGGAATCGCGCTGAAAGCGACCAGTGCGACGCGCCAGTCCCGCAGGAACAGATACAACACCGCGAGGATCAGCAGCCCCGCCAGCGCCAGCGACTCTTCCAGGTTGCCGAGCGCCCGCTCGATGAAGTTGGCGGGCCGGTGCAGGGCGGGGTACAGAGTGATTCCACGCGCCCGCAGTGAGGGCTCGAGGCCGGCCAGCGCGCGCTCCAGCGCATGGGTGACGCTCAGGGTGTTGGCGCCGTACTGGCTCGCAAGTGACAGCATCACGCCTGGCTTGCCCATGATGAGCGCGTCGCCGGAGCGCAGGGCGGGCGCGACTTGCACCTCCGCGACATCGCGCAGCAGCAGCGGCGTGCCGCCGCGCGTGGCGATCACCGCGGCGCCGAGCGCCTGTGCATCGGGCGCGGGCGTCGGCGAGCGGATGAGCACGCGCTGCGCGGAGGTGTCGATGAAGCCGGCGCCGCGCAGCGGCAGTGCGGTGCGCGCCGCATCCGCCACCTCGTTGAGCGTGATACGAAAGCTGGCCAGTTTGCGCATGTCCGGCAGGATGTGGATCTGCCGCACGTTGCCGCCGAACACGAGGACGTGCGCAACGCCCGGCACCGCGAGCAGCCGCGGCTTGATCACCCAGTCGGCGACGTCGCGCAGCGTGTAGGCATCAGCCTTGTCGGACAGCAGCCCGATCTTGAGCAGATCCATGGTGCTCGACACGAGCGGCGACAGCTTCGGCGTGCCGACTCCGGCGGGCAGGCTGCTGCCGAGCTCGGCGAGCCGCTCCGAGATGCCCTGCCGTGCGACGTGCACGTCGATGTCGCCGCTGAAGGTGATCGTCACGACCGACAGTCCGGGAATGGACTCGGAGCGCAGCGTCGCGAGTCCCGACGCCCCGTTGACGGCATTCTCGATCGGCCTGGTGATCAGCTCCTCGACCTGCTGCGGCGCGAAGCCGGGTGCCTCGGTCTGGATCTCGACCTGGGAGGGGACGAACTCCGGAAATACATCGAGCGGCGCATGCAATGCGCCCCACGAGCCGAGGGCCAGCGCCAACACCGTCAGCGCGGTCACGGAGCCGTAATGTCGCACGCACAGTGCGACCAGCGCGCGCATCATGGCTAGTCGGCCGCGGTGCCGGGGTTCATGTCACGCGCCAGCAGCTCTCCCGCCGACCGCGTGACGATCTGCGCACCCGGCGCGACGCCCGCCTTGACGAAGTATCCTTCGTCGGTTGGCATGCTGGTGTCGATCTCCGTGCGCACGAACGAGCCGGACTTGACCTCGAGATAACACCAGTACTTGCCGCCGCTGATGACTGCGGCCGGAAACGGCACGATCACGCCGGCCTCGGGCGGACCCGTCGACGCACGCGCCAGCAGCCGCTCGCCCTCGCTGGCATCGCTCCCCTTCAGCAGCGCGAAGAAGCTCCTGCCGGGAATGCTGGCGTCCGCCGGAGCGGCCCACACCGACAGGGATTCGAAGCTGCCGCTGCCGGGGGTGGCGCCGAGATGCGAGAAGCGCAGCTGCGCGGGCGTCGCCGCGCCGAGCGCACCCAAGGGGAAAGTGACGCGCGCCAGCTTGCTCGAGCCGGCGGCGAGCGCGGCCAGCAGCGGACTTTCGTAGTTGTCCTTCCACGGTGCATTGCTGCCGTAGGTCGCAGACAGGCGCTGCTCGGCCAACACCAGCGCCGCGTGGTCGACGGCGGCCTGCCGCTCGGCCGACTCCTGCGATTCGACCGCCACCGCCCCCGGGGTGCCCGCGAGACTGCGGCCGCGAGCGAGCGCCGCCTGGCTCTGGTGCTCGACGGCCGCCGCGCTCTTCAGCTCGGC
>DASYYF010000086.1:0-3500 GCA_035934055.1 Steroidobacteraceae bacterium | reverse complement strand
CGCGCGGTGGTCGCTGCGGCTCGCCTTGCGCGTGCAGCTCAGCGGGGGGTAGGGCGTCATCCCCCGGGCAGCGGCGACGATTTGCACACGATTTGCACTGGCGCGCGGGAAGCGAGGATTTCCCCGGAAAGGCTCGTTTCCGACCTACAATGGAATCAAGCGTTTACGTGTGTGTTAGGTGAGCAGCCGCGCGAACGCTGCTACTCTTAATCTCTTGGTCGTAGGTTCGATCCCTACACGGCCCACCACTTTCCATTCGCTATAATGCGAGCCGCCCCGACGCGCGGCCAAAGGTATTGATTTGCATCCAGGTCTGACCTGGAGAAGCAGCGGCCTAAGGCGAAAGTGGCGGAACTGGTAGACGCGCTGGATTTAGGATCCAGTGGGGAAACCCGTGAGAGTTCGAGTCTCTCCTTTCGCACCAGTCTCCTCCTTACCGTAGGTAAAGCAGCCGGCGCCGGGCTTCATGCACCCGCGCAGGCTTTGAGGATCGACGATGCAAGTTTCGGTTTCTGATACGGGAGGTCTCGGCAAGCGCCTCGAGGTGGCGGTCCCGGCCACGGAGGTCGCGAGCGAGGTCGCCCAGCGCCTGAAGCGCCTGTCGCGCACCGCGCGCCTCAAGGGCTTCCGCCCCGGCAAGGCGCCGCTCGCGGTGATCACCAAGCAGTTCGGCGATCAGGTGCGTGCCGAGGTCGTGAACGACCTGATGCGCAGCTCCTTCGCCCAGGCGGTGAACGAGCGGAACCTGAAGCCCGCCGGCGGCCCGCGCATCGAGCCGATCGAGATGGGGCCGGGCACGGATCTCAAATACGCGGCCACGTTCGAGGTTCTGCCGGAGATCAAGGTAAGCCCGCCCGAGGGGATTGCCGTCGAGCGCCCGAAGGTCGAAGTCACCGAGGCGGACATCGACGCCATGATCGAGAACATGCGGGCGCAGCGCCCGGTGTTCGCGGAGGTTGCACGGGCGGCCCGCGATACGGACCGCGTCGTAATCGACTACCAGGCGCGGCTCGACGGCCAGGCGTTCGAGGGGAGCGACGCGACGGATGTGAGCGTGCTCCTGGGCTCGCGCCAGTCGATGCCGGAGCTCGAGGAGGGCCTGAAGGGTGCGAGCGCCGGCGAGCAGCGCACCATCACCGCGGCGTTCCCGGTCAATCACCCCCATAAGACGCTCGCGGGACGCAGCGCCGAGCTCCATCTCACCGTGAAGAAAGTCGAGGAGCAGTCCCTTCCGGCAGTGGATGAGGCATTTTTCCGCGAGTACGGTGTCGAACAGGGCGGGCTCCCCGAAATGCGGGCGGAAGTCCGCAAGAGCATGGAGAAAGAGCTGGCCGACTTAGTCCGCGCGCGCCTGCGCACTCAGGTGCTCGAAGCGCTCTACCGGGACAACCCGATCGAGCTGCCGCGTGCCATGGTCGAGGAGCAGGTGCAGGCGCTGCAGATCGATGCGGCGCGGCGTTTAGGGGTGCGCGAGGCGAGCCAGATCCCCCCAAGGGACCCCTTCGTCGAGCCGGCGCGCAGGCGCGTGGCGCTCGGGCTCCTCATGAGCCACATCGTGCAGTCCCAGGGCTTGAAACTCGACCGGCAGCGCCTCAATGAGCGTCTGGACGATCTGGTCGCGAATTACCCGAATCCCGATGAGGCGCGGCGCGCCTATCAGCAGAACCCCGAGGCGATGCGCCAGATCGAGTCCGCGGTCCTCGAGGAAGAGGTGGTCGACTGGGCGCTCAAGTCCGCCCGCATTACCGAGCGGCCGATGAGTTTCAAGGAGCTCACGGGCTTTGGTCCCGGGGCACAACGCCACGAAGAGCACGCACAGCCAAGCGAAGTGAGCAGCACATGAACGAACGCGGTCTGAACTTAGTCCCCATCGTGGTCGAGCAGACCGCACGCGGCGAGCGCGCCTACGACATCTACTCGCGCCTCCTCAAGGAGCGGGTGGTGTTCGTGGTGGGCCCGGTGGACGACTACATGGCGAACATCGTGGTGGCGCAGATGCTCTTTCTCGAGTCGGAGAACCCGGAGAAGGACATTGCGCTCTACATCAACTCCCCGGGAGGAGTGGTGAGCTCGGGGCTCGCGATCTACGACACGATGCAATTCATCAAGCCGGACGTGAGCACCATCTGCATCGGCCAGGCCGCCAGCATGGGCGCCGTGCTTCTGGCGGGCGGCACCCGCGGCAAGCGCTACTGCCTGCCGCACGCTCGGGTCATGATCCATCAGCCCGCCGGCGGCTTTCAGGGGCAGGCTGCCGACATGGAGATCCAGACCAAGGAGATGCTCGAGACCCGCGACCGGCTGAACAAGATTCTCGCCAAGCACACCGGCCAGACCGTCGAGCGCATCAAGCAGGACACCGACCGGGATCGCTTCATGGACTGGCAGGAGGCCGCCCGTTACGGCCTGATCGACAAGGTTCTCGAGAAGCGCGGCGAGGCCCCCGGGCCCGGCGCATCGGGAGCCACGGGAAAGACGGGCTGAGGCGCAGGCGGCCAGACGCTGCCGGCGGAGGGCGGTTTGTAGAGTAGTGTGAAACCGGTCATACAAATCCCGCCCGAACAGGCAGTTAGCCGTGCGCCCCTGCTTTGCGTCGCGTCCCGGCACCTGCTATAAGAATTTTGCAGCGAACCCACCGAAGCCAGGGTTGGCAGGGGATCAGAGGTTTATGAGGCCCGCAGATGAGTGAAGACTCCCGCAACCGTCACGACGACGGGAAGCTCCTGTACTGCTCCTTCTGCGGCAAGAGTCAGCACGAGGTCAGGAAGCTCATCGCCGGCCCCTCGGTGTTCGTCTGCGACGAATGCGTCGAGCTCTGCAACGACATCATCCGCGAGGAGCTCGAGGATCGCGCCGAGCGCGCCCGCGACAAGCTCCCCAAGCCCCATGAAATCAAGAAGGTACTCGACGAGTACGTGATCGGCCAGGAGCGCGCCAAGAAGGTGCTCTCGGTCGCGGTCTACAACCACTACAAGCGGTTGCAGACCCGCTCGGGCACCGCCCGTACCAAGGAAGACGTCGAGATCGCCAAGAGCAACATTCTCCTCATCGGGCCGACCGGCTGCGGCAAGACGCTGCTCGCCGAGACCCTCGCCCGGCTCCTCAACGTGCCGTTCACGATCGCGGACGCCACCACGCTCACCGAGGCGGGCTACGTCGGCGAGGACGTCGAGAACATCATCCAGAAGCTCCTGCAGAAGTGCGACTACGACGTCGAGAAGGCGCAGACCGGGATCGTCTACATCGACGAGATCGACAAGATCTCGCGCAAGTCGGATAACCCCTCCATCACCCGCGACGTGTCGGGCGAAGGCGTGCAGCAGGCCCTGCTCAAGCTCATCGAGGGCACCATCGCCTCGGTGCCGCCGCAGGGCGGCCGCAAGCATCCGCAGCAGGAGTTCTTGCAGGTGGATACCAGCAACATCCTGTTCATCTGCGGCGGTGCTTTCGCCGGCCTGGAGAAGATCATCCGTCACCGCACCGAGAAGAGCGGCATCGGC
>DASYYF010000074.1:0-4375 GCA_035934055.1 Steroidobacteraceae bacterium | reverse complement strand
GCGCTACGCGCACCAGGGCGGGCGCAATCCGCCGCGCATCGTCATCCATGGCAATCAGACCGCCTCGGTTCCCGAGGCCTACTCGCGCTATCTCGCCAATCTCTTTCGCAAGACCTTCGACCTGTTCGCGACTCCGGTGGTCGTCGAATACCGCACCGACGCGAATCCCTACGACAAGGAGCGCCGCGCCGCGCGCGCCCCGCAGCGCAAGGGGCGCGGCCAGGCCCGGCGGCACCGCTAGCAGCCGGCGGGACGCATGCCGATGCGCGCCGGCGATAGCTCGAGGACGAATCCCTATCTAAGCGCCGTCTCGGGCTCGCGCCGGCCGTTCTCGGGCGGGCCCTTCTTCGGCTTCGCGACCTTTTGCTGCTGCCGCTTCTGTCCCTGCGCCTTGCCGTTGGCCGCCTGCTGCGGGTGGGGATTGCCACCCTGCGCCCGGGCGCCCCGCGGACGATAGGCACCGCTGCGGTTCTGGCCGGCCTGACCGCCGTAGGCAGGCCGGTTCGCATTCGCGGCGGCCGGAGCGTGCGGCGGCGGGGCGCCGGCTCCGTGCGCGCCGACGACGCCGGGGGCATCGAACGCCGCCGGACGCGGCGTGGCAGCGATGGCAGGGCGGCCACCGTTGTTCTTCGCGAGCAGCGCCGGGTTGCCGGCCGCCTGCTGAACGTGCCGCTGCTGCATCGAAGTCGCCGCGAGGTGCTGCTCCTGCGCGTAGCTGCGCTCCTGTGCGGTGGGCGTCGCGCCGACGCCGCCGGCGCCGCCGTTGTAGCTCACGCGGTTGACCGCGACGTTATTGACCACCGTCTCGTTGTAGGTGTTGTGGATGACGGTGACGTTGACGTTGGTGACCGACTGGTTGTAGGCGAACGAATTGCCCACCCAGCGGCCGCCGGCGAAACCGACACCGCCATAGCCGAAGCCATAGTTCACGCCGCCGTAGAAGCCGACGTGCGGACCCCAATAGCCGGCGTGGAACATGTACACGCCGCCGACGAAGCCCCAATAGCCCGGGGTCCAGAGGAAACCGACGCGCGGCGGCATCACCCAGGTGCCCGGCACCCAGTAGTAGCCGGCGGGCGCCCACGCCCAGTAGCCCGGAGTCCAGAGGTAGCCGGGACCTGGAACCGGCGGCTGCTCGTAGACCGGCAGCGGCGGCGGCGGCTCGGACACCTGCGCCTCGGTATCCGCGGGCGGCGCATCCGCGACGTCTGCGGCCGGGGACGAAGCCACGTAGGCCGGAGCGGGCGGGGGCGGTGGCGCGACGACGCGAACGACGCAACCCGTGAGCGCCGTGGTCGCGGTGCATAAGAGCGCCAGTCCGGCGAGAGGGGCGAGCTTGACCTGTGAGGGCTTCAACATAACACGACCCTGATGTTGACGGTGAGGCAGCCTACGCACCGGCGCAGACCCTATGGAACACACAACGTCACAGTTTGAGAGCGGCTGACATGCGTGAAGGAACTGTAACGTCGCCCGTGCGCGTTGCGCGGCGGCGACGCAGGAACCGCCCGCATCTCACGGCCGGTTCGTCCGGGGCTGCCCGCCGGGGGCGCAGGGCGCAGTTGCGGTAAGCTCGCCGGAAGATGCGACCCAAACTGCGCGTAGTCCCCGATGAGCTGATCGCTCCGATCATCGGCGAGGCCAAGAGAATCCTCGCCGAGATCGGCATCGAGGTGCGCGGGGCGCCGCTGCGCGAGCGGCTGCTCGGCTACGGGCTCAAGCTGGCGCGCACGGCCGACGACGCCGAGCGGGTGCTGTTTCCGCCGCAGGTGGTCGAGCGCGCCATCGAGACCGCGCCGAAGACCATCGCGCTCTTCGGCCGCGACGGTGCTCCCTACACCGAGCTCGGCGGCGACAAGGTGCACTTCGTTCCCGGCTCGAGCGGCCTGCACGTGCTCGACCATCGCAGCGGCGAGACGCGCCTTTCCAATACGCACGACTTCATCGAGTACGTGCGGGTGGCGGATGGGCTGAAGAATCTCGGCTACCTGGCCACCGCCTTCTCCACCAACGACATCGAGCCGCAGGTCTCGGACGCCTGGCGGCTCTATCTGGTGCTCAGCAACTCGCTCAAGCCCGTGGTGTCGGGCGCTTTCACCGAGCACGGCGTGCCGCGCATGGCCCGCATGATGCAGCTGTTCCGCCGCGACCAGGCCGACCTCGTCGCCCGCCCGATGTCCATCTTCACGGTGACGGCCACCGGCTTCTACCGCTACAGCGAGGACTCGTGCCAGAACCTCATGGACTGCGCCGAGTACGGCATTCCGGTCGAGATCGTGCCCGTGACGCTCATGGGACTCATCGCGCCGGTGACGCTGGTGGGAGCCACGGTGATGCACGTCGCCGACGTGCTCGCCGGGGTGACGATGGCGCAGCTCATCAAGCCCGGCACGCCGGTGCTCTTCGGCGGCGCGCCGGCCACCTTCCACATGAAGACGGCCATGTCGCCCATGGCGGCGATCGAGACGCTGCACCTCAACGTCGCCTACGTGGAGATCGCCAAACACCTCGGGCTGCCGACGCAGGGCTACATGGCCCTGAGCGAGGGCAAGTTTCTCGACGCGCAGGCGGGGGCCGAGAGCTTCGCGGGGGCGCTGCTCGCCGCGATCAGCGGCGTCAACTCGGTGTCAGGTCCCGGGATGCTCGATTACGTGCTGACCTTCAGCCTCGAGAAGCTCGTCTTCGATGACGAGCTCTGCGGGCAGGCGCTGCACTTCTGCCGCGAGTTCGCCGTCATGGAGGATCTGCCGACCGTCGATCTGGTGCGCCAGCTGCTTGCCGAGAAGCATCTGCTCACCGCCCCGCACACGCTCAGCTACTGGCCGCGCGAGCTGTATCTGCCCGGGCCGGTGTTCGATCGGATCAACCGCGAGACCTGGCTGCAGCAGGGTGGCAGGAGCCTCGGGCAGCGGGTCAAGGCGGAGGTCGAGCGGCTCCTCGGCGCTTATTCATCGCCCCCGACCGACCCGCGCCTCGATGCGGAGCTGATCGGGCTCATCAGGGCGGGACTCACCACCGAGCAGCCGCTGCCCGCGACACTGCCGCCGGTCGAGCGGCCGAGCGGCCAGGGCGAGCGCGAGAGCCGGCGCGGGCGGCGCAGCCGCCGCGGCTAGCGCGCGAGTGCGGCCTCAGGCCAGGGTGAACCTGAGCGTGCCGAGCTTCTCGATCGTGCTCTCGATCTTATCGCCCGCCTTGAGCCACACCTGCTTCTCCTTCGGGTAGCCGAGGATGACGCCCTCGGGAGTCCCCGACCAGATGATGTCGCCGGGCTCGAGCGTCCACATCCTGGTGATGTAGGCGATGAGCTTCTGCGGATTGAAGATCATGTTGCCGGTGTTGGAGGACTGGCGCTGCTCGCCGTTCACGTGGGTCTCGAGCTTGAGATTGTTGGGGTCGCCGACCCGGTCCGCCGACACGAAGTAGGGCCCGATGGGGCCGAAGTCATCGAGCGTCTTGCCGATCATCCACTGGACGCTCGGGGTCTCGAGCTGCAGATCGCGCGCGGAGAAATCGTGGCTCGTGCAATAGCCCGCCACGTAGTCGAGCGCCTCGGCCTCCGGCACGTTGCGGGCACTCCTGCCCATGACGATCAGCAGCTCGGTCTCGTAGTCGAACTTGTAGGACACCTCGCGCGGCGGCAGCTTGATCGTGCAGTTGTGGGCGGCGAGCGCGTTGTTGTATTTGTTGAAGAGGATCGGGACGCTCGGGAGCTTCAGCCTGGTTTCCGCGGCGTGCGCCCGGTAGTTGAGCCCGATGCACACGATCTTGCCGGGAGTCACGAACAGCCTGCCGAAGGTGATGGACGATTCCTTCACCAGCGCCGCATCGGCCCGGCGCGAGGTCTGCGCGGCGGCGATGAGCTCGTTCAGCCCGCGCGCATTGCCTTCCCGGAGGAGCTCCTCGAGCGTCAGCGGCGCCGTCCTCCCGAGGAGCTGCGAGGCCCGGCGCACGTCGAGCACGGTGTCGTCCGCCAGCTTGGCGCCGAGGGTCTCGGATCCGTCGGAGTTGCGCATCGCGAGCAGCGTCACCCCGGTCGGCATCTCGTGGGGGCCGTGGTACTTCTTTGTCATGGCGGTCTTCCCGGAGGCGGCGGATGCCGCGGCTGCGCCGGCCATTCCGACCGTGAGCGCGCCGGTCTTGAGAAAGCTGCGTCTGGAAGTCATGGATACCTCGAGCGCGTGGCGCGGGCTATTCCCACTCGATCGTGGCGGGCGGCTTGCCGGAGATGTCGTATACGACGCGCGAGATCCCCGGCACCTCGTTGACGATACGCCGCGAGACGTGGTCGAGGAACTCGTACGGAAGGCGCGACCAGCGGGCCGTCATGAAATCGACCGTCTCCACCGCGCGCAGCGCGATCACATAGTCGTAGCGG
>DASYYF010000071.1:0-4920 GCA_035934055.1 Steroidobacteraceae bacterium | reverse complement strand
GCCCGCGTCCCTGCCGCCGCGAGCCTCGTATGCCGACGCGGTGCAGCGCGCGGCGCCCGCGGTGGTCAACGTGTACACCGACCGGCTGGTCACCGAGCGCCTCTCCCCCTCGCTCGGGGAGCTGTTCGGCGAGTATCTGCCGCGTTACCGGCAGCGCATCGAGCGCACGCTCGGCTCCGGCGTCATCGTCGATGACAAGGGTCACATCGTCACCAACCACCACGTGATCGCCAACGCCGACGCCATCCGCGTGCAGCTCGCCGACGGGCGCATCGCCGAAGCGCACGTCGTGGGAAGCGACCCCGACACCGACCTCGCGGTGCTCAGCGTGGGACTCAAATTCCTGCCGGTGGCGCCGCTCGGGCGCTCCGATCAGCTGCGTCCGGGCGACATCGTGCTCGCGATCGGCAACCCGCTCGGACTCTCGCACACGGTGACGCACGGGATCGTGAGCGCGGTGAGCCGTGCGCAGCTCGGCATCGCGCCGGTGGAGGACTTCATCCAGACGGATGCCCCGATCAATCGCGGCAACTCCGGCGGGGCGCTCGTCGACTCGAGCGGCGCGCTGGTCGGCATCAACACCGCCATGGTCGCAAAGAGCCTCGGTGTCGAAGGCATCGGCTTCGCGATCCCCGTGAATCTGGTGCGCGGGGTGCTCGCCGACATCATCGACCATGGCCGGGTGATCCGTGGGTGGATCGGCATCTCGCCCGAGGACATCACGGAGACCCAGGCGCAGCAGCTCGGGCTCGCGCAGGGGGGCGTGGTGGTCGCGAACCTGGTTCTCGGGAGTCCCGCGCAGCAGGCCGGTCTGCAGCCGGGCGATCTGCTGCTCACGGTCGACGGCGCGACCCCGCGCGGCGCGCAGGACGTCCTCGGGCGCATCTCCCGGCACAAGCCCGGCTCGACGGTGAGTCTCCGGGGCCTGCGCGGCCATCGTCCCTTCGAGGTGGAGGCGCGTGTGACGGAGCGCCCCCGCGCGGAGCAGTGAGAGCCGTGACCGAGCTCGCCACCCGCCGCTTCGCTTCGCGGGCAGCTCTCGACTCGGCGCTCGAGGAGCGCCTCGCCCGCGCGGTCGCCGCGCCGGGTGCGCTCGCGCTCATGCTCTCGGGCGGCGCCACCCCGCTGCCCGCGTACCGCGCGCTCGGCGCGCGCCCGGGCCTCGCGCATGAGGCGGGGCTCCACATTCTCTTCTCGGACGATCGCTACGTGCCGGCCGACTCGCCCTCGAGCAACTACCACCAGGCGCGGCCGCTCGTCGCCGCGCTCGGGCTGCCGCCCGGGGCGGTGCTGCGGGTACGGACGGAGCTGCCGCTCGAGGATGCCGCCGGCGACTACGGGCGTCAGCTCGCCGCGCTCCTGCGCTGCGGGACGCGCATCGGGCTCGGGCTTCTCGGTCTCGGCGCCGACGGGCACACCGCCTCTCTCTTCGGCGCCGCGGACCTCGAGCGCTCCCGCGGCCGTCTGGCGGTCGCCGTGCATCGCCCCGACGGCCTCTGCGCCGTGAGCGTGACGCCGGAGCTCCTCGCGCAGGTGGCCGAGCCCGTCTTCGTGGCCGCGGGCGCCGGCAAGCGCGACGCCGTGGAGAGGCTCATCGCGCGGGATCCGCAGCTCACCGCCTGGCGCGCCGTCGCCGGCTGCGACCGGGTCGAGTTGTGGATAGATCAGGCGGCCGCGCCGGCCGCGCCATGAGCGAGCCCGCGCCGCTCCTGCGCGAAGCCGCGCGGCTCGAGCAGCTCGGCCAGCTCGCCGAAGCCGCGGCCACTTATGAGCGCATTCTCGCGCGCTGGCCCGAGCTGCCCGACTGCTGGTACAACCTGGGACTCCTGCAGCGCAGGCTCCGCCGCTACGACGAGGCGCTCGCCTCCTACGGCGAGGCGCTCGCGCGCGGCGTGCGCCAGCCCGAGGAGGTGCATCTCAACCGCGCGGTGATTCTCGCCGATCACCTGCGGCAGGACGCGGCCGCCGAGAGCGAGCTGCGGGCCGCCCTGTCGCTCAACCCGCGCTACCTGCCGGCGCTGCACAATCTCGCCAACCTGCACGAGGATCTCGGACGGCGCGAGGAAGCTCTCGCGACCTATGCGCGCATCCTCGAGCTCGACTCCCGCGCCTTCGAGAGCCTGGCGCGCTCGGCCGCACTGCATCGCGTGGAGCGGCCCGATGACCCGCTGATCGCCCGTCTGCGTGCGGCGCTCGCCGACCCCGCGGCAAGCGCCGCCGAGCGCGCGAGCCTGGGATTTGCGCTCGGCGCGGCGCTCGACTCCTGCGGCGAGTACGCGGCGGCCTTCAACGCCTGCGAGGCCGCGAACCGCGAGAGCCGCGCCAGCGCTCCCGCGGCACCGCGCTACGACCGCGCCAGCCAGGAGCGTTTCACCGACGAGCTGATCCGCGCGTTCGGCAGGCCGGAGCACAACAGCGGCGCGCCGGAAGCGGCGCCCGGTCCGCGCCCGATATTCATCTGCGGCATGTTCCGCTCGGGCTCGACGCTCGCCGAGCAGCTGCTGGCGCGCCACCCGCTCGTCACCGCGGGCGGGGAGCTCCCGTTTCTGCCCGAGCTCGTAGGCTCGGACCTCGCACCCTACCCCGCGGCGCTCGCCACGCTGCCGGAAAGCCGGATCGCAGAGCTCGGCCAGCGCTATCGCGCCGCTCTCGCGCGGCTCTTCCCCGGCGCCGCATACGTCACCGACAAGCGCCCGGACAACTTCCTGCACATCGGGCTCATCAAGCGGCTGTTCCCGGATGCGCGGATCGTGTACACGACGCGCGACGCGCTCGACAACTGCCTCTCGATCTTCTTCCTGCACCTCGATCAGCGGCTGGGCTACGCGCTCGATCTTCTCGACACGGGTCACTACTACCGCGAGTACCGCCGGCTGATGGCGCACTGGAAGGCGCTCTACGCCGACGGGCTGCTGGAGCTCAACTACGACAACCTGGTGTCCGATCCCCGCCCGGCGGTCGAGCGCTTGCTGCGCTTCTGCGGCCTCCCGTGGGATGAGGCCTGCCTGGCACCGGCGCCGAGCGGGGCTGCGGTGAAGACCGCGAGCGTCTGGCAGGTGCGCGAGCCGCTCTACCGGCGCTCCTCGGGACGCTCGCGCCACTACCGCCGCGAGCTCGAGGCCCTCGCGGCCTACCTCGCCGGGCCGTAGGATGCTCGAGGCTCCCATGGCCACACTGATGCCGATCTTCGCAACCCCGTTCGCGGAAGTTGCGCTGCCGCTCGAGAGCGCGCTCAACGAGTCTCTCGCTGCGCTGCTCGCCGAGCGGGCGACCGAGGAACGGCGCGACAGCGCCGCACGGCGCGACCCGCTCTGCTACCTGAGCCGTGAGGATCTCCTCGAGTGGCACGACGAGCCGGTCGCCGCCCTGCGCGGCGCGCTCCTCGCGGGCCTGTGCCCCGCGGTCCGCGCCATCACTCTTTACAGCGAGGCGGAATTCGGCCAGCTGGGAGTGCAGGCGCGCGCGCGCTTCGCGATCATCCGCCCGGACGGCTGCCTGCCCGCGCAGACTCTCGCCCTCGCCTCCTGGTGCGCCATTTACTGCGTGGCGGCACCGCCCGCGGCCGCCGGACGCGCCGACAGCGGGAGACTGCGGCTCTACGAGAGCCGCTTGAGCGGCATGTTCGCCGACGCGACCACCGCGCGCATGCGCTCCCCGTTCGCAGGGGGCCACCATCTCTGGGAGCCCCGGCCGGGTGCGATGGCCGCGTTCCCCGCCCATCTGGCGCACGAGATCGCCTTGAATCGCAGCGACCGCGACCTGGTGCTGGTCATCGCAAGGGTCCGGTTCGCCAATCCGGGGCAGCAGGCCGCGCCCCCATGGTGAATCCGCCCCTCAGGGTGAGCGCCGGCTTTGCGGTGCCCTTCGCCGAAGGACGCCTCGTGCCCTGCGAGCGCCTCAACCGCGAGCTCGAGGCGCTGTTCCTCGCCCGTGAGACCGAGGAGTACCGCAACCCCACGCCGAGCCATGTTCCCCAGGCGGAGATGTTCGAGAGCCGCTTCAATCTCTTCCGCTGGCCGGAGCGCTGCGTTCAGGAGCTCAGGTCCTTCATGCTGGACTCGGTGGCCCGCACGGTGCTCGAGACCTCGACCCTTGCGCCGGCGGAGCTCGCGCGCCTCAGGATGCACAACCACACCTGGTACCACCTGACCCGCTACGCCGGCTCCTTCGTCGCCCACAATCACCCGCTCGCGTCCTGGTCGGCGGTCTATTGCGTCCGGGCCGGTGAGGCCCCCGCGGACCGTCCGGGGAGCGGGTTGCTCAGGTTCTTCGACACCCGCCCGGGCGCCGGCAGCTATCTCGATGCCGGCAACCGCGCCCTGCGACCCGCCTTCGCCCCCGGCGTCCGCGAAGTGCGGCTCGAGGAGGGCGAGATCATCGTGTTCCCCTCGTACGTCATGCACGAGGTGAGCCCCTTCTACGGGCGCGATGTGCGCATCACGGTCGCCGCGAACTGCTGGTTCGGCTGAGTGCCGCTACGCAGCGCATTTTTCTCTTAATTTTCCCTTGATTTCACATCATCACGAGATGTTGTTCATATACAACAGCCGCCTGGGCTCGCGGCTCCCGCCCCGGAAAGTCCCGCTCGGGCGGCTGCGTGGCGGCGCTGCTGCTTGGCAACAGGAACTCAAGATGCTCTAATGCGGGCCGGTCCCGTAGGCCCCGGTAAAGACTCTAAGCACGAGCCGGTACGCTCAGAGGGCGCGGGGACGATTCGCAAATCACTTCGCATTTGCAGGTCTATTCGCATTCTAGTTAGGGGAGAAAACATGGCGAACAGTCGCAGCTTGCAACAGGCTGTGCGTTTCGCGCTCGCGACGATGACGGCATCCGCCGGCGTCACGACGCTGCACGCTCAGACAGCTCCGGCCCAGCCCGCAGAGGCTACCGCAGCACCGCTTCAGGAGGTTGTGGTCACGG
>DASYYF010000044.1:0-19555 GCA_035934055.1 Steroidobacteraceae bacterium | reverse complement strand
AGAATTTCACCTGCAATCGTTGAGAAAAGGGCAGAGTCGATTAGTAAGTAGCTTCGGAATGGGGAGTCAGCGGGGCACGCGGTTTAGTCGCCGAATCTCGTAGAGCTGCCAGGACAAAAAAGAAAACCCCGCGGCGTTTGGTGTGCCGCGGGGTCTCTCTCCAAGGCCGGCGGTTGCTAACGCAGCTTCAGGTTCCCGCGCTGCTGCAGCTGCATTCCGTTGCCAGTGATGCCGCGACCAACGCCGCCACGAAACATCGGCGACCCGCCGAAGCCATGCACCAACGGTGAACGAGCGATACCCCCGCTGCCGCTGATACCGCCGCTGCCGCTGATACCGCCGCTGCCGCTGATACCGCCGCTGCCGCTAATGCCGCCGCTGCCGCTAATGCCGCCGCTGCCGCTGATGCCCCGAGCACCCAGAGGTGCGGCGTTACTCGCCACGCTCGCCAACGCAGCCACCACCGCAGCCAGGATTACCGACCGTGACGCGTTCATATATTTGCTCCCCATTTGCGTAGTCCTTTACTTCTGATTACCAAGTCCCGCCAGAACATCGATCTCTTGCACAACCGGGCGACTGCCCTGCTCAGACGGTTTCTGTGGTTCCGCCTCTGCCGCCATGCCGCCCAGCTGATCCTCAAAAAAGTAAATGCCGACCCCGTACCTCTTACCCGACTCACTTCGCTCCGAGACCGCCAAGCGCGTTAGGAAAGTGTCGAGCTCGGCCAGCAATTCCTGAGCCCTCTCGCCGGTAAGAGTGAGGAACTTGTCGCGACCGTTTTCCGACAAGGGTTCGTCAGATGTGACCGCGCGTTCGAAATACAACGGGTCGGTATTCGCCCGCATAACGTTGTGCACGAAGCTTGCAGTCACGCTCGCCAGGAAACGACCCATGCGCTCGATGCGCTTCACGTCCGCGCCCTGAGGGAGATACGCGCGGGACAGACAGCGAACCGTCGTGCCATCGATCACTTCAACAGAACCCGCTGCCACGAGCTCATCGAGCAGCGCGTCCTCGTCGACACCACGGCAAGCTGTTGCCATGAGCTCGCGGAAGCTGCGACGCGGAGAGCCCGGCGTGGGCTGCAGATCCAACTCGAGCGCGAGACCGTACGCTCCCGAAAATCCCGGCTGCGTGTGCCAGACCGTGAGCAGGTTCGCCACTTGGTCAAGGCTTACCGTGGAGCGAAGGCTGTGAGGCGCTCCCAACCGCGACGCCTCCCGCAGCGCGCTGACATCCGACTTCGCGAGTCCGGCCACCACCGCAAGGCGCGCGTCTGTTGTTGGTCGCTTCTGCTCGCGCAGCCGAGCCTCGAGCGCCTGGATGTACACGCGACGCACCACTCCGGCGATCTCGCCCGCGGAAATTCCGTACTCGAACGCGACGCGCATGAGTGGCTGCACTAGTGCAGCGAAGACGCTCAGCACTGCCTCTTTTTCTCCGCTCGTTTTATTCATGCTGCAGCTGCTTTCTTATGACATAACTCTAAGCAGTTCAGCCACTTATGTCAATTTACAATGACATGACGGGGCTACCGGAGGCCATGAGAGACTGACAAAATCAAATGGAAACATGAGGTTACGCGCAGGTGACCGGTGGATAAGCCCACGGCGCCGGATGTGAAACGGCGCACGGAAACTGGAAACCGGATCGACTAGGCGGCGGGCTAGGGGTTTCCCTGAGTTCCCACTCAGGTGCGCTCGGCGGGGTCGAAAAGACGCTGGTGCTCGAGGATTGCGTAGCGGTCGGTCATTCCGGCGATGTAATCGGCCACCGTGCGTGCTCGGCCGGTGTTGGGATTGGCGGCTTCCGCTCTGAGCGCCTGGTCGCGATGCTCGGACGGCATGAGCGTGACGTCCCTGAAGAAGGCATCGAAGAGCTCGCGCACCACGCGGCGCGCCTTCGCCGTCATGCGCAGCACTTTGTAGTGCCGGTAGACCTGCTCGCGCAGGAACTCCTTGAGCTCGAGGTGCTCCTCGCGGCACTCGTCGCTCAGGGCCGCGAGCGGCTTTGAGTACGCGCGCACCTCGTCGATCGACGTGGGTTTCGCCTGCGCGAGCTGCGACTGCGTCGTGTGGATGAGATCGAGCACGATGTGATTGATCATGCGGCGGATGATCTCGTGCACGAGGCGCCGCTCGCTCAGGTCGGGGTAGCGCGCGATGACGGCGTCGTGCTGGCGGCGGAACATGCGCGTCGCGCGCAGCGCGTCCACCGTGACGAGCTGCGCGCGGATGCCGTCATCGACGTCGTGATTGTTGTAGGCGATCTCATCGGCCAGATTGGCGATCTGCGCCTCGAGTCCCGGCTGCTGGCGCTTGAGGAAGCGCTCGCCCAGCTCGCCGAGCTCGGGCGCGTGGCGCACCGAGCAATGCTTGAGGATCCCCTCGCGGCATTCGAAGGTGAGGTTGAGCCCGCGGAACTCGGCGTAGCGCTCCTCGAGATCGTCGACCACGCGCAGGGACTGCAGGTTGTGCTCGAAGCCGCCGTAGTCGCGCATGCACTCGTTGAGTGCGTCCTGGCCCGCGTGTCCGAAGGGGGTGTGCCCGAGATCGTGCGCGAGACAGATGGCCTCGGTGAGCGCCTCGTTCACGCGCAGCGCGAGCGCCGCCGAGCGCGCGATCTGCGCGACCTCGATCGAATGCGTAATGCGCGTGCGATAGAGATCGCCCTCATGGTTCACGAACACCTGCGTCTTGTAGACGAGGCGCCGGAAGGCATTCGAATGGATGATGCGGTCGCGGTCGCGCTGGAACTCGCTGCGCAGCTCCGGCCGCGGCTCCGGGTGGCGCCGCCCGCGCGAGCGCTCATCGTGCGCGGCGTAGGGCGCCAGGGCTGAGGCGGCGGGTGCGGCGTCGTTCACTTGAGCCTCAGCCGCAGTACGCCTGGAGCGTCCGCTCGAGCGCATCTTCCGGATAGTCGGCGGTCAGGAACGCATTGCCGATCCGGCGCAGCAGCACGAGGCGCAGCCGCCCGCCGAGGACTTTCTTGTCGATGCGCATGTGCTCGAGCACGGTCGCGGGCGCGAGGCCTGCGCCGCGGGTCGGAAGTCCGGCGCGCTCCACCAGGGTATGCACTCGCACCAGCTCCTCGGGGCTTACCAGGCCGAGCTCGCGCGACATCGCCGCGGCCATGACGAGCCCCGCGCCCACGGCCTCGCCGTGCAGCCACTTGCGGTAACCGGTCGCCGACTCGGCGGCGTGTCCGAAGGTATGGCCGAGGTTGAGCAGCGCCCGGTCGCCACGTTCCTCGCGCTCGTCGCGAGCGACGATCATGGCCTTGATCTCGCACGAGCGGCGCACCACGTGGGCAAGCGCCTCGGCCTTGCCGGCGAGAAGCTCGCTGATATGCGCCTCGAGCCACTCGAAGAGCGCCGCATCGCACATGAGGCCGTACTTGATCACCTCGGCGAGCCCGGCGCGCAGCTCGCGCGGCGGGAGCGTCGCGAGGGTCGCGGTGTCGGAGATCACCGCCACCGGTTGATGGAAGGCGCCGATCAGGTTCTTCCCGCCCGGGTGGTTGACGCCGGTCTTGCCGCCGACGGCCGAGTCCACCTGCGCGAGCAGCGTGGTCGGCACCTGTACGAAGGCGACGCCGCGCTGATAGCAGGCCGCCACGAAGCCGGCGAGGTCTCCGACCACGCCGCCGCCGAGCGCGATCACGGTCGAGTCGCGCCCGAAACGGTTGCTGACCAGCACGTCGAGCACCCGCGAGGCGTTCTCGAGCGTCTTGTGCACCTCGCCGTCCGGCAGCACCACCTCGAGGCGGCGCTGGGCGGCAAGGCTCCCGGCGAGCGCCGGCAGATAGAGCGGCGCGACCGTGGTGTTGCTCAAGATGAGCACGTCGCGTCCCGGCACGAGCGGACGCAGCAGCTCGGCGCGTGCGAGCAGCCCCGCGCCGATCAGGATCGGGTAGCTGCGGGTGCCGAGTTCGACCTTGAGGGTGTCCACTGCGCGCGGGGAATCACAGCGAGCTGTAGCAAAGCGATTCGCGCTCGGCGGTCAGTATACGTGAGCGCTCCCTTCAGCGCGCCGCGGGGGCCTGCTTGAGGAGCCTGAGGATTTCCTCGACGACCGCCGGCACCCGCCGGCCGTCGGTCGACACCGTGAGGTCGGCGGTCTCGCTGTAGAGCGGCGAGCGGACGTCCATGAGCGCCCCGAGCCGCCCGGCGACGTCGCCCTGCTCGAGCAGCGGGCGGTTGCGCCCGTGGCGTACGCGGTCCGCCTGCTGCATCACCGAGGTCTCGAGATAGACGACGCAGCCGCGCTCGGCGAGATGCCGGCGGTTCTCCGGCGCGAGCACGGCCCCGCCGCCGGTGGCGAGCACGATGCGCTCGAGCTGCGTGAGGGCCTCGATCGCCTCGCGCTCGCGGGCCCGGAAGCCCGCCTCGCCCTCCTTCTCGAATATGAAAGGGATGTCGACGCCGGTGCGCCGCTCGATCTCGGCATCGCTGTCGTAGAAGGGCACCCCGAGCGCACGCGCGAGCGAGCGCCCGACCGCGGTCTTGCCCGAGCCCATGGGCCCGATGAGGAATACGCTGGTCTTGCCGAGCACCTTGAGGCGAAGGATACCCAAACGCCCCGCTGAGGAGCGCCTCGAGGGCTCCGGGTAGAGCCGCAGGAACGCCCCGGTCGCCCGGCCTACGGCCGGCCGAGGGGATCGGCGGCCAGCCGATCGGCGACCCGGGTGCGCGGCGCCCGGACTTCGGCAGCGTGCCCGAGACGGGCAGCGTCCTCATCTCCCTCGCGCGCCATCTCCAGCCGCCGGCACCCCCCGAAAACGCTGCGGCCGCCCGAGGGCGGCCGCAGCGGGCATCAGCGCGAGGAGCGCGTCAGTTGGTGACGTTGACGCCCTCGCGGACGATCTTCGGGGTGATGAAGATCATCAGCTCGTCCTTGTCGTCCTTGTGGTCGGTGCTCTTGAACAGGTGCCCGAGGATCGGGATGTCGCCGAGGAACGGCACCTTGGTGTCGTCCTCGCGCTGGGTGGTCTGCAGGATCCCGCCCAGCACTACGGTCTGGCCGTCGTTCACCAGCACCTGGGTCGAGATCTCGCGCGTGTCGATCGAGGGCACGTTGACACCGCCCGAGGCGACCACCACGGTGCCGACGCTGTCGTCGCGCACGTCGAGATCGAGGATGATGCGGTTGTCGGGCGTGATCTGCGGCGTCACCTTGAGCGACAGCACTGCGTCCTTGAACTGGATGGTGGTCGCGCCGCTCGAGGCCGACTGCTGGTACGGGATCTCCACGCCCTGCTGGATGGTCGCCTGCTTCTGGTTGGCAGTGATCACCCGCGGAGAGGAGATGATGTTCGCCTGGGTCTCGGCCTGCGCCGCCGACAGCTCGAGGTCGACCAGGAAGTTGTTGCCGAGCACGCTCAGGGCGAAGGTGCCGGCCGGGTTGGGCACCGGCAGATTCACGTTGTAGCGGTTGAGAGCCGCGGCGCCCGTCGGGAGCGCGATCGGGGTGACCGGCCCGCCAGCCTGGGAGTTGGCAATGGCCGAGCTCACCATGGTGTCGGTGCCAATCGCGTTGCCGGTTGTGGCCACCAGGCCGTTGGCGCCCGAGGTCTGGTAGTTGGTGACGCCGAAGATCGAGCCGATCTGCCGCTCGAAGTCGTTGTTCACGATGACGATGCGCGCCTCGATCAGCACCTGGCGCACCGGGATGTCGAGAGTGGAGACCAGGCGGCGGATGTCCGCCAGCTTGTCGGAGGTATCGAGCAGCAACAGCGTGTTGGTGCGCTCATCCACCGCGACATGGCCGCGCGCGGAGAGCAGTGAGTTGTTCTGCGACTTGATGAGGGCGGCCATGTCCTGCGCCTTGGCGTAGTTGACCTGCAGGTACTCGGAGCGCAGCGGCGCAAGCTCGGAGACGTCCTTGCGCGCGGCGAGCTCGGCCTTCTCGCGCGTGGCGAGCTCGGCCTGCGGGGCGACGATGATGACGTTGCCGTCGCGGCGCTTGTCGAGGCCCTTGGTCTTCAGCACGATGTCGAGGGCCTGGTCCCAGGGCACGTTCTGCAGGCGCAGCGTCACGTTGCCGGTCACCGAGTCGCTCACCACGATGTTCTGCCCGCTGGCGTCCGCCAGCAGCTGCAGCACCGCGCGGGTGTCGATGTCCTGGAAGTTGAGCGTGAGGCGCTCGCCGGTGTAGACCGGCTTCTCCTCGGCGAGGGCGGTCGCCTTGCGGCGCGGCGCCACTTCGACCACGTACTGGTCGTCCGACTGGTAGGCGAGCTGCTCGAAGTCGCCGGTGGCGTTGATCGAGATGCGTGCGCCGTTGCCGACGCGCGCGACGTCGAAGCCGACCACCGGTGTGCCGTAGTCGGTCGCGTCGTAGCGGCGCACCAGGTTGGCGGGCACGCCGGCGTCGCTGAAGTCCACCAGGATCTGGTTGCCGAGCTGCTTCAGGCTGATATGAATGTGCGGATCGGAGAGCTTGACGACCACGCGGCCCGCGCCGTCGGTGCCGCGGCGGAAGTCGATCGAGCGCAGCTCGCGCATGCCGCCGCCGCCGGAGCTCGCGGCCACGGTGCCGCCGCTGCCGACTACGGCCGGGGCGCTGGTCGCGACCGGCGCCGCGCTGCCGCCGCCGAGCATCACGATGATGTTGTTGCCGTTGACGTGCGCATCGTAGGGCACCAGCTTGTCGAGGTTCAGCACCACGCGCGTGCGGTCCTTGGTCTCGGCCGCGAGGATGGTGTCGAGGCCCGAGGTGTGCACGTCGATGCGCCGCGAAGGCAATGCCAGCGTCGTGTTCGGCAGGTCGAAGGAGATGCGCGCCGGGTTGTCGATGGTGAACGACAAGGGCTGCGGCGCGGGTCCCGACAGCCGCATGGTGACCTGCAGCTGCTGTCCGGCGAGGGGCTGCACGTCCACGGCTTGGAGACTCAGTTGATCCTGGGCCAGCGCCGGCGTGCCCGGGACGACCGCAAGGGCCCCCGCGATCACGACCCAGGCGGCGGTGCCGAGGATGCGCTTGGTGAGGCTTGAGGCATGCATTGCGACGACTCCCTGCTGGACCTTTACTCGTTCAGGGCGAGCGCCGCGGGCCGCTCCATATACCCGCCGAGGCTGTCCGGAACGATTTCAACGAGGCTGATTTTGGACGGTGAGATCTCGGTGATCTTGCCTTCGGCCTGGCCCATGTGCTCGCCCACCGAGACGCGATGCACCAGGCCGTCTTTGGTCTGCACCAGGCCGTACATGCTGCCGGCGAGGCGCAGCGTACCGACCATCTTGAGCGTGTCGAGCGAGAACTGCTCGAGGAACTCGCGGTTGCGCTTCTGGTCGGGACGCACCCCGGCCAGCCCCGCGCCGGCGCCCGGCGCGCTCGGCATGAAGGGCGAGCGCATCTCCGAGTCCGCGTACACGTAAGTCTCGTAGGGCTTGATCTCGGGCAGCGGCTCGACGCGCCCGCCGGGCTCGTGCTTGGTGGTCTCGATGAAGCGGTTGAGGTCCTCGTCGGCGCTCGAGCAGCCGCTCAAGCAGGCGTAGCCGAGGCAGGCGAGCGCCACGGACAGGGGACGAAGCGCTGAGCGGTGCTTGCTGTGCTGCATGGCGGCTGTCCTCAACCGCCCGGCTTCGCGCGGTGGGTTACGGTGTCTTTCTTCTTGTCGGCCTCGGCCGCGGCGATCTCTTCCTCGTCGAGGTAGCGATAGGTCTTGGCGGTGAGCTCCATCGACAGCTGGTCGTAGGCGTCCTTGCTGTCGGGCTTGATGTTGATGTCGTCGAGCGTGACGATGCGCGGCAGCGCCGCGATGCCGCTCACGAACTCGCCGAACTGGTGATAGCTGCCGGTCAGGCGGATCTTGATGGGCTTCTCCGCGTAGAAGTCTTTCTTCACCTCGGCCTCGGGCTGGAACAGCTTCTCCGAGAGTCCGGCGGCGAGCCCGGTCTGCGAGATGTCGACCAGCAGGCTCGGCACTTCGGTCTTGCCGGGGAGCTGACGCAGCAACGCGCCGAACGAGCGCTCGATGTCCTTCAGCTGCTGCTTGTAGAGCTCGAGGTTGACCGCCTTGGCGTGCTTGGTCTTGAACTCGTCGCGCAGTTTCTGCTCCTCGGCCGCGCGCTGCTGCAGCTCGGGACGCTGCGTGTCCCACACGAAGAAGTAGACGAGTCCGACGGTCACGGCGATGAATGCCACCACTACCGCGCCGGCGCGGAAGGCGAACGGCCAGCGGCCCGGGTCGCGCGGGTCGAGCGACCGCAGTTCCTCGAGCAGATTCAGGTTCATTGCTGCACTCCCGCGCCGTCGAGGCTCGCCTTGCGGATCTTGCTCTTCGACGCCGGCGTCTTGCCCGGCTCCTCCGCCGCCCCCGTGGTCACCTCGTCGGCCGTCAGCGTGAAGCTCGAGCCCGGGCCCTTGGGGGTGGTCTGCACCACCTGGAGCTCTGGGTTGCGCAGCCACTCGGAGGCGTCGATGTTGCGCATGAAAGAGGAGACGCGCGTGCTCGACTGCGCCACGCCGTCGAACTTCAGGCGCTTGCTGGCGCCGCCGCTGACCTGCTGCACGCCGGTGAG
This sequence comes from Steroidobacteraceae bacterium, assembly GCA_035934055.1. GTDB lineage: Bacteria > Pseudomonadota > Gammaproteobacteria > Steroidobacterales > Steroidobacteraceae > 13-2-20CM-66-19. Next base: position 11,028 of record DASYYF010000044.1, on the reverse strand, counting down.
ATACACCCCGTCGGGCAGCGTCTTCACGATCTCATCGAACACATGCACGATGCCGGGCCGCGAGCGCTGCAGCTTCTCGATGACGTCCATGCGGTCGATGAACCGCTTCTTCTCGGTCTCGAGGCTGTTGATCTCCTCGATCTGCTTGTCGAGCATCTTGATCTGGGTGCGCAGCATCTGATTGCGCCGCTCCTGGCCCGAGATCATCGAGTCGTACATGAGGTAGACGGCGAAGGTGGTCACCATGGCGGCGAGCACCGCGACGCCGAGCGCCACCAGGAAGGCGAGCTTGCGCTCCTTCCTTTGCCCTTCACGCCAGGGAAGCAGATTTATGCGTGGCATGTCAGTCGAAACTCCGCAGTGCAAGCCCGCACGCAGTCAGGAGCGCCGTGGCGTCGCGTTGCACCGCCTGCGCCTTGGCGCGTGAGGACAACTTCATCTGGCCGAGCGGATCGCCCTTCTCGGCGGAGATGCCGACGCGGCTGGCGATCACCTCGGCGACCCCCGGGATGTTGGCGCAGCCGCCGCACACCAGGATCTTCTCCGGCTGCTCGCGCCCGGAGCCGGAGGCGAGATAGAACTGCAGCGAGCGGCTCACCTGCTGCGTCATGTCGTCGATGAAGGGGTCGAGCACTTCCGACTGGTAGTTGCCGGGAAGCCCGCCTTCCTTCTTGGCGCGCCCGGCCTCCTCCATGGCGAGGCCGTAGGTGCGCATGATCTCCTCGGTGAGCTGCTGTCCGCCGAAGGCGAAGTCGCGCGTGTACACCACCTTGAGGTTCCTCAGCACGCTGAAGGTCGTGCTGCTCGCGCCGAAGTCCACCACCGCGATGGTGCGGTCGATGCCGCCGTCGGGCATCTGATGAGTCATGAGCTTGCAGGCATTCTCGAGCGCGAAGGCCTCGACGTCGACGATCTTGGCCGTGAGCCCGGCCGCCTTGACCGCGGCCTGCCGCTGCTCGACGTTCTCGGTGCGCGTCGCCACCAGCAGGACGTCGTTCGAGTCGGGATCCTTGTCGTTCGACCCGAGCACTTCGAAATCGTAGGAGACCTCGTCCATCGGGAAGGGGATGTACTGGTCGGCCTGCATCTCGACCTGCGCCTCGAGATCGCTCGCGCGCAGCGAGCGCGGCATCTGGATCACCTTGGTGATGGCGGCATCGCCCGAGATCGCGATCGCGACCTCGTCGCTCTTGGCGCCGGCGCGCTTGACCGCGCGGCGGATGGCCTCGCCGACCGCCTCGGCATCCACGATCGCCTTCTCGTTGATGGCATTCTGGGGCGTGGGCTCGGCGGCGTAGGCCTCGACCCGGTACTGTCCGCCCGCCATGGCGAGCTCGATGAGCTTGACCGAGGAGGTCGTTATATCGAGACCGAGGAGCGGCCGGTACTTGCGCTGAATAAGGAACATTTTTTATTTCCTTTTCAGGATATTAGGCCTGAAAGTGACCGCCCTGTATAAATCCGGAGACACTATATAACAGCGCAAAGTTAAATTGAACGTGAGGAGCCTCACGGTTCCGCGCCCCCGCCCGGGCGGGCCAAGCCGAACCACCAAAGCCGTCACGCTGTGGCGTCGCGGGAGTCCGGGTCAACCAAAGTCGCTGCGTCTTGTCCAAAGCGTCCTGTGAGGGGACGTGAGGCCAGACGGATCAAAGCGGGATGGGCGCTGCGAGGAGAGCGGCTGAACCGCACTCGCTGCAGCGCGTGGCTCCTCGCAGCGGAGTGCGTTAACGTTCCAACCGGCAACCCCGCTGTCGTAGGCACGTACGTCCCGTAGACCGGAGGCTTTGCGTCCCCACCTTTCGGTGAGTTTGCCCTGATGCGGCGGCTACTATGCATAGCGCACCGAGTGTGCGCAAGGTGACAGAGTTGGTTTCTGTGAAATGGAATTACTTTCGGGTCATGACCTGCGCCGCCGCTGGCGTGACGCTGGTCACACTTCTCGGCGCCTACGCCCTCGCCTGCAGCTACCTGTACCTGGTACCGACGCTGCCTTCCACCGATGCGATGCGCAATGCGGAGCTGCAAGTGCCGCTGCGGGTCTTCACGCGCTCGGGCGAGCTGATCGCGCAGATCGGCGAGCAGCGGCGCATCCCGGTCAGCTACGCCGAGATTCCCGAGGTGGTGAAACACGCCTTCGTCGCCGCCGAGGACGAGCGCTTCTTCGCGCATCACGGCATCGATTACTTCGGCGTGATGCGCGCGGCGATCGTCGACCTCATCTCCGGACACAAGACCCAGGGCGCCAGCACCATCACCATGCAGGCGGCGCGCAACATGTTCCTGAGCCTCGACAAGACGCTGCGCCGCAAGCTGCAGGAGACCTTCGTCACCTACCGCATGGAGCACGAGTTCACCAAGCAGGAGATCTTCGGCCTCTATCTCAACGTCATCTTCTTCGGGCAGCGCGCCTACGGCGTGGCGGCGGCCTCCGAGGCCTTCTTCGGCAAGACGCTCGACAAGCTCGACGTGGCCGAGGCGGCCACGCTCGCCGGCGTCCCCAAGGCGCCCTCGAGCTACAACCCGATCGTCAATCCTGAGGCGGCCACCGCGCGGCGCGCCTACGTGCTGCGCCGCATGCGCGAGCTCGGCTACATCGACGCCGCCACCGCCGAGGCCGCCAACAAGGAGCCGATGCGGGCCCGCGCGCACGCGCCGCTCTACGACGTCGAGGCGCCCTATGTCGCCGAGATGGCGCGCCTCGAGCTGCGCCAGCGCTTCGGCGCGAGCGCGGAGACCGCCGGCTACAAGGTCTACACGACGCTCGACGGGCGGCTGCAGGCCGCCGCGGTGCGCGCGGTGCGCATCGGGCTCATCGAGTACGACCGCCGCCACGGCTGGCGCGGCCCGGTCGGACACGTCGAGCTGCCCGCGAGCGGCGCTCCCGACTATGACGATCTGGTCGATGAATACGGCTCGATCGGCGACCTCGTGCCCGCGATCGTCACCTCGGTCGAGGAGCGCGGCGTGCATGCGTACGTAAAGACGGCCGGACCCGTCAGCATCGACTGGGACGGACTGTCGTGGGCGCGCAAGGCGCTCGCCAACGAGAGCGTCGGCCCGCCGCCGACCCGCGCCGCGCAGCTGCTGAAGAAGGGCGACGTCGCGTACGTGGTCGCGGACCAGGCCGGACACGCGCAGCTCGCGCAGGTGCCCGAGGCGCAGAGCGCGCTGGTCGCGCTCGACCCCAACGACGGCAGCATCGTCGCGCTCGTCGGCGGCTTCGACTACTTCACCAACAAATACAACCGCGTCATCCAGGCGCGCCGCCTCCCCGGCTCGGGCTTCAAGCCCTTCCTCTATTCGGCGGCGCTCGAGCGCGGCATCACTCCGGCGAGCGAGTTCCTCGATGCGCCGATCGTGCTCGAGGGCAACGGCGCGGAGGAGGCCTGGCGGCCGGAGAACGACTCGCGCCAGTTCGGCGGGCCGACGCGGCTGCGCGAGGCGCTGGTGCATTCGCGCAATCTGGTCTCGATCCGCGTGCTGAAGGAGGTCGGCATCGACAACGCCATCGACTACATCAGCCGCTTCGGTTTCGATCCGAAGACCATGCCGCACGACCTGACGCTGGCGCTCGGCACGCTCGAGGTGACGCCGCTCGAGCTGGCCTCGGGCTACGCCGTGTTCGCCAACGGCGGCTACCGCGTGCAGCCGTACTTCATCGACCGCATCGAGGATGCGGCGGGCCAGGTGGTGTGGCGCGCGGCGCCGCGCATGGTGTGCCGGCAGTGCGACGAGGGCGGCGGCGCGGCGCCGCAGGCGCCCGCCACGGCCCTCAAGGTCACCAACACCGCGGCGGCCGGCACCTTCCCGGGCGGCGATCCGCGGCTGGCGGCCCCGGGCGAGGCTGCCGACGCCACGCGCGGCGAGCCCGCCCCGCTCCCGGCCGAGCAGATCGCACCAAGGATCATCAGCGCGCAGAACGCCTACCTCATGACCGACATGATGTCGGACGTGATCCGCCGCGGCACCGGCCGCCGGGCGCTGGCGCTCGGGCGCGACGACCTCGCGGGCAAGACCGGCACCACCAACAAGGCGATCGACACGTGGTTCAACGGCTTCACCGACAACCTGGTCGCGACCGTCTGGGTCGGCTTCGACCAGGAGCGCCCGCTCGGCGAGAGCGAGGAGGGCGCGCGCACCGCGCTGCCGATCTGGATCACCTTCATGCGCGAAGCGCTGCGCGGCGTGCCCGAGGAGCGCCGTGCGATGCCGGACGGGATCGTCAGCCTGCGCATCTCGCCGCAGACCGGCGAGCTGGTGAGCGACGAGAACCCCGCGGGCATGACCGAGATTTTCCTGGCGAATCACCTGCCGCAGAACGAGCCGGGCGTGATGCAGAGCGCCGAGGGCCAGGCGAGCGGCGAGCCGATCTTCTGAGCCCATGCGAGGGAGGCGGCATCCGACCCGCGGCGACCACCTGCGGCGCGCACTGGCGCAGGAGGCCGCGCGCATCATGGCCGAGCACGGCGTGCAGGACTTCCTCGTCGCCAAGCGCAAGGCGGCCGAGCGCCTCGGCGTGACGGACGTGGCGGCGGTGCTGCCGAAGAACCGCGAGATCGAGGGCGCGCTCGCCGAGTATCAGCGCCTGTTCGGCGGCGATTCGCACGTCGAACGCCTGAGCGCGCAGCGCCGCGCGGCGCTCGAGGCCATGCGGCACCTGAGCGAGTTCGAGCCGCGCCTGGTGGGCGCGGTGCTCGCCGGCACCGCCACCGAGCACTCCGACGTGCAGCTGCACCTGTTCGCCGACCGCGCCGAGTCGGTGACCCTGAAGCTCATCGACGCCGGCATCGCCCACGAGGTCACCGAGCGGCGCGTCAAGCTGGACGCCGAGCGGGTGCGGCCCTTCCCCGGGATACGCTTCTCGGTCGACGATCATTCGATCGAGGCGACGGTGTTCCCCGCCGACGGCATCCGCCAGGCGCCGGTCAGCCCGGTCGACGGGCGCCCGATGCGGCGCGCCAACGCCTTCGAGGTGGAGGCGCTGCTCGGAGACAGGCTCGGGTAGCGGCGCGGCCGCGCACGCGCCGCCGCGGGCGACGGCGCGGGATTCCTCAGGCGCGCTTTCTGATGTCGAGGTAGTCGCGCTGCGTCGCGCCGGTGTACAGCTGGCGCGGCCGGCCGATGCGCATGCCGGGATCGGAGATCATCTCCTGCCAGTGCGCCACCCAGCCCACGGTGCGCGCGATCGCGAACATCACGGTGAACATCGAGCGCGGAATGCCGATCGCGCTGTAGATGATTCCCGAGTAGAAATCCACGTTGGGATAGAGCTTGCGCGAGAGGAAGTACTCGTCTCTGAGCGCGATCTCCTCGAGCCGCTGCGCCAGCTCGAGCAGCGGATTGTCGCTGCGCCCGAGGGCGGCGAGCACCTTGTGGCACATCTCGCGGATGATCCTGGCGCGCGGATCGAAGTTCTTGTAGACGCGGTGGCCGAAGCCCATGAGCCGGAAGTGGCTCGACTTGTCCTTGGCCATCGCCAGGTACTTCGGGATGTTGTCTACCGTGCCGATCTGCTCGAGCATCGCCAGCACCGCCTCGTTGGCGCCGCCGTGCGCCGGACCCCAGAGCGCCGACACGCCCGCGGAGATGGCCGCGTAGGGATTGGCGCCGGTGCTGCCGGCGAGCCGCACCGTCGAGGTACTGGCGTTCTGCTCGTGGTCGGCGTGCAGCACGAAGAGCAGGTCGAGGGCTTCGCACGCCACCGGATCGAGCTTGTACGCCTCGCACGGCACCGCGAACAGCATGTGGAGCACGTTGGCGGCGTAGTCGAGGTCGTTGCGCGGATAGATGAAGGGCTGGCCGAGGGAATGCTTGTGCGCCGCGGCGGCGATGGTCGGCAGCTTGGCGATGATGCGGTGGGCGAAGATCTCCCGGTGGCGCGGGTTATGGATATCCATCGTGTCGTGATAGAACGCCGCCATCGAGGCGACCACGCCGGACACCATCGCCATCGGGTGCGCGTTCGCGTGGAAGCCGTTGAAGAAGCGCAGCAGCCACTCATTGATCATCGTGTGATAGCGGATGTTGCCGATGAACTCCTCGAGCTGCTTCGCCGTCGGCAGCTCGCCGATCAGCAGCAGGTACGCGACCTCCATGAAGGAGCTCTTCTCGGCGAGCTGCTCGATCGGGTAGCCGCGGTACAGCAGCACGCCGGCATCGCCGTCGATATAGGTGATGCGGCTCTCGGTCGAGGCCGTCATGCCGAAGCCCGGATCGTAGGTAAAGACGTCCAGGTCCTTGGAGAGCGTCGCGATGTCGAGCGCCGCGGGACCGATCGTGCCGCTGCGAACCGGGAGCGCGCTGCTGCGCCCGCTCTCGGGATCGGTGAGCTTGAAGGTCTTCTGAGTCATCGGCGCCGCGGCTTCCATGGCCAGCGCCGGCGCGGCAAATGCGCGCCGGGCGCGTGAATCCGGGCAGATTTACATGGACCGCGCGCGACAATCAAGGCGCGCCGCCGCCGTTACGAGGCGGCTCACCCGAAGGAGGGAGGAACTCTTAACGCGCGCGCAGCGCGCGTTACTTGGGCGCGGCGGCCGCGGCGTACTTCTTGCGGAACTTGTCGACGCGTCCGGCGGTGTCGACGATCTTCTGCTTGCCCGTATAGAAAGGATGGCAGCTCGAGCACACCTCGACCTGCAGGTCGTGCCCGAGGGTGGAGCTCGTCTTGAACGTGTTGCCGCACGTGCAGGTGACGGTGATCTCTTTGTAGTCGGGATGGATGGCGGCTTTCATGGCGGCTCGCGGACAGTTGGGACTCACGCCTTAAAGTGGGGCTGAGCGCTGGTACTTAAAGGGCGCGGGAGTTTAGCGGCAGTGCCGCCCTGCCTCAAGCCGCTTGAGTGCCGGCACCCTCCGGCCTGTCGCTCCTTATCCACAGAAGCTGTGGACAAATCTGTGGATGGAGAGGCCCCCGAAGCCGCGATTTCCCGGTTAGATTGCATAATTGTTACTTTGATCAAATTTTAACCAGGCATTTTGGCCCTGTTTTTTCAATGTCTTGCACGCATCATGTCCAGCGCCTTGGGCGCTTTGCAGTGTAATTCACTCATTCTCCGACGGCGCCTTCGGCGCCTGTGAATAAAGGCCGCAGGCTGTCCCGGGCGCTCCCGCCGGAGGCGATTGACAAAGCGAAACCACCGGACATTTCCGGTTTTTCAGGCATGAAATCGGTGAGCAGATCGTTGAGGAAGCGCAGGCCCTGCTCGCTCGGGCGGTAGCCTTCGGCCGTGCGCTCGAGGAGGCCGCGGACCGCGAATCGCTCGAGCGTGGCCGTAACCCTCGAGCTCGCAAGCCCGGTCCGCGCGACGAACTCCCCGAGCGAAAATCCCGCCGTGAGACGCAGCGCGTTCAGCATGAACTCGAACGGCAGCTCATCGGGTGACACCGTAGTGTGGGCGAGCTCGCCGGGGACGGCGGCGAGATAACGCCGCGGCTCGCGCGGCTGCACCGTGCGCACGATCTCCCCGCGCGCGGGGAAGGTGAGCTTGCCGTGCGCGCCGGCGCCCACGCCGAGGTAATCGCCGAAGCTCCAGTAGTTGAGGTTGTGCCGGCACTGTCTTCCCGGCCGTGCCCAGGCCGACACCTCGTAGTGGCCAAAGCCCGCCGTCGCGAGATGCGCCGCGCATGCCTCGAGCATTGCCGCCGCCTCGTCGTCGTCGGGGAGCGGCGGCGGTCGCGCGGCAAATACCGTTCCGGGCTCGAGCGTCAGCTGATAGTGGGAGAGATGGGCGGGCGCGAGCGCGAGCGCCTCCGCGACGTCGCGCAGCGCGCCGGCACGCTCCTGGCCCGGCAACGCGTACATCAGATCGAGATTGAAATTGACGAGGCCGGCGGCGTGCAGCTCCTCGGCCGCGCGGCGTGTCTCGGCGGGCGAGTGGATGCGTCCGAGCGCCGCGAGCGCCTGCCCGTCGAAGCTCTGCGCGCCGAGCGACACGCGCGTGACCCCGGCGGCCCGGTACTCGCGGAACGCGCCGCGCTCGATCGCCCCCGGATTCGCCTCCAGGGTCACCTCGGCATCGGCCGCGATCGCAAGGTGGCCGCGCGCCGCGGCGAGCACGCGCGCGATCGCCTCGGGCGGAAAGAGGCTCGGGGTGCCGCCGCCGAAGAACACGCTCACCACGGGGCGGCCGACGACTTCGCGGGCCTGCGCCTCGAGATCGCGCGCGAGCCGCGCAACGTAGGCGTCCGCAGCCAGCTCGCCCTGCAGCGTGTAGGAATTGAAGTCGCAGTACGGGCACTTGCGTACGCACCAGGGGAAGTGCACGTAGAGAGAGAGCGGCGGGACGAGGAGCGCGGGCATGGCTTGGGCAGTATGCTACCCGCATGACTCCGTGCCGCCGCGGCGGCTGGACCGGCTCGCGGCCCGAAGCCTTCGCTTGCAGAATCTCCTGGCCGCGCGCTGCGGCGGCATCGGGGCGACTTGGCAAGGGAATCGATCCGCGCGCCTTAGCACACCTTAAGGACTCCGGATTGGATACCAGGGATGGCATTTATGATCGATTAATCGATTATTAAATCGATACTGATCGATTTAAGCGGCATAAGTTGACTTGCCCGCGGCCGCTGCAAGGCTTACCATTTTAGCGATTAATCGAGCATTAAGAGATTAATGTGTGATTAAACGAGTATGAAGGTCACCCAATCTGCGCTCCTGAGCTCGAGCCAGGCCTCGGAGGCGAGGAAACTGGGGGCGGCGCTCGCGCGCCTGCGCATCGCCCGCGGCATGAAGCAGGACCAGGCGGCACTGCGTGCCGGCGTGTCTCGAAATACTGCCTACCGCCTGGAGAAGGGCGATCCGGGAATCGCGATGGGTCAGATCCTGCGCTATCTGGACGCGATCGTGCCGGGCAAGACGCTGCTCGAGCTCCTGTCCGAGACGGACCCGGCGTTGGCCGCGCTCGCTGCGAAGGAGCAACGGCGCCGGGCCCGCGACCTGTCGAAGCGCGAGCTCGACGAGATCGACTTCTGAAGCCATGAGCGCCACGGATCAGAGGCTGTTCGTCTTCGCCTACATCGACACGGAGTGGCTGCCGTGCGGCCAGCTCACGCTGAGCGAGGACGGAGCGAAGCTGCTCGCGTCGACGTTTGCGTACGGCCTGCGCTATCTGCTGCGTCCCGGCGCTCTCGAGGTCGACCCCGTAGCCTTGAGCATCCGCGACAAGCTCGCGGTGCGCGGCAAGGCTCTCTTCCCACCCAACAATCTTCCGTCGTTCGGCGGCATACGCGATGCGGCCCCCGATGCCTGGGGACGGCGGGTCATCGAGTCGCGCCTCAAGGTCCCCGCCAACAGCCTCCCGGAGTCGGCTTACCTGGTCCATGCGGGCAGTCAGCGTGTCGGCGCGCTCGACATCCGCTCTTCCCGGGAGTCGTCCGCGACGCCGGGCTTCGGCACCTGGAACAACCTCGAGTACCTGATGGAGGCGGCCCAGCGGATCGACGAGGGCCTGCCTGTTCCCGCCCCGCTCGAGGAGATCTTCGCGGAGGGCAGCGCGCTCGGCGGTGCGCGGCCCAAGGCGACGGTGCGCGACGACGAGCGGGTGTTGTGGCTGGCGAAATTTCCGAGCCGCAAAGATACGCTGGCCGTTCCCGTCGTCGAGACGGCGACCCTGCGGCTGGCAGCCGCCGCGGGCCTCACCGTGCCTCCCGTCAGGCTGATCGAGCTGGGTTCCCGCACGGTGATGCTCATCCGCCGCTTCGACCGCTACTGGGCCAAGGCGGGTGCGGACGCGCCGCTGCCGGAAGATCTGCTCAGCACGGCTCCCGCCTACGGACTCGCGGAGAAGCGCCTGGGATTCGTCAGCGGTCTCACCCTTCTCGCGTGCGACGAGATGGAATCGCCGGACAGGTCCTACGGCGATCTGGCACAGGCGGTGCGGCGCTACTGCCACCCGCGCGTGATACGCGAGAACAACCGCGAGCTCTTCGAGCGGCTGGTCTTCAACATCCTCGTCAGCAACGACGACGATCACCTGCGCAACCACGGCTTCGTCTGGGACCCGCGGCTGCCCGGATGGCGGCTGAGTCCGCTCTACGACGTGATGCCGCGGGCGGCGCTGTCGCCCGAGCGGCGCCTGCACCTCGGCGTCGGGCCACAGGGACGGGCCGCCACCCTCGACAACGCCTTCGCCGGCCATGAGATGTTCACCCTGTCGGCGGAGGCCGCCGCCGAGTGCATCGCCAGGATCTGGAAGTTCGTGCGGGAGTGGAAGGTGTACTTCGAGGAGTACCAGGTGAGCGCCGATCAGATCGAGAAGATCGCGCCGGCGTTCCGGCACATCGACGACTGCTCGACGCCGGCGCTGCGCAAGCTGATACCTTGAGCGCCGCTGCGGGGCTGCGCCGCCCTGGTCAAGACTTGTTCACTTGCGGGTCGGGCCAGCGTTGGGGCAGGCCAAGTCCTGAAGGAGCGCATGGTGGCTAGAGCGCCGACGGCCAAAGCCGTGGCACTGCGCATCGAACTGCTGGAGGTGGCCCCCCTCGTCTGGCGGCGCGTGCTCGTCCCCGACCGTTGGACGCTGGCGAGCCTGCACCATTACCTGCAGTGGGTAATGGGCTGGACGGACTCGCACGCCCACGAATTCCAGGTGGGTGAGGGTCTGGTGGCGCCGGACTGGTGGATACAGGAGGCCGGCTTGGACGAGGATGCCCGCCGCTATCGCGACGAGCGGCGGGTCTCGGTCGCCGCCGTGGTGTCGGAGCTCGGAGCGCGCGGCGAATTCGAATACAGCTACGACATGGGCGATGGCTGGCAACACCGGGTGGTGATCGAATCGCCCACTACGGCGGTCGAAGACCTGCCCTTGCCGCGGTGTGTCGCCGGTGAGAATGCCTGTCCGCCGGAGGACGTCGGCGGTCCCCACGGCTACGCGCTGTTTCTCGACATTCTCGGCGACCGCCGGCATGAGCAGCACGAGGACATGGTGCGCTGGATCGGCGGCGTGTTCGACCCCAAGGGATTCGATCTGAATCGGATCAATCGGGATTGCAAGCGCCCCAAGCGGCGTCGAGGCTGAGCACGTGTCCTTG
>DASYYF010000015.1:0-30959 GCA_035934055.1 Steroidobacteraceae bacterium | reverse complement strand
TCGGTGCACATGCAGCGCCCGGCGCTGCTCTTGTCCGGCAGCACGGTGTACGTCGCCTTCGGCTCCTATGGAGACGCCAACACGTACTACGGCTGGCTCATGGGTTACGACAAGACCGCGCTCACGCAGACGGGAGCATTCAACACTGCACCGAACTCGGCTGAGCCGACCGGAGCGGCGATCTGGATGGCCGGCGCAGGGCCCGCGGCGGACAGCAGCGGGAACATCTATCTTTCCACGGCCAACGGGCCCTTCAATGTCACTGGACTGCCGCCGCTGGCTCCCAACACCAATTTTGGCGACACGCTGGTCAAGCTCACGAGCAGCCTCGCCGTGGCCGATTTCTTCACGCCCTCCGATCAGTCCTCCCTCCACTCCGGTGATCTCGACTTCGGGTCCGCGGGCGTCGTGCTGCTTGCGGATGCGGCCGGGTCGACGGCTCACCCCCACCTCGCCATCGCCTCCGACAAGGAGTCGAACCTGTACATGGTCGACCGCGACCACATGGGCCAATACAACGCGGTCACGAACACCAATGTCCAGACCGTGACGGTCAACAACACGGGAGGCGGCATCACGACCGGCTTCTTCAGCACCGCGTCCTACTGGAACGGCAACGTGTACGCCGGCGCCGTGGGCGACAACGTGAAGGTGTATCCGATCAGCAACGCCGTGCTGGCGAACTCTCCCGCAGCGCAGAGCAATGAGAGCTACGGCTATCCCGGCGTCAACGTCGTCATCTCCGCGGCGGGCGCGAGTGCTACCGCGGCGATCGCGTGGGCGCTCGACACCAACGCCAGCGGGACGGCAACCGGCGGCGCCGGAGGAACGGGTCCGGCGATTCTGCGCGCCTACGATGCGACCGGCCTCGGCAAGGCGCTATGGAGCAGCAGCACTCTGAGCACGGACCAGTGCGGAAATGCCGTCAAGTTCGTGGTGCCGACAGTCGCCAACGGCAAGGTCTATGTCGTCGGCACCAATCAGCTCACCGTCTACGGCCTGTTGCCGTAACGACCCGGCCACTCAGCGCTGCTTGAACTCCTCCGGCGTCAGCTGGTGGCGCGCCAGGAGCTTGTAGAAGTCGGTGCGGTTGCGCCGGGCGAGGCGCGCGGCCTGGCTGACATTGCCACCCGTAATCTGCAGGATCTGCGAGAGATAGCTGCGCGTGAACTCATCGCGCGCCTCATCGAAGGAGGGCAGCCGGCCCGGTGAGCCGCCGAGCGACTGCTGCACGAGCTCGACCGGAATGATGGGCGTTTGCGAGAGCGCCACGTTCTGCCGGACCACGTTCTGCAGCTGGCGGATGTTGCCCGGCCAGTCGGCCGTGGCGAGGAGCTCGACCGCTTCGGGCGCGTAGATCTTCCTCACCCCGCTCTCGCGCGCGATCTGCGCGAGGAAGTGTGCGACCAGCATCGGGATGTCCTCGCGGCGGCGGCTCAAGGGCGGGATCTCGATGTGCACGACGTTCAGGCGGTAGTAGAGATCCTCGCGGAACTGACCGCTCGCCATCAGCTGCTGCAGGTCGCGGTGGGTGGAGGAGATCACGCGCACATTGACCGGAATCGCATCGCCGCCGCCCGCGGGGCGGATGGCGTTCTCCTGAAGCACGCGCAGGAGCTTCACCTGCAGCCGCATCGGCATGTCGCCGATCTCATCGAGGAGGAGCGTGCCGCCGTCGGCGGCTGTGAAGAGCCCCTGCTGGGCGCGCGCGGCGCCGGTGGCCGCGGCCTTTTCCGGGCCGAAGAGCTCCGAGTCCAATTGGTTCTCCGCCATCGCGCTGCAGTTCACGGCGATGAAGGGCTTGTTGCGGCGCGGGCTGGCGCGATGGATGGCGCGCGCCAGCAATTCCTTGCCGGTGCCGCTCTCACCCGTGATGAGCACGCGCGCATCGGTTCCGGCGACCATGTGTGCCTGGGCGAGCTTCTCCTCCATGACCGCGCTGCGCGTGACGATGTCCGCGCGCCAGTCCTCATCCGACGACCCGAAGCCCGAGATGCGCAGCGCCTTCTGCACCTGATCGAGCAGCTCCTGTTTGTCCACGGGTTTGGTCAGGAAGCCGAAGGCGCCCATCTGCGTCGCCTGCACCGCATCGGGGATGGTGCCGTGCGCGGTGAGGATGATTACCTTGAGTCCCGGCCAGCGGTTCTGCAGCTCCTTCAGGAGCCCGATGCCGTCCATCTGGTCCATGCGCAGGTCCGTGATCACGAGGTCCGGGCGGAAGCGGCTGGCGGCGGCGAGCGCCTGGGCGGCGCTCTCGACCGCCTCGACGTCATAACTTTCCGCACGCAGGCGGATGGTGAGGAGGCGCAGCAGGCCCGGATCGTCGTCGACCACGAGAATGCGCGCTTTGCGTTTTCCGATCTGATTCAAGGGCTAAGACTCCTGTCGGCTCACGGGTGCGGCGTGGGATTACCGGGCTTGCGCTCATTCAGCGAGCGCTCGATGTTGGCGATCGCATCGAGCTTCGCGCGCGCCTCGTCCAGCTCCTTGCGCAGCCGTGCGTTCTCATCGAGCTCGGCCTGCAGCCGGCGGTTGGCGCTCGCCGTGCGGGCCTGATCCTCGCGCACCGCGTCAGTCTGCAGCCTGCGATTTTCCGCGGCGAGCGTCAAATGGTCGTCAATTTGCGAAAGCTGGAGGAAGGCGAGCGCGCGCTCGGCGGGCAGCAGGGTCTCGGGGTGCGCCATCAGCTCGCGCAGCAGGCGCTGGGCACGCGGCGGGTCGGCCGCCGGGTGACCGGGGGTCGAGAGGATGAGGGCGAGCCGCAGCTCGCGGCTCGGCGTCGGCGCCGTGTCGTACTCGTTCTGTGCGCGGGCGGCGATTTCCGCCTGCTCGGAAGCGGTGCCCTGCACCAGGTGCTGCAGGAGCAGGAGGTAGTCCGAGAGCACCAGCGCGGAGGCCGAAGCCGGCTGCGCCGGCTGGGGAGCGGGCGCGGTGCGGTCGCGCGAGAGGAAGCCGCCGACGCTGTTGCAGCCGCCGAGCGCGAGCAGTACCAGCGCCGCGCCGAGGGGCGCACAGCGGCACTCACGCGGCGTGCGCATGCGCTTTGGCTTTCGCATCCGAGCTGACCGGCTGGTTGCCGGTCGTGGCGCTGATCGGCATGGTGATACGGAAATGCGCTCCGCTAAACTCCCCGTCGACGATCTGCACCGTGCCGTTGTGCGCCGAGACGAACTCGAGCACCACGGATAATCCGATGCCGGTGCCTTTCACCGCCGTGCCGCGCGCCGCCCGGCCGGTGTAGAAGGCGTCGAAGATATGGGCCCGGTCCTCGGGCGGGATCCCGGGGCCGCTGTCGGCAATGTCGAGAATGAGCTCGGCGCCGGCGGCGCGCGCCCGCAGATGGATCGCCCCTCCCTTGGGCGAGTACTTGACGGCATTCGATATCAGATTCTCGAGAATCAGGCGGAATTTACCGCGGTCGGCGATGAGCGTGATGTCCTCGATGCGCACGTCGAGCCGGACGCGCTGCGAGAGGAGCGTCAACTGCTGGCTCTCCAGCACCTGCTTCACGAGCGGACGGAGGCGGAACTCGGTGGCCTCGAGGCCGACGCTCGAGGTCTGCCAGGCGCTGAAGGACAAGAGATTCTCGATCATGCGCTGCAGCTTGATGCCGTTCTCGCGCAGGATCGCCGTGACTTCGCGCTGATTGGGATCGAGCTCGCCCACCGCGCCGTCCATGAGGAGCTCGGTCCCTTCACGAATGTTGGCGAGCGGGGTCTTGAGCTCATGCGACATGTGACGCAGGAACCGGTTGCGCTCGTGCGCGAGCTCCAGCAGCCGCTGGCGCAGCCACTCGAGCTGGCGGCCGAGCCGCTCGAGATCGTGCGGTCCCCCGACGGCAATCATGTGGGTGAGATTGCCCTGGCCGAGCTCGCTGATGGCGCGATCGAGCTGGCGCAGCGGCCGGCCGACGCCTAACGTGAGCACCAGCAGCGCGAGCAGTGCGAGCGGCACGAGCAGTGCCGATTCCCACAGCAGCTGCTGGCGGGCATGGAGCGTCTGCGCTTCGAGCGCGGCGACCTGCGTGTCGACCTCGGCGTTGCTCTGCTGCGCCACCTGCTCGACGAGTACCGACAGCTGCGTGAAGCGCCTGGAAAGGTCCGCGACGGTTGTGGCGCTGGCGCTTGCCGGGGTCGAGAGCACGACGAAGCGGGTGCCGGCCTGCAGCTGTCCCAGCTCATCGAGCGTTCTTTGCGTCTCAGCCGTCGCGTGTTGCCGCAGCTGGTCGCGCGTGAGCGTCAGGCGCTCGTCCTCCGAGCGGTAGAGGTCGAGGAGCTTCGCGTCGTTCAGCACGTTGTAGAGGCGGGCGGTGCGCTCGAGCGAGGCGATCTCGCCGAAGAGCGACTGGCTGGCACGGGCCGCGGTCACGCCTTCGACGATGATCCTCTGGCCGGTGTCGGCGAGGCTGCGCATCTGCAGCAGGGCGGTGAGAATGGCGGCGAGCAGCGGCACGGCCATCAGGCCTAAGCCGACGAGCATCAAGCTACTGAGTGACTTCGGACGAGCCCACCTCATGGATGCATTCTACCGGGCGTCCATTCCGGGTGTCTGCGATTTGCGACAGGCTGTCGGCGGATGGCGACAACCTGATAAGAAGGCCCTCAGGGTCCAGTCCGCCAATGGTTTACCAGGGATCTCGCTGAAGCTTCCGCTCCCATTCGAGCGAGGTCCACACGATGGTGTCGAGATCGTCGAGGCGCGGGCGCCAGCCGAGCTCGCTGCGGATGCGTTCGGCGCGGGCGACGAGCGAGGGCGGGTCGCCCGCGCGGCGTGGCTCCTCGCGTACCTTGAGCTTCGTCCCGGCGGCGCGCTCGACCGCGGCAATCACCTCGCGCACGCTATAGCCGTGACCGTAGCCTACGTTGAGGGTGGTGGACGGGCCGCCGCCGCGCAGATAGCCGAGCGCGTCGACGTGCGCGGCGGCGAGATCCCCCACGTGCAGGTAGTCGCGCACCCCCGTCCCGTCCGGCGTCGGATAGTCGGTGCCGAAGATGGCCACGCCGGGGCGCTTGCCGACGGCGGCCTCGCACGCGACTTTGACGAGCAGCGTCGCGTTGGGCGTCGCCTGGCCGATGCGGCCGGAGGTATCGGAGCCGGCGACGTTGAAGTAGCGCAGCGCGACGTAGCGCAGCGTCGAGGCTGCCGCGAGGTCGCGCAGCATCCATTCCGACACGAGCTTGGAGGTTCCGTAGGGATTGATGGGCGAGGTTGGCGTGCTCTCGGAGGCGAAGCCGTCGGCGGGAATGCCGTAGACGGCAGCCGTGGACGAGAATACGAAGTTCCGGACACCCGCTTCGAGGCAGCACTCGAGCAGCGTCCGCGTCGAGCAGGTGTTGTTGCCGTAGTACTTGAGGGGCTCGCGCACCGATTCCGGCACGACGGTATGGGCGGCGAAGTGCATGACCGTGTCGACGGCGTGCGTACGAAGAAGCGCGAGCACCACGTCGCGATCGCCGACCTTCCCCACGACGAGCGGCGCATCGAGCACCGCGCGGCGGAAGCCGCGCGAGAGGTCGTCGAGCACCACGACGCGCTCGCCCCGCGCGCGCAACTGCAGCACGACGTGGCTGCCGATGTAGCCGGCACCCCCGGTGACCAATATGCTGCCGTGTTCCATGGGCCCGCTCGGGTCGACCGTTCATGAAGCAAGGGCTGCGATGATACGCAAAAGCGTCCGCGACGACCCGCAGCCTTTCAACGGGCTCACGCCCGAGGTGGTGCTCGATGCGGCCGCCGCAGCGGGCCTGGATCCCGACGGGAGACTCTTTGCTCTCAATAGTTACGAGAACCGTGTGTACCAGCTTCATGGGGTACACGGACCGCTCGTGCTCAAGTTCTACCGCCCGGGACGCTGGAGCGATGCGCAGATCGCCGAGGAGCACGAGTTCACCGCCGAGCTCGCCGCCGCCGAGCTCCCCGTCGCAGCGCCGCTCGTGCTCGGTGGCACGACGCTGGTCCGCTACCGCGAGTTCCGCTTCGCCTGCTTTCCGTGGCTGCGCGGCCGCTCGCCCGAGCTCGATGCGCCGGAGGCCCGGCAGCTCCTCGGGCGCACGCTCGCCCGGGTGCATCAGGTCGGCGCGCGGCGCGCCTTCCTGGTGCGGCCGCATATCGGCATCGAGCGGTTCGGATGGCAGGCACGCTCGCAGGTGCTTGCGAGCGAGCTCTTGCCTTCGGCTCTTACCGAGCGTTACTCCTCGGTGAGCGGCGCGCTGCTCGAGCGTGTCGTGGGCGCGTTCGCCGCAACCGGTCAGGTGACCGAGATCCGCGTGCACGGCGACTGCCATCTCGGCAATCTCCTCTGGAACGAGCACGGGCCCGCCTTCGTCGATCTCGATGACTGCGCGATGGGCCCGCGCGTGCAGGACCTGTGGATGATGTTGTCGGGCCCGCCGCCCGAGCAGCAGCGGCAGTGGGGCGAGATCCTCGAGGGCTACCTGCAGTTCGCGGATTTCGACCCCCGCGAGCTCGCCCTCATCGAGCCGCTGCGGGCGCTGCGCATGCTCCACCACGCGGCCTGGGTTGCGCACCGCTGGGATGACCCCGCCTTCCCGCGCGCCTTTCCCTGGATGGGCGAGCCGCGGTACTGGGAGGGGTACACCCAGGACCTCCTCGAGCAGATCGAGGCGATCGATGATCCGCCGCTCTTTCGGGGCAGGACGTAAAGCTCAAGGTCCGGCTGGCGCCGGGGTCGTGGTGCCTATCTGTGGAAAGTCCCATGGGCGTATGCTTTTCCCGGCATCCGCGGGGAACCCCGGAGTCGGGGGTATGCGGATCCCCTTGGACCTCTAAAACAAGACTCAAGCGGGAGGTTATCGTGGCTATAGATAAAATCATTGGGCTGATCGGTATTGCCGTCGCTGTTCTCTCGGCATTCGTAACCATCCCACACGTGTATCTGATCCTGGTGATCGCAGGGCTGATCGTCGGCTTCTGGATTGCCACCGCTGATCACGTGCGGGTCATTCTGACGGCTTTGGCGCTGTTCCTGTTCGCGCCAAATTTCGGTACCGCGCCCTACGTCGGAAAGTACATGCAGGCGATCATGATGTCCGGCGCCTACATGGCGATGGGGGCCGCTGTCATGGCGATCCTGCGAAATCTCTTTGCGCGGTTCTGGCCGGCGTCGAAGACCGCCGCGACTTAGCTAACCGCGCAAGGGGTGCGTTCGGCTCGGCTGATACCGCCTGTGAAGGAGGGTCTGGCGCGTCCGGGGCCGAAGTGACGATTCGGTACGTGCGCCGGGGCCTCGACCTGGGTTAACGTGCGCAGCGCATGAAAGCCACAAGCCAGGGTTTCGCTCTCGCCCTCGTCCTCGGCCTGGCGCTGACCGCTTCCGGCTGCGGCTCCAAGAGCGCGCCCCCCAGGCAGGTCAGATCCGCCGCTCCGGTCAAGAGGGCCGCGACTCCCGCCGACACCCTGTCCCCGAATCTGGTGGCCGCGGTCACGACGGTCAAGGGCGGGGCGTCCATGCTCCAGGTGAAGTTCGAGCTCGGCGCCCGTCCCGACGTCGGCGATCCGGTGGACGTGGACTTGGTTCTGATCCCGGCGGCGGACAACATCGACCGGATTTCGGGGACGATCTCTGGCGATGACGGCCTCGAGATCGTGAGCGGCGCGACCCTTGACCCGGCGGAAAAGCCCACCTTCGGTACGCCGATTCATCATGCCCTCAAGGTACGGGCCAAGCGCGACGGGATCTTCACCCTGAGCGCGGCACTCACGGTGGAGTCGGGCGGCCAGTCGCTCGGCCCCGTCTACTCGATGCCGCTCATTGCGGGGAACGGCCTCCCGGAGACTGGCACGACGCCCGTACCCACGCCGACCCCCGCCCGGCCCGCCCAGACGGCCGCGGCGAAATAAAAGCTTCCCACTAACCCGCCAGAATCGGGAGAGGCTTCACGGGCCGCCCCCCGGGGCGCCCGTATGATCGTACTCGGGCCCAACCGACTTCATTATGTCAAGCACCCGGAGCATAAGGACGCTCGCTGAGCCCCAGGAGGCGATCCCAGGGCAAACGACGACGCTCGTGCGGGCGGACCCGCGGCCCGACGACGGCACGGATCTGCACCCCGCGCTGCGGGCGCAGCTGAAGGAGCTGCAGCTGCGGACCGGGAGCGGCACCCCGGATCTCGGGATGCTGCTGAAGCTCATCAACGATCACTATCACACGGCCGAGCGCGAGAGGCGCGGCATCGTCGAATCGATGCGGCTCATGGCGGACGAGGCACGCGCGCTCGCGCACGAGGCGCGCGAGCAGAGCTCGGAGCACCTGCAGGTCATTCTCGATCACATCAAGGACGTGGTGCTCGCGCTCGACGACGACGGCGTCATCCGCACCTTCAACCCGACCGGCGAGCGCGTGTTCGGCTATGCCGAAGCCGAGGTCATCGGGCAGCGCATCGATCTCCTCCTGCCGAAGCTCGCCAGCGGCGAGACCGTTCCCGAGGCGCTGCAGCGCTACGCGGCGAGCACCGGCGACACCGGGCTGGACTTGAAGGCGCGCGAGCTCTGGGCGCGCCGCAAGGACGGCGAAACCTTCCCGGCGGAGATCGCGGTCAGCAAGGCGCCGCTCACGCGGCGCGAGATGTTCGTCCTCTGCCTGCGTGACGTGACCGAGCGGCGCGAGTCCGAGCAGGCGGTGCGCGAGAGCGAGGCGCGCTATCGGCTGCTCGTCGACCACGCTCCGGAAGCGATCGTGGTGCTCGATGTCGACACCGGCCGCTTCGTCGATGCCAACGTCAACGGCCAGAAGCTCTTCGGCCTCGACCGTGCGCGGCTCCTCGAGCTGGGACCGGTGGAGCTCTCTCCCCCGCAGCAGCCCGACGGCGCGCCATCCGGCGAGCGGGCGCGCGCCTACGTTCAGCGGGCCCTCGAGGGCGAGTCGCCGGTGTTCGAGTGGTCGCACAAGAATGCCGCCGGCCGCGAGATCATGTGCGAGGTGCGCCTGGTGCGGCTGCCGAGCGGCAGCCGGCGGCTGGTGCGCGGCAGCATCGCCGACATCTCCGAGCGCAAGCGCATCGAGCGCGTGGCGGCCGCCGAGCGCGAGGTGTTCGAGCAGATGACGCGCAATGCACCGCTCCCGCAGGTGCTCGCCTCGGTCACGAGCCTGGTCGAGTCGGCAGGCGTCGGTACGGTGTGCTCGGTGAGCGTGCTCGCCGAGGGTGGGGGCGCCTTTGCCTCCATGGTCGCACCGCAGCTCCCCGAGGCGATGCGCGCAGCGCTCGAGCGCGCCAGCATCGACATCCGCAACGGCTCGTGCGCCGCGGCTGTCTATCTCGGCCGCCAGGTGCTGGTGGCGGACGTCGGCAAGGATCCCTTCTGGCTCGAGCGGCGCGACGTGGCGCTCGCCGCGGGGCTGCGCACCGCCTGGTCGACGCCCATCAAGGCGGCGGGGGGGACCGTCCTCGGGTCGCTCGGGGTGTACCGCGCGGAGCCGGGGCTCCCGGCGCAGCACGAGTCGCAGATCATGGCGCGCGCCGCGCAGCTCGCCGGGATCGCGATCGAGCGCCGTCTTGCCGAAGGGGCGCTCCGCGGCAGCGAGGCGAAGTTCCGCGGCCTCTTCGAGACTATCGCCGAAGGCGTGTATCAGAGCGGCCGCGACGGGCGGCTGCTCTCGGTCAACCCAGCCTTCGTGTCCATGATGGGCTACGAGAGTGCCGAGCAGCTCTACGCGATGCCGAGCGCGGCCGCGCTCTACTGGAACCCGGCCGACCGCGCGGAATTCGCCCGGCGCATCGAGGCGGAGGGCGAGATCCGCGACGCAGAATTCCTCATGCGCCGCCGCGACGGGCAGCAGCTCGTCATCCTCGAGAATGCGCGCCCGATGCGCGACGCCTCCGATCTCATCGTGGGCTACGAAGGCACGATCGTCGACATCACCGCGCGCAAGCGCGCCGAGCAGGCCGTGGTCGCCGAGAAGGAGCGCGCACAGGTGACGCTGCAGTCGATCGGGGATGCGGTGATCTCGACCGACGCCGAAGGGCGCATCGAGTACCTGAACCCGGTCGCCGAGAGCCTCACCGCCTGGAGCCTCTCCGAGGCGCGCGGCCAGCCCCTGGGCGCCGTGCTCAAGCTCGTCAACGAGCTCACCCGCGAGCCGATCGGCAACTCGCTCGCGGGCGCCCTCGGGCGCGGCGAGAGCGGCGGCGCCACCGACCACACCGTCCTCATCACGCGCGCCGGCAACGAAGTCGCGATCCAGGAGTCGGCCGCGCCGATCTCGGATCGCTCCGGCCGGGTGATCGGCGCCGTGGTCGTGTTTCACGACGTGACGCGTGAGCGGCGCTTGAAGCGCGCGCTCGCCTACCAGGCGAGCCACGATGCGCTCACCGGGCTCATCAACCGGCGCGAGTTCGACAACCGGCTGCACGCGGCGCTCCTCTCCGCGCAGCGCGGCGAGGGCGCGTATGCGCTGCTCTACATCGATCTCGACCAGTTCAAGGTGGTGAACGACACCTGCGGCCACCAGGCCGGCGACCGGCTGCTGCGCGATATGACCGGGCTCCTGCAGACGCGGGTGCGCGCCACCGACACGATCGCGCGGCTCGGGGGCGATGAGTTCGGCGTGCTGCTCGAGGGCTGTACCGGCGAGCAGGCGGCCCGCATCGCCGAGGGCATCCGCCAGGCGATCCGCGATTTCCGCTTCGTGTGGGGCGCGAGCACTTTGTCGGTGGGGGCGAGCATCGGCGTCGTGCAGATCCGCGCCGAGACCGAGACCGTCACCCAGGTGATGAGCGCCGCCGACATCGCCTGCTACGCGGCGAAGGATGCCGGCCGCAACCGCATCCACGTGTATGACGCCGACGGCGTCTCCAACCGTCACCGCGAGATGCAATGGGTGTCGCGCGTCACCCGCGCGGCCGAGGACAACCGCTTCGAGCTCTTCTTCCAGCCGATCGTCAAGCTCGGGGGCGCCGCCGGGCCGGACTTCCACGAGCTCACCGTGCGGCTGCGCGACGACACGGGGGAGCTCGTGCCGCCGTCCGAGTTCATTCCGGCGGCCGAGCGCTACAACGTCATGCCGGTGATCGACCGTTGTGTCGTGAAGCGCGCGCTCGAGCTCCTCAAGGACCGCCAGCGCCGCGGCCAGCCGCTGCCGCTGCTCGCCGTGAACCTGTCCGGCACCTCGCTCAATGAGCAGTCGTTCGTCGACTTCGTCCTGCAAAGCGTCACGGAGCCTGCGATCGCGAGCGCGCTGTGCTTCGAGATCACCGAGACCGCGGCCGTGACCAGCCTCTCCAACGCCCGCTATCTCATGGGCGAGCTGAAAGGACGCGGCTGCAAGTTCTCGCTCGATGACTTCGGCACCGGGGTGTCGTCGTTCGTGTACCTGAAGACCTTGCCGGTGGATTTCCTCAAGATCGACGGCCAGTTCATCAGCCACGTCGCCCAGGATCCCGTCAACCGCAGCATGGTCGAGGCCATCGGCCGGGTGGGGCGCGCACTCGGGATCGCCACCGTCGCCGAATGCGTCGAGACGCAGGCGGTGCTCGATGAGCTCAAGCGCATCGGCGTCGATTTCGCCCAGGGGTTCCTCCTGGCGCGGCCCCAGCCGATCGAGCAACTGCCCAAGTAGCGGCGCAGGCGGGGAAAGTCGCGCCTTTCGCCGGCGGTCTACGGAGTAATGTCCGCAAAATCGCCGCCGAGGGTCGGCAGCGCGCAGCCGGCAAAAGCCACGCCTTTTGCCGGCGGAAACGAAGGCGATGTCCGCCGAAATCGCTTCCTGCGATTTCGGCCGATCAACTAGAATGCGCCCCTTTCGGAGCTTTACGGGGCTGCCGTGCAGAACTCTCCTGGTACTCGTGTGCGCGCCGCTCGCGGCTTTGCGCTGACGGCGGCCGCGCTGTCACTCGCGACCTCCGTGCTCATCCCGAGCGCCGACGCGCGCCGGACTGAGCCTCCGCCCCCCACGGACGAGCAGATTGCGATGCAGCTGCGCGACGAGGCGCTCGCCGGAGACAGCCTCGCCTGGGACTGGGTGAGTGAGCTCACCACGCGCTTCGGGCCGCGCCCGGCGGGCTCGGACAACGAGCACCAGGCAGCCGAATGGGCCGTGGGACGCTTGAGGACGCTCGGCTTCGCGAACGTCCACATCGAGAGCTTTCCGATCACGGCGTGGGTGCGCGGCGCGGAATCCGCGCAGATCGTCGCTCCCGTCACCCAGCCGCTCGCGGTGGCCGCGCTCGGGGAGTCCCCGCCGACTCCCGTCGGCGGACTCGAAGGGGAGGTGGTGATTTTCCCGACCTTCGACGACCTCAAGGTGGCGCCGCCCGGCTCGCTCACGGGCAAGATCGCCTTTGTGGCCGCTCGCACGGTGCGCACGCAGGATGGCGCGGGCTACGCAGCCGCGGTCGCTGCGCGCTCCGACGGGCCCGCCGAGGCGGCGAAGCGCGGGGCGATCGCCTTCGTGCTGCGTTCCGTCGGCACCGACAGCAACCGCCTCGCCCACACCGGCACGACGCTCTACGTCGACGGCCACGTGCCGGTGCCGGCCTTCGCGCTCGCCTCTCCCGATGCGGATCAGATCGAGCGCCTGGCGGCCTTGGGCGAGAAGGTGCATATCCGGCTCTACTCGAGCGCGTCCTATATGAAGGACGCCCGCTCCCAGAACGTCGTCGCGGACGTGCCCGGGCGCGTGCATCCGGACGAGGTGGTGCTGCTCGGCGCGCACCTCGACAGCTGGGACCAGGGCACCGGCGCCATCGACGACGGCACGGGGACTGCGATCGTCGCCGCGGCCGCAAAGCTGATCCTCGACCTGCCGCAGCGCGTCCCGCGGCGCACCGTGCGCGTGGTGCTTTTCGGTTCGGAGGAAGTGGCACAGCCGGTCGCGCCCTTCGGCGCCCTCGGCGGCCATGCCTATACGGAGGCCCACAAGGCCGAGATCGCGCGCCACGTGCTGGCCGGCGAGAGCGACTTCGGCACCGATCGCATCTACTCGCTCGCGCTGCCCGCGGCGGTCATGAAGAGCGACTTCGCGAGCCGCGTGTTTCGGGTGCTCGAGCCGATCGGGGTGCTGGCGGCGCGCGAGCCCGCGCGCCACGCCGGCACCGACGTCGGCCCCACGGTCGAGGCGGGCGTGCCCGAGTTCGCCCTGCTGCAGGACGGCTCGCAGTACTTCGACGTTCACCACACCGCGAACGACACCCTCGACAAGGTGGATCGCGAGCAGCTCGATCAGAACGTCGCCGCCTGGGCGGCGTTCATCTGGCTCGCGGCAGACAGCGCGGTGGATTTCCGGGCCGCCCCGGCACCGGCACCCGCCGCCGCGCGCTGAGCGAGTTGCGCGCGGCCGGCGCCACCGGCAAGCTCCGCCCGATGAGCGAGCAGATTCTTGCCTCCCGCGCGGACGGCATCTGTGAGTTGCGCTTCAACCGCCCGGAGAAGCGCAACGCCATCACGCATGAGATGTACCAGGCGCTCGCCGCTCACCTGCACGCGGCGCTCGCCGACGAGGCGGTGCGCGCGGTGCTGCTCTCGGGAGCCGGGGCGAGCTTCAGTGCCGGCAACGACTTGAACGACTTCCTCACCGGGCCGGAGTTCACGAGCGCGCATCCGGTGATGGACGTGCTGCGCACGCTCGCCACCTTCGAGAAGCCGCTGGTCGCGGCGGTCCACGGAACGACGGTCGGCATCGGGGTCACGATGCTGCTCCACTGCGACCTCGTGGTGGCGGCGCAGGGTACGCAGCTCCTCATGCCGTTCGTCGCGCTCGGGCTCGTGCCCGAGGCGGGGAGCTCGTTCCTCCTGCCGCGGCTCGTCGGCCCGCAGCGCGCGGCGGGGCTCTTGCTTCTCGGCGAGCCGCTCGATGCCGCGCGCGCCGAGGAGCTCGGGCTCGTAAACCGCGTGGTCGAGGCGGACAAGGTCCTCGACGAGGCACGCGCGCTCGCGCAGCGTCTGGCCCAACAGCCGGTGGAGGCGCTGCGCGCCACCAAGAGGCTGCTGCGGGGGGATGCGGCGGACCTCCTCGCGCGCATCGAGGCGGAGGCGCAGGTGTTTGGAGCGCGGCTCAAATCCGCAGAGTTTCGCGCCCAGGTGCGCGCGGTGCTCGCCAGGGGCCGCGGCTGACGGCGCGCGGGAGACGGCATGCCCGCATACTCCTTCGAGGGATTGACGCCGGTGGTGGATGCGCGCGCCTTCGTGCACCCGCTCGCGGTGCTGATCGGCGACGTGCACGTAGGACCCGAGTGCTACGTCGCGCCGGGCGCCTCGCTGCGCGGGGACTTCGGCCGAATCATCCTGGGCGCGGGATCGAACGTGCAGGACAACTGCGTGCTTCACAGCTTCCCGGGCCAGGACGTGCTGCTCGAGGAGGCCTCGCACGTGGGGCACGGCGCGGTGCTGCACGGCTGCAGCGTGCGGCGCGGCGCGCTCATCGGCATCCATGCGGTCGTCATGGACGGAGTGGTCGTGGGGGAGGAGGCCTTCGTCGGGGCCTCGAGCTTCGTGCGCGCGGGATTCGTCGTGCCGCCGCGCACGCTCGTCACCGGCGTGCCGGCGCGCATCGTGCGCGAGCTCAGGCCCGAAGAGCTCGCCTGGAAGGCGACCGGCACGCGGGAGTATCAGGAGCTCGCCGCACGCTCACTGGCAACCCTGCGTGAAGTGGCCCCGCTCGAGGCTCCCGAGCCCGGCCGCCCGGTGCGCCCGGCCTCGGCGACCGTGCCGCTGCACACGATCGAGCGCGGGAAGTAGCCGTCTCAGGCCGGATCCTGCGCCGCTGGCGCGGAATTCGGGCGCTTGAAAATCGTTCGCAGCAGTCCGAGGTAGAACTCCTTCTGTCCAAGCACGTAGAGGAGCACCACGGCGTATATGCCAAGGAGAATCGTGCCGTCGATCAGAAGTCTGAGGAACGGCGAAAGCGAAGCTCCCGGCAAGAGTGGCAGCCCGAAACCGGCCAGGGCGGCAATCGCACCCGAGATCAAGGGGCCGCTCGCTGCACGGCCAACGTCCCGCAGCGAGATGCCGGTGCCGTGCACGCCCCAGGCAATGCGCGGCACGATGGACAGGGCAATCGCGATCGAATAGCCGAGAGCAACACCCTTCGGTCCAAAGGGCAAGCCTATGAGATATCCCACGATCACGGCTGGTGCGAAGGCCGTGTAGACCCGGAAGCTGCGACCGAGCATCCCCTGCGAGAGCATCAGCCAGGCGATCGGCTCAATCAGCGCAAAGGCGAGAATCGTCGGAGCCAGGAGGCGCAGTATCGGCCCGACCTGTTGCCACTGCGGCCCGAGGAGCACTGACACGAGATCAGGCGCGAGCTCCCCCGCGCAGATGGTGATCGGGATGGTCATTGCAAGAACCAGGGAGTAACTCTTCAGGAAATAGTTCTTCACCTGGCCGCGATCATGCTGGACACGCGCGAGCAACGCGAATGCCACTTCAGCCACCGCCGAAGTGAGTAACAGTGTTGGAACGTTGATCAGCTGGTAGGCTCTGCCGTACAAGCCGAGAGCGTGTGCTCCCCAGAACCTGCCAACCAGCACTTTGTCCAGGTTGGAGGTCGCGTACGCGATGATATGGAGCAGACTCATCGTGCCCCCAAATCCAATCATCGGACGAATGCCCACGGCCATTTTCGGTCTGTTCGGTATCCAACGGACGGCGATCCACAGCCAGGCTGTACTCACGAAGGGCAGGCAGACGGTAGTCGCAACGAGCGCCCAATAGCGAAGCCCGGCTGCAGCCATTGCGATGCCGATGCCGGTACTGACGGCCAAAGCCCCCACGTCGATGGCGGAAAGAGTCGCGAAGCGCATCTGCCTCTGGAGTATCGCGGAGTGTTGAACACCGGCTCCGTTGAATACCAGGGCAGGTGCGAGAGCTACGGTGACCCAGAACAGGCGTGGTTCGTTGTAGAAGTGGGTCACGAGCGGCGCGAGCGCTACGACGCCGAGCCCCAGGATTCCACCGAACAGGAGATTGAACCAGAACAAGCTCGACAATTGCTCCTCGGTCACGTGGGCACGCTGCACCGTCGCCGCGGAGAGTCCGAAATCCCGCAGCAGGCTCAGCAGTCCTGTGATCGCGGTGACCATGCCCACGAAGCCGAAATCCTTCGGGCTCAGCAAGCGTGCGAAGACCATGATCGAACCGATGCGTAAAGCAAAGCTGATCGCCTGGGCGCCTACCCGGGCAAGTCCGCTGCGAAGTGCCGTTTCCGTCAACTCACTCATGTTGTCGTTTGAATTGCCAGCATCGCGGCGGGTACGATCCGCCACACCACACGCTCAGGTATCGTACGCCACGCTGGACCGAAGCTATTGTCGGGCCCTCGGGCGACTTCAGCTCATGCGGGACGCAAGTCCGAAGCGCACACAGGCCTCCTCGAAGAGCCTGACGTAGCCGAACTCGTCGGAGACTTCCCCGCGTGCGTACTGCGACGCGAAGCGCTGGTGATAGCGCCGAAAGCCGCGCTCGTTGGTATAGAGGAAGCGGATGTCGCGCACATCGAGGTGCCGGAGCACGAAAAGCGGCACCGGCGAGCGAAACACTGCGAAGTCCGGATTCGACACCGACGGCTTGCGGCTCAAGGGGTGGCAGGGCGTCGACATGAGGTCGTAGCGGGCGACGAGGTGAGTCTTCAGCTGGTCGTGCAGGAGATCGAGCGCCGGGAGGTGCTCGCCGGTCAAGCGCGGGAACGTGAGCGCCACGCTCGCGAAGTTGTTCTTGGGCACGGCGAGGGGGTAGCGCTCGAGAAAAGCCCGGGCGGCTTCGAGCGTGATGCGCCGCAGACGCGGCATCTCGCCGCTCTCGACCTCGTCGATTTGCCACGTGTGGAAGCGCTCGAGCTCGAGCGAGGGCTGCATGAAGGGGCAGATGGCTCCGCCGCGGCCGAGGCTCGGATGGGGGCGTGCAATGTACTCGCTCGCCCAGCCGCGGACCGCGCGCCCGCTCCCGCCCGGCTCGCGGGCGCGCACGGCCGCCGCCTCGGCTTCGAGGGTGCGGCCCATACCGAGCATCTGCCATCGGAGCGAGAGCGAATCGCGGACCCTGGCGCCCAGGCGGCACGCGCGGCGCCACAGGCCCGGCACAAGGCGCGTGCGAGCGATCGGCGCAATGTTGCGCGACTGCGGCTCGAGCAGCGCGGACAGCCGCTCGGCCGCCGTGGTCCGGGCGCGCCCGGCGAAGGAGCGTGTCTCGACCACCGCACGCCGCGACCAGCCGCCGGCCGTGTTCCAGCGCAGCAGTGCGCGGGCCCGGGCCGCATCCGCTGCGAGCTCCTCCTGGCTCGCCCCGCGCAGCAGCAGGCTGTAGGGCATCGTGAGGCTGTCCGCCGTGCGCTCGAGCATCTCACCCGTTGCCGGCCTCTTCACCCAGCGATGGAACGTTGCGAGTGCCTCGACGCTCTCCAACCCCTCGAGGTGATAGATGCGCTCGCGCCGGTTGGCGACGCCGTGAACGTAGCGCACCGCGGCGGCGTCGTAGGCCGCCCAGTCGAGGGGAGCCGCACCGTAGTCGTCGGCGGACAGGTAATAGTGCGCGGCCAGATCGATGAGATCGAGTCGCCCGCCGTGCAGCTCGCCGCACAGGAGCGCATTGCCGTGTCCCGCCAGACGGGCCCCGAGCTCGATGAGGCACGGACCCTGGGCATCGAGCTTGAGCTCCAGATGAAACGGTGTGCGCCTGAGCCCGCTCGCCCGCACCACGTCCTCCGTATAGCGTGTGAGCTGCGCGAAGCGGGCCTCGTGGTGCGGCACCAGCTGCGTCTCGAAGTCGAGATTATGGCGGCCGTTCGCCGGCTGGCGCAGATACCGGAAGGCCGCCACGCACAGCACGCGACCTTGCGCGTCGACCTGCCCGTTGACGAAGTATTCCTCGCCGTCGATGAACTCCTCCATCACGAGCGGCACGCCGCGCATCCCGTGGAGGAAGTCCCGGATGGCCTCTTCCGGTGTGCTCTCACTAAACAGCCCGACGGCACGATTGCCGAAACCGGTGTTCGGCTTGATCACGAAGCGGCGATAGGCCGCCTCGCGCTGCGCGGCGCGCACGTCGCGGCCGGTCTGCACGGAGCGCGAGGCGTTGATCCTGATGTGCGGATGCTGCTCGCGCAGGTAGCGCTTGAAGGCGAGCTTGTCGGAGACCCGGCGCATGGCCACGGGTTGAGCCCAGGAGAGCCCGAGGAGCTCGCCGAGCTCGGCGGCAGGAAGTACGGCGGGCTCGTTGACCGGCACCACCGCGGCCACGCGGTGATGCTCACGCAGGTGGGCGGCGAATCGCACGAGATCGGAGCGCGACACATCGTAGGAAGCGGCCACGAGCTCGGACTCAAGGACCGGAAACTGCCGCGCCCGCCGCAGCCGTTCGCGGCGGTCGGTGTAGAAGCAGATCGCCCGCAGCCCGAGGCGGCGGTGGATCTGCTCGATGAAGCGCACCGCGTATTCATGACACGGGTCCTGGACGAGAAAGGACTCCGGTGAAGGAATACCCATGAGCGCGTGCGTGATTATTGTCTGGGCTGAAACAAACGGAAACATATGCGAAAGGCGGCGAGCGCGTCTCGCGTGCCGGAGAATGACAGATTAATAGTCGCGACGCTGCTGCCCTCGAAAACGTGAGACGCGTCACATTCGGCTGGCGCACGAGCCAGGGCCCGCTCACGTACGATGTGTACCGGCTCGCCGGGCCTGTGCGAGCGCACGCGTGAGTTTTTACTGGAATGGATCAGAAGAACCCCCGGGTGCAGTCGCGAGGGGGCTCGAGCGACTGCCGTCTTGCCTCATGACTGACCCCGTCGCGCCCGCCGTCGCGGTGCTGGACAATTATTGGGCCCAGACGCTGAGCTTCGCGCTCTCGCTCGGCCGGCGAGGCATTCCGCTCCATTTCTACGGCCGCGGCGCCGGCCGCTGGTCCCGTTACTGCACCCGCCGGATGCCGTGTCCGCCCGTCGAGGACACCGAACGCTTCGTTCCCTGGCTCGAGGAGCGCGTGCGCTCCGGCGAGATCGGCCGCGTGGCGCCCACCAGCGACCTCATCGCCTACTACCTGGCGCTGCTTCGGCACCTGTTTGCGCCGGATGTGCAGCGCGCGATCGCGCCGCTCGAGGAGATCGAGCGGTGCCTCATCAAGACTCGTTTCGCCAGCGCCTGCGGGCGCATAGGCCAGGCGGTTCCGGCTGCGCTCACCCCCGAGGACCCGCAAGGTGCGCTCGCGGCCGCGGAGCAGCTCGGATACCCCCTGATAGTCAAACCGAAGTCTCACCTCGCCGTCGGTATGGGCGAGCGCGGCACGATTGTGCGCGACCGGCGCGCGCTGCTGGCCGCATTCCGCAGCTACCCGGTCGTGCCCGGACAGGAGGCGATCGCGCGGCGCTATCCGGAGCTGCTCTGGCCCTTGCTGCAGCGCTACATCCCGAGCGCGCGCCGCCGTGTGTACAGCGTGAGCGGCTTGAAGGACCCAGAGAGCGGCATTGTGACCGCGGCGCTCTCCGTCAAACGCTGGCAATGGCCGCCCGACACCGGTGCCAGCACGTCACAGGTGAGCTACAACAACGCCACGATCCTCGCAGCGGGCATCGCCGCCGTCGACGAGCTCCTCTCGCGCGGACTCTTCGAGCTCGAGCTTCTGGTGGATAAGTCGGAGCTGCTTGCGATCGACCTCAACCCGCGCGCCGTCGGCTTCATGGCGCTCGATCTGGCGCTCGGCAACGACCTGCCGTGGCTCTGGTACCAGTCGACCCGGGAGGTGCTCGCGCCGCTCCCGCCGCCCGCGTCGCGTCCGATTCTCGAGGCGCGCTTTTCCATCCCGCACGCCATCGGCCGCGGAATCCTTCGCCTCTTCGGCCGCCGCTTCCCCGCCGGGCCGCGCACGCGGCAGGGCAGCATTCCGCGCAGTGTGCTGCCCATGCTGGGACACTGGTCCGACCCGGTACCGCTCCTCCTGAGCAATGCTCGTCTGCTGCGCCACCCCCGCGGCCTGTGGCGGCCCTTCGTGGCGGCCGCGAGGCAGGAGAAAGAGGCGCAACAGCATGCGTCAGCTGTACCGAGCGCAGCGCTTCCGGATGAAAGTTGACGCCCGGTTGACTTCGCGGCGCCGATTTTCGTAGCTTTTCACTCTCGACAGGGGATGGGGTTCCCCTCGAACCGCCCGATGGGTACGCCAGACGGCTGATGACCCCTATGGGGGAAATATGGCGAGCATCTGGCTCCACTCGGCGCTCTGGCTGGGTCTGGCGTTCCTCGCAGCGCTGATCTCGATTCGCGTCGCCATCTCGGTGGCATTGATCGAGATCCTGCTCGGGGCCGTGGCCGGGAACCTCGTCGGTCTTCAGATCACCGACTGGGTGAACTTCCTCGCGGGATTCGGCGCCATCCTGCTCACCTTCCTCGCGGGCACGGAGATCGATCCGCGCATCATGCGCAAGCACTTCTGGTCGAGCACCACGATCGGCGTCGTGGGATTTTTCGCGCCCTACCTCGGCGTGCTGGCCTACGCGCACTGGGGAATCGGCTGGGCCTGGCCGCAGGCGCAGATCGCGGGTATCTCGCTCTCGACCACCTCCGTCGCGGTCGTCTACGCGGTGATGATCGAGACCGGCTTCAACAAGACGGAGATCGGCAAGATCATTCTCGCGGCCTGCTTCATCAACGACCTCGGTACGGTGCTCGCGCTCGGGATCGTGTTTGCGCACTACGATCGCACGCTGCTCGTCTTCGGGGGCGTGACTGCGGGCGTTCTCGTGTGCCTGTACCGCTATGCGCCGCGGATGTTCGGCTACCTGGGCGAGCGCGTCAGCGAGCCGCAGACCAAGTTCGTCGCGCTCATTCTGCTCGCACTCGGCGGGCTCGCGAGCGTCGCGGGGAGCGAAGCGGTGCTGCCCGCATACCTCGTCGGCATGACGCTCGCGCCGACCTTTCTCAAGGAGCACGAGCTCCCGCACCGGATGCGAATCATCGCCTTCTCGATCCTGACGCCCTTCTACTTCCTCAAGGCGGGCTCGCTGGTCGAGGTTCACGCGGTCGCAGCGGCCCCCGGCCTGATCGCCATATTCCTTCTCATCAAGATGGCGACCAAGTTCATCGGCATCCTGCCGCTCACCGTCTATCACGAGTTCGAGCGGCGCGAAGGAATGTACACGACGCTTCTCATGTCGACCGGGCTCACGTTCGGATCGATCTCGGCGCTCTTCGGGCTGACGAACAGGATCATCGACCAGGCTCAGTACACGGTTCTGGTGACGGCGGTGATCGGCAGCGCCGTCGTGCCGACGCTCATTGCGCAGCGCTGGTTTCAGCCGGAATTCAAGCCAACTCAGGAGGTCGTCGAGGCGGAGGCCGTGGCGGGCGAAGAGCCCTGAGGCTCGGGAGCGGCGCGGCTTCTAGTCCGCGGCCGGCGGATCGACCCGGTCGGGATGCAGGATGCCGAAGGTCGCGGGGACGCACGCGTAGAAGAGCCGCACCTTGTGCGGCTCGAGATGCGCGAGGAAGCGCCGGGCTTCCTCTTCGGTGACGATGAACTCGACCTCGACGGTGAGCGTGCCGGCGAGCTCGAAGAAGTGGGCCTCGTGCAGCACGTGGTGGCGGCCGAAGCCCGCCATGGCGCGGAAGGCCGAGCCGCCGCGGATACCGAAGCGGTTGGCCTCCTCGAGCAGCCACTCCCACACCGGCCGCCTGTGATAGCGGTGCCCCTCGTGGACGTAGAATCTCAGAAACGAGCCTTGCATCGCGGATGCTCCCGCCGCCGTAACCCTAACTCCGCACCCACACCACCGTGCCGATGCCGGCGAGGGTCATGAGGAGCGAGCCGCCGAGATGGGCGGCGGCGGCGGCCAGCGCCCAGGCGCCGCGACCCTGCTGCAGAAGCGTCACGACCTCGGCGGAGAAGGTCGAGAAGGTGGTGAGCCCGCCGCAGAATCCCGTGATGACGAGCAGCCGCCATTCGGGCGCGATAGCGGTGTAGGTCGCGAAGAAGGCCACCGCCACCCCGACCACGTAGCCCCCGATGAGATTGGCCGCGAGCGTGCCCGGCGGGATGGGCGGAAAGTGCGCGTTCAGGCGCGCGCCGAGCCACCAGCGCAGCAGCGCCCCGAGACTCGAACCGACGCTGACCGCGGCAATCGATCTCCACATAGCGTGCGTCCTTGTACCTTGGGGCGCCCGGCGCGCGCAACCGCCTGCAGTATGCTGTCGCACCCTCTTGGGGGACCTGAAAGGAAGGCCCATGGCAGATTCCCGGCCCCGTGCCTTTGCTCTGCTTCTCCTCGCGCTGCCCGCCGTGCTCGCGGGCGGCTGCTCGCGAGAGTCACGCCGGCACGCGGCGGACGAGCGCTTCCGCGCCGTCTACGAGGCCGAGTGGCGCTGGCGCCGGGAGCAGCTTCCGGGGAGCGAGGACGGCAACCAGCCGCTCGCCGATCACCTGCCGAAGGTCGACCCGGCCTCGCAGCAGGAGCGGCTCGTCAACTGGGAGGACACCCTGCGCAAGGTGGATGCACTCGCGCGCGCCGATCTCTCGCCCGGGGAGCAGGTCGACTACGACATTTACCGCGCCCAGCTTCGGGTGCTGATCGACAATCAGCGCTTCCGCGACTTCGAGATGCCGGCCAACTCCGACTCGGCCTTCTGGACGGATCTCGGCTACACCGCGCGGCGGCCGTTCCGCACGGCGACCGACTACGAGCACTGGATCGCGCAGATGCGCGACATTCCGCGCTACTTCGGCGAAGAGATGGACGAGATGCGCGCGGGGCTCAAGCGCGGCTTCACGCCGCCGCGCGTCACGATGGCGGGGCGCGATGCCTCGATCACGGCGGTCACGAGCGCGACCCCGGAAGAGAGCCTCTTCTATACGCCGTTTAAGGAGATGCCGGGCATCGCCCCGCAGAAGCAGGCGGCGCTCCGCACGCAAGCCGTCGCGACCATCCGCGAGGTGGTGCAGCCCGCGTACGTGAAGCTTCTTGACTTCATGCGCACCGAGTACTTACCCGGGACGCGGGCCACACTCGCCGCCGAGGCGCTCCCGGACGGCAAGAATTACTACCGCGCCAAGATCCGCGAGTTCACCACGCTCGACATGGAGCCGGAGGCGATTCATCGGCTCGGGGTGGAGGAGGTCGAGCGGCTGCACGCGGCGATGCTGGAGGAGATGCGGGCCACGGGCTTTACGGGCGACTTCGCGCAGTTCCTGCACTTCCTGCGCACCGATCCGCGCTTCTACGCCGGGACGCCGCAGGAGCTGCTGATGCGCGCGGCGTGGATCGCCAAGGTGTTCGACGGCAAGGCGTCGACTTATTTCGGCTACCTGCCGCGGGCGCGCTTTGCGATCAAGCCGGTGCCGGAGGACCTCGCGCCCTTCTACACCGCGGGCCGCGGCGGGCCGGGTGTCTACCTCCTCAACACCTACGATCTGCCGAGCCGCCCGCTCTACAACCTCGTCGCGCTCACGCTGCACGAGTCGGCGCCGGGGCACGCCTTCCAGATCCCGATCGCGATGGAGCACAAGGGACAGCCCGAATTCCGCCGCCACAGCTACATCTCCGCCTACGGCGAGGGCTGGGCGCTCTACTGCGAGAAGCTCGGCGAGGAGATGGGCATGTACGAGACGCCCTACGACCGCTTCGGCATGCTCGGCTACCAGATCTGGCGCGCCGCACGGCTGGTGGTCGATACCGGAGTGCACGCCGAAGGCTGGACGCGCGAGCAGGCGATCGACTACCTGCGCGAGTACACCGCCCTGCCCGAGCGCGAGATCGGCACGGAGGTCGATCGCTATATCGCCTGGCCCGGGCAGGCGCTGTCGTATTACCTCGGTGAGCGCGTCATCCTCGCAGGCCGCGCGCGCGCGGAGAAGACGCTCGGCGAGCGCTTCAATATCCGCGCCTTCCACGATGCGGTGCTCGAGCTCGGGTCGGTGCCGCTGCCGGTGCTGACGGCGCGCATCGACCGCTTCATCGCCGAGGGCGGCAAGGGACCCTATCCGGACATGGAGTAGGGGCCCGCGAGGGGATACGATAGCGCCGGTTTTTCATTTCTCACCGAGGGGGACCGACACATGAGACGTACGACCTGGGTAGTGGCGTTGGGGGCAGCGCTCGCGGTTCTGGCCGGTCCGGCCGTCTTCGGCCAGGCGGCGGGTACGACGACGGCGGCCAAGCCCGCCAACAGCCAGCAGGCGAAGATGAAGGGCTGCAACACGGAAGCGACCTCCAAGGGCCTGAAGGGGGATGAGCGCAAGGCGTTCATGAAAGGCTGCCTGTCGGACCAGCCCGCTGCGCCCGCCAGGATGAACAGCCAGCAGGAGAAGATGAAGAGCTGCAACGCCGAGGCGACCTCCAAGGGACTCAAAGGGGCCGACCGCAAGAGCTTCATGAGCACGTGCCTGAAGGGCTCGGGGTCTGAGGCGAAGTGATGACCCGGCGCCGGCGCTCGCGAGCCGAGGGCCGGCGCCTCCTCTTCGTATGACCGACGCAGAACGATCCGTCGCGACGGGCGGCTGTACGTGCCGCGCCGTGCGCTACTCAATGCGGGGCAAGCCCCTCATCGTGCACTGCTGCCACTGCCGCTGGTGCCAGCGCGAGACGGGGACGGCTTTCGCGCTCAACGCCGTGATCGAGGCGGACCGCGTGACGCTGCTGGCGGGAGAGCCGGAAGTGGTCCTGACGCCGAGCAACAGCGGCAAAGGACAGAGTATCAGCCGCTGCCCGGTGTGCCGCATCGCGGTGTGGAGCAACTACGCCGGCGCGGGCGATGCGCTGCGCTTCGTGCGCGTCGGGACGCTCGACAACCCCGATGCATTCCCTCCCGACATTCATATCTACACCGAGTCGAAGCAGCCCTGGGTCGTGATCCCGGCCGGCGCGCGCGCCGTGCCTCAGTACTACAAGAGCGCCGAGGTCTGGAGCGAGGAGAGCCTGGCGCGGCGGCGCGTGATCTTCGGGGGGTGACGGCCCCGCCGGGGGCAGGGCTTACGCTATAGAGAAATTGCATACCTAAGGGGAAAAATACGATTATTCCTTTGGCGCGGAGGCTCACTAGAATCGCGCCCGATGCGCAGCCCCCCGCCAGCGGACCCGTACCCCTTCCTCGGTCAGCAGCTCCCCTGTCTCATCGCCGGTGAGTTCGTCCGCGCAGAGCGCAGCTTCCCGAACGTAAGCCCGGTCAACGGCCGCGTTCTCGCCACCGTCTCGGAGGCGGACGCATCCCTCGTCGATCGCGCCGTGCAGGCCGCGCGTGCGGCGCTGAAGGGTCCCTGGGCACGCTTGAGCGTGCAGGAGCGCTGCGCGCTTCTGCGCAAGGTGGCCGAGCGCATCGAGCAGCGCTTCGCTGAGTTCGTGAGCGCCGAGATCGCCGACACCGGCAAGACGCACGCCCAGGCGAGCTCGCTCGACATCCCGCGCGGCGCGGCGAACTTTCGCGCCTACGCGGATCTCGCGCTGGCGCGGGCCTCGGAGTGCTACGAGACAGGCACGCCCGACGGCCGCGGCGCGCTCAACTACACCGTAAATAAGCCCGTCGGCGTCGTGGCGGTGATCGCGCCCTGGAACCTGCCCTTCCTCCTCCTCACGTGGAAGGTGGCCCCGGCGCTGGTGTGCGGCAATGCGGTGGTCGCGAAGCCCTCCGAGGAGACCCCATCCTCGGCGCAGCTTCTCGCGCAGGTGATGCAGGAATGCGGCGTGCCGCCCGGCGTCTTCAACCTCGTGCACGGCTTCGGGCCCGGCTCCGCCGGCGAGGCGCTCGTCAGCCATCCGGACGTGGCCGCCATCGCCTTCACCGGCGAGTCCGCCACGGGCTCGGCCATCATGAAGAGCGCCGCCCCGACTGTTAAGGCGCTGTCCTTCGAGCTCGGCGGCAAGAACGCCGCCCTCGTGTTTGCGGATGCGGATTTCGACGCGGCCGTCGCCGGCACGCTGCGCTCGGTGTTCGCGAACTGCGGCCAGGTGTGCCTGTGCACCGAGCGCGTGTACGTCGAGCGGCCGATCTTCGAGCGCTTCGCGGCAACGCTCGCCGAGCGCGCCGGCAAGCTCAAGGTTGGCGGACCGTTCGAAGGCGCGGACTTGGGTCCCCTCATCTCGCGGGCGCACCGCGACAAGGTGCTCTCCTACTACCGGCTGGCGCGCGAGGAGGGCGGGGAGATCCTCTGCGGCGGTGGCGTGCCGCACTTCGGCGACGAGCGCGATTCCGGAGCATTCATCGAGCCCACCCTCGTGCGGGGCCTGAGGGAGGAGGCGCGCTGCGTGCGCGAGGAGATCTTCGGGCCCATCGGTCACCTCGCGCCCTTCGATTCCGAGGAGCAGGCGGTCCACATGGCGAACGACACCCGCTACGGGCTCGCCGCCTCGCTCTGGACCTCGAACCTGCAGCGCGCGCATCGCGTGGCGCGGCAGATGGAGGTGGGGATCACCTGGGTCAACGACTGGTTCCTGCGGGACCTGCGCACCCCGTTCGGCGGCGTGAAGCTCTCCGGCATCGGCCGCGAGGGCGGGGCGCACTCGCTTGCCTTCTTCTGCGAGCCCATGAACATCTGCGTGAAGCTATGAAGAGCCCCGCGAGCGGCGTGATCGCCGGCAAGGCGCGGCCGCGCGGCGCCTACCCGCACTTTCGCCGCGCCGGCGACTTCATCTTCGTGTCCGGCACGAGCGCGCGGCGCGCCGACGACTCGATCGCCGGCGCCGAGGAGCGCCCCGGCGGCCCGCCGGCGCTCGACATCCGCATCCAGACGCGCGCGGTCATCGAGAACGTCCGCGACATTCTCGCCGCCGCCGGCGCGAGCCTCGCCGACCTGGTCGAGGTGAGCACGTTCCTCGTCAGCATGGACGACTTCCAGGGCTACAACGAGGTCTACAGCGAGTTCTTCGGCGGCGAGGGGCCGGCGCGCACCACCGTGGCGGTGGCGGCGCTGCCGCACCCGCACCTGTTGATCGAGATCAAGGCGGTCGCCTGGCGCCCGCGCGGTGGGGCCTAGCGCGCCCTGCGAGGAGGCATCGAGCCCATGAGTATCGACATCCATACGCATTTTCTCCCGCGCACCTGGCCGGATCTCGCCGCGCGCTTCGGCACGAGCGGCTGGCCGTGGATGCGCCATGGCGAGGGCGGCAAGGCGATGCTCATGGTCGGCGAGCGCGAGTTCCGCCCGGTCGGCCCCGCCTGCTGGGACGCGGCGCTGCGCCTCGAGCACATGGACCGCGACGGGGTCGAGGTGCAGATCATGTGCGCGACGCCGCTCCTCTTCGCCTACCAGCGCCCGGCCGCGCAGGCGCTCGAATGTGCGCGCATCTTCAACGACGCGGCTCTCGAGATCTGCGGGCACGCGCCGCGGCGCTTGAAGTCGCTGTGCCAGGTGCCGCTGCAGGACACCGAGCTCGCCTGCCGCGAGCTCAGCCGCGCCATGGACGACGGCCACATCGGCGTGCACATCGGGAACCATGTCGGCGAGCGCGAGATGAACGACGAGGGCATCCTCGCTTTCTTGAGGCATTGCGCCGAGGAGGGCGCGGCTGTCTTCGTGCATCCCTGGGACCTGATGGCGCAGGAGCGCATGCCCAGGTACCAGCTGCCGTGGCTGGTCTCGATGCCCGCGGAGACGCAGCTCTCGATCCTGTGGCTCATCCTCTCGGGGGCGTTCGAGCGCCTGCCGCGCTCGCTCAAGCTGTGCTTCGCGCACGGCGGCGGGAGCTTCCCGTATCTCCTCGGACGCGTCGACAATGCCTGGCGCAACCGCGACATCGTGCGCGAGGACTGCCCGCACCTGCCCTCGTCCTACCTCGACCGCTTCTCGGTCGACGGCGCGGTGTTCAGCCACGATGCGCTCGAGTTCCTGGTGCGCACCATGGGGGAGGACCGGGTGATGCTCGGATCCGACTATCCCTATCCGCTCGGCGAGCAGAAGGTCGGGGGCCTGGTGCACTCACACCCGACGCTCGCTGCGGCCACCCGCGCCAAGCTCCTCACCGCGAACGCCGCCGCCTTTTTCGGCATCGAGACCGGCCGGCCGGCGCACGCCGGCAGCAGCGCCCCTCTCAGCGTCTAGCGCGAAGGCGTTCGCGGCCCGAGGGCGCGCGGCGTGCGCCCGGCGGCCGAACCGCTATGATCGGCGGCCATGACATCGTCCCGGCTCGAACGCTGGATCACGCGCAAGTTCCGCCTGCGCCACGTCGAGCTGATTGCCGAGCTCTATGACTGCCGCAGCATCCTCAAGGCCTCCAAACGCCTGAGCCTCACCCAGCCCACGGTCACCAAGGCGCTGCGGGACGTCGAGTCGACGCTCGCCTTGAAGCTCTTCGAGCGCAGCAACCGCGGGCTCGAGCCGACCGCCTACGGCGAGATCTTCGCGCGCCACGCCAAGATCGTGCTGGCGCAGCTGCGGCATGCGGCCGAGGAGCTCGAAAGCCTGCGCGCGGGCTACAGCGGCAAGGTGACGGTCGGCACGCTGCTGGCCGCGTCCGCCAGCATCCTTCCCGATGCCATCGCGCTCTTGAAGAAGCAGCGCCCCGGGGTGGCCATCAGCGTGGTCGTCGGCACCTACGACATCCTGATGCCCTCGCTCCTCGTCGGGGATCTCGACATGGTGCTCGGGCGGCTGCCCGAGGAGGGCCGCAGCCGCGCGCTCGTCTACGAGGAGTTCTACGCCGAGCCGATCTGCGTCGTCGTACGGCGCGGGCATCCGCTGGCGCGCAAGCGCCGGGTCACCTTGCGCGATCTCGCCAACGAGGCGTGGCTCCTGCCGCTGCCGGAGACGGCGCTGCGGCGTCAGATCGAGCGCGCGTTCGTCGAAGCCGGCGCGCCGCTGCCGCGCAACGTGATCGAGTCCGTGTCGATCCTCACCAACCGCGCGCTGCTGCGCAAGTCCGACTGCGTCGGCGTGATGCCCTATCACGTGGCGCTCGATGACGTCGAGCAGGGCTTGCTCGCCATCCTGCCGGTGAAGCTCAAGTCGATCGAGAGTCCGGTGGGTGCGATCCTGCGCGCGCCGGGCGCGCTGCCGCCCGCGGCCGCGGCTCTCCTCGACTGTCTGCGGCTCGCCGGCAAGGAGGTTCCGAAGTGAGGGCGGGCCGCCGGACGCACGGGCGGCGCGCGTTCCGCGCGGCGGGCGCCTTGGCGAGGCTCGCGCGGCCATGATCGCGCTGCTCCGTGAAGTGAGCCCGAGCCTCGCCGCCTGCGAGCTGAGCTTCCTCGAGCGCGCGCCGATCGACGTCGGGCGCGCCCGGGCGCAGCACGCGCACTACGCGGCCGAGTTGGCCGCTCTCGGCTCGAGCGTCGAATGGCTCGCGCCGCTCCCTGAGAATGCGGATGCCGTCTTCGTCGAGGACACCGCGGTGGCGCTGCCCGAGGTCGCCGTGATCGCCCGCCCGGGCGTCGCCTCGCGGCGCAACGAGGCGGAGAGCGTCGCGGCGAGCCTGGCGAGCCACCGGCCGCTCAAGCGCATCGTCGCGCCCGGCACCCTCGAGGGGGGCGACGTGGTCCAGATCGGCCGCCACCTCTATGTCGGCGCCTCGACCCGCAGCAACGCGGCCGGCGTCGAGCAGCTGCGGGCCGCGCTCGCGCCGTTCGGCTACCGCGTGGCGAGCGTCGTCATGCGCGATTGCCTCCACTTAAAGAGCGCCGTCACGTTCATTCCGCCCGACATCCTGCTGGCGAATCCGGCGTGGGTGGATCCCGGGGCCTTCGATGCGCGCACGGTGGTCGAGGTGGACGAGGGCGAGGCCTTCGCCGCCAACACGCTCACGGTTTCCGGCGTGACGCTCCTGAGCGCGGCGTTTCCGCGCACGGAGCGGCGGCTCAATGCGGCGGGAATCACGACGCGCGCGCTCGATGTGAGCGAGCTTCAGAAGGCGGAAGCCGCGCTCACCTGCATGAGCCTGATGCTGGCTTGACGGCTTGCGTACTGCCCGCTGGGCGCGTGGTGCCCGTCAGGCGCGCCCGGTGACCGCGGGCAGCGCAGCGAGGAACGCCTCGACCTCGGGCTCGGTGCCGATGGTGATGCGGCACCAGTTGTCGTAGGGCGCGAAGCGCCGGCCGACCAGGATGTTGCGCGCGCGCATGAGCTCGGTGAAGCGCTTGAGCGGCATGCCGGTGTCGAAGAAGACGAAGTTGCCCTGCGGCTCGCCGTAGGAGAGCTTGAGCCGCGCGAGCTCGGTGGTGATGCGCACACGGCTCGCGAGGATCCGGCGGCGGCAGTCGGCCAGGAAGGCCTGGTCGCCCAGGCTCGCGCGCGCGGCGCGCACGGCGAAGATGTTCGGCGTGGTCATGCGCGCGCCGGCGAGCTCCTTGGCGAGGTCCGCTCGTGCGATTGCGTAGCCGCACCGGATCCCCGCCATGCCGTGGATCTTGGAGAAGGTGCGCAGCACCACCACCCGCCGCTCGCCCTGGGTGAGATCCGCCACCGAGCCGACGTCGGGGCCCACCGCAAAGTCCATGTAGGCTTCGTCGACGATGGTCGTGACCGACGGCGGGAGCGAGGCGACGAAGGCGCGGATGTCGGCCGCGGCGAGCGTGGTGCCGGTCGGGTTGTTGGGGTTGCAGACATACACGGCCCGCGTGCGCGGCGAGACCGCGGCGTGCATCGCCTCGAGGTCGTGCCGCAGATGGTCGTCGACCGGGACGAAGTGGATTTTCGCGCCACGGCCCTCGGCATAGCGGGTGAGCTCGGTGTAGGTGGGCTGGGCGGCGACGATCTCGCCGCCGTCGCGGGCGGCCAGCATGCCGAGCGCGCGCAGGAGCTCGCCCGATCCGGTCCCGGTGACGATGGAGTCGGTGCCCACGCCCTCGCGGGCCGCGAGCATCTCGACCAGGGGCTTCAGCTCATCGTCCGGGTAGCGGCAGCTCGAGCCGATCGCCTCGGCCGCCGCCGCGCGCGCGGCGGGGGAGGGACCGTAGGGATTCTCGTTCCAGCAGAGGACGAGGGGATTGCCGGCGGCCGCACCCGCCTCGCGCCCGGCGGCGCGCATCGCGAACCCGGGACCGGCGAGCAGCAACGCGGAGGCGGTCAAGAGATCGCGGCGACTCAGGCTCATGGCGGTGCTCCCC
>DASYYF010000066.1:0-28312 GCA_035934055.1 Steroidobacteraceae bacterium | reverse complement strand
GCGCGCGCCCGGGCCGTGCCCCGGCGCCCGCCGACGAGCTCGCCAACCGCGTGCCTGAAGCCGCGAGCGCCGCTCCCGGCAGCGCGGCGACCGGTGCCGCGGCTCCGGCCTCCACCGCGGCCGCCGTGCCTCAAGCCGCGGGCGCGCCCGAGAGCTCGAGCGCGCCGCTCGTGCGCGTGCGCACCGACGTCCTCGAGGTCGAGATCAGCACGCGCGGCGGCACGCTCGCGCAGGCCGACCTGCTGCAGTACCCGAAGGTGAAGGGCCAGCCGGCGCCCGTGCGCCTCGAGAACGAGGACGAGCCGCGGACGCTCTACGAGCTGCAGTCGGGGCTCACCGGTCCCGGGAGCGAGCCCTATCCCACCCACCTCGCGACGTTTGCGAGCGCGCAGGACCGCTACGCGCTCGATGGCGCCGCGGAGCTGCGCGTGCCGCTCACTTGGGCGGGCGAGAACGGCGTCAGCGTCACCAAGACCTTCGTCTTCCACCGCGGCAGCTATCGCATCGACATCGAGTACCAGGTGCACAATGGCGGCAGCGCCGCGTGGCAGGCGCGCCCCTACGCGCAGATCCTGCGCAACGACCCCCCCACCAAGCGCTCGTATTTCAACACCGACAGCTACGCCTTCCATGGGCCGGCGCTCTGGGACGGCACCAAGTACCGCAAGCTCGACGTGAGCGACGAGAAGGACAGCCATCTCGCGCTCTCCGTGACCGACGGCTGGATCGCCGCCCTGCAGCACTTCTTCGTGAGCGCCATCGTGCCTCCGCCGGGAGTCCCCTACCAGGTGACGCTCAGTGTCTCGGGCGAGCAGTTCCTGCTCGCGGCGGTCGGTCCCGCGCGCGCGATCGCCCCCGGGGAGACGTCCGCGTTCAGCCAGACGCTGTTCGTCGGCCCCAAGCTCCAGCGGGCGCTCGAGGCGACGGCGCCCGGGCTCGACCACGTGGCGGACTACGGGCACTTGTGGATCCTCGCGCGGCCGCTGTTCCTCGCCCTGAGCTATGTCCACAAGGCGAGCGGCAACTGGGGCGTCGCGATCATCTTCGTGACCTTCCTGCTGAAGCTCCTGTTCTACCCGCTCTCCGAGGCGAGCGGCCGCTCGATGGCGAAGATGAAGACCCTGCAGCCGCGCATCAAGAACCTGCAGGAGACCTACGCCGACGACCGCGAGAAGCTCGGCCGGGCGATGATGGAGCTCTACAAGCGCGAGAAGATCAACCCGGTCGCCGGCTGCCTGCCGATCATCATCCAGATCCCGGTATTCATCGCCTTCTACTGGGTGCTGCTCGAGAGCGCGGAGATGCGCCAGGCGCCGTTCGCGCTCTGGATCCACGACCTGTCCTCGCGCGACCCGCTGTTCATCCTGCCGCTGATCATGGCGGGGGCGATGTTCGTGCAGTACAAGCTCAACCCCGCGCCCCCGGATCCGGTGCAGGCCAAGGTGTTCATGTTCATGCCGCTCGTCATGTCGGTGACCTTTGCCTTCTTTCCGGCGGGACTCGTGCTCTACTGGGTGACCAACACGATCCTGTCGATCGCCCAGCAGTGGAACATCAACCGGCGCATCGGCGCGCTGGCGGCGAACAAGAGCTGATTGGCCGCCTCAGGTGGCCGGGCACTCGTCCTCGAAGCCGCCCGGTTGCTCGCTGGCCGGGGCGTCCGGCGGCGGGAAGGTCTGGCGGAAGGTGAAGGCCTCGGGGCTCGGGCCGCGCGCGCGCAGCAGCTCGAGCTTCGCAACTGCCTCGGCGATGCCCGGCCGGTGACCGCGCGGCACCCACCACAGCACCATGATCGGCTCCTCGACCGCCTCGAACCACTCGCGGCGGCGCCGGAGGATCTCGGCGTGCGCGCTGCGGTATACGAACCGCCGCAGCGAATCCGCATCGCGCCACACCGACATGTTGAGGAGCTGATTCGGGTTCTCGAACGGGCGCAGGTCGGTCGCATCCCCGGCCTCGGTCTGCAGCCGCCACACGAAGCCCGGCGAGGCATCGGCGAGCGCGTTGATGCGCGCGAGATTTGCCACGAACTCGGCCATGATCGGCGAGTCGATGGGTCCCCGGATGAAACCGGTGTTCAGCTGCGCGAGCTCGTAGTCCGACATGGCGGCTCCCTGGGGGCGGTCGGGGCCAAGGATACCCAAGAGGCCGGACGGGGCGACACTGGAGGGAGCACTGCGGTAGCCTTCGCACCGCGAGGGCGCACATGACGCGCACGGAAACCATCGTGGCCGCCGCGACGCCTCCGGGACGAGGCGGTATCGGCATCGTGCGCCTCTCCGGCCCCAAGGTGCCGGAGATCGCCGCGGTGATGCTCGGGGAGCTGCCGGCCCCGCGGCACGCGACCTTCGCGCGCTTTCTCGATGCCCGGCGGGAGCCGATCGATGCGGGGCTTGCGCTGTTCTTCCCGGCGCCCGCCTCCTACACGGGCGAGCACGTGCTCGAGCTCCATGGCCATGGCGGGCCGCTCGTGATCGAGGCGCTCGTCGCGCGTGCGCTCGAGCTCGGCGCGCGCCGCGCCCAGGCGGGCGAGTTCACCCAGCGCGCCTTCCTCAACGACAAGCTCGACCTCGCGCAGGCCGAGGCGATCGCGGACCTGATCGACGCCGGCTCGCGCGAGGCGGTGCGCGCCGCCATGCGCTCGCTCCAGGGGGAGTTCTCGGCGATGGTGCGCGGACTCACCGAGGCGGTGATCGACCTGCGCACCTACGTCGAGGCGGCGATCGACTTCCCGGAGGAGGAGATCGACTTCCTCGCCGACCGCGAGCTCACCGAGCGCTTCCAGGCGGTGCGCGAGCACTTCGGCGGCGTGCTCGAGAGCGCACGCTTGGGAAGGCTGCTGCGCGAAGGGATG
Organism: Steroidobacteraceae bacterium; assembly: GCA_035934055.1. Classification (GTDB taxonomy): domain Bacteria; phylum Pseudomonadota; class Gammaproteobacteria; order Steroidobacterales; family Steroidobacteraceae; genus 13-2-20CM-66-19. The sequence goes on along the minus strand of DASYYF010000066.1, from coordinate 25,458 downwards.
ACGGTGGTCATCGCCGGCCGCCCGAATGCCGGCAAGTCGAGTCTCTTGAACCGCCTCGCCGGCTACGACGCCGCGATCGTCACGCCGGTCCCGGGCACGACGCGCGACGTGGTGCGTGAGCGGATCGCGATCGACGGCATGCCGCTGCACGTGCTCGACACGGCGGGGCTGCGCCGCGCCGGGGACCCGGTCGAGGAGGAGGGCGTGCGGCGCGCACGCGCCGAGATCGAGCGCGCCGACCGGGTGCTGTTCGTAATCGACGCGGTGGAGGACCCGGCGGCTGACGCCTACCGCGAGGAGCGCGCGCGGCTGCCCGCGGACGTGGCGGTCAGCCTGGTGTTCAACAAATGCGACCTCGCCGGTTCATTGGAAAAATCCCCTGCGGCGATCTTTCGCACGGCAGCTTCGTTGCCCGGTGCCGAAACCCCGCGACTGTACGTCTCGGCGCTTACCGGGGCGGGGCTCGAGGAGCTGCGGGCGCACCTCAAGGGCTGCATGGGCTTTCGGACCGTCGAGGGCGGGGCGATCAGCGCGCGGCTGCGGCACCTCGAGTCCCTGGCCCGCGCCCGCGGGCACGTCGATGAGGCGGCGCGGCAGCTCACCGAGCGGCGCGCCGGCGAGCTCGTGGCGGAGGAGCTGCGCGCGGCGCAGCAGGCGCTCAACGAGATCACCGGCGAGTTCACCTCGGACGATCTCCTGGGGAGAATCTTCTCGAGCTTCTGTGTCGGCAAATGACGCTCGCTGGAGCGCAGGGCGCCAAAGTCCGTGCGCTAACCCGGCCGTCGCGCCAGCGACAGCCACAGGCCTCCGCCGATCAGGGTGAGTCCCGAGGCGCGCCCGAGGAGCTTCGCGCGCTCAGGTTGCGCGAACCACCTGCGCCCGAGCCCCGAGGCGATTGCCCAGCAGGAATCGCTCACCGCCGCGAGCGCCACCGTGACGACGCACATGACCGTGAGCTGCCGCGCGGCCGGGAGCGCGGGATCGACGAACTGTGGCAGGAACGCGCTGAAGAAGGCGATGGTCTTGGGGTTCGACAGCGCCACCAGCACGCCGCGCCGGAAGTGCACGTGATCGCCGGGAACGGGCGGCGCGGGTGCGCCGGCGTGGCGCCAGGCCTGCACCCCGAGCCACACGAGGTAGGCCGCCCCGATCCAGCGCAGCGCCTCGAAGAGATACACCGCGTGCGAGAGCACCCAGCCGAGGCCCAGCGCGATCGCAGCGATGAGGAACGCGTTGCCGGTGGAAGTACCGGCGACGGTGATGAGGCCCGCGCGCACACCGAGCGTCGCGGCGGTGGAGATCACGAGCGTGACGATCGGCCCCGGGGCGAGCAGCAGCACGAGCGTGATGGCGAGAAACCCCGCGAACAGATGCCAGTTCATTGCAGTCCTCCGCAGCCGGCGAAAGTGCGTCTTTCGCCGGCGGCAATCGCAGTGACGTCCGCCAGAATCGCTTCAGCGATTTTGGCCGATAGATGACAGTCCCAGGTCCCTGCTGTAGGTGACGTTCATGACATTGTCGTACCAGCCCGTGACCTCGGGCTTCACGAGGTGCTTGTTGACGTAGAAATAGAGCGGCATCAGCGGGGTGTCGGCGAGCATCGCCCGCTCGGCCTCCTCGAGCAGCGCCCGGCGCGAGGGCGGGTCGACCTCGGCGGCGGCGCGCGTCAGCAGCGCATCGTATGCGGCGCTCCGGTAGCGCGGCAGGTTCAGGCCGAAGTCGCTCTTCAGGTACTGCGCGAAGGTGTAGGCGTCGTTGTAGTCGCCCGCCCAGCTCGAGCGGAAGAGCTCGACGTCCCCGCGATCGATCTCCTGCAGCAGCGTCTTGAACTCGACCTGCGTGAGGCGCACGTCGGCGCCGAGCGCCTCCTTCCACATGGAGGCCACGGCGACGGCGAGCTTGGTGTGCACCTCGCCGGCGTTGTAGGCGAGCTCGAGCGCGAGCGGTTTGGCGCGCGAGTAGCCGGCCTCGCGGTAGAGGCGCTGCGCCTCGGCGATGCGCGCCGCCATCGGCTCGCTCCGGTAGTCGAAGGACTGCGGCGTATAGCCGTCGATCCCGGGCGGCACCCAGCCATAGGCCGGCAGCTCCCCGACCCGCAGGACGAGCCCGGCGAGCTTCTCGCGGTCGATGACCTCGGAGAGCGCGCGGCGCAGCTGCGGGTGATCGGCGAAGGGTGCGCGCCGCAGGTTGAAGCCGTAATAGTAGGTCGTGAGCTGCGGCGACACGTGCAGCTCGCGCCCGAGATGCTCACGGATCCAGTCGAACTGTCCGCGCGGCACCACGGCGGTGATGTGCAGCTCGCCGCTGCGGTAGCGGGCGAGCTCCGCGTTCTCATCGGAGCTGATGAGGTACTTCACCGCACCGAGCCGCGTCGCCGCGTCGTTCCAGTAGTAGCGATTGCGGACGGCAAGGATGTACGAGCCCTGCACCCACTCCTTGAGCACGAAGGCGCCGTCCGAAACCATGACTCCGGGGCGCGCATAGCTTTCGGGGTGGCTTGCGAGCGTCGGCCGGTGCGCCGGGCAGGTGCTCGGGTGGGAGAGGAGCGCGGGCAGATAGAGCGCGGGAGCTGCGAGCGTCACCACCACGGTCGAGTCATCCGGCGCGGCTATGCCCAGGGCCTCGGGGGGCTTCTTCCCCGCGACGATGTCGTCGGTGTTGGCGATGACGTCGGCGTACTGTGCGTAGCCCGAGGCGGTCGCCGGATCGACCAGCCGCCGCAAGGCCGCCACGAAATCCGCCGCTACGACCCGCTCGCCGGTCGACCAGCGCGCCTCGGGCCGCAGCGTGAACGTATAGACCTTGCCGTCGGCGCTCACGCTCCAGCGGCTCGCCACGCCGGGCGCCACCGCCGCGCTCTTGTCGAGCGTCGTGAGCCCCTCGCACAGATCCCGCACGATGCCCTGCGCCTCGGCGCCGCGGACTTTCTGCGGATCGAGGGAGTCGGGGTCGGGGCCGCCGCCGCGCACGAGCATGGGCCCGTCGGGTGCGCCGCCCGCGCCGGGCCCGGCGGGCCCGCTGCCGCTGCGCGTGCAGGCGGCGAGCTGGGCGAGCGCGATGCCGGCCGCGGCCGCCATGAGCCACGCGCCGGGGCGGGCGCTCATGGGACGCGCGGCCGCCTGCGGCTCGAGTTGATTTGTCTGCGCAGCGCTTCGGCTGCCGTGCGCGCGGCGGTGGCGAAGTCGGCGCCCGCGGCGGAGGAGCCGTAGAGGATGCCGCGCGAGGAGCTGATCATGAGACCGGTGCCGTTCGGCGTCTGGCCGTTCTCGACCGCCTGTGCCACGTCCGCCCCCTGCGCCCCGACGCCGGGCAGGAGCAGCGGCATGTCGCCCACGATGCGGCGCACCTCGGCGAGCTCGCGCGGATAGGTGGCGCCCACCACCAGCGCGCAGTTGCCGTTGCCGTTCCAGCGCGTGGCGGCGAGCTCCGCGACCACGTGATACAGCCGTCGCGCGCCGACCTCGAGATCCTGCAGGTCGCGCGCTCCGGGATTCGAGGTGCGGCAGAGGATCACGACGCCTTTGTCGGCGTGCCGGAGGAACGGCTCGAGCGAGTCGCCCCCGAGGTAGGGATTCACCGTCAGCGCGTCCGCGCCGTAGCGCTCGAAGGCTTCGATGGCGTAGCGCTCGGCGGTGTTGCCGACGTCGCCGCGCTTGCCGTCGAGGATCACCGGGATTCCGGGGTAGGTGCGGTGGACGTACTCGATCGTGCGCTCGAGCTGGTCCTCGGCTTCGTAGGCGGCGTAGTGCGCGAACTGCGGCTTGTAAGCGCACACCAGGTCGTGGGTGGCGTCGATGATGGCTTTGTTGAACTGGAAGATCGGCGAGGGTGCGCCGGCGATGCTCGGCGGAAAGCGCTCGATCTCGGGGTCGAGCCCCACGCACAGGAGCGAGTCGTTCGTGTCCCAGGCGCGCGCGAGAGCCAGGCCGAAGGCGCTCATGCGACCCGCGTGCCGCCGGCGCGGTCGCGCTTCTTGAGATGCACCAGCAGGATCGACACCGCCGCCGGGGTCACGCCCGGGACGCGGCCCGCCTGGCCGAGCGTCGCGGGACGCGCTTCGGCGAGGCGCTGGCGCACTTCGTGGGAGAGGCCCGCGAGCGTGCGGTAGTCGAGGTCGGGCGGGAGCCGCGTCTCCTCGTTGCGCCGCGCCCGTTCGATCTCCTCCTGCTGCCGCTCGAGATAGCCCGCGTAGCGCGCCCGCACCTCGACCTGCGTGCGGATCTGGTCCGGAAGGCGCGTATCGATCGGCAGCACGGGCTCCTCCTCGCCGCTCTCGGGGAGCCACTCGGGAGGGCCGGCGACCTCGAGGAGCGCCTGGTAGCTCACCCCCGGGCGCTTGAGCAGCTCGAAGGCGCAAGCGTCCTGCGCGAGCGGCGCGCCGAGCACCCGCGCGACCCACTCCGGGGACAGCTGGCCGGCCCTCACGCGCAGCTCCGAGAGGCGCTCGATCTCGAGCTCGGTGAGGTACTGCTTGATCTCGAACAGCCGCCAGCGCTCCGCATCGACGAGCCCGAGCTCGCGTCCGACGGGCGTGAGGCGCGCATCGGCGTTGTCCTCGCGCAGGAGCAGCCGATGCTCGGCGCGGCTCGTGAACATGCGGTACGGCTCGCGCGTGCCGCGCGTCACCAGGTCGTCGATGAGCACGCCGAGATAAGCCTCGCTGCGCCTGGGCACCCACGGCTCCCGCCCGGCGACCGCGCGGGCCGCGTTGATGCCGGCGACCAGGCCCTGGGCGGCGGCCTCCTCGTAGCCCGTCGTGCCGTTGATCTGCCCGGCGAAGAAAAGTCCCGCGAGCGCCTTGGTCTCGAGCGAGCTCGTGAGGTCCCGCGGATCGAAGTAGTCGTACTCGATCGCGTAGCCGGGGCGCGTGAGATGGGCGTTCTCGAAGCCGCGGATCGTGCGCACGAACTCGACCTGCACGTCGAACGGCAGGCTGGTCGAGATCCCGTTCGGATAGATCTCGTGGGTGTTGAGCCCCTCGGGCTCGACGAAGATCTGGTGCGAGGACTTCTCCGCGAAGCGCACGACCTTGTCCTCGACGGAGGGGCAGTAACGCGGTCCGACGCCCTCGATGACCCCGGTGAACATCGGCGAGCGGTCGGTCGCGCCCCGGATGATCTCGTGCGTTTGCTCATTTGTATGCGTAATGAAACAATTAACCTGCTTCGGATGCTCTTCAGCGCGTCCCAGGAACGAGAAGGCCGGGGTGGGTACATCCCCGGGCTGGCGGGTCATCACCGACCAGTCGAGCGTGCGGCCGTCGACCCTGGGCGGCGTCCCCGTCTTCAGCCGCCCGACCCGAAGGTCGAGCTCGCGCAGCCGCGCCGCGAGACGCACCGATGCGGGGTCGCCGGCGCGTCCGCCCGGGTAGTTGTCGAGCCCGACATGAATGCGGCCGCCGAGGAAGGTGCCGACGGTAAGCACCACCGCGCGCGCGCGGATCTCGATCCCCGTGACCGTGACGACGCCGCGGACTCTTCCTCCTTCGACCACGAGGTCGGCCGCCTCCTGCTGAAAGAGCGCGAGCTTCGGCTGGCTCTCGAGGAGCGAGCGGATCGCCACCCGATAGAGCTGCCGGTCCGCCTGCGCGCGCGTGGCGCGCACGGCCGGTCCCTTGCTCGCGTTGAGGGTGCGGAACTGGATGCCGGCGCGGTCGGCGGCACGCGCCATGGCGCCCCCCAGAGCGTCGATCTCTCGGACCAGGTGCCCCTTGCCGATCCCGCCGATGGCCGGGTTGCAGCTCATGGACCCGAGCGTCTCGATACTCTGCGTGAGGAGCAGCGTGCTCGCGCCCATGCGTGCCGCGGCGAGGGCCGCCTCGGTGCCGGCATGTCCGCCGCCGACGACGATGACGTCGCAGTCGAGATGCTTCGGGCGCGTCATGGCGAATCGCTTCGGGTGCTTCCCCGCCGTTCCGGAGAGGGTCGCGTATTGTAGGTCGACACCGCGCGCCGGCAAGGGGTTGCGGCGTGGGTGCGGGTCAACGCTCCTGCGGGGCGGAAGGAGCGGACGCCGCCTGCGGGCCGGGGCGCGCCGCGGCCAGGGGCTGCGCGATGAGGGAGCGCAGCGCGCCCGAGTGAGTGGCGGCGAAGGCGCGCGCCTCGACCTCGAAGCGATTGTTCCAGTAGCCGCGCCTCAGGCACTCGAGGAGGTAGCGCGGCACCGTGAGCGTGCCGCGCCGCCACTGTCCGATGACGTGCCAGTACTCGTGCAGCACGAGGCGCGGATCGGCGAAGAAGGCGTCCGCCCCGCCGCGCAGGTAGATGCGCTCGCGGCGGGTGGTGGCGAGCGCGCGCCCGTGAAGCCGCGCGAGCCAGGAGTACTCGATCACCCGCACGTGCGCCACGCTCTCGCCGAAGAGCTGCTCGAGGGCGGCGCGGATTTCGTCCGGTACCACCGCCGCGCGCGAGCTTCTCATGGGATGCCGATGCGGCGGGCTTGCCGTGGGTCCGCCCGGCCCCGTGTCAGGTGCGCGTATGCACCCACCCCATGCCCGGGCGGAAGCGCAGCGTGCGCACCGGCCCGGCCGCGACATCCTCGGGCAGCATCTGCACGCCGGCATCGGTCAGGTAGTGGCGCACGAGGTTCATGACGGTCTCGCACACGGGCCGCGCCTGCGCGCCCTCGGCGAGATGCGCCACGATGCGCGCCTGCAGGTGGCGCGCGCCGGGGGCGGCCGCGCGCAGCGCCTCGAGGCAGCGGTCGAGGAGCAGCAGCTCCGTCGCGAGCGTCGTATCGGTTACGTCGACGGGCTTGGAGGCCTTGACGATGCAGCGAAGGTGCAGCATGGCGCCGGCCTCCTCCGCGGCATCGTACAGGCACACCGCGACGGCGGAGCGCAGCTCCGTCGTGAGGATCGCGTCTTCCGCCGTGACCTCGAAGCGGTCCGGTGCGACGTGGATTTCCCTGCGGCTGTCTTCGCGCCTTTCCATATGCGGTTTGTATACCGTCCGCGGCCGGGCGGCGCGCGCCTCCCTGGCCAAAGTATGAACTGCCGCACGGCGCGCGCGTAGAATATGCGAATGCGTTCCGTAACGGCGTGTGTCATGAAGCTGCCGTGTGCGGCGTTGCTCATCGCGGGCGCGGCGTCGGCCGCGGCCGCTGCGCCCGCGTCGGCGCAGGCCCCCGCCGCTCCGGCCGCGGCGCCGTCCTCGATCCGCGTCAGCGGGGAGGCGCGCGTCAGCGCCCGGCCCGATCGCGTGCAGATCGACCTCGGCGTGCAGACCCAGGCGCCGCTGTCGCAGGATGCAGCCAGCGCCAACGCCCGGCAGCTCGATGCGGCGCTCGCCGCGGTGCGCAAAGCCGCCGGCCCCGGTGCGCAGGTGAAGACGCTCAGCTACTCGCTGAGCCCGAACTACCAGTACCACTCGGGCGGCGGTGAGCCGACCATCACCGGCTACACCGCGCTCAACGTCGTCGAGGTGACGCTCGACGATCTCGCGCGCATCGGCGACGTGATCGACGCTGCGACCCGCGCCGGCGCCAACCGGGTGCAGGGCATCCAGTGGACGCTGCACGACCAGGACGCGGTGCGCGCCGAGGCGCTGCGCGAGGCGGCCACCCGGGCGCACGCCGAGGCGGAAGTGCTCGCCGGGGCGCTGAATCTGCGGATCCTGCGCGTGCTGACCGTGGAGGAGTCGAGCCCGCAGATCGCGCCCGTGCGGATGTTCCGGGGGGCGGCGCGCGCCGCGGCGAGCGCCGCCGAGGTGCCGACGCCGGTCGAGGCGGGGACGCTCGACGTGAGCGCCAATGTCACGTTGACGGTGGAGGTCGGGCCGGCGGCGCGCTAGCCGTGCAACTTTGACACCGCGCCTTCGTGCGAACTACGGGGGGTAGGGATATGACTACGGTGCGGATGCTGCTCGAACGCAAGGGTCGGGCGATCTTCTCGGTGGAGCCGCAGGCGGCCGTGCTCGATGCGATCCGCCTCATGGCCGAGCACCACGTCGGGGCGCTCGTCGTCATGCGGGGAGCGGCGCTCGAGGGGATCGTGTCCGAGCGCGACTACGCCCGCAAGGTGATCCTGCGCGGCCGCTCCTCGGCCGATACTCCGGTGCGCGACATCATGAGCGCGCCGGTTCTCACCGTGTCGCTCGAGACCCCGATCGAGCAGTGCATGCAGCTCGTGACCGACCGCCATGTGCGCCACCTGCCGGTGGTCGACGGCGGGCGCGTGGTCGGCATGGTGTCGATCGGGGACCTCGTGAAGGCGGTCATCGCCGAGCAGCGCCAGCAGATCGAGCAGCTGGAAAGCTACATTCACAGCTGATCGCCCCCGCGGCGGCTACTTGCGCCAGTAGGCCGGCGTGGCGAGCACGATCACGCTGAAGATCTCGAGCCTGCCGAGCAGCATCGCGGCCGTGCACAGCCAGGTCTGCGGCCCCGTGAGCCCGTGGAAATTGTGCACCGCGCCCGGCGGGCCGAAGCCGTGGGCGGTGTTCGTGATCGAGGCGACGCTCGCGGCGAGCGAGGAGTCGAAGTCGAGCCCGGTGAGCAGCATCGCGAAGGTGAAGAACACCACGGTCATGAAGTACAGGAAGATGAAGGCGAGCACCGCGTGGCCCACGGAGTCCGGAATCGGCCGCCCGCCGATGCGCACCGGCGCCACGGCGGCCGGATGGACCAGGAGCTTCAGCTCCCGGCCCGCCTGGCGCGCGAACAGCAGCCCGCGGAACATCTTGATGCCGCCGCCGGTCGAGCCGGTGCTGCAGACGATGCACGACAGGAACAGCATCCAGTAAGGCGCGAACACCGGCCACTGCTGGTAGTCCTGGCTGGTGAGGCCGCTGGTGGTCGCCTGCGAGACCACGTTGAAGGCGGAATGCCGCAGCGCCGTGAGGAAGCCCGGGTACACCGCGTGCCACGAAAGCAGCGCCGCGATGCCGACGACGCTCACCGAGAGGATCACGAAGATCGCGCGGCACTCGGGATCGACCCGGTAGGTGTCGAGGCTCAAGCGCTTGAGCGCGATGAAGTGGCGCGCGAAGTTGAGCGAGGCGACGAGCATGAGCGCGACCAGCGTCAGCTCGATCGCCGGGGAGTCGAAATAGCCGATGCTGCGGTCGTGGGTCGAGAAGCCGCCGAGGCCGACCGCGGAGAACGCGTGGCAGATGGCATCGAACCAGCTCATGCCGCAGATCCTCAAGCTCACGATGCCGGCGGCGGTGATGAGCGCATACACGAGCCACAGCGAGCGCGCCGTCTCGGTGATGCGCGGCGTGAGCCGCTCCTCCTTGGCGGGGCCCGGCGCCTGGCCCTTGTAGAGCTGCATGCCGCCGATGCCGAGGAGCGGCAGCACCGCGAGCGCCATGACGATGATCGCCAGCCCGCCGAACCAGTGGAGCGAGGCGCGCCAGAAGTTGAGCGAGGGCGGCAGCGCGTCGAGCCCGGTGAGCACGGTCGAGCCGGTGGTAGTGAGGCCGGACATCGCCTCGAAGTAGGCGCCCGTGAAGCTGAGCGAGGGGAGGATGAGGAGCAGCGGCACCGCGGCCGCGGCCGACAGCACCAGCCACCCGAGCGTCACGAGCAGGAAGCCGTCGCGCGGGCGCAGCTCGCGCTTCAGGCGTGCGGTCGCGGCGGCGAGCGCGAGCCCGCAGCCCGCCGCGAGCGCGGCGGCCAGCAGGAACTTCGGCCACAGCCCGTCGCCCACGGCGAGCGAGCAGGCGACCGGCAGCGCAAAGGCCAGCGCGAAGGCCGCGAGCAGGAGGCCGAGTACGTACGCGACCGCGAGCACGGGGGTGCGTCCTTCTGAAGCTTCAGCGCGGCGAGCGCAGGAAGAGCTTCTCGACCGCCTCGAGGTGGCGGCGGTCGGCGAGGAACAGGATCACGTGGTCGTCGGCGCGCACCACCGTGTCGTGATGCGCCATGATGACCGTATCGCCGCGCACCACGGCGCCGATCGAGGCGCCCTCGGGCAGCGGTATCTCGTTCACCCTGCGGCCGACGATGCGCGAGCTGCGCTCATCGCCGTGCACCACGGCCTCGATGGCCTCCGCCGCGCCGCGCCGCAGCGCGTGCACGCGCACCACGTCGCCGCGGCGCACGTGCGCCAGCAGCGAGCCGATGGTGATGGTCTGCGGCGAGACGGCGATGTCGATGCTGCCCGACTCCACCAGGTCGGTATACGAGGGCTTGTTGATGAGCGCCATCACCTTGTGGGCGCCGAGCCGTTTGGCGAGCATCGCCGAGAGGATGTTGGCCTCCTCGGAGTTGGTGAGGGATGCGAACACGTCGGCGCTGTCGATGTTCTCCTCGATGAGCAGCTCCTCGTCGGCGGCATCGCCGTGCAGCACGATCGCCCGGTCGAGGAGCTCGGAGACCTTGCGGGCGCGTCGCGCGTCGCGCTCGATGACCTTCACCTGGTTGGAGTGCTCGAGGCTCTTCGCCAGGCGAAAGCCGATGTTGCCGCCGCCCGCGATCACGACGCGCCGCACCGCCTCGTCGCCGTGGCGCATCTCGCTGGTGACGCGGCCGATGTTCTCGCGCGCCGCGAGGAAGAACACCTCGTCGCCCTCGGCGACCACCGTGTCGCCGTCGGGCGGCACGCTGCGGCCCTCGCGGTAGATCGCCACCACGCGCACCTCCATCTTCGGCAGGTGCTCGGGGAGCTCGCGCAGCTTGTGCCCGACCAGCGGCCCGCCGCGCCGCGCGCGCACCGCCACCAGGCGCACCTTGCCGTCGGCGAAGTCGAGCACCTGGAGCGTGCCCGGGTGCTGGATGAGGCGCTCGACGTACTCGGTGACCAGGCGCTCGGGACTGATGAAGACATCCACCGAGAGCGCGTCCACGCCGAAGAGCTCGGCGCGGTCGGTGTACTCGGCGGCGCGGATGCGCGCGATCTTGGTGGGCGTGCGAAACAGCGCGAACGCCACCTCGCACGCCATCAGGTTCACCTCGTCGCTCGAGGTGAGCGCCACCATGACGTCGGCCTCGGCGGCGCCGGCCGCCTCGAGCACGGTGGGGTGGGCGGCGTTGCCGACCACGGTGCGCACCTCGAGCCGCTCCTGCAGGTCGCGCAGCGCCTCCTCGTTGATGTCGACCACGGTGACCTCGTTCGCCTCCTCGCGCGAGAGGTGGGAGGCGGCGGTGCGCCCGACCTGGCCGGCGCCGAGGATCAGGATTTTCATTTGCGCCCACCGGTCATAACGGCTCGAGATTCGCGTACTGCACCATGAGCCACTTGGTGCCCTGCCGCTCGAAGCTCACCTGCACGCGCGCTTGCGCGCCGTTGCCCTCGACGTTGAGGATCACCCCTTCGCCGAACTTGCCGTGGCGCACGCGCCCGCCGAGCCGCATGCCCGGCGCCGCGGGCTCCTCGGGGCGGAAGCGCCCCACGGCCAGCGGCCGCGACACCTGTACGCGCGGGCGCACCTCCTCGATGAGCTCCTCGGGGATCTCGCGCACGAAGCGCGACACCTGCCCGTAGCTGTCGACGCCGTGCAGCCGGCGCTGCTCGGCGTAGCTCAGGTACAGCGTCCGCATGGCGCGCGTCATGCCGACGTAGCAGAGCCGCCGCTCCTCCTCGAGCCCGTCGAGGTCGATGGTCGAGCGCTGGTGCGGAAAGAGGCCCTCCTCCATGCCGGCGAGGAACACCACCGGGAACTCCAGTCCCTTCGCCGTGTGCAGCGTCATCATCTGCACGCAGTCTTCCCACTCGTCCGCCTGGCCCTCGCCGGACTCGAGCGCCGCGTGCGCCAGGAACGCCTCGAGCGGCGGCAGCTCGCTCGCCTCGGGCGCGAAGCTGCGCGCCGCGCTCACGAGCTCCTCGAGGTTCTCGACGCGCGCCTCGCCGCGCTCGGCCTTGTCGCGCTGGTAGTGGGCGATGAGCCCCGAGCCCTTGAGCACCGCATCGACCTGGCTCTCGAGCGCGAGTCCCGCGGTCTCGCGTGCGAGCCGCTCGATGAGGCCGACGAATCCCGCGAGCGCCGCGCTGGCGCGCCCGGCGAGCTCGGCCCCGCCGAGCGCGCTCGCCGGCGCCGCGGCCGCATCCCACAGCGACAGGCCGCCGGCGCGCGCGCGCTCGCGCAGCGCCTCGAGGCTCTTGGCGCCGAGGCCGCGCGGCGGCAGGTTCACCACGCGCTCGAACGAGGCGTCGTCGCGGCGGTTGGCGATCAGGCGCAGGTACGCGAGCGCGTCCTTGATCTCGGCGCGCTCGAAGAAGCGCAGGCCCCCGTACACCTTGTAGGGAATGCGCGCCGACAGGAACGCCTCCTCGAACACCCGCGACTGCGCGTTGGAGCGGTACAGGATCGCGATGTGGCGGCGCAGCGCGCCGTGGGCGACGTGCTCGCGGATGCGGTGCGTGACGAACTCGGCCTCGTCGCGCTCGTTGAAGGCGCTGTAGAGGCGGATCGGCTCGCCGCGCGCGCCGCTCGTCCAGAGCTTCTTGCCGAGCCGGCTCGCGTTGTGGGCGATCAGCCCGTTGGCGGCCTCGAGAATCGCGCCGGTCGAGCGGTAGTTCTGTTCGAGCTTGAAGAGCTGCGATTGCGGGTAGTCGCGGCGAAACTGCTGCACGTTCTCGACGCGTGCGCCGCGCCACGTGTATATCGCCTGGTCGTCGTCCGCGACCACGTAAGGGAAAGCGGCGGCGTGCGCATCAGGCGCCGCGGGCGGCTGCAGCTGAGGCGGCGCGAGCAGCTTCAGCCACGCGTACTGGATGCCGTTGGTGTCCTGGAACTCGTCCACCAGCACGTGGCGGAAGCGCCGCCGGTACGAGCCGAGCAGCTGCGGGTTGTCGCGCCACAGCTCGAAGGCGCGCAGCAGGAGCTCCGCGAAGTCCACCACGCCGGTGCGTGCGCAGGCCTCCTCGTAGGCGGCGTAGAGGCGAATCAGCTCGCGGCGCGCCGGATCGCCGCCGTCGGCGAGCTTCGCCGGGCGCCGGCCCTCGTCCTTGTTGGAGTTGATGAACCACTGCACCTCGCGCGGCACCCAGCGCGTCTCGTCGAGCTCTTTCGAGCGGATCACTTTCTTGATGAGGCGCTGCTGGTCCTCGGAGTCCATGATCTGGAAGCCCTGCGGCAGCTGCGCCTCGCGCCAGTGGATGCGCAGCAGCCGGTGCGCGATGCCGTGAAAGGTTCCGATCCACAGCGCCGCGGCCGGAATCCCCAGGAGCCGCTCGACTCGCGCGCGCATCTCGCCGGCCGCCTTGTTGGTGAAGGTGACGGCGAGAATGCCCTGCGGCGAGGCGCCCTCGGCCTGGATCACCCAGGCGATGCGGTGCGTGAGGACGCGCGTCTTGCCGCTGCCGGCGCCGGCGAGCACCAGCACCGGCCCGACCGGGGCGGTGACCGCGGCGCGCTGCGCCTCGTTCAGGGGCTCGAGGATCGGGGTGAGATCCATAGGGCGCGCATTTTACGGGAAAGCCCGCGCGCTCAGGCGTCCGCCTCCGGCTGCTGCTGTATGTAGCGCACCAGGGCCACGGCGAAGCTCAGCACCACCGGGCCGATGATGAGCCCGAGGATGCCGAAGGCCGAGGCGCCGCCGATCGCGCCGACGAAGATCGCGAGCGTCGACACCTCCATGTGCCGCGAGGTGAGCAGCGGCCGCAGCAGGTTCTCGAGCAGCCACATGCCGACGGTCCAGCAGCCGAGGAAGATGGCCGCGCCCCAGCGTCCGGTGAAGGCGAGGTAGCCGACCGCCGGGATGAGCACGATGCCGGCCCCCGAGGGCAGGAAGGCCGCGATCACGCCGAGGACGCCGAACACCACGGGCGAGGGAAGCCGGGCGATCGCGAAGCCGATGCCGACGATGACGCCCTGCACGAAGGCGGTCGCCACCGAGCCGAAGACCACGGCGCGCGTCACCGCGCCGAGATAGCTGAGCGCCCGGTGGCGCCGCTCGCTCGTGGCCGGGATGAGATGCTCGAGCCTGGTGAGAATCGCCCGCCCGTCCTGCAGGAAGAAATACAGCATGAACAGCATCATGAAGAAGCCGAGCAGCGTGCCGAAGACGCCGAGCGCCAGCCCGCCGCCGGCGGCCGCGGCGCGCTCGAGCAGCGCCTGGAGGCTGCTGTCCATCCAGCCCTGCACCTGCTCGACGCTCACCGAGGCATTCTCACGCGCCCAGTCGACCGCGCTGCCGACCAGGGGCAGGGCCGAGAGGCGCTCGAGGATCTCGGGGCCGGAGAGCAGCGTGCGGCCGCGGAGCGAGTCGATGACGTGCGCGACCTGGCCGGCGAACACCGCCCCGAGCACGGCGAGCGGCGCGAGCACCAGGAACGGGGTGAGGCCGGTGATGATGCCGGCGGCGAGCGCCCGCCGGCCCCTGAGTCGCCGCGTGAGCGCCTCGTTGAGCGGGTAGAGGATGAAGGCGAGCACCGCCGCCCAGCCGAGCTCGGTGCGCAGCGGCAGCAGGATCTTGTACAGCAGCCAGGCGAGCACCGCCGTGGCCGCGACCTGGAAGCAGCGGAGATAGAACTGCGATGGCATGCGCCCCCCTTCGGTCCGCCCAGCGGGCGGAAGGAGTGAAGCCTAACGGGTCGGGCCGGGGGACGCGAACGAGGGCGCTGCGCGGCGCGCGGCAAAGCGCGCGACGAACGCGCGGTCGGTGAGACTTTCGAGGAAAGCGCTGAGCGCGGCACGCTCGGCGGCGCTCAAGGGCGCGCGCGGCAGCCGCGGGTCGATGCGCCGCGCCCCTCCCGGGCGCCGCGCCAGGTCCGAATAGTGATCGAGCACCGCAGCGAGCGTTGCGAAGCGCCCGTCGTGCATGTAGGGGGCGGTGAGGGCGACGTTGCGCAGCGTCGGCACCTTCATCGGCTCATCGCCCGTGCCGTTGCGCGCGAAGCTCGCGCGTCCCGTCTCGCCCTGCGCGTCGCGCCAGTTGCCGGAGAAGTTGAAACCGGAGTGGCAGCCCGCGCAGCCGGCGCGCTCCGAGTAGAAAAGCGCCATCCCCTCCCGGGCCTGCGCCGAGAGCGCGGCGTGCTCGCCGCCGAACACGTAGGCATCGAAAGCCGAGCCGCCGGAGATCAGCGTGCGCTCGAAGGCGGCGATCGCCTTGACGAGGTGATCGAAGGTGACCCCGCTCGCCTCCCCGGGGAAGGCGGCGGCGAAGGCCCGCTCGTAAGCCGGGTCGGCGGCGAGCGCGTCGCTGACGGCGCGCTCGCGCCCCGCGAGTCCGAGCTCCACCGGATGCTCGTTGAGGAGCGGCGCGAGCATCTGTGTCTCGAGCGAGCGCACGCCCGGTTTGCTCCAGCCGAACGCGATGTTGTAGGCGACGTTGACGAGCGCCAGCGCGTTGTGGGGCAGCGTCTCGCCGGTCGCGCCGGCGGCGCGCGGCAGGCCGTCCGAGAAGGAGCGCTGCGGGTCGTGGCAGCTCGCGCACGAGTAGCGCCCGGTCACCGAAAGGCGCGGATCGAAGAAGAGACGCTCGCCCAGCGCGACCTTGGGCGCAGACATCGGATTGTCGGCGGGCACGGCCGGTACGGGGAAGCCGCGCGGCAGGCCCCACGCGTAGGGCGCGCCCGCGCCCGGCGCGCCCCCGGCCGCGCACCAGGGCGCCGCTGCCGCTGCGCCCGCGAGCAGCGCGGCGCAGGCCGCCCTCAACGCCAGGCGGTCGCGGTGCCGGCGCGGGTGAGCGCGGCGGTCTGCGCGGCGATGCGCGTGCGCTCCTGGATCCACTGGTCGAGCTCCTCGACGCTCGCCGCATTGTCGCCTTGCGGGGCGGCGTGCCGGGCGGCGACCCAGCCCTTCATCGCGGTGAGGAGCTTGTCGGCGAGCGCGCGGTTGCCGGCGAAGAGATCGAGGTAGGCCTGCTTGGCGTCGTCGAGCCGGTTCACGGCGAGGTAGGCCTCGCCGCGGTACTCGATCGCGTCCGGGTAGCCGGGCTTGAGCGAGAGCGCCCGGTCGTAGGCGGCCAGCGCGTCGCCGAAGCGGCCGAGCTTGCGGCTGGTGTAGCCGACATAGTTCCAGGCTTCGTAGCGCTGCGGGTCGAGCTGCACGGACTGCTCGAACTTGCCGAGCGCGGAAGCGTAGCGCTCGCGGCTCTCGCGCGCCGCCCGCTCCTTCCTGCCGGCATCGCTCGCCTGTGCGGCTTCGAGGTCGGACCTGTCGGCCTTCCTCACATAGCCCACGCCGTCGTTGTAGAGATCGCGTGCCTGCTGCTGCGGTGTGGCGGCGCGCGGCATCGAGGGCATCGTGCCGCCGCCGCTCGCCAAGGCCGCCGCCGCCGCGGCGCACGACAGCGTCCCCGCCCAGGCCGTGAGAATGGTGCGCATGAGGATCCTCCTGATGGCCCTATGCTGCCGCCGCGCGCGGCGGCCCCGCAATAGCCGCAAAGGGTGCGCGCGCCGCGCGGGCGTTCCCTCACCAGCGGTTGCGCAACTCGCGCAAGCGCACGAACACCGTGCGCGCATCCGGGTGCTCGCCGAGATCCGGGAACCTCTCCCTGAGCCGCGCGATCACCTGCGGATTCTGCAGCCGGAAGAAGGTGTTGATGCGCTTCTCCTCGGCGAGCGTGGTTACCGGCGCGGCGGCGGGGTCGGCGCTGCGCGCGCTCTTGAGGAGGGCGGCCGCATCCTTGTTGGCCGGCTCGCGGTCGAGCGTGAACTCGAGGTTGCGCGAGAGGTACTCGTGGCCCGGAAAGACACGCGTCGTATCGGGAAGGCGCGCGAGCTGCGCGACGAAGGTGTCGTAGAGCGCCTCGGGGTCGCCGCCGTTGTAGCAGTTGCCGGCGCCGGCGTTGAAGAGCGTATCGCCGCAGTAAAGCGCGGGCTCGGCAGTATGGGACAGGAGGCACACGTGGGTCATGGTGTGGCCCGGGGTGTCGAGCACCTCGAGCTCGACCGTGCGCCCGACGCGGATGAGGTCGCCGCGATTCAGGCCGCGATCGACGTCGCCGATGCGCGCGGCCGCGCCCGCGTGCGCCAGGATCCTCGCGCCCGTCGCGGCCTTGAGGCCGGCGTTCCCGCCGGTGTGGTCGCTGTGCTCGTGCGTGTTCACGATCTGCGTGATCTCCCAGCCGCGGCGGCGCGCCGCATCGAGGCACATGCGCCATTCGAGCGGATCGATCGCGAGCGCCTCGCCGGTCCCGGGACAGGCGACCAGATAGTGGAAATTGCGTAACGAGTTCCCCGACCAGATGCGTTCCGTGAGCATGCGCGGCCCTTTCGCTGCAGTTTCCTCGTCGTCTTCGCGCAACGTACCGCGAAGCCCGGGCGCGCGCCATAATGGGTCCATGACGCACACGTTTCTGTTCGAGCCGGCGGTGTGGATCGCGACAGGAACGTTCTGGCGCGGCGACGGCGAGCCGCTCGAGGCGGTGGGCCGCACCGAGATCGCGCACCGCGACCGGTGCTGGCTGCTGTCGGGCAAGCTCAAGGTCCTCGGCGCCCCGCCGGTCGAGTTCGTCCATGCCTATCTGATCGAGCCCCCGGAGGGCGCCGGCAGCGTCATGAAGTGGACGTTCGAGACCGAGACCTTCGGCAAGCTCGCGGGCACCTATGCGGTCGTCGACCGCTCGATCCTCTCGCTGTTCGGCTGCGAAGCTTCCGGCTTCCACGGCACCGAGCACCTCGGCCAGCTCGACGCGGACCACTACGCGACCGTCGGCGTGCTGCTGCAGAAGGAGAAGATCATCTACTCCTGGGCGATGCGCCTCGCGCGCGAGACCTGAGCGCACCGCACGCAGCGCAGGCGGCAAAAGCCGCGCCTTTTGCCGCCGGTAACGAAGCTGACGTCTGGCAAAAGCGCCGCAGGCGACTTTTGCCCCATCAACTACCCCCCCGCAGCGCCGGCAGGTAGTGGTCCACCAGCAGCGCCGCGAACAGCCACATGAGGTAGTTGACCGAGAAGCGGAACACGCGCATCGGCAGCTCCTCGCGCGCGCTGATCTTGAGCGCCATCGCGTAGTAGAGGAAGCCGGCGTCGAGGATGAGCGCGGCGATGAGGTACACGAGCCCGCTCATGCGCGTGACATAGGGCAGCAGCGTCACGGCGACCAGCAGCACCGTATAGAGCAGCACCTGCAGCCGCGTGAACTCGACGCCGTGGGTGACCGGCAGCATCGGGATGCCGGCGCGCGCGTACTCCTCGCGGCGCGCGATCGCCAGCGCCCAGAAATGCGGCGGCGTCCACACGAAGATGATGAGGAACAGCAGCAGCGCGTTCGGATCGACGCTGTTGGTCACCGCCGCCCACCCGAGCACCGGCGGCGCGGCGCCGGCGGCGCCCCCGATCACGATGTTCTGCGAAGTGGCGCGCTTCAGCCATACGGTGTAGATCACCGCGTAGCCGATCAGGGAGCAGAAGGTGAGCACGGCGGTGAGGAGGTTCACCAGGAAGGCGAGCACCGTCATGGCGGCAAGGCCGAGCACGGCCGCAAAGGCGAGCGCGCCGCGCTCGGTGAGCGCGCCGGTGGGCAGCGGGCGCGCGCGGGTGCGCGCCATCTGCGCGTCGATGCGCCGGTCGAGCACGTGGTTGATGGTGGCGGCACAGGCGGCGGCGAGCGCAATGCCGAGAGTGCCGAAGACGAGCGGCTCGAGCGGCGGCGCGCCCGGGCTCGCGAGCAGCGTGCCGACGATCGCGGTGAAGGTGATGAGCGCGACGACCTTCGGTTTCGTCAGCTCCAGGTAGCGCCGCCACAGCGGCGCCGCGCGGGTCGCAGGGTCCGATGTGCTCGCCACGTGCTCGCTCGCGTTTCGCAGGAGGCGCAGCCTAGCGTGCGCTCAGGTATCTCACCAGCGCGAGCGCCGCAAGCAGCAGCAGCGCCGCCCCGGCCGTATGCGCGGTGGCGAGCCACAGCGGGAAGCCGCGCAGCACCATCGACACGCCGATGAGGAGCTGCAGCCCGAGCGCGCCGAGCAGCGCCCAGGCACGCACCCGCGCGTGCCACAGGCCGCGCTGGCGCAGCGTATAGACCGCGGCGAGCGTGAGCGCCGCGGCGGCGACCAGCGCGCCGAGGCGATGGATGAGATGGATGGCGACGCGCGCCGGCGTGCCGAGGAGTCCCCCCTCGTAGTCGACGTTCGCCCGGTGCCACAGCACGAAGGCGTGGCGAAAGTCGCCGTGCGGCCACCAGGCACCCTGGCAGGTGGGGAAGTCGGGGCAGGCGATGGCGGCGTAGTTGCTGCTGGTCCAGCCGCCGAGCGCGATCTGCAGCGCGAGCGCCACGAGCCCGACGAGCGCCAGGTGGTGCGCGCTGGCGATGTAGGCGGCGCCGCCGCGCAGCGAACGGCCCGCGCCCGCGAGCGAGGCCGCGCCCCAGGAGCTCGTCGGCAGCGACAGCGCGAGCCACCACAGCATCCCGAGAGTCGTCATGCCGACGAGCAGGTGCAGCGTCACGATGAGCGGCTTCAGCTGCCAGGTCACGGTCAGCATGCCGAGCAGCGCCTGCACGATCACGGTCGCGAGCAGCGTGAGGGCGAAGGGGACGCTCGTGAGACGCTGCCGCCGCGCGCTCACTGCGAGCGCCGCGATGGCGGCGATGAGGAGCGCAAGCGTCCCGGCGGCATAGCGGTGAATCATCTCGCGCCACGCCTTGCCGGCATCGGGCCGGGCGCCGGCCAGGGCGCCCTGCGCGGCCTCCGCGAGCGCGCCGCGCGGGGTCAGGTGGCCGTAGCAGCCGGGCCAGTCGGGGCAGCCGAGGCCGGCGGCGGTGAGGCGCACGTAGGCCCCGAGCACCACGACCGCAAAGGCGAGCAACACCCCGGCCAGGGCGAGCCGGCGCATCCAGCGGACAAGGGAGTCGGCGGGCATTCAGGGCGGCCAATCAGCCGATATGAGACAGCCTCAGGAGCTTCTGCAGGTCGAGCAGCAGGCCGCGCGGATCGGTGCGTGCATCGTAGCTCATCATGAGGTTGCCGAGCGGATCGACCACGAAGAGCGCATGCGTGCGCCCGGTCGCCGGAAACGCCTCGAGGAGCTCCGCGGCCGCGGGGCCGCTCGCATCGAGAACCAGGAGCCCCGGCTCGGGCGCCGCGGGGCTCCCGGGCGCGCAGCAATGCCCCGTGGCGAGCCACACGCGGCCGACGCGGGTCATGTCTTTGTTGAGGGCGATGTGCGTCTGGCGCATCACGAGCAGCGCGCGGCGGCAATCCTCATCGCACAGGCCGTCGCCCACGTAGACGAGCGTCCACGAGCCGCGCAGCGTCTCGGCCGCCGCCGGGCCGCGGCCGGGGGCGGCGCGCGGCAGAGCGAGCGGCGGCAGCGGGCGCGGCGGCGTGATGAGGCTGCCGTGGTTGACGTGGCCCGCGGGACGCCAGGCGGTGCCGTAGTACACGTAGAACGCGAGCGCGAGCGGCAGGAGGAAGAGCGCGGCCAGCGCTCCCACGGTGCGCAGGTTCCGCGCGCGCACGCTCGCGGAGGCGGTCATGGCGGGCTCGCGTTCACGGCGGGCCCGGCGCGGCGCGCGCGCGCCGCACGCTCATGATCGCCCACACGATGAGGACGAGGGCCGCGAAGCACCACCACTGGATCGCGTACGAGAGGTGGCGGAGCGGCGCCATGCCGGGCGGCTGCCAGTCGCGCACATACCCGTGCGGCGCGTCGGGGTCGAGCAGCAGGATGCGCCCGGCGAGCGGCACGCCGAGGGCGCGCGCGAGCTCCTCCGTGCGGGGGAAGCTCGTGACCCTGGGCCAGGGATCCGCGGGATTGGGCGCCGCGCGGCCGCTCGCGAGCCCGGCGCTCGGCAGATCCGCGACCCGGCCGCTCAGGGTGACCGACGCCTCGTCGGTGAGGTGGACGTCCGGCAGCCGGGCGCGCGCGCCGGTGAAGGGCACCCAGCCGCGATCGACCAGCAGCACGCCGCCACCGCCGAGCGCGAGCGGGGTCAGCACCTGGTAGCCCGGGCGGCCGCGGTAGCTCAGGTTGTCGAGCAGAAACTGATGTTGGCCATCGAGACGCCCGCTCACGCTCACACGCCGGTAGAGCGCCACCTCCGCGAGCGAGCGTGCGCCGAGCGGCTGCACCGCATCCGCCCCGCGCGCGAAGCGGCTCCAGGCCGCAGCGCTCTCTTCCCAGCGGTGCCATTGCCAGAAGCCCAGACGCACGAACAGCGCGCACAGCACCAGGGTGAGGAGCGTCATGCCGGCCGCGGGCGCGAATCGCGGCAGCCTCACGCGCGGCGGCACGCAGGCATCCGGCGACGCGCGGCCGCGATACACTGCGCGGCGCCATGGACTCTCTGGTAACGCTCCTCATCGTGTGCCTGCTCGCGGCGATCGTGCTCAGCCTCGGCGCGGGCCTGTTTCATCTGGCGCGCGGCCGCGATGACGAGGACTCGAGGAAGCTGGCGCGCGCGCTCACCTGGCGCATCGCGATCTCGCTCGCGCTGTTCGCGCTGCTGATGATCGCCTGGCACTTCGGGCTGATCTCGCCCCACGGGCTGCAGTCGCCGCCGCCCCGTCATCCGTAGGCGGCGATTTTTCCGGTCATCACAGCCAATAGACGAAGATGAACAGGCCGAGCCACACCACGTCGACGAAGTGCCAGTACCAGGCGACCGCCTCGAAGGCGAAGTGGCGCTTCGGGGTGAAATGCCCGCGCAGCACCCGCAGCCAGATCACCGTCAGCATGATCGCGCCGATGGTGACGTGCAGGCCGTGGAAGCCGGTGAGCATGAAGAACGTCGAGCCGTAGATCCCGGTCGACAGGCGCAGGCCCATGTCGCGGTAGGCCTCGCCGTACTCGTGCGCCTGCAGGAACACGAACGTGAAGCCGAGCAGGAAGGTGAGCGCCAGCCAGACCTTGAGCGGCGTGCGCCGGTCGGCGCGCAGCGCGTGGTGCGCCATGGTGACCGTGAAGCCGCTGGTGAGCAGGATCGCGGTGTTGATCGCCGGAATGGGCGTCGGCGCCATCGGGCTGAAGCTGCCGTCGGCGAGGCCGCCGACGTGGCCCGGGCCGTTGGTGGGCCAGGCGGGCTCGAAGTGCGGCCAGAGGATGTAGTTGGTGAACACCTTGACGCCCTCGCCGCCGAGCCACGGGACCGAGAGCACGCGCGCGTAGAACAGCGCCCCGAAGAAGGCGGCGAAGAACATCACCTCGGAGAAGATGAACCACATCATCCCCATGCGGAACGAGCGGTCGACCTGCAGGTTGTAGATGCCGCGCTGGTTCTCATCGACGACCGTGCCGAACCACAGGAAGAAGAGGCTCGCCAGCAGCAGCGCGCCGGGGATGAAGACCCACCCGCCGGCCCAGTCGTTCAGGTAGCTGACCGCCCCCAGCATCACCGTGAACATCGACACCGAGGCGTAGATCGGCCACGGGCTGTGATGCGGGATGTAGTACTGGCCGCTGTCGTGTGTATGTGCGTCGGTCATTGGGGTTGACTTTCTCAGGGGATTCGTTAGCGCCGCGTTACGCGCGAGGACTCGTCGAAGAAGGTATAGGCGAGCGTGATCACGTCGATGTGGCTCGGGAGCGCCGGGTCGACGATGAAGCGCACCGGCATGTCGCGCCCCTCGTTGAGCGCGAAGTGCTGCGGCGAGAAGCAGAAGCACTCGGTCTTGTGGAAGTAGGCCGCGACTTCCGAGGGCGAGATGTTGGGCACCGCCTGCGCCACGGTGTCGCGGCCGGTGAGATTGTGGGCGTAGAACTGCGCCGTGTAGAGCTCCCCGGGGTGCACCTCGATGCGGCGCACCTCGGGCCGGAAGTCGAACTCGCCGGCGCTCGCGACGTCGGTGAGGAACTCGACCGTGACGGTGCGGTTGGGATCGGGGTGCTCGATGGCGCTGACGCGCTCGAGGAGCTTGCCCTGGTCGCCGTAGCCGGTGACCGCGCACAGCGTCCGATAGAGCGGCACCAGCGCGAAGCCGAAGCCGAAGGCGCCGAGCGCGAAGGCCGCGAGCTGCCAGGTGAGCCGCCGATGGTTGCGCTGCGGCCCGCTCACCTCGCGCCCCGCACCAGCGACATGGCGATGAAGCCGAAGTAGAAGGCCGCCGCGATCAGGCCGAAGAGGATCGCGCTGCGGCGCACGCGGCGGCGCCGTGCGGCCTCATCGGCCGCCGGCGCGGGCAAGCCCGTTCCCGCCATCAGTGCGACGCTCCGCGCGCCACCAGCGCATCCGACGGCGCCTCGGTCCAGGAGTGGAACGGCGGCGGCGAGCTGAGCTCCCACTCGAGCCCGTGCGCGCCCTCCCAGGCCCGGTTGCCGGCGCGCTCGCCGCCGCGGATGCACCTCACGATGAGGTACAGGAACAGGAACTGCGCCAGCCCGAAGCCGAAGGCGCCGATCGAGGACACCCGGTTCCAGTCGGTGAACTGCACCGCATAGTCCGGGATACGGCGCGGCATGCCGGCGAGCCCGAGGAAGTGCTGCGGGAAGAACAGCACGTTCACGAAGATCGTCGACAGCCAGAAGTGCCACTTGCCGAGCGTCATGTCGTACATGTGGCCGGTCCACTTGGGCAGCCAGTAGTACACCGCCGCCATGATGCTGAAGAGCGCGCCGGTGACCAGCACGTAGTGGAAATGCGCCACCACGAAGTAGGTGTCCTGGTACTGATAGTCGGCCGGCACCATCGCCAGCATGAGCCCCGAGAAGCCGCCGATCGTGAACAGGAACACGAACGCCAGCGCGAACAGCATCGGCGGCTCGAAGGACAGCGACCCCTTCCACATGGTGGCGACCCAGTTGAACACCTTCACGCCCGTCGGCACCGCGATCAGCATGGTCGACAGCATGAAGAACAGCTGCGCCGCGAGCGGCATGCCCACGGTGAACATGTGGTGCGCCCAGACGATGAAGGACAGGAAGGCGATCGAGGCGACCGCATACACCATCGCCTCGTAGCCGAACAGCGGCTTCCTCGAGAAGGTCGGGATGATCTCCGAGATGATGCCGAAGGCCGGCAGGATCATGATGTAGACCTCGGGATGCCCGAAGAACCAGAAGATGTGCTGGAACATCACCGGGTCGCCACCGCCCGCGGCGCTGAAGAAGCTGGTGCCGAAGTATTTGTCCGTGAGCAGCATGGTCACGGCCCCGGCCAGCACGGGCATCACGGCGATCAAGAGGTAAGCGGTGATCAGCCAGGTCCAGACGAACAGCGGCATCTTGAGCAGCGACATCTTGGGGGCGCGCAGGTTGAGGATGGTGGCGATCACGTTGATCGCGCCCATCACCGAGCTGATGCCCATCATGTGGACCGCGAAGATCACGAACGGGAAGGCGGTGCCGGTCTGCAGCATGAGCGGCGGGTACATGGTCCAGCCGCCGGCGGGGCCGCCGCCGGGCATGAACATGGTGCCGAGCAGCAGAGTAAAGGCGAACGGCAGGATCCAGAAGCTCCAGTTGTTCATGCGCGGCAGCGCCATGTCCGGCGCGCCGATCATCATGGGAATCATCCAGTTCGCCAGGCCCACGAAGGCCGGCATGATGGCGCCGAAGATCATGATCAGTGCGTGCAGGGTGGTGAACTCGTTGAAGGTCACCGGGTCCACGAACTGCATGCCGGGCTTGAACAGCTCGGCGCGGATCACCATGGCGAAGCTGCCGCCGATGAAGAACATCAGCAGGCTGAAGCACAGGTACAGGGTACCGATGTCCTTGTGGTTGGTGGTGGTGATCCAGCGCCAGATCCCGCGCGGGTGATCGCTGTGGTTGTCGTGTGCCGTGGCGGCGTTGCTCATGTGCGTGCTCTCCGGATCCGTTTAGCGTGCGGCCTTGATGTCTTCGGGTTTCGCGAGGTCGCCCTTGTGATTGCCGAAGGCATTGCGCTCATAAGTGATGACGGCGGCCAGGTCGATGTCGCTCAGCATGTTGCCCCAGGCCGGCATGATGCCCTTGCCCTTCAGCACCAGTTGGATGTGCGCGGCCAGGGGGCCGTTGGGGACCTCGCCGAGGGCGATGGCCTTGGCGCCGATGGCCTTGTTGCCGCTGCCGTCCGGCATGTGGCAGCTGGAGCAGTTCGCGTCATAGACCTGCTTGCCCTTGGCCATGGCGGTCGCCATGTCCCAAGCCGGCGCGGCGGCGGGTGCGGCAGCCGCGGCAGGCTTCTGGGCCGGGGCGCTGGGCGCCGCAGGGGCGGATTGCACCGGGGCCGGGGTCGCGGCGGCGGTCTGCGGCGCCATCAGGCTGCCGAGGCCGGTCTGCTCGAACACCACCGGGCTGCCGTTGTCCTCGAGCGAGCCGTCGAAGGGGCTCACGTATTTGCCGTTCGCGGCCTTCATGGCGCTCACCCAGGCCTTGTAGTCGGCCGGGGTCTTGGCCACCACCACGATGGGCATGAAGCCGTGCCAGCGGCCGCAGAGCTCGGCGCAGGCGCCGCGGTACACACCGGGGGTCTCCACCTTGATCCAGGCCTCGTTGATGAAGCCGGGGTTGGCGTCGGTCTTGCCGCCGAAGTCGGGCATCCACCAGGAGTGGATCACGTCGTCGGAGGTGATGAGCAGGCGGATCTTCTCGCCGGTGGGCACCACGAAGGGGTGGTCCACATCGCGCAGGTAGTTGGGGACGCTCGCCGGATCGATGCCGGAATGGAGCTGGCTCGCCTTGTCGCTGTCCTTGGCGAGCATGCTGAAGTAGC
>DASYYF010000096.1:0-44058 GCA_035934055.1 Steroidobacteraceae bacterium | reverse complement strand
CGCGGCACCCGCACCGAAGACGGCGCGCTACAGCGCGCGCAGAAAATTCAACATGTCCTGCTGCTGCTCGCGCGGCAAGCGATCGAACCGGTCGACGATCCTGCTTGCCTCGCTGCCGGGACTCCTGTGGGCTTCGATTGCCTTGACCAGGTCTGTCGTTCGTCCGTCATGCAGAAAGAACAGACGCTGCCCGACGCCCCATAGCGGCGCCGTTCGAAACTCGTCCGGACCCGCGGCGCCCTGACTGATGCCGTCGGCAAGACCTCTGCCCATATGGTGGACCAGGAGATCCGACCAGAGCTTGACGGGTTGATTGGACAGCGCCGCGCTCGGCACCGTCGACGAGCCAGTGGCCATCGCCCTCCCGGTCGTGAGAGAAGGCGAGTGGCACAGCGCGCAACCGACGTTGATAAAGGCCTCGCTTCCCCGCTTGGTCGACGGCGTATCGGCGGCGGGAGCGGGTGGCGCGAGCATGCGCATGAAGTCAGCAAACGCTTCGATGTCGGAGAGCACCGCGGCGTTTTGGGCCGGATTGGCTGCCGCAGCGGTCGTGAACCTGGAGGCATCTTCGGGCGTTGCGTTCAGGACGCAGCCTGCAGTCTCATCCCGCTCCTGCGGAAACAGTTGATTGGTGACCCCCATCTCGACGTTGTAAGCCTCGCCGGCGAACATCAGCAGCGACTTGTTCTGTGCCTTCCAGCCAAAGCGCGTGATGGTCCCGTCGTTGGCGCTGCGGTTGACGTTACCGCTCAGGTGCGCGTTCGGATGACCGAGCACACCCAGCGGCTTTTTGCGCTGGGTGTCC
This sequence comes from Steroidobacteraceae bacterium, assembly GCA_035934055.1. Classification (GTDB taxonomy): domain Bacteria; phylum Pseudomonadota; class Gammaproteobacteria; order Steroidobacterales; family Steroidobacteraceae; genus 13-2-20CM-66-19. The sequence goes on along the minus strand of DASYYF010000096.1, from coordinate 43,253 downwards.
GCGGCCATGTTGGCGAGAATCGCTGCATCCGGAATGGCCTCGATCAACCCGGCGCCGAACAGCGGAGTGGGTATGCGGAAGATGATGTTCGGGCTTCCGCCCCGTCCCGTGAGCGGATTACCGGCGGGCAAAAAGCTCGGCTGCTCGATGTTGCACCCGGCGGCATCATGGCGTCCGGTGACGACGAATAGATCGTGCACCGATCCATCCGTAGTGCCCTTGGCGCTGCGTTTGAAGCGCGCCTCCCTGATCGGGCCCTGAGCGGTGATGAACCAGGGGGGAACGTTCTTCGCCCCATTTAGCGTGGCGACCGCGATCAGCGGGTTCGACGCCGGGCTCGTGCCACCGACGGTCGGCTGTGCATGGCATGACTGGCAGCTGTTGGCGTTGAAGCGGGGCCCGAGCCCGTTGTTCTGCCCTCCGCTCACGGTCTCGACGGTGACGAACCGGCCGAGCCCATCCTGAAAGAATGCCATCTCGTCCGGAGTCAGGCCCGGCAACGGGCCACCCGCTCCGGGGGCACCCCCGCGTACGCCCGGGTCCGCGGGTCCTGCGGCTTCCTCACTGAGTGCAGAGGCGCCGGAGGCCAGGGCTGCGACGAGGCTTGCGACGATCAGTTTGCCAGCAGTCTGCCGCGTGCTGCTCATGGTCGTCCGCGCCTCCTTGCCGCCCCTGACCTGGTGAGACTACAACGTCGCTCCGTCAGCGGCGAGTCGTTGCCGCAAGCCGTGCCGTGACAGTTCAGCGGAGGAGTGGGCCGCTCGCATCTGCACCGAGGCAGTTCGCTACGACATCGAGCTCACGTCCTCCCGAGGACGTAGACGACCCACGGGGCTATCGAGAGCTCGGAGTGCCAGTCATAGGGCTCGTCCCGCCGTCCGAGCGGCCTGTGACAGGCGATGAGATCCAGTCCGCTGGAGGCAAACAGACACAGGTAGTCCTCATGGAACCAGATTTGATCCACGACGGGGCGTCGATCGGCGACGTCCTTCATCACGATCCGCACGGTATCGCCGCTCCTGGCGGTGCGGTTCTCCGGAAATTCCTGCGTCGTGAACGAAGCCCACTCGTGCGTGTAAATCTCGGCTGCGGAGCTCAATAAGACGACGCGCCCGTTCCGCTTCAATAACTGCCGCAGGCCGCGCAGCTGGCCGGCGCGTCTGTCGGCACCGGGCATGTTGTCGAATGCGAATGCCGACAGAATGACGTCGAGGCTGCCCGGCTCGAAGCCCGCAAAATCGCCCTCGTCAACCAGGCGATACGACCCCGCGGGATCGGCCTTCCTGGCCAACTCAATCATGCTCGGCGATATGTCGATGCCGGTTACCTGGAAGCCCAGTTCCTTCAGGAAGCGGGTCGAGCGGCCGGCGCCGCAGCCGAAATCGAGAGCGATCCGCCCTTCGACATGTTCCGCGATGATGGCCGGCAAGTCGCGGTACGCGAGGTAATAGGTCCCGGGAAACCCGAGCGTGGCATATGCTTCCGCCCTCCGGGGGTCGTCATAGACGTTGAAAGACGACAATGAATCCTCCGCCCTCCCGAGGCATCTGGTTCAGGGGTGAACTCTTGAGCAAGTCGATTCTACGTGTGCCGTGCGGTTTCGGGCGATGCCGCCCGTAGCGGACGCCGCCATGTCCGGTGAGATCTGGATCGGCCTCGACACCGGCGGCACTTATACCGACGCCGTGGCTCTCGACGGCGAGCGGCGTGTGATCGCCTCCGCCAAGGCGCTCACCACTCCCTGGGATCTGTCGCTCGGTCTCGCGGCGGCGCTGCGCACGGTGCTCGCGCAGCTCGGCGCCAGGCGCGCGCAGATCTCGCTCGTCTCAGTATCGACGACCCTCGCGACCAACGCCGTGGTGGAGGGCCGCTTCAGCCCGATCTGCAGCATTCTCATCGGCTTCAACGAGCAGATGGTCGAGCGCACGGGCCTGAGGCGCGCCGGAGACGGCGTCATCGTGCGGGTGCGCGGCGGCCACGAGGCGACTGGCGAGGAAGCCGAGCCGCTCGATGAGGCGGCGATCGATGCCGCGGTGCGCGAATTCGGCACCCGGGTCGATGCCTTCGCGGTCGCCGCGATGTTCTCGGTGCGCAATCCCACGCACGAGCAGCGGGCGCGCCAGCGCATCCGCGCGCAGTGCCCGCGGCCCGTGACCTGCAGCTTCGAGCTCTCCTCGCAGCTCGACGCGCCGAAGCGTGCCCTGACCGCCGCGCTGAATGCGCGCCTCACGCCGCAGATCCGCCACCTCCTCGAGGCCCTGGAGCGCGTGCTCGCGCTCGAGGCGATCGCCGCGCCGGTGATGGTCGTCAAGGGTGACGGCACTCTCATCAGGGCTGAGGTCGCCCTCGAGTACCCGGTCGAGACCGTGCTGTCGGGCCCGGCGGCGAGCGTCGTGGGCGCGGGGTTCCTCTGCGGCCTCGCGGACTTCGCAGTCGCCGACATGGGAGGCACGACCACCGACGTCGCGATCGTCGCCGGCGGCCGGCCCGTCGTTCGCAGCGAGGGCGCGGTGATCGGCGGCTGGCGCACGATGGTCGAGGCGATCGACGTTCGGACCTGCGGACTCGGCGGCGACAGCGAGGTGCACCTCGACAGGGAAGGGCATCTGCGGGTCGGCCCCCGCAAGGCGATGCCGCTCAGTCTCCTCGCGCAGCGGTTTCCGGAGGTGCTGGCTGATCTCGCGAAGCTCGCCGGCAGCGCCCGGCTGCCGCCCTTCGCCGGCCGTTATGCCCTGCGCAATCCGGGCCGGGATCCGGGCGTACAGCTCGATCGGCTCGAGCGGCGGGTGTGGGACATGCTCGGGGAGGCGCCGCGGCGGCTCGGTGATGCGGCCCGCACCAGCCAGGGAGTCGAGGCGGTACGCAGGCTCGTCGATCGCGGACTCGTGACCGTCGCGGGCATGACCCCGAGCGATGCCATGCACGTGCTCGGCCGGCAGCACGACTGGAGCGTCGAGGCGGCGCGCCTCGGCGCGGCCATCCTTGCGGCCGAGGAGCGCAATACGCGCGCCCGGCCGGCGGCGGACGGTCCCGAGACGCTGAGCGAGCGCATCTATCAGCACGTGGTGCGCGAGGCGGCGCGCGCGGTGCTCGAATGTACGCTGGCGCACGACCCGGGCATCGAGCCGAGCCACGGGCGCTGGGGACCCCTCGGGCGCCTCGTCGAGGACGTGATTGCCGGGCGGACGTTCTCGCGGCTGATCGACGCGACGCTGCGCCTGGCGACGCCGCTGATCGCGGTCGGTGCGCCGGCGGGGGCCTACTACCCCGAAGTTGCACGACGCCTCGGGGCCGAGCTCACCGTGCCCGAGCACGCCGCCGCATGCAATGCGGTCGGAGCCGTCGCCGGCGTCGTGTCCGAGACCTGCGAGGTGCTGGTGAACCAGCCTGCCCTCGACGTGTTCCGCGTGCACGATCCGGCCGGCAACCTCGATTTCAGCGACGCACAGGCGGCGATCGAGCACGCGCGGCGCGTGTCGCGCGAGCTGGCTCTGGCCGCGGCGCGGCGCGCCGGGGCGCGCGACCCTCACGTCGAGACCTGGGTGGCCGAGCGCCGTGCGCACGCCGGCCCCGAGTCCCGCGTCGACTATCTCGCCGAGGCCAGCGTCCGCTCGCGCGCAACCGGGCGGCCTGCCAGTGGCGATGGAGGCAGGGCACATGGCGGCTGACTATGACGTGATCGTGATCGGGTCCGGCCACAACGGGCTGGTATGCGGCGCGTACCTGGCGAAGGCGGGCCTCAAGACGCTGGTGCTCGAGCGGCGCGAGCTCGTGGGCGGCGCGGCGGTGACCGAGGAGTTCGCGCCCGGCTTCCGCGCTTCGCGTTTCTCGTACGTCATGAGCCTGCTGCATCCGCGCGTCATCCGCGATCTCGATCTGCGCGCTTACGGGCTCGAGGTGCTGCCGGCCAACGACCTGTTCTGTCCGCTCGGGGGCGATCAGTACATCGTCTACAGCGACGATCTCGCGAAGACGCAGGCGGAGTTCGCGCGCTTCTCGCGGCGCGACGCCGCGATCTACCCGGAGTTCTCCCGGCACCTGGAGGAGGCCGCCCGGCTGGTGCGGGGACTCCTCTTCGAGACGCCGGTCGATCCCACCCGCCGCCGCTGGCGGAATTTCCGCGAGTCCGCGGCGCTCCTCTGGCGGCAGCGGAGCATCGGCGATCGCATGTACCGCCTGATCGACCTGCTGACGCAGAGTGCCTACGACTACCTGTCGGTGTGGTTCGAGAGCGATGTCATCAAGTCGGTGCTCGGCTACTACGCTTGCATCGGGACGTTCGCGGGCCCGCGCTCTGCGGGCACGGCCTACGTCATCCTGCACCACCTCATGGGCGAGCACGCCGGAGCCGGGGGCTGGGGCTTCATCCGCGGCGGCATGGGGGCGATCACGCAGGCCATTGCCCGCTCGGGGCAGCGCTTCGGCATGCAGATCCTGACGAATGCGCCGGTCGCGGAGGTGCGGGTGGCGGACGGCAGGGCACGGGGCGTCAGCATCGCGGACGGACGCGAGTTCACCGCGAAGCTGGTCGTCTCGAACGCCGATGCCAGGACCCTGTTCCGCAGGCTGGTGAAACCGGAATACCTGCCGCCGGAGCTGCTCGCCGAGATCGACGCGTTCAGGACTTTCTCGACGGCCTTCAAGATGAACATCGCCGCGGAGAGCCCGCCGTACTACCGGGCCTTCGATCCGCAGCGGACCGGGTTCAGCTATCCGACCTACGTGCACCTTGCGCCGGGGATCGATTACCTCGAGCGCGCCTACGACGATGCGAAGTACGGCTGGTACTCGCGGCAGCCGTTCCTCACTCCCGTGGTGCCGACCATCGTCGACGACTCGCTCGCGCCCCCCGGCAAGCACGTGATCAACGTCTTCGGCGGACACGCGCCCTACACGCTGCGGGGCGGCGCCGACTGGGCGCAGGAGAAGCCGAATCTCGCGCGCGCGGCGTTCGCCGTCCTCGATGAGATGGCGCCCGGCTTCTCCGGCCAGGTGATCGATTTCGAGCTGTTGGTGCCGCCCGACCTCGAGCGGATCGTGGGCCTCCCGCAGGGACACATCTTTCACGGCGAGCTGAGTGCCGATCAGCTGTTCTGGCAGCGCCCGGTGCCGCATTGGGCCGACTACCGCACGCCGGTCCGCGGCCTCTACCAATGCGGCTCCTCGACGCATCCGGGCGGCGGAGTCTCCGGCATCCCGGGCCACAACGCGGCGCGCGAGATCCTCAGGGACTGGAAGCGCCTCAAGTGAGCGCCGCGGCGCACCCGCGGGACGGCGGCGCCGCCGCGAATGGTGGCGGCTCGGCTACCTCTGATCGAGCGGCACGTCGAGGAAGCTGCGCGCGTGCCAATGCACCACGAGCGCTTCCCCGGCGTCCGCTGCCGATTCGTCGCTGACGTCGCGGCCGGTGCCGTAGTTGACCTGCGCGAACTCGTTCTTGTTGACGTCGGCTACGAGCAGCAGCCGGCCGCCCGCGCCCAGCAGGCGGCTGACGACGTTGGTCTCGAAGGGAATGCGGATGGTCCGGCCGGGCGTCAGGAGCCGCCGCGCACTGGCGTCGGCCGCGAAGCTGGCGCGCCCCAGCCAGTAGCCGAGGTGGAACAGCCGCCCGTCCGGCAGCTCTTCGAAGACCGTCACGCCGAGGTCGACGTCGCGCTTGTTCACCGAGATCTCGAGCTCCCCGGAGAAGGCACCGCTCACCGTCATGGGCCGCGCGAGCCTCTCGCCGGCGAACACGAGCCCCGTGTAATGGTCCGGCTTCTCCTCGATGAGAGGGTTCGGGTAGTAGAGGGTGTTGTTCTCGCTCTTGTGGTCGGCGAGGTCGACCCGCTGCTCGAGGAATCCGTCGGTGGCCGGCCGCGTCCGGCTCAAGTGCCCCCGCCCACCGCCCTTCCCGGGCGACAGATACAGCCGCAGCGTCCGGCCGCCCATCGCGGCGAGGGTCGGCGCATGACGCCATTCGTTGGCGCCCATCACCTCGTAGTTGATCCGATCGGCGAGCATCGCGGGCTTCGCGGCGCCGCGCAGCACGTAGTCCATCCATTGGTACGTGAGCTCGGGAGTGCTGAACTGCGCGGCGGGATCGACGCGATAGCCGCGCAGCACCTCGGGCTTGTGGTCCCAGTGGGTGGCGAGGTGATCGTAGGGGCCGATGACCAGGTAGTGCTCGGCGCCGCTGCGGTAGCGGTAATGCTCCTTCAGGTATTCGAGGGCCGAGATCTGTCCGTCGTCGTAGTAGCCGGTGATGGTGAGCACCGGGATGTCGATGTGGGCGAAATCGCCGCGGTAAGGCACCATCGCCTGCCAGTAGCCGTCGTAGGCGGGATGATCGAGCCAGCGCTGCAGCAGGGGATTCGGCGTGCCATCGACGGCGTCGATCCGGCGGTAGGGGAGCCCGCTGGCAAACCAGGCGCTCTGCAGCCGTGACCAGCGTGCGGAATCGCCGTAGGTCTTGTCGTCCAGGTACTTGTTGTCCGCGACGTAGAAGACCCAGCCGTAGTTGGCGTTGAGAAACACGTTGTTGCACATCGGCAGTCCCTGCCCCGGGATCGCCGCCGCCGACACCGCGATGGTCTTGAGGGCGGGGTGCAGCCGCTTGGTGGCCGCCCAGGCCGTGAAGCCCGAGTAGCTTCCGCCGTGCATCCCGACCGCGCCGTTGCTCCACGGCTGGTGCGCGATCCAGTCGATGACGTCGTAGGCATCCGCGGCCTCGTGCTCGTAGGGAACGATGGCATCGGGGCTGAGGCGCTTGCCGCGGGTGTCGGCGATGACGCCGACGTAGCCGTGATCGGCGGCCTCCTTGCCGCGCGCCCGGAATGCCGCCGGATCGGTGTAGATGTCGAGCGTGAGGAGGGCGGGAAGCGGCCCGGTGGCCGCCCTGCCGCGCACGACGGTGGCCGACACGGTGGCGCCGTCGCGCATGCGGATGAGCACGTCGTCGCGGATGTCGTAGCGCGTCTCGTCGGCGGCAGGCGCCGCGGGCGGCGGCTGTTGCGCGGCCAGCGCGCCGCAGGCGCACAGCAGCAGCGCGCGCCACGGGCAGCCGATCGCCCGGCGCGGTTGCCGGCGACACGGGAGCTCGCTCACTTTGCGCGGGGCGCTGTTACGGCGCGGGGAGACCGACATGCGGGGGCTCGTAATGCTCCTGGTGATCATTTTCCTGGTGCTGACGGCGGCGTCCGGCAGTTTCTTCATCCTTCAGACGGCGCACGCCGGAGTGATCCGGCGGCTCGGCAAGTTCGCGCGGATCCCCGCCGGCTAACGCCGCCGCGGCCGCAGGCGCGGGAGCAGGTGCAGGTTGCGCACCAGCACCACGCCCGCGAAGATGACCGCCGTGCCGGCCCACTGCAGTGCGCTCAGCCGCTCGTCGAGCAGCACCCAGCCGGCGAACACGGCGACCAGCGGATTGACGTAGGCATAAGTGCCGATACGCGCCGGCGGCTCGTGGCGCAGCAGATAGGTGTAGGCGAGGAAGGCGAGCGTCGAGCTGAAGATCGCCAGGAACACCATCGCCGCGAGCCCCGTCGGCGACCATGACCAGCGCCCGGCGTCCCCGGTCACGAGCCCGATCGCCACCAGCGTCACGCCGCCCACGAGGAGATAGCTTGCGGTGAAGGCGAGCGGGTCGCACTCCGGCTGCGATTCGCGGATGGCTGCGGTTGCGAGCGCCCAGGCGAGCGCGCTGCCGAGGACCACCAGCTGCCAGCCGAAGCGGGCATGGAGGCCGACTCCGTGCGCCGAGACCAGGATCGCGACGCCGACAAAGCCCACGAACAGTCCGAGCCAGGTGCGCTTGCTCACCGGGGCCGGATGCCGGCCGTACATGCCCGTCCATGCGATCCAGAAGGCGGAGCTTGCGCTGATGAGGGCGACCTGGCTCGAGGCGATGTGCCGCAGCGCCAGTACGTTGAGGCCGTTGCTCAGCGCGATCCCGAGGAGCGCGGCGGCGAGCACCAGGCGCCAGTCACGGGCGCGGGCCGGGAGGGCGAGGCCGCTCGCGTACACGAGGAGCGTGAGGAGCGTCCCCGAGAAGCAGAAGCGTATCCCGGCCGCGAGCAGCGGCGGCAGCTCCGTGGCCATGATGCGGCCCACCGCGTAGCTGACACCCCAGACGAGGTAGATGGTGACGAAGGAGGCCTGCACCAGCGAGCGGCGGCGTGTCGCGAACAAGGCCGCGAGCAGTGGGACGGGTGGGGCGGGCGCCTCGACAACGCGGGCGCCGGATGGCGCGTCGCTCATCAGAAGTCCGTGACGCGCGCTTCGAGGAGCGTCGGACCCGGGGCCGCGAGCGCCGCACGCACCCCCTGAATCAGGGCGTCGGGGCCACGCACCCTGAGTCCGCGGGCGCCGCAGGCGGCCGCGAAGGACTGAAAGTCCGGATTGCGGCCCGCCACTCCGATCGGCTCGATGCCGGCGGCGGCCATATCGTCGCGGATCTGCGCGAGCGCCTCGTTGTTCCATACCACGACCGGCAGCGGCAGCTCGAGCTCGACTGCGCTCATGAGCTCCTGCAGAGTGAACTGCACGCCGAAGTCGCCGGCCAGGGCGACGACGGGCCGCTGCGGCTCGGCGATCTTCGCCCCGATGGCCGCCGGCAGCGCAAACCCCAGGGTGCCGTAACCGCAAGGGTGAAACCAACTGCCCGGTCTGTCGGCAGCGAACGCGTAGTTGCCGGTGTAGGCAATCTGGGTCATGTCGCTGAATACGACTCCCTCGCTCGGCACGGCGGCGCGCAAGGCCCGCACCGCGGCGAGCGCCGGGCGCCAGTGCGCGCCGATCTGCGCTTCGATGGCCGCCCGCTTACCGCGGGCATCGCCCGCCGCGCTGCGCCAGCCGCGGCGCGGGCGCACCGCCCGCACGAGCTGCTCGAGCACCGCGCGCGAGTCGGCGTGGATCGCGACCTCCTGCGCGGAGCGATCCGCGAGCTGCGCGGCGTCGATGTCGATGCGAATGAGGCGGCCGGGAAAGCTGAGGCGGATCGTGGTGTAGACATCGGTCTCGGCGAGCTCGGTACCTGCCGCCACCACCACGTCGGCCGACGCGAGCAGCTCCTGGGTGGCGCGGTAGGGGAGGCTGGCGCCGAGATTGGCGGGGTGGCTCTCGGGGAGGACGCCCTTGCCGGCTGCCGTAGTGACGAGGTAGCCGTCGAGCGCCTCGGCGAGCTGTGCGAGCGCCGCGCCCGCGTGACGCGCTCCGCCGCCCGCGAGGATCAGCGGACGCTGTGCTCCCTCGAGCAGCGTGCACGCCGCCCGGATGGCCGCGCCGTCCGGTCGCAGGGGGCTGCCCGGCAGCACGAAGCGCTCGGGCTCGAGCGCGGTCGCCTCCGCGAGCAGGTCGAGCGGGATGCCGACGTAGGCGGGCCGGGACCGTCCGCCGCTCAAGTATGCGAACGCGGCGCCGAGGTGCGCACGCACCTCGTCGGCGGAGCTCGCATGCAGCGCGAGTCCTGCGGCGCCGCCCGCCACGGCGCGCTGGTCGGCGAGCTCGTGCAGCACGCCCCAGTGACGGCCGAGCGAGGCGCGCACGGGTGTGCTGGCGATGACGAGCATCGGCACCGAATCCGAGGCGGCCTGCGCGATGGCCGTGAGCGCGTTGGTGAGGCCGGGACCGGAGATGACGAACACGGCGGCGGCCCGGCCGCTGACGCGCGCAAAGCCATCGGCGGCGAAGGCGGCGTTCTGCTCGTGGCGGGCGAGCACGTGACGCACGCGCCGCGACTCGAGCCCGCGGTACAGCTCGATGTTGTGCACGCCGGGGATGCCGAACGCGGTGTCGATGCCGTTGGCCGCCAGCGTCCCGATGACGTAGCGTCCGACTGTCCGGGGGGCTGCGCTCATGCGCTTGAAATGTTAGCACCGCCCACGCAGAGTAAGCTGCGTGAAATTCTCCTCTCTCACCGCCCGGATCGGCGGCACGGGCGCCGACGCCTGGCTCACCCACTACCAGGCGGTCGCGGCACGCGCGCGCGGCGAGGACGTGATCGTCCTGAGCGTCGGCGACCCCGACATCGCGACGCCCGCCCCGGTGCTCGAGCGCGCCATCGAGCAGCTGCGCCGCGGCGACACGCATTACGTGGCGGCGGCCGGCCGGCTCGAGCTGCGCCAGGCGATCGCCCGCGCGCACGCGGCGCGCAGCGGGCAGGCCGTCGGCGCAGAGAACGTCGTCTATCTCGCCGGAGCGCAGAACGCGCTCTTCGTGGCATCGCTGTGCCTCTTGGGTCCGGGCGACGAGGTCGTGACGTTCGAGCCGATGTACCCGACCTATCCGGCGACGCTCGAGGTGGGCGGCGCGCGCATGGTGCGTGCACCGGCGGATGAGGGGCTGCGTCCGGATCTCGCTGCGCTCACGGCGCTCGTCACGAGCCGTACACGCGCGATCGTCTGGGCGAGTCCCAACAATCCGAGCGGCATCGTCTTCGACGAGGCGGAGCTCGCGGTCATTGGCGAGCTGGCGCGCCGCCACGATCTGTGGCTGATCGCGGACGAGGTCTACGCGGGGCTGGCGCCGGGCGGCCGGGTGCCGGGTCTCGGCGCACGGCTCCCGGAGCAGGTCGTGACGCTCGGGAGTCTGTCGAAATCGCACGCCATGACCGGCTGGCGCGCCGGCTGGCTGGTCGGTCCGCGCGAGCTCGCGGCCAACGCCGAGCTCCTCGCCATGTGCATGCTGTTCGGCCTCCCGGGCTTCGTGCAGGAGGCGGCGATCACCGCGCTCGGCATCGCGCCCGAGGCCGAGCAGCGCACGCGCGAGTACTGCCGCACCCGCCAGCTGCGCTTCGCGGCCGGACTGCGCGGCATCCGCGAGTTGCGTGCCATCGAGCCCGAGGCGGGCATGTTCATGCTGGTCGACGTGAGCGCCACGGGCCTCACGGGCGCCGAGTTCGTGCGCGCGCTGTACGCATCGGAGAAGGTCTCCGTCATGGACGGCGCCGCTTTCGGAGCGGCGACGGCCCACTGCGTGCGGCTGTGCTTCGCGACCGACGAGGCGAGCATCGACGGGGCCTGCGAGCGGATCCGGCGCTTCTGCGCCGCGGGCCTGCCGGCGGCGCGCGCCCGGCGCGCCTAGGAGGGGCCCGCGCCGCCAAGGCGCGAGTGACGCCGGCCGTAAGCGGCGTAGATGAGGAGCCCGAGCGCCGCCCAGGCGGCGAGCTGCAGCCAGGTGCTGCCCGGCAGGCTCACCATGAGCACCACGCAGCTGGCGATGCCGAGCAGCGGAACCACCGGCACCCACGGCGTACGGAACGGGCGCTGCGCGGCCGGATCGATCCGCCGCAACACCAGTACTCCGACGCACACCATGGTGAAGGCGAGCAGCGTGCCGAGCGAGATCAGCTCGCCGAGCGTTCCGAGGGGGACGAGGCCGGCGATCAGCGCCGCGACGCCGCCCGTCGACAGCGTGCCGATGACCGGAGTCTGGTGTGCGCCGCTCACGCGGCCGAACGCCGGCGGCAGCAGGCCATCGCGCGCCATCGAGTAGAAGATGCGCACCTGCCCGACGATGCTCGCCAGCACGACGGACACGAGGCCGACGAGCGCCACGACGCTCACCAGCGCCTTGACCGGGCCGAGCGGCCCGCGTGCCGCCGACAGCGCGTAGTAGAGGGGATCGGCGACCGCGAGGGAGCGGTAGTCGGCGAGACCCGTGATGACCAAGCTGACGCTGACGTACAACATGGTGCAGACGAGGAGCGAGGCGAACAGGCTCCAGGGGAGCGTGCGTTGCGGGTTGCGGGCCTCCTCCGCCAGCGTCGAGACGCCGTCGAAGCCGATGTAGGCGAAGAACAGGATCCCGGCGCCGCGCGCCAGCCCCGACCAGCCGAACTGTCCGAAGCTGCCGCCGTTCGCGGGAATGAACGGCCGCCAGTTGGCGGGCTGCACGTAGCGAGCGCCGACCGCCACCAGCACGATGAGCGCGAGCACTTTCGCCAGCACGATCGCGGTGTTGACTGCCGCCGAGGTGCGCGTGCCGGCGAGCAAGAGCGCCGTGCAGGCCAGCACCACTGCCACCGCGGGCAGGTCGAGCCAGGCGCCGGTCGCGATCACATGGTGGCGGGCGTCGACCGTGAAGGGCGCCTGCGAGAGCAGGGGCGGGAAGGCGAGGCCGAGATCGCGCAGCCCCGCCTGCGCATAGCCCGACCAGCTGATCGCCACCAGCGACGCCGAGAACAGCCACTCGAGCACCAGGCTCCAGCCGATGATCCACGCAGTGAGCTCGCCGAGCGTGACATAGGCATAGGAATAGGCGCTTCCCGAGATCGGCACCAGGGCGGCGAACTCGGCGTAGCACAGTCCCGCAAAGAAGCAGGCGAGACTCGCGAGCACGAAGGCCAGCGACACCGCGGGACCTGCCTGGTGGGCGGCGACGTCGCCGGTGAGCGAGAAGATGCCGGCGCCGATGGTGCAGCCGACACCGAAAGCCGTCAGGCTCCAGAAGCCGAGCGCGCGCTCGAGGTGCGGGCCGCGCTCGCCGCGGCTCTCGGCGACGCACAGCGCAACGGACTTGCGCCGCAGAAAGCCGCGGCCGCGGCCGGGCTGCACGGGTTATTTCGGGATCGTTCCCCCGGGCGTGAGCTTGTCGATGGCGGCCGGCAGCGCCTGCGAGAGCTTCTGCGCGAGATCCTGCGGATTCAAGCCGGTCTTGGCGGCCAGCTGCGCGAGCACCGGGCTGCTGCCGAACACCTTGCTGATCTCAGCGGGCGAGATCGCCTGATTCGCGCCGGTCGATACCCACGAGCGCGCCGTAGCGCCGAGCCCCTGGCTCTCGAGCTGGCTCACGACCCCCTGCACGCCGCCGTGCTGCTGAATGAACGTGTTGACCACGCTCGCCATCTCGGCGCCGACCACGCCGCCGATCAATCCATCGAGCAGTCCCATAGGCCCTCCGGTTCGTTATGTGGGGTTGGCGTTGAGGCCGGCATTGTGCGCGCGACCCCGAGGCGCGCTCAAGTCGCCACGGTGCGCTGCGCGCCGCGCTGCTTTATTATATTATTACGAAGACATTAAAAAGAGCCCGCGGGCCTGGCCCGCGCCGGACTGGTGCTTGCGATCATGAGACAGGTGAGAACACTGGGGTTGCTCGGCACGGGGGTGATCGGCGGCGGCTGGGCGGCACGCGCGCTGCACTTCGGCATCGACGTGGTTGCGGCGGATGTGAAGCCGGAAATGGAAGGCTGGATCCGCGGAGCGGTTGCCAATGCCGAGGGGTCGCTGTCGCGGCTGACGTTCGCGCCGCTGCCGCCGAAGGGCAAGCTGAGCTTCACCACGGATCTCATGGCGATGGCGCGCCAGGCGGATTTCATCCAGGAGAACATCCCGGAGCATCTCGAGCTCAAGCAGCGCACGCTTGCCGCGGTCAGCCGGCAGGCGCCGCGCGACGTGGTGATCGCCTCCAGCACCTCGGGCCTCATGCCGAGCGATCTGCAGCGGGACATGGAGTTTCCCGAGCGCTTTCTGGTCGCACATCCCTTCAATCCTGTGTATCTGCTGCCGCTGGTGGAGCTGGTGGGCGGCAAGGCGACGGCAGGGGAAACCCTCGAGGCCGCGGGCCGCTTCTACACCTATATCGGCATGCATGCGCTCAAGGTGCGGCGCGAGATCCCGGGCCATCTCACCGACCGGCTGCAGGAGGCGCTGTGGCGCGAGATCCTCCACCTGGTGAACGACGGCATCGCCACCACCGGGGAGCTCGATGACTCGATCGTCTACGGACCGGGCCTGCGCTGGGCCGGCATGGGCACCAACCTCATCTATCACCTGGCCGGCGGCGAGACCGGCATGCGCCACATGCTCAGGCAGTTCGGCCCATGCCTCAAATGGCCGTGGACCAGGCTCGAGGCGCCCGAGCTCACCGAGGAGTTGATCGACCGGATGGTGGAGGGCACCCGGGAGGAGGCCGCCGGACGCTCGATCCGCGAGCTCGAGCGGCTGCGCGACGACTACCTGGTGGCGATTCAGCAGGTGCTGCGGCAATTCAACATCGGCGCGGGCGCGACGCTGCGGGCGCTCGAGGAGCGGCTGTATGCGGCGGGCGCCGCGGCCGCGCGCGGCACGCTGGCGGCGGCGGCCGCCGGGGAGAGCGGTGGGGCGCTGCGCCTGGTCGAGACTGAGGTGCGCCCGGAATGGGTCGACTACAACGGCCATATGACCGACTCGCGGTATCTGCAGGTGTTCGGCGACGCGACCGATGCGCTGCTGCGCTACGCCGGTGTCGACGATGCCTACCGCCGCTCCGGGCGCGCGCTCTATACGGTCGAGTCCCATGTGACGCACCAGGCCGAGGCGCGCTCGCTCGAGCCGCTCTACGTGACGAGCCGCGTGCTCGAGGTCGACGACAAGCGCGTGCGGCTCTTTCATACGCTGCATCGCGCGCGTGACGGCGTGCAGGTGGCCACCGCCGAGCAGCTGTACCTGCATGTCGACACCGCCGCCGCCAGGGCCGCCGCCATGGACTCCGGCGTGCGCACCACCCTGGCCGCGCTGCAGGCGGCGCAGGCGCGGCTGCCCCCGCCACCCGAGGCGGGGCGGCTGGCCGGCGGGGCGCGCTGATGCCGAAGATCGTCGATCACGAGCAGCGCCGCGACCAGATCGCACTGGTCGCCTGCCGGGTCGTGGCGCAGTACGGCTTCGAGCAGGCGACCATCGTGCGCATCGCGCGCGAGGCCGGCTACACCACCGGCATGGTGGCGCACTACTTCGACACCAAGCAGGAGATCGTCATCGCGGCGCTGCGCCTCATCCTGCGCCGCATCGAGGAGCGGCTCACGGCGGCGGCCGGGGGCGGGGACCCGCAGCTGCTGGCACTGCTCACCGAGGCGCTGCCGGTCGATGCGACTCGTTTCACCGAGTGCGCCTTCTGGACGGCGTTCTGGGGCCAGGTGTCGGCCGACAAGCGCCTGAAGCGCATCAACGCCTGGATGCACCGCGAGTACCTGAAGCTGTTCGAGCGCTGCCTGGCGCGCGGCTGGCGCGAGTGGCGGGAGTGGCCGCCGCACATCCGCGACCAGGTGCTGCGCTCGGTGGTCACCTTCATCAACGGCCTCACGGCGAGCGTGGTGGCAAGTCCGCGCGAGTGGCCCGCGGCGCGCCAGGTCGGACAGCTGCGGCTGCAGCTCGAGATGCTGCACGCCTGGGCGATGGGCGCCGCAGCGGCGCCCGAGCTGCGGGGCCGCCACAAGAGCGTTGCGGCCGGCTAGGTCACGGGGCTCGCCGCGGCGCGTCGCCCTCAGCCGCCGAGCGGCCGCAGCAGCGCGCGCGAGATGATGTGCCGCTGCACCTCGCTGGTGCCGTCCCATATGCGTTCGATACGGGCATCGCGCCAGATGCGCTCGAGCGGCAGCTCGCTCATGAGCCCCATCCCGCCGTGAATCTGCAGCGCCTCGTCCGCCACCATCGCCAGCATCTCGCTCGCCTTGAGCTTGGCGACCGCCATGTCCATGTCGGTCGCGGTCTTGCGACCGAGCTTCCATGCCGCCTCGAGCGTCAGCAGCTCCGCAGCGCGCAGCTCGACCGCCATGTCCGCGAGCTTGAAGGCAACCCCCTGAAACTTGCCGATCGGCTGGCCGAACTGGCGCCGCTCGGCGGCCCATCGCGTGGCGAGCGCCAGCGCGCGCTCGGCGCGCCCGAGACAGTTAGCCGCCACCTGGAGCCGCGTCGCGCCGAGCCAGGTGTTGGCCACCTCGAAGCCCTGGTGTACCTCACCCAGCACCGCGGATTTCGGCACGCGGCAGTCGGTGAACTGAAGAATGCTGTTGTTATAGCCGCGGTGTGAGACGTTCCGGTAGCCGCGCCGCACTTCGAAGCCGGGCGTGCCCATATCGACCAGGAAGGCGGTGATCAGCTTCCTGCGGCCGCGCGCGCTGTCCTCCTCGCCGCTGGCCGCGAACAGGATGACGAAGTCGGAGTGGTCGGCGTGGCTGATGAAGTGCTTGGTGCCGTTGATCACGAAGTCGCCGCCCTGCGCCTGCGCCGTGGTCTTCATGCCCCGCAGGTCCGAGCCGGCCTCGGGCTCGGTCATCGCCAGGCATTCGGTGCGTTCGCCGCGCACCGCCGGCAGCAGGTAGCGCTCGCGCTGCGCGCCCTCACAGGCGAGCAGTATGTTGGAAGGCCGCGCCACGCAGCCGTATTGCAGCGCGTAATTGGTATGGCCGAGCTCCTTCTCATACAGCACCCAGCTCACGCCGTCGAGGCCCGCGCCGCCGACCTCGGCCGGCATGTTGGCCGCGTACAGCCCCGCCGCCTGGGCCTTCGCCTTGAGCTCGCGCCGCAGCACCTCCGATACCTCGCCGGTGCGCTCGACCTCGAGCTCGTGCGGCACGAGCTCCTCGCGCACGAACTTGCGGGTCGTGTCGACGATCAGCTGCTGCTCTTCGGTGAGACTGAAGTCCATGGCTGACTCCCTTGCGTGTCAATCGCCGCCGGCTAGCGGCCTTTCCACACGGGCTTGCGCTTCTCCGCGAAGGCGCGCGCACCTTCCCTGAGGTCCTCCGAACGGATCACCTTCTGCACGGCGCTCAGCGCGTCGTGCACCTCGAAGGCCTGATGCTCGGGAATCATCTCGGTCTGGCGCAGCAGCTGCTTGATCGCGGGAAAGAGCAGCGGCGGCCCCTCGGCGAGCGACTGCGCGATCTCGCGCGCCCTGGCGAGCGCGGCGCCCTTCGGCACCACGTGGTTGGCGAGTCCCCAGTGCCTGGCTTCGGCCGCGTCCATCCAGCGGCCGGTCATCAGGAACTCGACCGCCACGTGGTAAGGGACGCGGCGGCGCAGCTTGATCGTGCCGGCATCCGCCAGCACGCCGACGTTGATCTCGGGCAGCGCAAACCTCGCGTGCTCCTCCATGACGATGATGTCGGTCCCGAGCACCAGCTCGAATCCGCCGCCGCAGGCGATGCCGTTTACCGCCGAGATGAGCGGCTTGTCGAGATTACGCGGGTAATTGAGGCCGCCGAACCCGGCGGCGCCCCAGTCGGTATCGGACTCTTCGCCGGCGGCGGCGCCCTTCAGGTCCCACCCGGCGCAGAAGAAGCGCTCGCCGGCGCCGGTCACGATGCAGATGCGCAGCGCCGGGTCGTCGCGGAAATGCTCGAATACCCTGTTGAGGCGCCGGCTGGCTGCGAGGTCGATCGCGTTCGCCTTGGGGCGATCGAGCATCACTTCGAGCACCGCGCCGTTGGTGGTGGTACGAACGCCGTCGGAGAAGCTGTCGGTGCGGTCTGGCATGTCGGTATTACTCCGCAAGACGGATCAGGGCATCGACCGCCACGGCGCCCGCACCCGCGGGGCGCACGATGACGGGATTGAGATCGAGCTCCATCAGGGTTTCGAGATTGGCCTGCGCGTAGCGCGCCACTGCGAGGGCCGTCTGGGTGAGCGCCGGCAGATCGCCGCCCGGCCGGCCGCGGAAGCCGCTCAATAATCTTGCCACGCGCAGCCCGGCCACCGCAGCCTCGATGGCCGGCGCGTCGAAGGGCGGCAGCAGCGTGACACTGTCGCGCAGCAGCTCGGTGAGCACCCCGCCGGCGCCGAGCACGAGCAGCTGGCCGAACTGGGGATCGACCGTCACGCCGATGAGCACCTCGGCGACGGCGTCGGCGATCATCTCCTCGACCAGCAGCGTATCGGACAGCCGGGCGAGGCGCTCCGCGGCCTCAGCCGCCTCGAGCGCGCTGCGCACGTTGAGCACCACGCCGCCGACCTCGGACTTGTGCTCGAGCGCCGCCCCCGCGGCTTTCATCACGACCGGGAAGCCGAGTGCTTCGGCGGCGCCGGCGGCTTCGTGCGCCCGCACCACCGCCGAGCGCGGCACCCGCACGCCGTAGGCCGCGAGCGCCGCCTTGGCGTCCCGCTCGGTGAGCGCGCGGGCGCGCTTCTTCGACGCCGTCGGCCGGCGCAGCTCGATCGCCGTATTCCGCCGCCAGGCCTCGCCGACCGCGCCTGCCAGATCGAGGGCTTCGAGCGCTTCCCGCTGGCCCTGCAGCGGCACCACACCGGCGCTCAGGCAGCGCTCACGGGTCGCGGCGGGGAGCGACTCGGGGAGCGAGGAGATCACCGCCCCGCGGGCCGGGGCGCCGGGAATCGCCGCGATGAATTCCTCGATGCCATGCAGGTAGGCGGTCGCGTCCGCCTGACCCTCTGGCGGGCAGTCGATCATGAAGCCGACGGCGTCGAAGCCGGAGCGCTGCGCCACGGAGAACATGCGGCGCAGGCGCGGCCGGTCGAACCAGATATAGGTATGGAAATCGAGGGGATTCGCGACCGCCACGCGCTCTGAGAGGATCTCGCGCAGGCTCGCGGCGCTCGCGCCCGGAAAGGGCGGGAACTCGAGTCCGAGGTTGCGCGAGTTGTCGGCCGTCATGGCCATGTCGCCGCCCGAGGCTCCCATTACCAGCACCCGTCGGCCGGCGAGCGGTCCGCCGCAGTGGAACACCTTGAGCGTCTCGCACAGCGCCCCGAGCGTGTCGCAGCGCGCGATCCCTGCCTGGCGGCAGAAGGCATCGAAGGCGGCGTCCGCTCCGGCGAGCGCGCCGGTGTGGGTATGGGCCGTGCGGGCGGCGGCCGCGGTGCGTCCGGCCTTGACGAGCGCGACGGGCTTGCCGGCCGCGCGCGCGGCGGCGACCGCGTGCGCGAAGCGCCCGACGTCCTTGACACCCTCGAGGTAGAGCCCGAAGGCGCTGACGCGCGCGTCCCCGGCCAGCAGCTCGATCAGGTCCTCGGCTGCGAGGCGCGTCTGATTGCCGACCGTGAGGACGCAGCCGAGCGGCAGCGAGCGGCCGTTGAAGAGGAGATTCAGCGAGATGGTGCCGCTCTGGCATATGAGCGCCACGCCGCGCTCGCGGCGTGCGCCCACCAGCTGGTCGGGCCAGAGCGCCACGCCGTCGAAGAAGTTGATGAAGCCGTAGCAGTTGGGTCCGAAGAACGGCAGCTCGGGAGCGCTCGCGAGCAGCTCGTCCGTCAGGCGCCTGCCTTCCTCGGTTCCGGTCTCGGAGAAGCCGGCGGCGAAGCACACGAAGCCGCCGGCGCCGCGCGCGCTGAGCGCCGCGGCGATCGCCGGAACCTCACGGTTCGGGGCGGCGAGAAACGCGGCGTCGGGGGCTCCCGGGAGCTCCTCGACCGAGCGGAAGTAGTGCTGCGCAGCGCTCGAGGGGCGCGCCGGGTGCACACGCCAGACCTCGCCCTGGTAGCCGATCTTGCGGCTGGCGGCGGCAACCGCGTCGGCCCATTCGCCGCCGAAGAGCGCGATGCTGCGCGGCGCGAGGAGCCGCTGAAGGTCGCGCGGATTCATCCGCTGCGGGCGCCGCCCGAGAGGCGGAGCGCTCGGGAGCCGGGGCCGAAGCCGGCGGCGGGGGCCGCCGCGGCGAGCGCCGCGATCGCGGCGGCGACCTCGGGCGGAAAGGGCGCGGAGCCCGGAGTGTCGCCCTGGCGCACGTGCAGCAGCATGAACTCGACGGTCGCCGCCACCGGCCCCTCGGGTGCGCGGCGCAGCGTGAAACCGGCGTGCAGGCGCTTCCGATCGCTGCCGAGGACGGTGACATCGACCGCCACCCGGTCGCGCGCCTTCACCTCGGAGAGGTAATGCACGTGCATCTCGAGCGTGTAAAGGGTGCAGTGCGTGCGGGTGCGGTAGGCGGCGTCGAGACCGAGGCGATCCATGAGGGCATCGCAGGCGCCGCTGGCGATGAGGCCGTAGTACGCGTCGCGGACGTGGCCGTTATAGTCGATCCACTCCGGCGCGATCGCGGTTTCGTATATGGGAACTCCGGCCACGAGGGGAATTCGGCCGGCTCAGCGGAGCTCGAGACGCTCGCGCGCTTCGGCCGGGGTGACCACCCGCGCCCCCATGGCCTCGATGATCGTGCGGGCCTTCTCGACCAGCTGCGCGTTGCTCGCATAGACGCCGCGGCTGAGGTACAGATTGTCCTCGAGCCCGACGCGCACGTTTCCGCCGAGCAGCACCGACTGTGCGACCCACGGCATCTGCATGCGGCTCACGGCGAACGAAGTCCAGACGCTCCCCGGCGGCAGGTAATTGACCATGGCGAGCAGGTGGGCGGTGTCCGCCGGCACCCCGTAGGGGATGCCGGTGCACAGCTGGATGAGCGCCGGTGCGCCGATGAGCTGCTCCTTGATGAGCTGCTTCACGAACCAGAGGTTGCCGGTGTCGAACACCTCGAGCTCCGGCTTCACGCGCAGGTCGCGCAGGATGGCGGCGCCCTTGCGCAGGTAGTTGGGCGTCGAGACGTAGGCGCGGTTGCCGTCGCCGAAATTGAGCGAGCCGCAGTCGAGCGTGGCGATGTCGGGGCGGTAGAGCCCCTCCTGGCACAGGTCGATGACGTGCCGCATGCGCTCTTCCTGGCTGACGAAGTCCGTGCCTGCGGCCGGCGTGTCGGCGAGCCCCTGGTCGCCCACGCAGATATAGCCGCCCATGCCGCAGGTGAGGTTGACGAGCACGTCGACCTTGCTCTCGCGGATACGCTTGACCACCTCGCGATAGTGGCGGGTTGCCATGCTGAAGGCCCCGGTCTCCGGATCGCGCACGTGAATGTGCACGATGGCGGCCCCGGCGCGCGCCGCCTCGACCGCCGCGGCGGCGATCTGCTCGGGGGTGATCGGGCAGTGCGGGCTCTTGGTAACCTTGGTGTCGTCGCCGGTGACGGCGCAGGTGATGATGACCTCGGAATTCATGTCGGCCCTCGAGCTCGAGCGCGGGTGACGTGATAATATTATAGCGATAATAATATAGCGCGGCGGCGCAGCCCGGCAAGCTGCGCACGCTGCTGAAGGAGCGACCCATGCAGACTCAGTTGTTGATCGGCGGGCGGCTCGTGGGCGGTGAAGGTCCGCCGGAGACGGTGCTCGATGCGGCGAGCGGTGCCGCCCTCGCCACGGTGGCGGCGGCGAGCGTCGAGCAGGTCGGGGCGGCGGTGGCGGCCGCGGAGGCGGCCTTCGACGGCTGGGCGGGCACGGCGGCGAAGGATCGTGCGGCGCTGCTCCTCAGGATCGCCGATGGCCTCGAGCGCGAGGCCGCGGCCTACGCGGGCCTCGAGTCGCGCAACACCGGCAAGCCGCTCGCGGCCATGCTCAACGACGAGATGCCCGCGATCGCGGACGTGTTCCGCTATTTCGCCGGGGCGTGCCGCATCCCGCAGGGGCTCGCGGCGGGGGAATACCTGCCGGGCCACACCAGCATGATCCGCCGCGATCCGGTCGGCGTCGTCGGCTCGATCGCGCCGTGGAACTACCCGCTGATGATGGCGGCGTGGAAGATCGCGCCGGCGATCGCCGCCGGCAACACCCTGGTCCTCAAGCCCTCCGAGCAGACCCCGCTCACCGCGTTAAGGCTCGGCGCGCTGCTCGCCGAGCTGATGCCCCCGGGGGTGGTCAACATCGTGTGCGGCCGCGGCGAGCCGGTCGGCACGGCGCTCGCCGGACATCCGCGCGTGCGCATGGTCTCGCTCACCGGCGACGTCGGCACGGGGCAGAAAGTGCTGGCCGCGGCCGCCGGCAATCTCAAGCGCACGCACCTCGAGCTCGGCGGCAAGGCGCCCGTCATCGTCTTCGACGACGCCGATCTCGAGGCGGTGGTGGCGGGAGTTCGCACCTTCGCCTTCTACAACGCCGGCCAGGACTGCACCGCGGCCTGCCGCCTGTATGCGGGCGAGCGCATCTACGAGCGGCTGGTGGCGGATCTCAGCAGCGCGGCGCGCAGCATCCGTGTCGGCACTCAGCAGGAGCCGGGCGTCGAGATGGGCCCGCTGATCTCGGCGAAGCAGCGCGAGCGGGTCGCCGGTCTGGTGGCGCGCGCAGCCGCGGCGCCGCATATCGAGGTCACGACCGGCGGCCGGCAGCGCGCCGGCGGCGGCTTCTTCTACGAGCCGACCGTGATCGCCGGTGCCCGCCAGACTGATGAGATCGTGCAGCGCGAGGTGTTCGGACCGGTCGTGTCGGTCACGCGCTTCAGCGACCCGGCGCAGGCGCTCGCCTGGGCCAACGATTCCGAGTACGGGCTGGCCTCCTCGGTGTGGACGCGGGACATCTCGCGGGCGATGCAGGTGGCATCGAGGCTGCAGTATGGCGCGACCTGGATCAACACACATTTCGCCACGGTGAGCGAGATGCCGCACGGCGGCTTCAAGCGCTCCGGCTACGGCAAGGACCTCTCGGTGTACGCGCTCGAGGACTACACCGTGGTGCGGCACGTCATGGTGAAACTCTGATCTGAAGCCCGCATCGGACGTTGCGCTGCGCTGTCCTGCTGCGCGCAGGCCCCGGGCGCAGGGATGCAAGCTCGCGCGTGGCGCCGTTGGCGTGCGCACGGCACGCCAACGGTGGTACCGTGGCGCCCGATGCCAACAGGCCACAACCCCGCGGCCGGCACCCAAGCCGAGAAACTCAACACCAGGGCCGCGAGCGTCGTCGGGCTGGCGGTGCTGTGCAGCCGGGTGCTCGGCCTGGTGCGCGAGCAGGTCTTTGCGGCGCTGTTCGGCGGCGGCCGCATCATGGACGCGTTCACCATCGCGTTCCGCATCCCGAACCTGCTGCGCGACCTGTTCGCCGAGGGAGCGCTCTCGACGGCCTTCGTCACCACCTTCAGCAAGACCGTCGCGACCGAGGGCGAGGCGGCCGCCTGGCGGCTCGCCGACAAGGTGGCGACGCTCACCGCGGTGACCCTGAGCACGATCACCGTGCTCGGCATCGTGTTCGCGCCCTGGCTGGTCGAGGTGCTGGCGCCGGGCTTCGCGGGCGAGAAGGCCGCGCTCACCGTGACGCTCACCCGGGTCATGTATCCGTTCATCCTGCTGGTGTCGCTGGCGGCGCTGGTGATGGGGATGCTGAACGCGCGCAACGTGTTCGGCCTGCCGGCGATGGCCTCGAGCTTCTTCAACCTGGGCTCGATCGTCGGCGGCGTGGTGCTCGGCTACTGGCTCGATCCGCACTTCGGGACGCGCGCCATCCTCGGGCTGGCGATCGGCACACTGATCGGCGGCGCGCTGCAGCTCACCGTGCAGCTGCCGGGCCTCGCGCGGCTCGGCTACCGCTTTCACCCCGACTTCAAGTGGCGCGATGCCGGCGTGCGGGCGATCCTGAGCCTCATGGGGCCGTCGGTGATCGCCGCCAGCACCACGCAGGTCAATGTGCTCGTCAACTCGGTGTTTGCCTCGCAGCTCGGCGACGGGCCGACCTACTGGCTGAACATCGCTTTCCGCGTCATGCAGCTGCCGCTCGGCGTGTTCGGCGTGGCGCTCGGCACGGTGGCGTTGCCGCTGCTGTCGCGCATGGCCGCCACGGGCCAGCACGGGGTTTTTCGCAGCGAGCTGGCGCGCGGCATGCGCCTCGCGTTCCTCCTGACCATCCCGTCGAGCATCGGCCTCATGGCGCTCGCCGACCCGATCATGTCCGTGCTCTATCAGCACGGCAAGTTCACTGCGCACCAGACGGCCGAGGCCGCCGGGGCGCTGCGCTACTACGCCATCGGGCTGTGCGGCTACGCGGCGCTCAAGGTGCTGGTGAACGCCTTCTACGCCATCGACCGGCGCAAGACGCCGATGGTGGTGAGCTTCATCGCGGTGGCGCTCAATCTGGCGCTCAACTGGATCTTCACGGTGCAGCTCGGGTGGGGGCACCGCGGCCTGGCCTTCTCGACGTCGTGCGTCGCCACCAGCAACTTCCTCATCCTCTATCTCCTCATGCGCGCGCACTTGGGGAGACTCGAGTCGCGCGCCATGGCGGCGCTGCTCGCGCGCGTCGGGCTCGCCTCGCTCGCGCTGCTCGCCATCGCCTGGGGCGGCGGGCAGCTGCTGCTCGGCGAGTGGGCCGTGCAGTCTTTCTGGCCGAAGCTGGCGAGCCTCACGCTTGTCATCGGCTGCGCCGCTGCCGCGTTCTTCCTGTGCGCCTCCGCGCTCGGGATCGGCGAGGTGCGCGAGCTCGCGCATGCGCTGCGGCGGCGGCTCGGGCGCACGCGCAACCTCTAGCCGCCGCGGCTGTCGAAAGTGACTGTGCGGGCGCTCGCGGTGCGCCACGGATGCATTCAGCCAACATTCAGCCGAAGGACAGGATCATGCGCCCCATGAAGAACACACTGCGTTACGCCGTCCCTCTGGCTTTGCTGTCCGGCTGCGCGCTGCCGGCGCTCGCGCAGCAGGCGTCCTACCCGTACTCCTATTCGCAGCGCCCGGTGCAGCTCTTCATCGACGGCGGCGCCAGCGTCACGACCGGCGAGACGGCCAACGACTTCGACAATGGCTACACCTTCGGCGGCGGCGTGATCGTCCGGCCGCAGCCGGGGCCGCTGGCGCTGCGCTTCGAGCTCAACTACGCCCGCTCCGAAGCCACCAACCAGTTCATCAATCTCAACGAGGCGGCAAGCGGAACTGCCATCGACGACGGCTCGATGCAGACGCTCACCGGCTTCGCCGACGCCATGCTCGAGGCGCCCATCAATCCGTGGGCGCGCGTCTACGGCATGGCCGGCGTCGGCTTGGGCTATCGGCGCGTCGAGCTCACCAACGGCGGCTTCTTCTGCGATCCCTTCTTCTGCGGCCCGGGCTTCGGGCGCACCGTGATCGCCAGCAGCGACGTCACGCGCTTCGCCTGGAACGTGGGCGCCGGAATCGACTTCGCACTGGCGGGCGGGCAGTCGTGGTTCATCGAGGCGCGCTACGAGCGCATCGAGACCAGCGATGCGCCGACGGAGTTCATTCCGATTCGCGTCGGCTTCCGTTTCTGATAGAAGCTCACATCGGACTCTCGCCAGCCGCGAACTCCAGGCACGCGGCCAGCACGCGCTGCAGCAGCGCGCGCAGCGGCGCTGCCACCGCGTCGTCGTAGGGGCACGGCCAGTCGGCCTCGGTGAGGCGGCCCGGCGGCTCGCGCAGGTAGCCGCGGCACGCGAGCTCCATCTGCAGCGCGTGCACGCCGTCCGCCGGCCGCCCGTAGTGGCGCGTGGTGTAGCCGCCCTTGAAGCGCCCGTTGGTCACGCGCGAGAAGCCCGATCGCTCGCACACCCGCTCGAGGCGAGCCGTGAGCTGCGGCGCGCAGCTCGCACCCGAATGGGTGCCGAGGTTGAGGTTGGGGAGCTCGCCCGCGAACAGCCGCGGGATCTGCGAGCGGATCGAGTGGCAGTCGTACAGCACCACCGCCGGGTGGCGCTGACGCAGCCGTGCGATCTCTCCCGCGAGGGCGCGGTGATAGGGCTCGAACCACGTGGTGCGGCGTGCCGCGATCTCTTCCGGCCCCGGGCCCTTGAAACCGCGATACAGCGGCTCGCCGTCGAAGGTGGTCGTCGGGCACAGCTCGGTGGTGGCCTGCCCCGGGTAGAGCGACGCCCCGGAAGGGTCGCGGTTGGGATCGATCACCGTGCGCGACATGCGGGTGCGGACGACGGTTGCGCCGAGCCCGGGAGCGAAGTCGTACAGCCGCTCGATCCACCAGTCGGTATCCTTGCGCGCGAGCCACGGCGAGGCGAGGCGCGGCTCGAGGTCGGCGGGAATCTCGGTGCCGGTGTGCGGCATCGACAACACGAGCGGCGCCGCACCGCGCGTCACCTGCAGCCACGGGGTCGTGTCCGAGGGACTCATCAATATAATGTACGCCATGGGGAGCCTGTGGTTTGAGTCGGCACTGCTGCCCTCGGGGTGGGCCCGGGGCGTGCGCCTGACGGAGGCGGGCGGGCGCATCGCGCGCGTGCTCGCCGGGGTCGCCCCCGCCGACGCAGACGAGCGGCACGGGATCGGGGTTGCGGGCCTTCCCAACCTGCACAGCCACGCGTTCCAGCGCGGTCTCGCCGGACTCACCGAGCGCCGCGGCAGCGAGGGGGACAGCTTCTGGAGCTGGCGGGAGCTCATGTACCGCTTCCTCGAGCGCGTCGGTCCGGAGGAGCTCGAGGCGCTCGCCGCCCTGGCCTTCGCCGAGATGCTGGAAGGGGGCTTCACGCGGGTCGGCGAGTTTCACTACCTGCACCACGATCGCGACGGCAGCCCGTTCGCCGACTTGGGCGAGCTCGCGGCGCGCCTGGCGTCCGCCGCCGCCCGCACCGGCATCGGCCTGACGCTGCTGCCGACGCTGTACGCCCACGGAGGCTTCGGCGGCGCGCCGGCCGCCGAAGGTCAGCGGCGCTTCATCAACGACCCGGAGCGGTTCGCGCGCATCCTGGAGACGAGCCGCACCGCGGTGAGTGCGCTTCCCGATGCGAGCGTCGGGGTGGCCGCCCACAGCCTGCGCGCGGTCACGCCGCCCGAGCTTGCCGCGGTCGTCGCGCTGGCGCGCGGCGGCGTCATCCACATCCATATCGCGGAGCAGCTGCGCGAAGTCGACGAGTGCCTGGCGTGGAGCGGCCGGCGTCCGGTGCAATGGCTGCTCGAGAACGCGCCGGTGGACGAGCGCTGGTGCCTGGTGCACGCGACGCACGCCACGCCGGCCGAGCTGCAGGGTGTCGCCGCCCGCGGCGCGGTGGTGGGCCTGTGCCCGGTGACCGAGTCGAGCCTCGGCGACGGCATCTTCCCCGCCGCCGGATTCCTGTCCGCGGGCGGCCGCAGCGGCATCGGCAGCGACTCCAACATCCGCATCGACGCGGCGGAGGAGCTGCGTACGCTCGAGTATTCACAACGCCTCGCGCAGCGGGCCCGCAACGTGCTGGCCGCCGCCCCCGGCGCCTCGACCGGGCGGAGCCTGTACGATGCGGCTCTCGCCGGCGGCTCGCAGGCGCTGCGAGCGGCGGGGTCGGGCCCGGCGGGCCTCGCCCCCGGCGCTTCCCTCGATGTGGTATCGCTGGCGCCGGAGCACCCCGCGCTGATCGGGCGCCATGGCGACGAGGTTCTCGACAGCTGGATCTTTGCCGGCGATCGGGGTCTGATCGACTGCGTGTGGCGCGCCGGGGTGCGGCTCGTGAGCGGCGGGCGCCACCGCGATCGCGACGCGATCGAGCGGCGCTACGCGCAGGCACTGCGCACGCTGCTCGCGTAGCGCTCGAGTGAGAACATAGTGAGAAGCGGCGTTGCACGCCGCATGAAAGGGAAGAAATGCATCTCCATCGCTGTGCCGTCGTCCTCGGCGGCTGCGCGCTCGCGCT
The DNA here is from genome assembly GCA_035934055.1 of Steroidobacteraceae bacterium. Taxonomy (GTDB): domain Bacteria; phylum Pseudomonadota; class Gammaproteobacteria; order Steroidobacterales; family Steroidobacteraceae; genus 13-2-20CM-66-19. The sequence goes on along the minus strand of DASYYF010000096.1, from coordinate 16,199 downwards.
GCTGGCCACGGTGGCCGCCGCCGCCACCGCCGACCCGGCGCTCTTCGGGGCGCTCAAGTGGCGCAGCATCGGGCCGTACCGCGGGGGGCGGGCGCTGGCCGTCGCCGGCATTCCCGGCGATCCGGATACCTTTTATTTCGGCGCGGTAGCCGGCGGAGTCTGGAAGACGAGCGACGGCGGCGCCACCTGGACGGCGCTCACCGACGCGACGGCGATCTCATCGGTCGGCGCCCTCGCGATCGCACCGTCCGACCACAAGGTGATCTATGTCGGCACCGGCGAGGCTGCGCCGCGCGGCGACATGACTTACGGCGACGGGGTCTACAAGTCGGTCGACGGCGGCAAGACCTGGAACCACATGGGGCTCGCCGACAGCCGGCAGATCGCCGCCGTGATCGTCGATCCGCACGATGCCGACACGGTGCTGGTCGCCGCCTTCGGCCACGCCTTCGGTCCGAACAAGGAGCGCGGCGTCTACCGCAGCACCGACGGCGGCAGGTCCTGGACGAAAGTGCTCTCGCACGACGAGCAGACCGGCGCGATCGACGTGTCGTTCGATCCGAACGATCCGCACATCGTCTACGCAGCCCTGTGGCAGGCGCGGCGCCAGCCGTGGAATTTCTCGAGCGGCGGACCCGGCAGCGGCCTGTACCGCTCGAGCGACGGCGGCCTCACCTGGACGCGCCTCACCGGCAACGGCCTGCCCGAGGGGATTCTCGGCCGCATCCACGTCTCGGTCTCGCCCGCCGACTCGAGGCGCATCTACGCGATGATCGAGGCGCACGCGGGCGGACTCTACCGCTCCGACGACGGCGGCCTGCACTGGGCACGCGTCAGCGACGACGGCCGGCTCACGCAGCGCGCGTGGTACTTCTCCACGGTCCTCGCCGATCCGAAGCAGGTCGACACCGTGTACGCGGAGAACACCGGACTCTTCCGCTCGACCGACGGCGGCAGGACCTTCGAGCTGCTGCCGGCGCGGCACGGCGATCATCACGGCCTGTGGATCGACCCGGGCAATCCGGACCGCATGATCGAGTCGAGCGACGGCGGCGCCTCCGTCAGCTTCGATCGCGGCAAGACCTGGACGAGCCAGGCGAATCAGCCGACCGCGCAGTTCTACCACGTGGCGGTCGACAGGCGCTTTCCCTATTACCTCTACGGTGCGCAGCAGGACAACAGCAGCATCGCCATCGCCAGCATGGACGATGAGGGCGCGATCGTGCAGCGCGACTGGTATGACGTGGCCGGCGGGGAGTGCGGCTTCGTGATCCCCGATCCGCGCGATGCCGACATCACTTACGGCAGCAGCGAGAACTTCATCGGCCGCCTCGACCGCCACAACATGCAGGAGCAGCTCATCCCGGTATGGCCCGTCGACGCCTCGGGGCATGCGGCCAAGGATCTCGAGCATCGTTTCAACTGGACCTCGCCGCTCATCATGTCGCCGTTCGACCCGGACACGCTCTATTACGGCATGGAGCGGCTCTACAAGACGGGCAATCGCGGCGCGAGCTGGACCGCGATCAGTCCCGATCTGACGCGCAACGACAAGTCCAGGCAGCAGGCCTCGGGCGGGCCGATCACCAAGGACATCACCAGCGTCGAGTACTACGACACCATCTTCGCCATCGCGGAATCGCCGCTGCGCAAAGGCATGATCTGGGTCGGGACCGACGACGGGCTGATCCAGCTGACCCGCGACGACGGCGGCAGCTGGACGCCCGTCACGCCGCGCGGCATGCCCGCCTGGAGCACGATCAGCATGATCGAGCCCTCGCGCTACGATGCGGACACGGCCTATGTGGCCGTGGATCGCCACAAGCTCGACGACATCCGCCCCTACGTGTTCGTAACCCGCGATGCGGGGCGCAGCTGGGCGCGTCGCGACGCGGGGCTCCCGGAGGGCTCGTTCGTGCACGCGGTGCGCGAGGATTCGGTCAAGCGCGATCTGCTCTACGCCGCCACCGAGACCGGCGTGTTCGTCTCCTTCGACGCCGGCGAGCACTGGCAGAGCCTGCAGCTCAATCTGCCGCGCACCCCGGTCCACGACCTCATCGTGAGCGGCAACGATCTCGCCGTCGCCACGCACGGCCGCGCCTTCTGGATCCTCGACGACGTGACGCCGCTGCGTCAGGTGACGGCCGCCGCCGCCGCCGCCGGGGCGTATCTCTACGCCCCCGAGACCGGCTATCGGCTCTACTATCCCGACGCGGTCGACAAGCGGCCGCCGTCGGGCGAGAACCCCCCGGCCGGCGTGCTGATCGACTACTACCTGCCGGCGGAGCCTGCGGGCCCGTTGACCCTCGAGATCGTCGATGCCGCGGGCAGCGTGGTGCGCCACCTCTCGAGCGCCAAAGCGAAGGGGGCGGAGCAGCCGCCGGAATGGCCGGACCTGATTCAGCCGGTCGACACACTGCCGGCGGCGAAGGGGATGAACCGCTTCGTGTGGGACCTGCGCTATGACGATCCGGTGCAGATTCCGGGAGCCTTCTATGCGGGAGTGCCGCCGCGCGGACCGATCGTGCTGCCCGGCGCCTACAGCCTGCGGCTGGGCTACGGCGGGCAGACGCAAAGCGCGCCGCTCGCCATCGCCGCCGATCCGCGCGACCGCGGATCACTCGCGGGCCTCAGGCAGAAATTCGACCTCGCCATGGAGGTCTACCACGATCAGGACGCGCTGCATCGTGCCGTCAACGAGATCCGCGTGCTGAAGACCGGTGTCGATACGGCAGCGGGCAAGGCGCGCCGCAAGCCCCAGGGCGCGGCTCTCGAGGCCGAGGGCAGCGCGCTCGCCGCCGCCGCCGGGAAGATCGAGGCGGTGCTGATGCAGGTGAATATCAAGGGCTCGGAGGCCAATCTCAACTACCCGGGCATGCTGAACGAGCAGATCTACTCGTTCAGCCAGCTGCTCGACGACGCCGACACCGCGCCCAACGAGCAGGAGATCGGGACCTATGCCGGCATGCATGCGCGGCTCGGCACGCAGCTCGCGGACTGGGAGACGCTGAAGACGACTCGGGTGGCGGCCTTCTGCAAGCGTGCGCGGGAGGCGGGCATCGGCGCGCCTTCCGCGCCCTGCCCGTAGGCGCGGTCAGGAGCGGCCAGCGGCTCCAAGGTCGGAAAAATGCTAAAATTCTCTGCTTTGTTGCCCGCGCGCCGGCGCGGCGGACGAGGACGCTTATGGCACTGAAGATCATGATTCTCGGCGTGAACGGCTTCATCGGCAGCGCCCTCACCGACGCGATCCTGCGCACGCGCGACTGGGAGGTCTACGGCATGGACCTCGCCGACAACAAGCTCGGCGATCTGCCGAAGAACGAGCGTTTTCATTTCGTGGAAGGCGACATCACGATCAACCGGGAATGGGTCGAGTATCACGTCAAGAAGTGCGACGTGATCGTGCCGCTGGTGGCGATCGCGAATCCCGCGCAGTACGTGACCCATCCGCTCAGGGTGTTCGAGCTCGACTTCGAGGCCAACCTCGCGGTGGCGCGCCAGTGCGTCAAGTACGGCAAGCGCCTGGTGTTTCCCTCGACCTCCGAGGTCTACGGAATGTCGCCGGACCCGGTGCTCGACGAGGAGGCGAGCCCGCTGGTGTACGGCCCGATCAACAAGCAGCGCTGGATCTACGCCTGTTCCAAGCAGATGCTCGACCGCGTCATCTACGCCTACGGCGTGCGCGACAACCTCGACTACACGCTGTTCCGGCCCTTCAACTTCATCGGCCCGAACCTCGACAACCCCGAGGAGCCCAAGGAGGGGAGCTCGCGGGTATTCACCCAGTTCCTGTCCAACGTGCTCTACAAGCGCCCGATCAAGCTGGTCGACGGCGGCAGCCAGAAGCGCTCCTTCACCTACATCGACGACGCCATCGAGTGCCTGCTGATCATCCTCGAGAACCACAACCGGCGCGCCAGCCAGCGCGTCTTCAACATCGGCAACCCCGGCAACTGCATCTCGATCCGCGATCTCGCACAGCGCACCATCCGCATCGCGCAGGAGTTCCCGGTACTGCGCGACAACGCCCGCGCCACCGAGATCGTCGACGTCTCGGCGGGCGAGTACTACGGCAAGTACTACCAGGACATCCAGGTGCGCGTGCCCAACATCGAGGCGGCGAAGCGCGACCTCGGATGGCAGCCGAAGACCGACATGGACACCGCCATGCGGCGCACGATCGACTACTACGTGAAGCAGGAAGGCTTCGGCACGCGCGCCGCGGCGCTCGCCGGAATCTAGGCGGGCCAAGTCCTTCGCCCAACGGCATGGTGAGCGAGGCGGGCCAGGCGCTCGGGACGCGCGGATCGAAGTGGCTCGCGTGGATCGTGCTCGCGGCGGCATGGTTCGCGACCACGCCGCTGCGCCCCATGCTGGATCCCGACGAAGGCCGCTACGCGGAGATTCCCCGCGAGATGGTCGCGAGCGGCGACTGGATCACGCCGCGATTCGACGGCCTGAAGTACTTCGAGAAGCCGCCGCTGCAGTACTGGGGGACCGCCGCGGTGTACTCGGTGGCCGGGCTCTCGGAATGGAGCTCGCGGGCGTGGTCGGTCGGGCTCGCGTTCGGCTGCCTCGCGCTGAGCTTCGCCTGGACGCGGGCGCTGTTCGGGGGCGCCGCGGCCCTCACGGCGCTTACCGCTCTCGCGGTGAGTCCCTACTTCCTGATCGTGGGACACCTCAACCTGCTCGATGCGGGCCTCACCTTCTTCCTCACGGCGGCGGTGTTCGCCTTCACGCGCGCGCAGACCGCGGCGCCGGCATCGGCCGCGGAGCGCAACTGGATGCTCACCGCCTGGGTGGCGGCCGCGCTCGGGGTGCTCTCCAAGGGCATCGTGGTCGGGGCGCTGGCCGGAGCTGCGCTCATCGTCTATACGCTGATCGAGCGCGACGCGCGCCCCTGGCGGCGCTTGCATCCGGCCACGGGGCTGCCCTTGTTCCTCGCGCTCACCGGCCCGTGGTTCATCGTGGTCTCGCTGCGCAACCCGGGCTTCGCCGGCTTCTTCTTCGTGCACGAGCACTTCACGCGCTTCCTCACGACGGTTCACCAGCGCGTCGAGCCATGGTGGTACTTCCTGCCGCTGCTGCTGCTCGGCGTGCTGCCGTGGATCGCACCGCTGCCGCGCGCCGTGGCGAGCGCCTGGAACGAGACTGCTGCGCCGGCGACCGGCTTCAGGCCGCGCAGGTTTCTGGCGGTCTTCGCGGTGGTGACGCTGGTCTTCTTCTCGGCATCGGGCTCGAAGCTCGCTCCGTACATTCTGCCGATGTTTCCGGTGCTGGCGGCCCTGGTGGGCGCGCACGGCGCCGCACCGGGGCGTCTCGCGGCGCCGGCCGCGCGCATCGGTGCGGCGCTCATCGTGCTCCTCGCCGTCGCCGGCATCGTCTACAGCGCGCGCCGCAACGCCTTCGTGCCGCGCGAGGCGCTGCTGTGGCTCGCGGCGGGGAGCCTGATCGCGCTGCTGGCCCTCGCGGCTACGCTGCGCGCGGTGCGGCTTCCGGCCGTGGCGCTCGCGGTCGCTACCGCGGCGGCGGCCATGCTCGCCTGGCAGTGCCTGCTGTGCGCCTACGCGGTCATTCCCCCGGCCCGGTCGGCGCGCGATCTGGTGGCGCAGGCGCGGCCCGCGGTCGGGCCGCAGACCGCTCTATATAGTGTCGGGCAGTACCGGGAAACGGTCTCGCCCTACCTCGGCCGTACCCTGACGCTGGTCGACTACCAGGGCGAGCTCGCCTTCGGGCTGAACGCGGAGCCCGGCAGGCGGGACCTGAGCGTCGAGGCCTTCAAAGCCCGCTGGGACGCGAGCCGCGACGCCGTGGCATTCTTCGACCCGAAGCTGTGGGATTCCTGGCGGCGCCAGGGGTTTCCCGGACGGGTGATTGCCGCCGATAACTACACCGTTGCCGTGAGTCGTCTGTGAAACTTACCGATTTCTCCATCCTCTTCTGCGGCGTACTGCTGAACGCGCTGGCGCAGCTGGGACTCAAGGCCGCCACCCGGGTGACCGGACCCCTGATCGCCACCGACAGCGGCGTGCTGCGTCGCGGGCTCGAGCTGCTCGCGGTGCCGTCCCTCTGGTATGCATTGTGCGCCTACGGCTTGAGTGTCATCGTGTGGGTGGTCGGCCTGTCGCGCGTGCCGGTGAGCCAGGCGTATCCGCTGCTCTCGCTCGGCTATGTCATCAACATCGGTCTCGCGTGGTGGCTGCTCGGCGAGGTCCCCAACGTCCAGCGCGTCGGGGGCATCGCGATCATCGTGCTGGGGGTGGTGCTGGTGTCGCGCTCATGAACGATACGGCGAAAACCGTGGAAAGGTTCCTGCCCTTCACCCGTCCCTCGATCGACGAGGAGACCATCGCCTCGGTGGCCGAAGTGCTGCGCTCGGGATGGCTCGCGAGCGGGCCGAAGGTGGCGGCGCTCGAGGCGGCCCTGTCGGACTATCTCGGCGGTCGGCCGGTGCGCACGCAGACCTCGGCGACCGCGGGCCTCGAGATCGCGCTGCTCGCCTGCGGCATCGGCCCGGGAGCCGAGGTGATCACGCCGGCGCTGAGCTTCGTCGCGACCGCGAACGTGATCGTGCGGGTGGGGGCGCGCCCGGTGTTCGTCGACGTCGGCCTCGATTCGCGCAATCTCGACCTGGCGCAGGTGGAGGAGGCGATCACCCCGCGCACGCGCGCCATCATGCCGGTGCACTTCGCCGGGATGCCGCTCGACATGGAGCGGCTGTACGCCGTCGCCAGCCGCCACCGGCTGCGGGTGATCGAGGACGCGGCGCACGCCATCGGCTCCTCCTGGCGCGGCCAGCGCATCGGCAGCTTCGGCGACCTGGTGGTGTTCAGCTTCCACCCGAACAAGAACATCACCACCATCGAGGGCGGGGCGATCTCGGGCGGCTCGGCGGCGGAGCTGCGCAGCATCGAGCTGCATCGCTGGCATGGGCAGCTGAAGTCCGGGCCGGACTCCTTCGACACGCTGCTCGCCGGCGGCAAGTGCAACCTGTCGGACGTCGCCGCCGCGGTGGGCCTCGGGCAGCTCAGGCACCTCGAGGAGTTCAACGCCAAACGGCGCGCTCTCGTGGCGCGCTACTTCGAGCTGTGGAGCACGGACGCGCCGCTGCGGCTGCCGGAGCGGGGCGACGAGGGCCACAGCTGGCACGTGTTCACGCCGCTCCTGCCGCTCGACTCGCTGTCGATCACGCGCCTCGCCTTCATCGAGAAGATGAGGGAGCGCGGCATCGGCGTCGGCGTGCACTACCCGGCGATTCATACCTTCAGCGCCTATCGCGCGCTCGGCTACCGCGAGGGCCAGTTCCCCAACGCCGAGCGCATCGGCCGCGAGACCGTCACGCTGCCGCTCTTCCCCGCGATGGAGCCGGGCGACGTCGAGCGCGTCGTCAGGGCGGTGAACGACATCGTGCGCGGGGCGCGCAAATGAAGCCGGCGATCTCGGTGGTGATACCGGTCTTCAACGAGCAGGAGGGCCTGCCGCTGCTCTTCGACCGGCTGTATCGGGCGCTCGATGGGCTCGGACGCAGCTACGAGGTGGTGTTCGTCGACGACGGCAGCCGCGACGCCTCGGTGGCGGAGCTGCGCGAGCAGTACCAGCGGCGCCCGGACGTCACGCGCGTAGTGGTGCTGGCGCGCAATGCCGGCCAGCACCGCGCGATCCTCGCCGCCTTCACCTACACGCGCGGCGACTACGTCGTCACGCTCGATGCCGACCTGCAGAACCCGCCCGAGGAGATAGCCAAGCTCGTGGCGGCGATGGATGCGGGCGCGGACTACGTGGGCACGATCCGCATGCGGCGCCAGGATGTGCTGTGGCGCAAGGCCGCCTCGCGCCTGATGAACCGGCTGCGCGAGGGGACCACCTCGATCCGCATCACCGACCAGGGCTGCATGCTGCGCGGCTATCACCGCAGCGTCATCGATGCGGTCAATCACTGCAGCGAGGTCAGCACCTACGTGCCGGCGCTCGCCTATACCTTCGCGCGGCATCCGGTCGAGATCGAAGTGGCGCACGCGGAGCGCACCGTGGGGCAGTCGAAGTACTCGCTGCTGCGGCTCATCCGCCTCAACTTCGATCTGATGACCGGCTTCTCGGTGGCGCCGCTGCAGTTCTTCTCAATGGCCGGCATCGTCATCGCGCTGCTGTCGCTCGCCTTCGTCGCCTACCTCGCGATCCGGCGCCTGATCGTGGGGCCTGAGGCCGAGGGCGTATTCACGCTGTTCGGGATCGCCTTCTTCCTGATCGGCATGGCGCTGCTCGGACTCGGCGTGGTCGGCGAGTACGTCGGGCGCATCTACGAGCAGGTGCGGCAGCGGCCGCGCTATACGATCGCCGCGGTGCTCGGCGGGGACGACGAGCCGGCCGAGCTGCCGCGGACCGCACCCGACCGCGGCGCCGAGGTCGCGGCGCTCCCCCCACCCGTGCCGCGCGCACGGGGAGCGCAGGAGTGAGCGGCCCGACGGCCGTAGTCTTCGCCTATCACGACGTCGGAGTCCGGTGCCTCAAGGCGCTGCTGTCGGCGCGTGTGAGCATTCCCCTGGTCGTCACCGTGACGGACGACAGCCAGGAGAACCGCTGGTACGCGAGCGTCGCCGGGACCGCCGCCGACTACGGGCTCGCGTGCGTCGCACCAGCCGCGGGCGCGCTGCCTGCGCTCGAGTCGCGCCTGCGAGCGCTGCAGCCGGACTTCCTGTTCTCTTTCTATTACCGCTCGCTCCTGCCCGCGGGGCTGCTCGCGAGCGCCCGCCGCGGCGCGCTCAACATGCACGGCTCGCTGTTGCCCAAGTACCGCGGCCGGGCGCCGGTCAACTGGGCGATCCTCAGGGGCGAAAGCGAGACCGGTGCCACGCTCCACTACATGGTGGAGAAGGCGGATGCCGGCGATATCGTCGATCAGCTGGCCGTTCCCATCCTCGCGGACGACGACGCGCGGGAAGTGTTCGCCAAGGTCACGGTCGCCGCCGAGACCATCCTCGCGCGCTCGCTCCCGAAGCTGATCGCGGGCACCGCGGAGCGGCGGCCGCAGCCGATCCTCGCCGGACAGTACTTCGGGCGGCGCACGCCGGCGGATGGCCGCATCGACTGGTCGCGCCCGGCGCGCGAGATTCACGACCTGGTGCGCGCGGTCGCGCCGCCGTTCCCCGGAGCGTTTGCCGAGGTCGGCGGCGAGCGCTGGGACATCCATCGCACCCGCGTGAGCGAGCGGCCCGCATCGCGGACGGGCGCGTGGCTGTTCGGCGCCGACGGCGGACTCTACGTCGCCTGCGGCGGCGGCGGGGTGTTGCAGATCCTCGAGGCAGCCAACGCCCGCGGCCCGATCGATTTTCCAGGGCTGTCGCGCGCGCTGAGCTCGCGGCCCGCGCCGCTCGGCTGAAGTCTTCGGGCTGCAGGTCCGTGGCGCTCATCGCCCTCAAAGTCGACGTCGACACCTTTCGCGGCACGCGCGAGGGCGCACCGCGGATCGCAGCGCTGCTCGAGCGGCGCGATGCGCGTGCGACCTTCCTCTTCAGCCTGGGCCCCGACCACACCGGCCGCGCCATCAAGCGGGTGTTCCGGCGCGGCTTCCTCGGAAAAGTGAAGCGCACCTCGGTGGTCGAGCATTACGGCGTGAAGACGCTGCTCTACGGGGTGCTGCTCCCCGGGCCGCACATCGGGCGCCGCTGCCGGAGCTTCATGCAGGACATCGGGCGGCGCGGCTTCGAGGTCGGCGTGCACACCTGGGACCACATCCGCTGGCAGGACGGCGTGGCGCGTGCGAACGAGCCCTGGACGCGCCGCGAGCTCGCGCTGGCGACCGAGGAGTTCTCGGACATCTTCGGACGCGCCCCCGAGGTGCACGGCGCTGCCGGCTGGCAGATGAACCGGCACGTTCCGGCGCTCGAGCAGGAGCTGGGATTCCGTTACGCCTCGGACACACGCGGCACGGGGCCGTTCCTGCCGCTCGTCGACGGCGGCATGGTCCCGGTGCCGCAACTGCCGACCACGCTGCCGACTCTCGACGAGCTGATCGGCCGCGAGGATCTCGGCGGCAGGGACCCGGTCGACCACCTGCTGGCGCTCACCGACCGCGCGAACGGGAACGACCAGGTGTTCACGCTGCACGCCGAGCTCGAGGGAGGCGCCTACCTCGATTCCTTCGAGCGGCTGCTGCGGGCCTGGAAGGCACGTGGAGCGCTTCTCACGGATCTCGCGAGCTATGCCCGGCGGCTGGATTCGAACGCTCTGCCGCGCTGCAACATCGCCGCCGGAAGCGTTGCGGGCCGCTCGGGAACGCTCGCCGTGCAGGCCCCCGGACAGGGGGCCTGACGCCGCCACAATATCGGTGCCTCTTCGCCCGTCTGTCTTCATGGAGATGGACGGCGGCGCGCTCAGTGTCCCCATGAGTCGGAACCGGCAACTCGCCGCCGCCGCGCTTGCCGAGCGCGATCGCCTGCTTGCCTTCATCCGCCGCCGCATCGATGACGCGGCCGAGGCCGAGGACATCCTGCAGGACGCGCTCTACGAGCTGGTGGCGGCCGAGCGCCTGGCACAGCCCGTGGAGCAGATCGGCGCCTGGCTGATGCGCGTGGTGCGCAATCGCATCATCGACCGCTTCCGCAAGAAGCGTCCGCAGCTCCTACTCGACGGCGGGCGCGGAGCGGACGAGGAGCGGGTGCTGGAGGAGCTGCTGCCGGCCGCGGACGGAACGCCGGAGACCGCGGCGATGCGTGCGCTGCTCCTCGATGAGATCGAGACGGCGCTGGCCGAGCTGCCGCGCGAGCAGCGCGAGGTATTCGTGGCGCAGGAGCTCGAGGGCCTCACCTTCCGCGAGCTGGCCGAGCGGTCGGGCGTCAGCATCAACACGCTGCTGTCGCGCAAGCGCTACGCGGTGTTGCAGCTGCGCGAGCGGCTGCAGGCGGTATACGAGGACTGGCTGAACGAATGAGCATGAGGAGAGAGTCGTGAGAAGTCCGTTGGCTTGGATGGTGAGGGGAATCGCCAAAGGGGTGGCGATCGCCGCCGCCGTGATTGTCTTCATCGGGGTCTTCAGTTGGGCGGTGATGCTTCTGTGGAACTACGTGGTGCCGCCCGTGTTCCACGGCCCGGCAATCGGCTACTGGCAGGCGTTGGCCCTGTTGGTGCTGTGCCGCATCCTCTTCGGAGGCCTGCGCGGCTGGCGCGGCGGGCACGGGCACTGGCGGCGGCACATGCGGCGCGAGCGCTGGGAGAGCCTGACGCCCGAGGAACGGGCGCGGTTGCGCGAGCGCTTCATGGAGGGGTGCGGGCGGGCCATGGGGGGGCCGCCGGGAGAGGAGCGCGCCGCGCCCTGAAGTTGACGCGCGAACGGGAGCGATCGCACCATCCGCGCGTGCTCCCCGTCAACATGACCGCCATCGAGATCCGCGAGCCCGGTCCGCCCCAGGTGCTGCGCCCGGCGCGGCGTCCGGTGCCGCAGCCGAAGCCCGGCGAGGTATTGATCAAGGTCACCGCCGCCGGCGTCAACCGGCCCGACGTCCTGCAGCGCAAGGGCGCCTATCCGCCTCCGCCGGGGGCGAGCGACATCCCGGGGCTCGAGGTCGCGGGCATCGTGGTGGCGGCGGCGGAGGGGGTCAGCGAGCCCGCGGTCGGCGCGCGGGTGTGCGCGCTGCTCGCGGGCGGCGGATACGCGGAATATGCGACCGCGCCGGCGGTGCAGTGCCTGCCGGCGCCGAGCCAGCTGACGCTCGAGGAGGCGGCGGCGCTGCCGGAGACTTTCTTTACCGTCTGGTACAACGTCTTCGAGCGCGCACGGCTGCGGGCCGGAGAGACGCTGCTGGTGCACGGCGGCGCCAGCGGCATCGGCACCACAGCCATCCTGCTCGGCAAGGCGTTCGGTGCGCGCGTCATCGTAACCGCCGGGACCGCCGCCAAGTGCGCCGCGTGCCGCGAGCTCGGCGCCGATCACGCCATCAACTATCACGAGGGGGATTTCGTCGAGGCGACGCTGCGGGCGACCGACGGGCGCGGCGCCGACGTGATACTCGACATGGTCGGGGGGGACTACGTGGCGCGCAACGTGGCGGCCGCGGCGGTGAGCGGACGCATCGCGGTGATCGCGCACATGGGGGGCGCCAAGGCCGAGATCGATCTGCGGCCGCTCATGGTGAAGCGCCTGCAGCTCTCGGCCTCGACGCTGCGCGCGCAGTCGGTCGAGAGCAAGGGACGGCTGGCGGCGGCGCTGCGCCAGAATGTCTGGCCGCTGTTCGCGACCAAACGCCTGAAGCCGCTGATCCATGCGCGTTTCCCGCTCGCCGATGCGGCCGGCGCGCACAAGCTGATGGAGTCCGACGCGCATATCGGCAAGATCCTGCTCGACGCCTGAAACTGTGAATTGCGCACCGCGGGGGTGCAAAAAGTCGCGTCCGGCTCACGGAATTGCCGTACCCTGACGCCGCAGACTCAACATAAGAACCCGACGGAGAATCCATGAGTCTCTCGCCCTACGGTCTCATCGGGCTGCCCTGGTGGGGATATGCACTCACCACCTTCGTCACCATCCAGACGATGTTTCTCGGTGTGACGCTCTACCTGCACCGCGACCAGTCCCACGGCGGGCTGATCCTGCATCCCGCGCTCCGGCACCTGTTCCGTTTCTGGCTGTGGTTCAGCTCGGGAGCGGTGACCCGCGAGTGGGTCGCAGTACACCGCAAGCACCACGCCTATGCCGATCTGCCGGGCGATCCTCACAGCCCGGTCGTATTCGGCCTGAGGCGCGTCCTGCTCGAGGGCTTCGAGCTCTATCGCGCGGCCGGGCGCGACCCGGAAACCATCAGGAACTACGGCCGCGGCACGCCGGACGACTGGCTCGAGCGGCGCATCTACAGCCGCCATCCGTATGGCGGTATCGTGCTGTTCGTCATCGCCCACCTGGCACTCTTCGGCGTGCCCGGCATCATCATGATCGCCGTGCACCTCTCGGCCCAGCCGTTCTTCGCCGGCGGCGTGATCAACGGGCTCGGCCATGCGGTCGGCTATCGCAGCTTCGAGATGCCATCGACCGCGACCAACCTCGTACCCTGGGGATTGCTGCTCGGCGGCGAGGAGCTGCACAACAACCACCACGCCTTCCCGCGCTCGGCCCGCTTCGCCGTGCAGCGCTGGGAGATCGACATCGGGTGGCTGTGGATACGGCTGTTCAGCGCGCTGCGTCTCGCGCGGGTGCGTTGGGTCGCACCGCGCCCGCATCTCGAGCGCCGGCGCAGCGAGCTCGACGCCGAGACGGTGCAGGCGCTCTTTACCAACCGGCTGCACGTGCTGCGCGCCTACGCGCGGCGTGTCGTGCTGCCGGTATGCCGCGAGCTCGCTCGCCGCGAGCCTTCCGGCACGGTGCTTACCGGGGCGCCCAAGCTGCTGATCCGCCATCCGGCCCTGCTGGCCGAGGAGGCGCGGCGGCGCTTGCGCGAGCTGCTCGAGCACTACGAGGTGCTGCGGCGCGTGGTCGAGTACCGCGAGGGCCTGCAGCAGGCGTGGGAGGAGACTTCGGCGAGCCACGCAGTCACGCGGCTGCGCGAGTGGTGCCGCCGCGCCGAAGACAGCGGCATCGGCGCGCTGCGCGAGTTTGCGCGGGGGCTGCCCGCCTACGCGCCGGCACGCGGATAGGCACAAGCTCGCCTCGGACGTCCCGTCACGATGCTCGCGGCGGCGGGCGCATTGCGCTGCGCTGTCCTGCTGCGCGCAAGCCCCGGGCGCACATCCCGGCGCCCGCTCGGCGCTTCGCGCCTCACCCATGTGCCTGGCCGCAGCCCACGCCCTCATTTCACCGGCAGCGTACGCGAGCGCGTCACCGTGCGCATCGCGAAGCTCGACTGCACGCGCGCGACACTCGGCAGCCGGGTCAGATGCTGGTTGTGGATGCGCTCGAAGTCGGCGAGATCGGTCACTACCAGCCGCAGCAGATAGTCGTGCTCGCCGGTCATCAGGTAGCACTCCATCACTTCCGGCACGCGCCGTACCGCGCTCTCGAAGGCTTCGAGTCCCGTCTGACTCTGTCGGTCGAGAGTGATGCTGACGAATACGTTGACCGGGAATCCGGCGCGCTGCTGATCGACCAGGGCCGTATAGCCCTCGATCAGACCGGACTCCTCCAGCGCCCGCACGCGCCTCAAACAGGCCGATTCCGAGAGGTTAACCCGCGCGGCGAGCAGGGTGTTGGTCATGCGTGCGTCCTCCTGCAGCAGACGCAGGATCGTGCGGTCGTAGCGATCGAGCTCCATGGCGCAAGAATCCTCCTGTAATCTTGTCTCTAGCGGCAGATTCTGCCATAGCAGCCGGCGGGCGAGCTGAAAATACGCAAACGGGTGCCGGCGACGCCGGGTTCTAATTTCGTGCATCGCAGATCAATAAAGGGGGGACTTCCATGCGCATCGGTGTTCCGCGCGAAATCAAGGTGCATGAGTATCGCGTCGGCCTTGTGCCGGCCGGCGTGCGCGAGCTCACGGCGGCCGGCCACGAAGTACTCGTCGAGACCGGCGCCGGCAACGGCATCGGGGTCGACGATGGGCAGTTCCGTGCCGCCGGCGCCGCTATCGCCGCCAACGCCGCCGAAGTGTTCCAGCGCGCCGAGATGGTGATCAAGGTGAAGGAGCCGCAGCCGGCCGAGTGCGCGATGCTGCACCCCGGACAGGTGCTGTTCACGTACCTGCATCTCGCGGCCGATCCGGAGCAGGCGAGGGGCCTGATGAAGTCCGGCGCCACCGCCATCGCCTACGAGACCGTGACGGGCCCCAGGGGCTCGCTGCCCCTGCTCACGCCGATGAGCGAAGTCGCAGGCCGCATGTCGATCCAGGTCGGAGCGGCCAGCCTGCAGAAAGCGCACGGCGGCTTCGGCGTGCTGCTCGGCGGCGTGCCGGGCGTGCCGCCGGCGCGCGTGGTGATTCTCGGCGGCGGAGTCTCCGGCACGCATGCGGCCGAGATGGCCGTGGGGCTGCGCGCCGACGTGACCGTGGTCGACCGCTCGGTCGATCGGCTGCGGGAGCTCTCGGCCCAGTTCGGCGCGGCGATTCAGACCGCCTACTCGACCACCGAGACGATCGAGAAGCTGGTGAAGGATGCGGATCTCGTCGTCGGCGCCGTGCTGGTGGCGGGCGCGGCCGCGCCGAAGCTCGTCACGCGCGCCATGGTCAAGAGCATGAAGCCCGGCGCGGTGCTGGTCGACATCGCGATCGACCAGGGAGGCTGCTTCGAGACCAGCCGGCCGACCACCCACGCGGATCCCACCTTCACGGTGGACGGAGTGATCCACTACTGCGTCGCCAACATGCCGGGCGCCGTGCCGCGCACCTCTACGCTCGCGCTCACCAACGCAACTCTGCCCTACGCGCGCGCGCTCGCCGATCTCGGCTGGCGCGAGGCGTTCAGGCGCGACTCAGGCCTCGCCGCCGGACTCAACGTGCACGCCGGCGAGATTGCGCACGAGGTGGTCGCCCGCGCGCTGGGGCTCAAGTCCCGGCCGCTGGCCTGAGGGCTCCCGGGGGCACCTCCCTACAAAGGAGGGTGGCCGGTCATCCGCGGCAGGGCGTAGGCTAGCGCTCCCCCTGACCGCCGGAGGTTCATGATGAAGATTGCGCTCCCGTTCGCCGTGGCGAGCCTCGCCGCGGGCGCCGCCCTCGCCGCACCGGTGACCTACCAGGTCGATCCGGCTCATACCTACCCGAGCTTCGAGGCCGACCATTTCGGCGGCATGTCGGTCTGGCGCGGCAAGTTCGACCGCTCCTCCGGGTCGATCGTGCTCGACAGGGAGGCCGGCACCGGCACGGTCGACATCACGATCGATGCGGCCTCGATCGACTTCGGCCACGCCAAGCTCAACGAGCACGTGAAGTCGCCCGAGATGCTCGACGTGCAGAAGTATCCGACCGCGCTCTACAAGGGCACGCTCACCAACTTCAAGAACGGGGCCCCGACCGAGGTGCACGGTGAGCTCACGCTGCACGGGGTGACCAAGCCGCTGAACCTCAAGATCAACAGCTTCCTGTGCAAGATGACACCGCTCGCCAAGGGCGAGCGCTGCGGCGCCGACGCCTCGGCGACCCTCAACCGCGCCGATTTCGGCATCAACTATGGCGACAAGTACGGCTTCAACATGACCGTGAAGCTCGCCATTCAGGTGGAGGCGAATCCCGCCGGCTGACGGCGAGCGTCCCGGCTGCGGCGCGAGGAGCCCCGCGCCCTTGAGGTGC
>DASYYF010000069.1:0-41926 GCA_035934055.1 Steroidobacteraceae bacterium | reverse complement strand
CGGCGCTGCCGCGGCGGGCGGGGCCGGCGCGGCGAAGGGCGTGGTGGCGGCGCCGGCGGCGCCTTCCCTGAGCGCGGTGAGGCGCGCGGCCATCTCGCGCACCGAGCGCAGGTGCGCGAGCAGGTCGTCGAGCTTCAGCACCATGGGCAGGAAGTCGTTGCCGGAGAGCTCGGCCTTCTTCTTCAGCTCCGTGACGATGTCCTCGAGCGCGTGCACGCGCGCGGCGATGCTCGACAGGCTGAGCGCCGAGGCTTCGCCCTTGATCGAGTGCAGCTCCCGGAACAGCCCGGAGAGCTTCTTGCGGAACTCGGCGTCGGTACGTGCCGGCTCCTTGAGGATGGTGTTGACGAGCTTCAGCCCGGTCTCCGCGCCGTCGAGGAACGACACCAGCTGCAGCGGGTCGATGTGCATCATCGCGAGCATCATGTCGACCTGGGCGTTGGCGTTCTCCTGCGATTCCTGCAGCTCGCGCGCCAGGAGCACGCTGGAGGTGATGTCGCCGACCGAGCACAGCACGTGCTTGATGCCGGCTGGCCCCATGACGCGGTGGAAATCGAACTGCAGGTAGCGCGTCTCCTTGCCGCCGTGCCCGTTTTCCATGCTGATCTCGAGCTGCCCGAGCGGGTTGATGCTCTTCATCAGGTTCTCGTGGGCACGCTCGCCCCACAGGAGCTTGATGTACTTGGTGGCGGTGGCGAGCGTCGAAGCCGGCACCAGGTCCCTGAGCAGCTCCTCGAAGGAGAGTCCGGCGAAGTCGTCGCGCCCGAACATGCGCGTCAGGGCCTCGGACCACACCGAGCCGATGCGGTAGTTGGCGTCGAGCAGGAAGAAGCCCTCGCGCACCGTTTTAAGGATGTCGCGGGTCTGCTCCTGCGCCTCGCGGGCGGCGCGCTCGTGGCGCGAGCGCGTGAACTGGAACCAGGCGGCCGCCGCCGCCAGCACCAGGGCGGCCAGCACGCCGATCGACAGCAGCGCGCGCAGGCGCGCCGCGGCGTCCGAGGCGTCGTGCTGCAGCGAAGTGGCGAGCGTTACCAGCTGGGCCTGGAGCACCTTGGCGTTATCGGTCGCGAACAGCTGGGCGCGCTTTACCTCGGCGTAATGCGCGCGCCCTTCGCGCGACAGCGAGCTCCCGGAGGTGTCCGAGTCCACGTAGGGCTGGGCGTTGAAGCTGACGACCGGCTCGATCACCGGACCGTACTCGTGCCACAGTTGCAGTGCGCGCGTGAGCTCGGCCGAGTGGACGTTGCCGCCGGCATTGAGCTCCTTCAGCTGCCGGTCGAAGCGTCGCACGGTCCCCTGCAGATCCTCGAGCGCCTGGCCGGAATAGGCGCGCGCCTCGAGCCGGTCGCGCAGCGAGCTGAGCTGCCGGGTGATGTCGTCGGGATAGTTCTGCAGTGAGCTCGCCGTCTGCAGTGCGGTGATGCTGGCGCGCATCTGCGTGGCGATGCGGAAGCCGACGAACAGCACCGCGCCCATGACGAGCGTGAGCACCGTGCCGACACCGGCGGTGATGAGTTGGCGACGGCGATCAGTGCCGCTCAGCATCATTCTGATTACTCCCGTACTACTGCTTCGGCAGCTCGAAGCGCATCAGCGTCTTGGTGGGGACCTCGACCGCGGTGCCGTTGACCTTCACCGGCGCATATTTCCAGTGCTTCACCGCGCTCACCGCGGAGTGATCGAAGACGCCGGCCGGGGTCGACTGCAGCACCCGCACGTCGCGCGTATTGCCCCTGGCATCGACGGTGAACGACAGCAGCACGGTGCCGCTCACGCCGTGCGAGAGGGCGCTCTGCGGGTACTCGGGCGGTTCGGTCCTCACCGCCTTGAGACTCGCGGCGAGAGTCGCAGGATCGACACTCGCCGCGGCCTTGGCCGTGCCGGGCTGCTGCACGGCCTGTATCTCCTTGGGATCCGCGCCGAAGCGGCGCGCCGCGGCGAGGTCCTGATCGGCGCTCTTGCCGGCCTGCACGGCGGCGCGGGCCCGCTCGAGAAGCTTGCCGGCGAGATCGCGGCCGACCGCGGCGAGAGCCGCGTTGTCCGGATCGGCCGACTGCAGCTGCGTCAGGTAGTACGCGGCGCTGTCCTGGGCGGGATCGGTGAGGCGGCCGTCGCGCACGCGCTCGCGCGCGAGTAGCGCGAAGCGGTCGCCCTCGGTGCGGGCGGCCCTGGCCTGCGCGCCGGCGAGGTCGCGCTGCAGGGCGCTGATGTCGGCGGCTGACACGCCGGCGGCGCGCGCCTCGTTGAGCCAGCGCTCCTCTTCGGCGCCGTTCCTGGCCGTCCCGGCATCGCGCGCCTTGCGCATGTAGGCACCGGCGAGGGCGTGCCTGGCGCGCGCCGTGTTAGCGTTCGACGCATAGGCGCTGAGGAGCTGCCGCAGGTAGTACCTGGCGCTGTCGTCCGCGGGGTCGACGAGCTTGCCATCGTGGATGCGCTCCTCCACGAGCCCCGCGAGGTGCTGCGCTTTGGCCTCGTCCTGGTGCCGCGCGAGCTCGCTCTTCCACCTGGCGATCTGCTCGGCCGGCAGCACGCCGGACTGCTGTGCCTGGCGCAGCAGCGCGGCCGCGCGGTCGAGGTTGCCGTCGGCGACCGCCCTGGTGAGCTGGGCGCTGGCAAGCCGCCCGCCGAGGTCCGCCACGCGCGGATCGTCGGGCACTGCGGCCCTGAAGTTGGCGAAATTCTGCGCGGCCTCGTCGAGGCGGCTTGCCGCCAGCGACTCGTCGAAGCGGCTGGCGAGCACGCCGGCCACGCGCTGCAGGCCGTCGCGCGCCTCGCCGTTGGCGGGGTTGGCCGCGACGGCGGAGCGGTAATAGAGCAGCGCATTATCGCCGGCAGGCTCGGTGTAGCGCCGTTCACGTATGGCGAGACGCGCCTTCTCCAGAAGCTCGTCGACCTTACCGTGCAGGATCGAGAGGTCCGCGCTCGGCTCGGGAGGGGGCGCGGCCTGCGGGGCCTCGGCCACCGGCGCCGCCGCCTGAGGCCGTGCGGCCGGGGCCTGAACCGGCGCCGTGCCGTTGCCGCGGGTGAAGAGCCAGGCGCCGGCCGCGAGCGCCGCGACTGCCGCGAGCGCCCCGGCGATCAGAGCCAGGCGGCCCTTGCCGCCGCTCATGCCCGGGACCTTGAGGGTCTGGGCGCTGCGGGTGGATTCGAGCTCGAATTCGGCGGCCGGTGCCGGTGCCGGTGCCGGTGCGGGTGCAGGTGCCGGCGCCGGCGCCGGCGTCGCGGGCTTCCTGCGCGCGGCCGCTTCCTCGATCACGCCGGCGAATACCGCGTGGGTCTTGCGCGGATCGACCGGCGAGGAGGGGAGAACTGCGAAAACCTTCGAGCCTTTGACGGCTGCGGCCACCGGCCGCTCGAGCGCCTCGGCGGCGAATACCAGGATCACGGCGTGCGGGGCGCGGCCCTGCACGGCATCGACCGCCGGGCGCACCTCGTTCGCATGCTGCGCATCGATGATCAGCACCTGGCCGCGCTTGGCGGGTGAGTCGAGGCTCTCGAGCGCGGCCGCGACCGAATCCACGGGCCGGATGGAGGCCTCACCGGCCAGCGCCTGGCCGAGCTCGAGCAGGAAATCGTCGCGGGTGGTGATG
The DNA here is from genome assembly GCA_035934055.1 of Steroidobacteraceae bacterium. Taxonomy (GTDB): domain Bacteria; phylum Pseudomonadota; class Gammaproteobacteria; order Steroidobacterales; family Steroidobacteraceae; genus 13-2-20CM-66-19. Next base: position 38,336 of record DASYYF010000069.1, on the reverse strand, counting down.
GCGGTGACGTCGACCGAAGGCTGAACGCTCGCCGCGGTGCCGGCGGCGCCCGCGGGCGTCGCCGCGGCGGGATTGCGCGATGATCTGGATACTGCACTGGCCACGTGGCGTGTCTCCCACCTTATTGGCTGTCACCGACGAAGCTGAAGGTGCGCCTCCGTCCGTGAAGTGAGGCCGCCGCGACCACTCGAATGCGCAGCGCGTAACTCCTCGCCGATGGAGGATATGTAGCGTGGCAACAGGCGCAGTGCGTCAGTTCACAATAACGACAGGGCACGTCGGGGAGCGGCGACGGCGATGGCCAAACTCAGAGCCACTGCTCGCTTCGCGCCCCCCGGCGGGGAAGCGGGCCTGCGGCAGCTCACGGTCCGCGGCCTTCTGCGGCGGCGGGGGCGTGCGGATGTCGAACCCGGAGCGGCTGCGGAACCGCCATCGGCGCAAAAATCCGCTCACCCGAGCGCTGCGCGCGCCGGGCGCCGCATGCCGCTTTGCAATCAGCCACTTAAGCGGTCGTGCCCGTTTCCGGTGCAGCGCCTGCCAGCCTTGCCGGCCTCCCGGGCCTCTGGCGTGAACAATCCGTTGCTGTGACACTCTTAACGTAATCAGTCCACGAGGATCGGAAAGCCGTCACTTTTTGCGGGGGGCGTTGGGACTAAGTTAAGACCCAGGCGGATCGGCCGGCCGGCGCCGGCATGCAGGGAGTGGTGACTCAAGAGCTCAACGGAGGGTAAGGACGATGCGACCACTCGGAGCTGACTCGGATTCTCACGGCTCAAACGCCACCTTCATCGACACCCTGAGTTCCTTCAGCCGGCTGCACCGCGCGCAGCGCTGGGAAGGCACTTTCGGCGATTTCCTCGCCAACATCCTGCCGGCGAATCCGAGCGCGCTGGCGCGCTTGAGCCACGAGTACATCTGGGACATGCTGCGCTGGCACGGCCGCGCCGCAGCTCCCGACGCCGCCGAGAACGTGCGTGCGCGCGAGCTCTTCAAGCATGAGCTGTTCGGCATCGACGAGCCGCTGTCGCGCGTGGTCGATTACTTCAAGGCCGCCGCCGCGGGCTCCGACGTCGGCCGGCGCCTGCTGCTGCTGCTCGGGCCGCCCTCGGGCGGCAAGTCCACGGTCGCCATACTGCTCAAGCGCGGGCTCGAGGAGTACAGCCGCACCGACGAGGGCGCGCTCTACGCGATCCGCGGCTCGCCGCTGCGCGAGAACCCGCTGAACCTCATTCCCACCAGCCTGCGCGCCGAGTTCCGCCAGCGCTACGGCATCGCCGTGCAGGGCGAGCTCTCGCCCTGGGCGCGCGACTTCGTCGAGCGCGAGTACGAGGGCGACTTCGTGCGCGTGCCGGTCGAGCGGGTGTTCCTCGCCGAGGCCTCGCGTGTCGGCATCGGCACCTACGCGCCGCACGATCCCACCACGGCGGACATCGCCGACCTGGTCGGCTCGGTGGATCTCGCCAAGGTCGCGCAGATCGGCGACGAGGGCGACCCGCGCGCCTGGTCGTGGTCGGGCGCGGTGTACGCCGCCAGCCGCGGCGTGCTCGAGATGATCGAGATCCTGAAGGTCAAGCGCGAGTTCCTGTATCTGCTCCTGACCCTCACCCAGGAGAAGAACGTCAAGGTGTCGCGCTTCCCGCTGATTCACCTCGACGAGACCATCCTCGCCCATACCAATCTCGCCGAGTTCCACAAGTTCCTGCAGGAGAAGGAGAACGAGGCGCTGCTCGACCGCATGGTGATCATCAAGATCCCCTATGCGCTCTCCTATCGCGACGAGTCGCGCATCTACCAGAAGCTGGTGTCGGGCGCGCCCGCGTTCCGCAACGTGCATCTCGACCCGCACGTGCTCAATCTCGCGGCGGTGTTCGCCATCCTCACCCGCCTCACGAAGCCCGAGCGCGAGGGCCTCGATGTCGGCAAGAAGCTGCGCCTGTACGCCGGCGAGGCGGTCGAGGGCATGCCCGAGAACGAGGCGCAGCGGCTGCGCGCCGAGGCGCCCGACGAGGGCATGACGGGGGTGAGCCCGCGCTTCGTCATCAACGCGATCTCCAATGCCATCACCCGCGGCAACACCCATAGCCTCACCAGCATGGAGCTGCTGCTGGCGCTCAAGGACTCGATCGAGAGCGATGCGCGCATGGACGCCAAGCAGAAGAAGGCCTGGATCGATCATCTGGTCACGGCGCGCAAGGAGTTCTACAACCGCTGGGTGAAAGAGGACGTGCACCGCGCGATGTTCGCTTCCTTCGAGGAGGAGGCGCAGCAGCTGCTCGAGAAATATCTCGACGAGGTCGAGGCCTCGCTCGATCACCGCCAGGTCACCGACCCGATCACCGGCGAGACCCGGGCGGCGGACGAGCGCTTCCTGCGCTCGGTCGAGGAGAAGATCAAGGTATCGGACTCCGGCAAGCTGTCGTTCCGCCAGGAGGTCGTGCGCAAGGCGATGGTGGCGTTCAAGGCCGGCGAGAAGTTCAAGCTCGCGAGCCATGCGCGCATGCGTGAGGCCATCGAGCAGTACCTGTTCGAGGAGCGCCGCGACGTGCTGCGGCTCGTGACCTCGACCGCGCGCCCCGACGAGGAGGCGCGCCAGAAGATCTCTGTCGTGCAGCAGCGCCTGGTGAGCGAATACGGCTACGACGAGCACAGCGCCAAGGAAGCGCTCAGCTACGTCACGACGCTGCTCGCACAGGAGTAGCGCCGCCGCAAAAAAAGGAGTACCAGTAGCAGCCATGGACGAAGCGGGCGGTCAAGGCGGCGGACAACCCCCGCTCAGTGCCGCGAAGTGGTACGAGCTGTTCTCGCGCGGCGCGCGCGACTGGCTGCGCCACGACGAGAAGGTGCGCGAGGCGGTGCGCGCCAACCTGCCGGAGATCATCGCGGGCGGCGAAGTCATCAACGACGGCGCGCGCACCGTGCGCGTGCCGGTGCGCATGCTCGAGCACTATCACTTCCGCCTGCGGCGTCCCGAGGAAACCCAGGGCGCCGGCCAGGGCAAGGCCAAGCCCGGCGACGTGTTCTCCGATCCCTCGCAGCAACAGGGTCCCGGCGAGAAGGGGGCGGGCGGCCGCGACGAGGGCGAGGTGCAGCTGCTGCTCGAGTTCAAGGTCGACGACATCGTCGACTGGCTGTGGGAGGAGATGAAGCTTCCCAACCTCAAGGCGCGTGTCGGCCCCTCGGATGAGACCGACTGGACGCGCGAGGGCTGGGACCGGCGCGGCGCGCGCTCGCGGCTCGACCGGCGCCGCTCCTTCAAGGAGATGGTGAAGCGGCGGGGAGCGCCGGGGGCCACCCCGACCTTCACCGACGAGGACCTGCGCTTCCGGCAGCTGGCGCGACGCAAGCAGCCGGCGATTCACGCGGTGGTGTTCTTCATGCTCGACGTCTCGGGCAGCATGTCCGACCGCGACCGCAAGCTCGCCAAGACTTTCTTCTTCTGGGTGGTGCAGGGACTGCGGCGCGAGTACCGCTCGCTCGAGACCGTGTTCGTCGCACACACCACCGAGGCCTGGGAGTTCAACGAGCCCGACTTCTTCCAGGTGTCGGGCACCGGCGGCACCGTGGCCTCGACCGGACTCCTCAAGGTGCGCGAGATCATCGACGCCCGCTACAACCCCGGCCGCTGCAACCTGTACCTTTTCTACGCCTCCGACGGCGACAACTCGGTGAGCGACGCGGCGGAGGCGCGCGCGGCGCTCGCTTCGGTTGCCGCCGACACCTGCTTCACCGGCTACGTCGAGGTCTCGTCGGGCCTCTCGCGCCAGCTCGCCACCGAGACCGGGAAGCTGTGGGCCGAGCTCTCGGGCGCGGGAATCGCCGCCGGCAGCTACCCGCTCAACGACTTCGACGACGTGTGGGGCGCGGTGCGGCACTTCTTCTCGGCCGAGGCGCAGACCCCGGCGGACAAATGACGCGCGCTGCCCCATGAGCACGGACTGGCGCGATTACATCCGGCGCATCGAGGAGCTCGCCACCCGCTCGGGGCTCGCTTTTCATCCGGTCGACTTCGAGGCCGTCCCCGACAGCTTCATGATGGAGATCGCGGTCTACGGGCTGCCGGTGCGCATGCCGCACTGGTCGTTCGGCGTGCGCTACATCTATCAGCTCATCCAGCGGCGCATGGGCCACTCGCGGCTCTTCGAGGTGGTGTTCCCGGGCAATCCCGGCCACGCCTACCTCGCCGCCAGCAACGGCCTCGCCGAGAACATCCTGGTGACCGCGCACGTGCTCGGCCACGCGGATTTCTCGCGCAACAACCTGCTGTTCCGCCGCTGCCAGGAGCAGGTGAGCGAGCACATCGTCGAGCACGCCGCCAACCACGCGCGGGCGATCCAGCAGATCATCGAGACCCACGGCGCGCAGCGCGTCGAGACGGTGCTCGATGCGGCGCTCGCCCTCGAGCAGCACATCGATATCGACCAGTCGCTGCGCCGTGAGCGCTACCCGGAGTACCTCGAGGAGCCGAAGGCCCTCGCCGACGACAGCTTCCGCAAGCGCTTCGCGGCGCTCGATCCGGTCGCGGCCGGCGCCGTGGAGAGCAAGAAGCGCGCCCCGCTGCCGCCGCACCCGGAGCGCGACCTCCTGTGGTTCGTGGCGAACTACGCCCCCGAGATGGAGAGCTGGGAGCGCGACATCTTCCTCGCGGTGCGCGAGGAGTCCTTCTATTTCTTTCCGGTGTTCGCCACGCAGATCATGAACGAGGGCTGGGCGTCGTACTGGCACGCGCGCCTCCTGCGCGAGGCGGACTTCATCCCGCAGCAGTCATACCTGGACGCCATCAAGTGCCACTCGGACGTGGTGCGGCCGATCGCGGCCGACGCGCAGGTGTCGCTCGCCATCAACCCCTACCACCTCGGCTTCTCGATGTGGGAGAAGATCGTCGAGCGCGACGGCCTCGAGGGCGCGCGCCACATCATGGAGCAGGACGACGACTTCGCCTTCGTGCGCAACCACCTCACCCGCGAGCTGGCCGACGAGCTCGGCCTGTTCCGCTACAGCGCGCGCAGCGACGGCCAGATCAAGGTGCTCGAGCCGGATCTCACGGCGCTGCACGAGGCGCTGCTCTCGCCCAAGTACAACTTCGGCGCGCCGGTCGTCTCCGCGCACCATGTGCGCACCGACGGCACGCTCGAGCTCACGCACGACAGCGCCACCGACGGGCGCGGGCTCGACCTCGAGCGCAGTCGAAAGGTGCTCGACTACCTGCAGCGCGTGTGGCGGCGGCCGATCATCCTCACGACCGTCAATCAGGCCGGCTCGACTTTGGAGCTGACGGCTCCTTAGTGCCGGGCGCCTGGCCCATATCCTGCTCCTCGGCCTCGTCTCCCCAGTCCTCCTCGTCCTGCGAGGTCACGATCGAGACCGGGTCGCTCGCGGGAAAGCTGTCCTCGAGCGCCTCATCCAGCTGCCGCTGAACCTTCTCGTTCCTCGGGCGTTGCCGCGCCGCCTCCGGCCGTCGATCGCTCATGGCTGCAAGGGCTCCTGGCGGCATGGAGCGCCGCCTTCTGTCGCATGGTACTCGCGCCGAGTAGCCGCCGGTATTGCCCAAGAGTAGGCTTTGAGGCACCGGTGATGCTCCTTAAGCGGGCGTCGAACAAGGCAAAGATCCGGGGAGCATCCGCCATGGGGTACGCGACTTCGGGCATCAGAAATATTGCGCTGGTAGGACCTGCCGGCGCAGGCAAGACCTCGATCACCGAGACGCTGCTGCTGCAGGCCGGGGCGACCCGCAACCGCGGCAGCCTCGCGCGCGGCACGACGGTCTCGGACTTCGATCCCCAGGAGAAGCGCCTGCAGCACTCGCTCGACACCGCGATCTGCAGCTTCGCGACCGACGGCATCCGCATCAACCTCATCGACACGCCGGGGTACCCGGACTTCCTCGGCAAGACACTCTCGGTGCTCGAGGCGGTCGAGGCGGTCGCGATCGTGGTGAGCGCCGTGAGCGGCGCGGACACCCTCACCCAGCGCCTCATGGACTTCGCGCGCGAGCGGGGGCTGTGCCGGCTCATCATCGTCAACAAGATCGACAGCCGCGATGCGCGCTGCGCGCAGGTGCTGGCGGAGCTGCGCGAGGCCTTCGGCACCGAATGCCTGCCGCTCAATCTCCCCGCCGGCGGGGGTGATTCGGTGGTCGACTGCTTCTTCCAGCCGCACGGCCGGGCGGCGGACTTCTCCTCGGTCGAGGCCGCCCACACCCAGATCATCGACCAGGTGGTCGAGCTCGACGAGAAGCTCATGGCGCTCTACCTCGAGCAGGGCGAGGAGCTCTCGCCCGAGCAGCTGCACGATCCGTTCGAGCAGGCGCTGCGCGAGGGCCACCTGGTGCCGGTGTGCTTCACCTCGGCCGAGACGGGCGCTGGTGTCCCGGAGCTGCTGCAGACCATCGTGCGGCTCATGCCGAATCCGGCCGAGGGCAACCCGCCGCTGTTCCTCAAGGGCGCGGGCGAGGACGCCGAGCGCGTCCCGGTCACCCCCGATCCGGCCAGGCACGTCATTGCGCACGCGTTCAAGGTGAGCATCGACCCCTACGTCGGCAAGCTCGGCGTGCTGCGCGTGCACCAGGGCACGGTACGCCAGGGGAGCCAGCTGTTCGTCGGCGACGCGCGCAAGCCGGTGAAGATCGCGCACCTCTTCAGCCTGCTCGGCAAGGACACGACCGAGATCGCCGAGGCGGGCCCGGGCGACATCGTCGCCACGCCCAAGGTCGACGAGTTGCATCTCGATGCGGTGCTGCACGACTCGCACGACGAGGACCAGTATCACTTGAAGCCCGTGACCTTCCCGCCGCCGATGCTCGGACTCGCGATCGAGCCCGACCGCCGCGGGGACGAGCAGCGGCTCGCCGACACGCTCCACAAGCTCACCGCCGAGGACCCGTGCGTACGCATCGAGCACAACGCCGCCGTGAACGAGACCGTGCTGTACGGCATGGGAGAGTTTCACCTGCGGGTGCTGCTCGAGCGCATGACCGAGCGCTACGGCGTACACGTCAAGACCCACCCGCCGAGCATTCCTTACCGCGAGACCATCACCCGGCCCGCCGAGGGGCACTGCCGGCACAAGAAGCAGACCGGCGGCGCGGGACAGTTCGGCGAGGTGTATCTGCGCATCGAGGCGCTCGGGCGCGGCGCGGGCTTCGAGTTCGTCGACGACGTCGTCGGGGGCGCGATTCCTGGGCAGTACATTCCCGCCGTCGAGAAGGGCGTCCGGCAGGTGCTGGTCGAGGGCGCGCTCGCCGGCTTTCCGATCCAGGACGTGCGCGTCACCGTCTACGACGGCAAGCATCATCCGGTCGACTCCAAGGAGGTCGCCTTCGTGTCCGCGGGGCGCAAGGCGTTTCTGGACGCGCTGCAGAAGGCGACGCCCATCGTGCTCGAGCCGATCATGCGCATGGAGATCACCGCGCCCGCGAGCGCCATCGGCGACATCACCGGGGATCTCGCCACCAAGCGGGCGCGCATCTCGGGCAGCGACACGCTCCCGGGTCAGCGCGCGACGCTGCAGGCGCTGGTGCCGCTCGCGGAGATCTCCGAGTACCAGTCGCGGCTCAAGGCGCTCACCGGCGGGCAGGGCGTCTACACCATGGAGCTGAGCCACTACGATCCGGTGCCGGCGCGCAAGCAGCAGGAGCTGGCGCAGGCGTGGCGGCCGCGCGAGGCTCAGGAGTGAGGGGCGTGGCTGCTGCTCCCGAGTTCCGCTCCTGAGCGGTGTCATGGCGGCGCCGGCCGCGCACAGGCCGTACCTGGCGTTCGTGCGCGCCGGGGCCGCCTCGCTCCACGGCCGCCTGATCGCCGAGGATCCCGCGCGCAACTGGGACTGCTGCGTCTCCTGGTACATACCGGCGCGCGATGAGGCGCTCGCCGAGTTCTACTCCCACGGCGGCTTCAACAAGCTCGACGGCTTCCTCGAGTTCGCGCGCGAGCACCCGCAGTTTCGCGAGTACAGCTACGTCATGCTGCTCGACGACGACGTGTATCTGCGGCCCGGGGATCTGTCGCGCTTCTTCACGCTGTGCGAGCGTTACGGCACTTATCTCTCGCAGCCGGCGCTGCGCTGGTTCACGCACACCACCATCAACGCGCTGGTGCGCAACCCCGTGTGCCTGCTGCGGCGGGTGAGCTTCGTCGAGGTGATGGCGCCGTGCTTCTCGCAGGCGGCTCTGGCCGAGCTGCTGCCGACCTTCGGCATGACGCGCAGCACCTGGGGGAACGATCTCGCCTGGGCCGGAACGATCGGCGGACGACACCCCATCCATGTGGTCGATGCGGTCGGCATGGACCACACCCGCACCGGGGACGGGCGCCCGACCGCCTTCTACCGCAAGCTCACCGAGATGGGCGTCGATCCGGGCGCGGAGCTCGCGCAGGTAAAGCGCATGTACCCGGACTTCCGCGGCTCGCGCACCCTCGCCACGGGCCACGTGTTCCGTCCGGGCATCCCGCGCTGGGCGGCGCCGGTCCTGATGCGCCTCATCGAGCGCCTCAAGTTCATCGTGCGCATCCGCAAGAAGACGCTGCTGCACCTGCGGGCGTGGCGCGCCCGGCTCGAGGATCTGGTGCGATCGCCCTGAGGGGGCCGCGGTCCCGCGGCAGCTCAGGTTCGGATGCGCGAATCGAGGAGCTCGCGGATCACCGGCCAGCGATTCTCGACGAGGCCGAGCGCCTGGGGCTTACCGCCCGCGAGCGCGCTGAAGTCCCTGGCAAGGTATTCGGCGGTGAGCTCCTCGAGCCGCTCCGCGAGCACGCGCGAGGTGGGGTCGGGATTGAGGACGATGCCGAGCCCGGTCGGCGCCGTTGCGATGGTGCGCACCACCAGATCCGGGCGCCGTTCGCGCAGCAGCAGCATCAGCCGCCAGATGTCGCCGCTCCAGAAGGCCGTGACCTGCTCGCGCCGCGCCGTGCGCTCATCGAGCGGGTAGCAGTCGTGCATCAGGATCACCGAGCTTCTCGCGCACGCGCGCTCGACGTTGATGAAGTCGCGCAGCGCGTATTCGAAATGGTGCATGCCGTCGATGAACGCGAGCTCGAGCGGCTGCCCGCCGAGCTCGGCGCTCGGTGCGTACCTGGCGAAGAAATCGTCGCTCGTCTCGCGGTAGATCCTGACGTTGGCGGGCGGCGCCCCGGTGAGCTGCGGCGCGGGATCGATCCCGAGCACCTGCGTCGTGGGCAGCACGCACGCCAGCGACTCGCCGCGCGAGACGCCGATCTCGAGGTAGGTGCGCGGGCGGAGATAGCGGTGAATCCGCGCGAGCACGCGGAAATAATCCTCGCCGGGGAGCGTCAGCCGCGACAGGAGCGTGTAGGCGCGCGAATAGTCGGCGCGATCCACCGCCTGGCGGCACAGCGCCAGGGCCTTGCCGCGCCGTCCGAGCAGGTAGTTGAGCCGCGCCCGCCGGTACAGCGCGCGTGCGGCGCGCCGGGCCTGGTCGGACCGGGAGGAGAGCTCGGCCGTCACGTGCGCTGCGCCTGAGAGTACTGCCGCGCGTACCACTGCCGGTATTCGCCGCTCACGACGCCGCGCCACCAGGCCTCGTTGTCGAGATACCAGCGCACCGTGGTCCCGAGGCCGGTCCGCAGCGCGGTCGCGGCGCGGAACCCGAGCCTGCGGGCGATCTTGCCCGAGTCGACGGCGTAGCGCCGGTCGTGTCCCGGCCGGTCCCGGACGTGCTCGATGAGGGTGCGCGCGGAGCGCCCCTGCGCCGGCGCACTGCGCGGGAAGCGCGCGGCGAGGGCCGGCTCGGCCGCAAAGGCCTCATCGACCAGATCGCATACCGCGCCGACCACCGTCAGGTTCGGGTCCTGGGTCGAGCCGCCGATGTTCCACGTCTCGCCGTCCGCGGATTTCACGAGGATGAGCTCGAGCGCGCGGCAGTGATCGCTCACGTGCAGCCAGTCGCGGATCTGCAGGCCGTCGCCGTAAATCGGCAGCGGGCGGCCCTCGAGGATGTTGAGGATGCAGAGCGGCAGCAGTTTCTCCGGGAACTGGAAGGGCCCGTAGTTGTTCGAGCAGTTGCTGATCGTCACCGGGAGGCCAAAGCTGTGCGCGTAGGCGCGCACCAGGTGATCCGCCGCCGCCTTGCTGGCGGCGTACGGGGAGTTCGGGGCGTAGGGGGTGCTCTCGGTGAAGGCGGGTTCGGTGGGCGCGAGCGAGCCGTAGACCTCGTCCGTCGACACATGATGGAAGCGGCAGCCGCGCTGCCCGGCATCCCGGCCCCAGGCCGTGCGCGCCGCTTCGAGCAACGCCTGGGTGCCGAGCACGTTGGTGCGCAGAAACTGCGCCGGGTCCTCGAGCGAGCGGTCGACGTGCGACTCGGCGGCGAAATTCACGATCGTGCCGAGCGCTTCCTGCACGATGAGCGCCGTGAGGCGCTCGCGCTCGCCGATGTCGCCGCGCACGAAGCGGAGCCTGCCGGCGTCGATGAGCGTGGCGATGCTCGCGAGATTGCCCGCGTAGGTGAGGGCGTCGAGCACCACGACGCGATCGCCCGGATGCGCGGCGCACCAGTAATGGCAGAAGTTTGCGCCGATGAAGCCGGCGCCGCCGGTGACCAGCAGCCGCCTCACGCCCGTGCTCCGGTCATGCCCGCCCCGGCGAGCGTCGCGCGCAGCGCGACGCGCCAATGCGGTGCCGTGAGCCCGAGGAGCCTCTCGGTGGCGCGCTTGTCGAGCACGCTGTACGCCGGGCGCGCCGCCGCGGTGGGATAGTCGGCGGTGCCGATCGGGACGATGGGGGGCGCGCCGGCGAGAATCCCTGCGCGCACCGCCTCCTCGGCGATGGCGACCGCAAAGTCGTACCAGCTCGCCACCCCCGAGTCGCACCAGTGCCACAGGCCCGCCGCGCGGCGTGCGCTCAGCGCCCACAGGACCCCGGCGAGACCGGCGGCGTGCGTGGGTGCGCCCACCTGGTCGCTCACGACGCGCAGCTCCGGGGCGCTCTTCATCAGGGCGAGCATGCGTGCCGCAAAACCGCCCGCCGCGCTGTAGAGCCACGAGGCACGCACCACCGTGCAGCGCTCGCCGAGCTCGCGCCTGACCGCGGTCTCGCCCACGAGCTTGGTGCGGCCGTAGACCGAGAGCGGAGCGGCGGGCGCCCCGGCGCCGTAGGGATGGCTCTGGCGGCCGTCGAACACGAAGTCGGTGGACACGTGCGTGAGCCAGGCGCCGGCGCTGCGGCAGGCCGCGGCCAGCACCTCGGGTCCCGTGGCGTTGGCGCGCGCAGCGTCCTCGGGGGAACGCTCGGCGTCGTCGACACGGGTGAAGGCCGCGGCATTGATCACCAGCTCGGGCGCGAAATCGGCGAATACCGCGCGCACCGCGGCCTCCTGCGCGATGTCGAGCTCGGCGTGCGTCGAGGTCTTCAGCACCATGCCCGCGGGCGCCGCGGCCGCGAGCGCCCGGCCGAGCTGCCCGGAAGAACCCGTGACCAGCACCCTCACGGAAAGCACTCCGCGCGCGCGAGCGGCGCGGCGTCGCGATCCTTGGCCGAGAGGAGCGGCTCGACCCCTGCGGGGAGCGGCCAGCGGATGCCGAGCGCGGGGTCGTCCCACCTGAGCGTCCGCTCGGCCTCGCGCGACCAGTAGTCGGTCACCTTGTACTGAACGCGCGTCTCGTCGGCGAGCGCGAGGAAGCCATGTGCGAAGCCCGGTGGCACCCACAGCGACTTCGCGCCCGCGGCGCCGAGCTGCACGGTGCAGCTCTTGCCGAACGCCGGCGAGGAGCGGCGCAGGTCCACGACCACGTCGAAGATCTCCCCGGCGAGCACGCGCACCAGCTTCCCCTGTGTCTGGCGGATCTGGTAGTGAAGCCCGCGCAGCACGTAAGCGCGCGAGCGGCTGAGGTTCTCCTGCACGAAGCGCGCCCCGATGCCGGCCGCCGCGAAGTCGCGCTCGTTCCAGCTCTCGAGGAAGGCGCCGCGCTCATCGTCGAACACCTGGTGCTCGATCAGCAGCACGCCGGGGAGCGGGAGCTCCGTGGTGCGCATCAGAACACCCGCTCCTCGAGCACGCTCTCGAGGTACTCGCCGTAGCCGGTGCGCTTCAGGGGCGCGGCGAGGCGCGCGAGCTGCGCGCGGTCGATGAACCCAGAGCGGTAGGCGATCTCCTCCGGGCAGCAGATCTTGAGCCCCTGCCGCGCCTCGACCGTCTCGACGAAGTTGGCGGCCTGAAGGAGCGAGGCGTGCGTGCCGGTGTCGAGCCAGGCGACGCCGCGGCCGAGCACCTCGACCCGCAGCGAGCCGCGCGCGAGGTAGGCGCGATTGACGTCGGTGATCTCGAGCTCCCCGCGCGCCGAGGGCTCGAGCGCACGCGCCACCGCCACGCACCCGGCGTCGTAGAAGTACAGGCCCGTCACGGCGTAATGCGAGCGCGGCGCCGCCGGCTTCTCCTCGAGCCCCACCGCCTTGCCCGCGGCGTCGAACTCGACCACGCCGTAACGCCCGGGGTCGCGCACGTAATAGGCGAACACCGTCGCGCCGCTGTCGCGCGCCGCGGCGGAGCGCAGCTGCTGCGGCAGCCCGTGCCCGTAGAAGAGGTTGTCGCCGAGCACCAGGCACACGGCATCCGCACCGATGAACCCGGCGCCGATCACGAGCGCCTGCGCGATACCGCGCGGCTCGGGCTGCACGGCGTAACGGACACGTATGCCCCATTGCGAGCCGTCCCCGAGCAGCCGCTCGAACAGCGGGCCGTCCTCGCGCGTCGAGATGAGCAGTACGTCGCGGATGCCGGCCAGCATGAGCGTCGCCAGGGGATAGTAGACGAGCGGCTTGTCATAAAGCGGCAGCAGCTGCTTTGAGACCGCCCGCGTGACCGGATAAAGTCGGGTGCCGGAGCCACCGGCGAGGACGATACCTTTGGTGATCATGATGTTCCGGCAGTCAGGACGGGCCGCGCATCCTAGCGTGTCGCCACCACCCGCACCAAGCGCACGCCTCGGGCGCGGCTTCGAAACGGCGCTGCGGGCCACGAGGGTCCCGAGGTGGGTGGCCGTGTGCGCGGCGGCTGCGCTCGCCGTCGCGGGCGGCGGCGCCGCGCGCGCCGATCAGCCCTCGGACACCCGACCGAAGGCCAGGGCGAGCTCGTTCGCGCCCCGTCACGGCAAGAGCCACGTCTACGGCACGCCGATCTCGAAGCCGATCCTGCACAAGCAGAAAAAGCGCCCGCACCGCGCGGCGCCGGCGGCCGCACCGGCGGCGCCGATCAAGTAGTCGCGCGTGCAGGCCCTGCATTAGAGTGGCCGCGTGCTCACGGCGGCCGAACTCGACACTCAGCTCACCCAGGCAACCGCGTCCTTCGGCCGCGGCGAGCTCGCGCGGGCGGAGAGCATGTGCCGCACCGTGCTCGCCGAGGCGCCCAACAACGCCGCCGCGCTGCACCTCCTCGGGCTGGTGCGCGCCCGCGGCGGCGACCCGCAGGGAGGCGAGCGGCTTCTGCGGCGCAGCGTCGAGCTCGAGCCCGCGGACACGCGGCTGCGGCTGAATCTCGCCACCTTCTTGCGCCGCGCGGGCCGTCTCGAGGAGGCCGAGCGCGTCTACCGCCGGGTGCTGCAGCTCGCGCCCGGCGAGCGGAGCGCGCGCCACGGCCTCGTGCTGACCCTCGACAGCCTCGGCCGGGGCCGCGAGGCGGAGACCCAGTGCCGCACGATGATCGACTCCGACCGCGCCAGCCCCGACGGCTGGGCCGCGCTCGGCCTGGTCCTCGCCAACCAGAAGCGCCTGCCGGAGGCCGAGGGCGCCTACCGCCAGGCGCTCGCCCTGAGCCCCGGCAGCGCGCCGCTCCATCGCCGGCTGGGCGCGCTCCTCGCGCAGCTCGAGCGCGCCGAGGAAGCGCTCGCGGCCCTCACGCGCGCGCAGACCCTCGGCGGGCGCGGCTTCGAGCTGGAGCTCGCCCGCGGCCGCGCCCTCGGCCAGCTCGGCCGCTTCGAGGAGGCCGAGCGCGCGCTCGCGGCGGCGGTCGCGCTGCGGCCGCGGCACGCGGACGCGCAGCTGCACCTCGCGCGCGTCCGCCAGGCGCTCGGCGATGCGGATTTTTCCCGCTCGCTCGCCGCCGCGGTGCGCGAGGCGCCCGACGACCTGAGTCTCGAGCAGGCGCTCGCGGGGCTGTTGCTGACTGCCGGGCGGACCGACGTCGCCGAGCAGGTGCTGCGCGATGCGCTCGAGCGCTTGGGTCCCGTGCCGTATCTGCGGTTCCTTCTGTCGCGGGTCATGCGCGAAGGGCCGCGCCTGGCGGAAGCGGAAACCGAGGCCCTCGAAGCCGCCGCCGCGCTGCCCGAGGACCCGGCAGTGGTCGAGAACCTCGTCTCGATCCTCCTGTCGCGCGAGCGCCCGGCGGAAGCCCTGGCGTTCATCCGCGCGCAGCGCCTGCGCATGCCGCGTGCGCAGGGCTGGATCGCCTACGAGGCGCTCGCGGCGCGCCTCCTCGGGCAGCCGCTCTACGGCGAGCTCTACGACTATCAGCGCCTGGTGCGCTGCTACGAGCTGCAGTCGCCGCCGGGCTTCGCCTCGATGGCGGAGCTCAACGCGGCGCTCCTCGAGGTGCTCGCGGCCCGCTACGGCGGCGTCACCTATCCGTTCGGGGAGAGCCTGCGCAAGGGCCGGCAGACGACCCGCAACCTGGTGAGGGATCCTCATCCGGTGATCCAGGCGCTGATGCGCGCCTTCGAGGAGCCGCTGCGCGCCTATCTCGGCGCGCTCGGCGACAGCGCCGAGCATCCCTTGAGCGCGCGCAACCGGGGTGCGGTGCAGATCGCCGGAGCCTGGTCGGTGCAGCTGACGCGCGGCGGCTTTCACGTCAACCACTTTCACAACCAGGGCTGGATCAGCTCGGCCTACTACGTCGAGGTGCCCGAGGAGGCCCGCGATGCCGAGCTCAAGAGCGGCTGGCTCAAGCTCGGCGAGCCCCGCTTCCCTACGCCGGGCGCCACGGTCGGCTGCGTCGTGCAGCCGCACGCCGGACAGGTCGCGCTGTTTCCGTCGTACATGTGGCACGGCACGAGCGCGATTCTCGGCTCGCAGCCGCGCACCGCCGTGTCCTTCGACGCCCTGCCCGCCGGGGGCGGCTAGCCGTGCGCTTGCGCTAAGGTGCGCCGCGGGCGCGCGCTTTGCCGGCCGGCTTCCAGCTCACCTGGTCGCCGACCTTCAGCCCGAGCAGCCCTGCCTCGCCCCCGCGCAGCTCGAGTACCGCCCCGACCGGCACATCGGAGCTCAGCAGATCGAGCCTGAGCGGCGCTGCGCGCTCGATGATCTTCACCACGTGCCCGTCGGCGGCGATGAACAGCATGTCGAGCTCGATGTAAGTGTTCTTCATCCAGAAGGACACGACGCGCGCGGGCGCGAAGGGAAAGATCATGCCGCGCCCGGCCGGCAGATCGCGCACGTACATCAGGCCCTGCTCGGCGCGCTCCGGCGTGTCCGCGACCCACACGTCGAAGTGAAGCCTGCGCACCGGCGCGGCGCGCTGCACGATCTCGAGCGCGGCACGCGGGTAGGTCGCGAGGTCGAGCGGCGGCGCGGCGGCGTGCGACTGCGTTGCGACGAAAAAGGTCAGGATGGCGCGGGCTGCCAGCAGGTGCCAGGTCTTCATGTTGCGTGCTTTCATCGGATCGCGTCGTCGCCGTACACGGCGCTGCCCGCGAAATCGAAGCTGCTGACCAGGATGCGCTCGGCATTGTTGAGCGTCGTGGCCGGGGCGACGCAGAAGCCGCGCGCGACTACGCGGTACTTGCGCGGCGCGCCCGGCGCGCGCAGGCGCTGCTGGGCGAGCGTGTCGACGGTGCAATGGTCCTCGCCGCGGGTGGTGTAGAGGCGCTGCCCGCCCTCGACGATCACGGTGAGATTGGTCGGCAGCGTGTGGCCGCTGCGTCCCTCGCGCGCCGCGCGGACTCCGAACACCATGCGCAGCCGCCGCCCGTCCGGGCGCTTCGGTCCCGCGAAGCTCATGCGGATGCCGCTGCCGTCGGGCCGCGGCCCGCCGTCGCATTCGAGCTCGGCGTTACGCCAGTCGATGTCGAGATTGAGCGCGCCGCGGATGCGCGCCTTGAGATAGCCGTTGCCGGCCGGCAGGCAGCCCGAGGGCGCGGCCGGCGGCGCGGCCGGCGGCGGCGCAGCGCCGCTCGGCGGCATGACGATGGGCGGCGCGGCGCCGGGCGGCGCCGGCACCGCGGCGCAGGGCAGCACGGCGGCGAGGCTCAGGGCGCATACGACTAAGCGGGCGAGGCGCGGCATGCGGCGCAGTTTATCGCGCCGTTCTGCGCGCCGCGCCTCACGCCTCCGGTCTCACGCGCCTGGCACCACGAGCAGCGCCTTGGCCAGATGCGCGTGCCCGCGCCCGATCGCACGCGCCGCGTGCATGAGGACGGTGACGAGCAGCACCCCGATGGCGCCGAGGATCACCGCCGAGAGCATCGAATGGTCGGAGAGCGCCCAGCCGCCGACGTGCACGTCGTCCGAGAACGCGGCGTTCGCGTCCCATCCGAGCCAGCGCGCCAATACCAGGAGCGGCAGGGAGGTGAAGGCGAGGCCGACGGCCAGGCCGGTCACCGTGACCGTGAAGTACACGATTCCGAGCGGCAGCATGAGGAGCATGTAGAGGAGGGTCGTCCAGGTGCGCACGTCCGTCAGCATCTCGCCGATGCGCGTCAGCCAGCCGGCCGGGGGGCCGGGGTGCACGGGGCGGCGCGGCATGCGTTCGCCCGTCACCGCCTCGATGAGGCGCCCCTCGCCGAGGGCGATGACGCGCGTGATGCCGATGAAGGCGAGGAAGAACGGGATGCCGATGATGAGGATCGCGAAGCCGAACGACAACGACAGCCCCGTCACCACGATCGTGAAGTACAGGATGCCGGTGGCGAGCGCGAGGAGCATATAGAAGATAGAGGTGTAGGCACGCGGATCGAGGTACACGCCGAAGAAGCGCCTCCAGCCGCTCGCGCTCGCCGCCGCGGGCATGGGAGTCTTCAACGCGGCTCTTACCTTCGCTTCCGTGTCGCGGTATGCGGCGGCGACTTCCTCGGGGGCGCCGTAGGTGCTCGCGATGAGCTCGAGCACGTCGGCTTCCGACTTGCCCGGGTGGGCCGCGACCTCGGCGCGCAGGTACTCCTCGGCGTCGTAGAGCGCGTCCTGGATCAGCGCCGGATCCTGGCCCTCGAGCGCGGCGCGCAGCTGCTTCAGATATTCATCGATCGAGCGGGGGGCGTGAGCACTCATGAGTCGGTTCCTTCAATGAAACGGTCGACGAAGCCGCGCGTCTGCCGCCAGATGCCACTCCACTGCGAGAGCAGCGCCCGGCCTTCATCGGTGATGCGGTAGTAGCGGCGCGGCGGGCCCGAGTAGGAAGGCACGACGCGGCTGGTCAGCAGTCCGCCGGCGGCGAGAGTGCGCAGCACCGGGTAGATGGTGCCCTCCTTGAAGAGCGCCTCGCCCTCGTTGGCCTTCTGCAGCCGCTTGGCGATCTCGTAGCCATAGAGGTCTTCGGTATTCCGATCGAGCACGGCAAGCAGGACCAGCGCCACGAGGCCTGCGTTAAGGTCCTTCTGAAACTTGCGCGCCTGGCTATCGTCCATTGAATAGTACTATGTAGTACACAGTATTAGCTGTCAACTAGTACTATTATGATACCTGTGCTTTGAACATAAAGATCTGGTCTGCAGGCCCGCCGCCCCAGGCGCCGGTGGCCTTCCGCTGAACCGGGCTGCGCGGCTCTGCTGCTAGACTCCGGGCTGTACTTCGCCGAAGGCCGGTGATGAGAAACTCGCTCCTAGAAGTCACTCCGGTCATTCCCCCAGGTCTCGCGCGGCTTCCCGAGCTGGCTGGCAACCTCTTCTTCAGCTGGCACCGGCCCACCCGGGCGTTGTTCGAGGATCTCGATCCCGAGCTCTGGAAGCAGACCAGCGGCAACCCGCGCCTGATGATCCGCTGCGTGAATCAGGCCGCGCTCGAGCGCTGCGCCCGGGACGAGGGCTATCTCGAGCGCTACCGCGAGGCGCTCGCGACGCTCGAGACTTACGTGCGCGTGAGCGCTCCCGGTGCCGATCAGCCGCTGATCGCGTACTTCTGCGCGGAGTACGGCTTTCACGAGAGCTTCCCGATCTATTCCGGCGGCCTCGGCGTGCTCGCCGCGGACTACTGCAAGGCGGCGAGCGACGAGCGCGCCAACTTCGTGGCGGTGGGACTGCTCTACGAGCAGGGCTATTTCACCCAGACCGTCGACAACGACGGCAATCAGCAGGCGGAGTACCGCGAACGCGATCCGCGCGATCTGCCGGTCGAGCCCGTGCGCACCGCGGCCGGCGAATGGCTCAAGGTGAGCGTGCGCATCGCCGGGCGCGACGTGGTGGCGCGCGTGTGGAAGGCGCAGGCCGGGCGCGCGCCGGTCTACCTGCTCGATACCAACTGCCCCGAGAACGCGCCGTCCGATCGCGACGTCACGCACCGTCTCTACGGCGGCGACGATTCGACGCGCATCCGCCAGGAGATCGTTCTCGGCATCGGCGGCGTGCGGCTGCTGCGCGCGCTCGGCGTGCAGCCGGCCGTGTGGCACCTCAACGAGGGCCACGCGGCCTTCCTCATCCTCGAGCTGCTGCGCGAGCATGTTGCGGCCGGGCTGCCCTTCAACGCGGCACTCGAGGCCGTGGCGGCCGACTGCGTCTTCACGACGCACACGCCGGTGGCCGCCGGGCACGATGCCTTCGGACACGACCTGGTGGTGGCGCACTTCGCGGACTTCATCCGCGAGCTCGGGATAGCGGTCGAGCGCTTCCTCGATCTGGCGCGTGCGCCGTCGGCGCCGCACCTCTTCAACATGACGCGCCTCGCCCTGAACGCCGCGCGCCACGTGAACGGGGTGAGCCGCATCCACGGCGGCGTATCGGCGCGGCTGTGCTCGGACGAGTGGCCGGAGGTGCGTCCCGAGGACAACCCGGTCGGGTACGTCACCAACGGCGTGCACGTGCCGACCTTCCTGCATCAGCGCTGGACGACTTTCTTCGATCGCGAGCTCGGCGCCGAATGGCGCGAGCGCCTGCGCGATCCCGACTTCTGGAGCGCGCTCGAGCGCGTGCCGGACGAGCGCTACTGGGCGACCGCCCAGGACGTGAAATCGCGCATGCTCGTGAGCGTGCGCGAGCGGCTGCAGCGCGAGTACGAGCGCAAGGGCCTCTCGCCGGCGCAGCTGCGCCATGTGACGCGGCTCCTCGACCCGCAGCGCCCCGGGGTGCTGACCATCGGCTTCGCGCGGCGCTTCGCCACCTACAAGCGCGCCACGCTGCTCATGCAGGACCGGGCGCGCCTCGCGCGGCTGCTGAACAACCCCGAGCGTCCGCTGGTGCTGCTGTTCGCCGGCAAGGCGCATCCGGCCGACGAGCCCGCCAAGCACGTGCTGCGCGAGATCCGCCAGCTGATGATGAGCCCGGAGTTCCTCGGGCGGGTCGTGTTCGTCGAGGACTACGACCTGCAGCTCTCGCGCAGCCTCGTGGCCGGGGTCGATGTGTGGCTCAACAACCCGATCTCCCCGCTCGAGGCGAGCGGCACATCCGGCATGAAGGCCGCGATCAACGGGCGGCTGAATCTCTCGATCCTCGACGGCTGGTGGGCCGAAGGCTGGATGCAGGACAACGGCTGGGGCATCGCGCCGGCGAACGTGGCCGACCCCGAGCGGCGCGACGCGCTCGAGGCCGGCCTGATCCTCGACACCATCGCCGAGGAGGTGCTGCCGCTCTACTACGACAAAGCCGCCCCGGCATGCCCGCCGGAATGGGTGCGCCGCAGCAAGCGCGCCATGATGACCGTGATTCCGCGCTTCAACACGCGCCGCGTGCTGTTCGACTACACGCGTGGCCTCTACCAGCCGGCGATCGCGCAATACCGGCGGCTCGCGGCCGACGGCTTCACGGGGGCGCGCACGCTCGCCGACTGGAAGCAGCGCGTGCGGGCCGCCTGGCCCAGGGTGAGCCTCAAGCTCCTCAGCGATTCGGCACGCGATCTGCCGCGCGGGGAGCGGCTGCGGCTGTCGGTGGCCGTGGCGCTCAACGGGCTCGCGCCCGCCGACGTACGGGTCGAGTTCCTCGCCCGGCGCCTGCTCCCGCGGGCCGACCGCATGTCTCCCGCCCTGTCCTCGTACGCCCAGCCGGAGCGCGACGGGCTGTGGCGCGCGGTGCTCGAGGCCGCCGACGAGGCCGACGACGCGGGCGAGACGGTCTTCGCCCTGGACGCCGAGCCGCCGGAATGCGGCCAGTTCGCCACCGAGATCCGCATCTACCCGTCTCACGAGCTGCTCACCCACCCGTACGAGCTCGGGCTCATGAAATGGCTGTGAGGGAGCCAGGTTCCGCGGTTGCGCGGCGGCCGCGCCTTGCGCTTTAGTAGCCGCCATGACCCGCCAGCCCGCCCGCGCCTCCTCCGGTCGCTACGTGAGCCGCCTCACGGGCGGCACGCTGGCGATCATCATGGCCGGCGGCCGCGGAGAGCGGCTGCGCGATCTCACGCTGAACCGCTGCAAGCCGGCGACGCCCTTCGGCGGCAAGTTCCGCATCATCGACTTCGTGCTGTCGAACTGCGTGAACTCCGGCATCCGCCAGATCTCGATCCTCACCCAGTACAAGGCGCAGTCCCTGATCCAGCACGTGCAGCACGGCTGGAGCTACCTGCGCGGCGAGTTCGGCGAGTTCGTCGAGGTGGTGCCGGCGCAGCAGCAGATCGGAGCGCTCTGGTACCGCGGCACCGCGGATGCGGTGTATCAGAACCACGGGCTGATCGCCTCGCACCGCCCCAAGCACCTGCTGGTGCTCGCCGGCGACCACATCTACAAGATGGACTACGGCCCGATGATCGCCTACCACGTGGAGAAGGGCGCCGATATCACGGTCGGCGTGGTCGAAGTGCCAGCGGGCGAGTCGCGGCACTTCGGCGTCCTCACCGCGACGGAGTGGAATCGGGTGACCCGATTCTCGGAAAAGCCCGCCGTCCCGGATACGCTCCCGGGCAGGCCCGACACCATTCTCGCCTCGATGGGCATTTACGTCTTCAACACGCGTCTTTTGCAGCGCCTGCTGGAAGAGGACGCGGTCGACGACGCTTCTGCTCACGACTTCGGCAAGAACATCATCCCGAAGACTCTCAGCAGCACGCTGCAGGTGTTCGCCTACCCGTTCCAGGACGTCAAGACACGTGCGCAGAGCTACTGGCGCGACGTGGGTACGATCGACGCCTACTACGAGGCGAATGTCGAGCTGGTTCACGTCAGGCCCGAGCTCAACATCTACGACGAGGACTGGCCCATCTGGACCTATCAGATGCATCAGCCTCCGGCCAAGTTCATCCTCGATGAGGACGGCCGCCGCGGCACGGCCATCAACTCGATGGTCTCCGGCGGCTGCATCATCTCCGGAGCGATGGTGCGCGAGTCGCTGCTCTTTTCCGACGTGCGCGTGGAAGAGCGCACGACGATCGAGCGTTCCGTCATCCTGCCGCATGCCCTCATCGGCAGCGGCTGTCAGATCCGCGGGGCCATCGTCGATGAGGGCTGCGAGGTTCCCGACGGCATGCGCATCGGCCTCGACAGAGTGGACGACGCCCGGCGGTTCGTGGTGACCGAGAAAGGGGTCGTGCTCGTGACCCCGGATATGCTTCGCCGGCTGGCGCCTTGAGCCTCATGGGATCGACCACTCGCCTGCCCGTCGTCCTCCTGTGGCACATGCATCAGCCGCAGTACCGTGACGCGCTCACGGGACGGTACGTGTTGCCGTGGACCTACCTTCATGCGATCAAGGACTACACCGACATGGCCGCGCACATGGAGGCCAACCCGGCGGCGCGCGCGGTAGTCAACTTCACGCCGGTGCTGCTCGAGCAGCTCGAGGAGATCTCACGCCGGGTAGCCGATCACTTAGCTCTCGGCGGCCCGCTGCCGGACCCCGTGCTCGCGCTTCTGGGTCCGGATCCGGTGCCGGCCGCTCCCGCGGAACGCCTGGAGCTGCTGCGGGCATGCCTCAAGGCGCAGCGCAAGCAGATGATCGAGCGCTTCGGCCCGTATCTCGAGCTCGCCACACTGGCCGAGACCCTTGCCACCGTGGAGCGTGTGAGCTACGCCTCCGATCAGCTCATCCATGATCTCGCCGTGTGGTACCACCTCGCCTGGCTCGGTGAGACGGTGCGCCGCTCGGACACTTTCGTGAGCAGCCTGACCCAACAGGGCCGGGCATTCTCGCCGGAACAGCGGCGGGAGCTCCTGTCCCTGGTCGGAGATCTCGTCGCTTCCATCGTGCCGCGCTATCGGAAGCTCTCCGAACGCGGGCAGTGCGAACTGTCAGTAACGCCATACGGGCATCCAATCGTACCGTTGCTGCTCGACTTCCAATCCGCACGCGATGCCGTACCCAACATGCCGCTGCCGCAACACTCGTCCTATCCGGGTGGGGCGGAGCGTGCGCAGTGGCACGTGCGGGAGTCGCTGCGCGTTTTCAGACAGGTGTTCGGCACGGAGCCGAGTGGCTGCTGGCCGTCGGAGGGGGCGATCAGCCGCGGCACGCTGGAGCTGCTCGATCACGCCGGGTTCAAGTGGGCCGCAACCAGCGCCAATGTCCTGCAGGGCGCTCTCGCTCGCGGCGATGCCAAGTCCGCGCGCGACCCGCGCTCCTACAACCGGCCCTACCGCCTTCCCGGCGGCAAAATGGTCGAGTTCTTTCGCGACGACACACTTTCGGATCTCATAGGCTTCACCTACGCGACGTGGCACGGTGACGATGCTGCGCACAATCTGGTCAATGAGCTCGCGCATCTCGCCAGGCAGTACGCCGAGCCCTCGGCGCCGGCGGATTCATCCGTGGCGCGCCTTCATGAGGCGGAAAGCACGTCAGGAAGCGCGTCCGAGAGCCGCGCCCGGCACGCTGTGCTGATTGCCCTCGATGGCGAGAACGCATGGGAGCACTACCCGTTCAACGGACTCTATTTCCTGCGTGCGCTCTATGCGCTGCTGGCGGCACACCCGCTGCTGGAGCTGACCACACTGTCGGATTGTGTCGCGCGCGGCCTCGAGCCGCTTCCCCTGCCGGGCGTCGTGGCCGGGAGCTGGGTGCACGGCACGCTCGCAACGTGGATGGGCGATCCGGACAAGAACCGCGCCTGGGACCTTCTGTGCGACGCCAAGCTGGCCTTCGACGCTGTGCTGGCATCAGGTGCCCTCGATGCCGCGCAGCGCGCCGCCGCTGAGCGGCAGCTCGCCCTCTGTGAGAGCTCCGACTGGTTCTGGTGGTTCGGCGACTACAATCCCGCCGATGCCGTGAGCCAGTTCGACAGCCTGTATCGCCGCCAGCTCGTCGTTCTCTACCGCATCCTCGGCCTGCCGCCGCCCGAGAGTCTCGCGCAGCCGATTTCCGTGGGCCGCGGCACCCCGGAGCACGGCGGCGTCATGCGGCGGGCCTCGGGTAGTTGATGGCGGATTGTTGTCGGCGCGGGATCCGGGCATCCTGCGCGATCCACGCGCGCCTCGTGCAAAAAGTGCGTTTTTTTTGTCCGGGGGATCCGCCACCTGCGGCGGCGGGGCCATGTGCCTGGTGACCGCCTCGTGCATGCTGTTAAGGAGTCTTCGACATGCGCTTGCCCGTACTCGATCGGCGTCGTGCCGGAGTACTGTTGCACTTCGGCTCGCTCGACGCCGCACTCGGCCGCGGCGGGCGCGCGTTCATCGACTGGCTGGCGGACGCGGGCTTCACGGTCTGGCAGGTGTTGCCCGCCGGCCCGACCGGGCCCGACGGTTCCCCCTACTGGGTCCGCTCCGATTTTGCCGGCAATCCCGTCTTCCTCGATCCGGCGGAGATGCCGGATGTCGTACCTGCAGACTACGCGGCGTTTGTAGACGAGAGCGAGCAATGGCTGGATGACTACGCTCTCTTTGAGGTTCTGAGCGCCGCACATTCAGGCGCAGCTTGGTGGACGTGGCCCGCGGACGTGCGCGACCGGCTGCCCGCGGCACTGGATCGGGTGGCAAGCGAGCGTGCCACGGAGCTGCACCGCGTCAAGTGCGAGCAGTTCGCCTTTTTCGTGCAGTGGCGCCGGCTGCGCGAGCACGCTCAGGCCCGGGGGGTGCGCATCGTCGGCGATCTGCCGTTCTATGTCGCGCCGCATTCCTCAGCGACCTGGGCTCATCCGGAGCAGTTTCAGCTGGATGCCGAGGGACGTCCCGCCGCCGTGGCCGGCGTCCCGCCGGACTATTTCTCCAAGACCGGACAGCTCTGGGGCAACCCGCTCTATGACTGGCAGATGATGCGCCGCGACAACTTCGCGTACTGGCGCGCGCGCGTACTCGAGCAGCTGCAGCGTGTCGACCTGCTGCGCATCGACCATTTCCGGGCCCTTGCCGCGCACTGGGCCGTGCCGGCCGGCGCGCCGGATGCCCGCGGGGGAGAGTGGCACCTGACGCCCGGCGAAGATCTCCTGCGCCTCCTCATGGACGAGCTCGGCGACCTGCCGATCCTCGCAGAGGATCTCGGCGTCATCACTGACGACGTCGTTGCGCTGCGCAAGGGCTTCGGCCTGCCCGGCATGCGTGTCCTGCAGTTCGCTTTCGGCGGCGACGGCGACAATCCGCACCTCCCGCACATGCACGAGCACGACAGCGTCGTCTACACCGGGACGCACGACAACGACACCACGCTGGGCTGGTATCGCAGCCTCGATGAGGAAACGCGCCGCCGCGTCGACTCCATGCTGCGCGTGGCCCCCGGCTGCATGCCGGAGGCGCTGATCCGCGCAGCCCTGGGCTCCGTCGGCCAGCTCGCCGTCATTCCCGCCCAGGACCTTCTTGGCCTCGGCTCCGAAGCGCGGCTCAACACACCCGGCACCGCCCACGGCAACTGGCTCTGGCGCCTGCCTGCGAGCGCCCTCACGGCCGGGCTCGCCCGGCATTTCGCGCAACTCAACGGCATGTACGGGCGCGCCTGATGTTCGCTAACATCACCGCCGTGCGTTCCGTGCCGCTTCTGCTCGTTGCCGTTGCGCTCTGCGGCTGCGCGCTCTTCCTGCCGAAGCTCCAGACCCCCAGGCTCGCAATAGTCAACGTCGAGGTGCTCAGGGCCAACCTCCTGCAGCAGCAGCTGCGCGTGCGCATGCGCGTCGAGAATCCCAACGACCGCAGCCTCTCGGTCAAGGGCCTTTCCTACACGGTCTACCTCGGTGGCCAGGAATTCGCCACCGGCGCGTCGGATGCCAGCTTCGTCGTTCCAGCGCTTGGCGCCGCGGAATTCAACATGGATGTCAACGCGAACGCCGCCGGCGCGCTCTTCACCATCCTCAGCAAGCCCCATGGACAGGGCATCGACTACCGCATGCGCGGCCGGGTGGAGCTCACCCACGGCTGGCTGCGCTCCATTCCGTTCGAGCAGAACGGTGCGTTCGCCCTGCGCTGATCCGCATGCAACCGGCCAGAGCGTTTTCGGCTGCATTCCCCACCGCGCGCCTGCACTTGCGGCGGTACGACAGTTCCGATGCGCAAGCCGTCCTGCAACTCATGGACCGCAATCGCGGGCGTCTGCTGCGAAACTTCCCGGAGCTCGCGAACGGGGTGAAGACCGTCGATGAGGCATCCGCGTACATCGGGGCGGGCGAGAAGCAATGGGAGGACGGCGCCGCATTCAGCTATGGAATCTGGTTGCCGCCCCACCCGGCCCCGATCGGCCAGGTGAGAATCAAGAATATCGTGTGGAACGTGCCGGCGGCGGAGCTCTCCTACTTCGTCGATCACGA
The DNA here is from genome assembly GCA_035934055.1 of Steroidobacteraceae bacterium. GTDB lineage: Bacteria > Pseudomonadota > Gammaproteobacteria > Steroidobacterales > Steroidobacteraceae > 13-2-20CM-66-19. The sequence goes on along the minus strand of DASYYF010000069.1, from coordinate 12,605 downwards.
TTACCTGCGCAGGGGAGTCGCCACGGAGGCGATTCGTGCCGTCTTGCGCGAGGCTTTCGACGCGCGCGGCTTCAGGCGCATCTACGTCCGCGTCATTTCATTGAATGAGGAGAGTCTGGCGCTGGCGCACCGCCTGAACCTCCGCCACGAAGGCGTCCAGCGCAATGCGTTCCGCTGCGGCTTTGGCGAGTTGCACGATGTCCACCTTTTTGCCTTGACCGATGCTGACCATCGTTCAGCAGCGTCGGATAGCGGCGCTGGCGAATGATCCGCCGGCGCTGCAGGCACGTCCGCGCTACTCGACGGAGGTGGTGAGGATCGCGGAGCGTGGGCTCTCCACTCCCAGGCTGTTGACCGCCGTCAGCGTGAAATACCACGTTCCGGCCGTCAGGTTGCTCACGACATAGCTCGCCAGCCCGGCGTTGGTGATGTTCACCTTTTGATTGAGGCTGGACTGACTCGTGCCGTAGTAGAGATGATAGCCCGCGAGGTTGGTGAGCGCGGTGCCGTTGGTGTTCTCCGTGGGCGGCGTCCAGGAGATCGTCACGTTGCCGGGGGGCAGCTGGGCCCCTCCCGAGTTCACCGTGATCGAGAAGGAAGTCAGAGCCGCCTGGTGATAACCGTCGGAAACGGTGATGCCGATGTGGCCATACTCGCCTACGTCGGCTGCCGTCGGCGTGCCGGACACCTGGCCCGTCGTGTGATTGAAGTTGAGCCAGTTGGGCTTGTCGAAGATCTCGTAGGTCATCGGCAGGCCATTGGGATCATGGGCCGTGGGCCTGAAGGAATAGGCGTTGCCGGCTGTCACGGCGGCGGGCGGCGTGCCGGAAATCACCGGAGAGGCGCCGGGTCCAACGACCTTCAGTGCGAACGCCGGCAGGCACCTGCGATACCTTCCGTCGCTCACGCAAATGCCGATGTTGTCGAAAGTGGCGGTGTGTCCGGGCGTACCGGAGAGCCGCCCCGTGGCGCGGTTGAAGGTCGCCCACCACGGCTTGTGGCTGACGGAGAATGTCAGCCTATCGTGATCGGCGTCCCTGGCCGAGGGCTGAAAGGCGTAGGCGTGGTGCACCATGACGCTTCTGGCCGGCGACCCGCTGATCGTCGGCGCCGTGTTGGCGCTGGCGAGCGGTGGGCAGAGGAGGGAAACGCAAGTCAGCGCGCAAAGCGTTGCATGCTGCAGGCATGCTGCAGCCTTTTTTGCAGGGAACATGTGACCACCCCGTATGGAAGCCCGATTTGATTCCACCAGGGGCGGCAAACACGCCGGACGCAGCTCGAGTGCGAGTCGAGCCGCGCAGATCGCGCGACGGTGCTACTCCGCTCGATGGCGGCTTCGGACCGGGAGCCCCGCTGTCTGAAAACTCAGACCGGAGGCTTTGCGTCCCCGCCTTACAGCGGGTTTGCCCTTGGCTTGACCGATAGTAAACGCCAACTCATGCGCGTGCGCAATGTCTCAAGAGGCAGACAACATGCGATCTCGTCCGCGAGCAACCGCTCGTCGGGCGAAAATTCCCGTTGGTCGTCCGTCACAACGGAGTCACGTGGGTGACATCGCGGAGTGCTACGGTGTTAGGAGACGTTTCGCGAGCGGTCTAGGCCGCCAGCTGTCGGTATATCGCGACGTACTTCTCGCCCTGCCGTTCCCACGAGAAGTCCTTCGCCATGCCGTTGCGCACGATCTGCCGCCATTGTTGCGGCTGCGAATGCAGGTCGAGCGCCGTGTTGAGCGCCCATTCGAGCGCCTCGGAGTCGAAGTCCTCGAAGACGATGCCGGTCCCCGCGCGCGACTCGGGGTCGTAGTGCTCCACCGAGTCCGCGAGGCCGCCCGTGCGCCGCACGATCGGCACCGTGCCGTAGCGCAGACTGTACATCTGGTTGAGCCCGCTCGGCTCGTAGCGCGAAGGCATCAGGAACATGTCGCAGGCGGCCTCGATCCAGTGCGACAGCTCATCGTCGTAACCCTGCCGAAACAGCACCCTTCCCGGGAAGCGCCGCTCGAGCTCGGCGAGGAAGCGCTCGTATTGCGGCTCGCCGCTGCCGAGCGCGACGAAGCCCAGATCCCGCCATTCCAACACCTGCGGCAGCGATTCGAACATCAGCTCGATGCCCTTCTGCGCGGCCAGCCGGCTGACCATGCCCGCGAGCGGCGCGGCCGCGGGCAGGTTGAGTCCCAGCCGTTTCGTGAATGCGCTCTTCAGGCGCGCCTTGATCGCGAGAGTGTCCGGATCGTAGTGCTCCGGCAGGTACCTGTCATTGCGCGGATCCCACACCGTGTAGTCCACGCCATTCAGGATTCCCGTCAGCGCATTCCCGCGCATGCGCAATGAGTCCTGCAAGCCCATCCCGTACTGATCCGTACAGATCTCGCTGGCGTGTGTGGGACTGACGGTGGTGATCGCGTCCGCGTACAGAATCCCGTGGCGCAGCGGATTGATCCTGCCCGCGCGCAGATCGTCCTGGTGCAGCAGATAGCTCTTGGGACCGAGCTCGAGGTCGGCGATGGCCGCCGCCGAAAAAATGCCCTGGTAGCCGATGTTGTGGATCGTCAGTACCGAGCGCGTGTGCGCAAAGAGCGGATCGCCCGCGAGCAGCGCCTTGACGAACAGTGGCCCGAAAGCCGTATGCCAGTCGTTGCAATGCAGGATCCGCGGCGACCAGCGCATGCGCTGACACGCGGCGAGCACTGCCCGGGTGAAGGCGAGGAATCGCAGGTGCTCGTCCGGGTCGGTCGTGTAGAGCATCGGCCGCCCATAGAGCACCGGGCAGTCGATCAGGTACACCAGAGCTTCGGACCCCGGAAGCCGGGTCGTGCCGACCGAGAAGACATAGTGATGTGGGCCGATCTGCAGCGGCACGTCCTGTAGCGCGGCGACCGATTCCACCGGGAATCTCGCGCGGTCTATGGACGCATAGAGGGGTGTGAAGAGCCGGACGTCGTGACCCGCACCAGTCAGGTATTTCGCCAGCGCCCCGGCTACATCGGCGAGCCCGCCCGTCTTCGACAGCGGCGCCACCTCGGCGGAGAGCAGACAGACGCCCAAACTCATGGCGCTCTCCAGCGGGCTATCATGGTACCCGCGCCCGCGAGCTTCACCTGTCCGGCAATGCAACGCTTTCTCATAGGACTCACGCTCACTCTGCTGCTCATCATCTCGATCGGTATCGGTGTCGCCGTGGCCCGATGGCCGGAATGGCGGCACTTCGTCTTCTAGGCCGTTAGGTCGCTCTCTTCCGTCCGGCCCGGGACCCTGACCCCCCGTGCGGAGTGTCAATCCGTGGGGGCTCTACGTAAGTCTTTGATTCTTAAGGGTCTGCGTCCCCTGGAGCCTGGCCGCGGCGCCGCTCCCTGGTAGACTATGCCCATTCTCCCGCTTCCGGCCACCCCCTTCCGGGCGTCGATGCGCTACTTCCGGGGCACCTTCAGGGCCGCTTTGGCCTGGCGCGGAGCGGATGGACTGGAAGAGATCATGTCAGCCTCGCCATACAAACAGCTCGAGCAGGAGTTCAAGCGACTCCACGCTTTTCGGGGAGCTCTCTCGCTTCTTCGTTGGGACGCCGCCGTCATGATGCCGCGCGGCAGCGCGGACGTACGCGGCGAGCAGCTTGCCGCGCTGGAGACGGAGTATCACGCGCTGCTCACCGCGCCGCGCATCACCCGCCTGCTCGACCGCGCGCAGGCCAATACCCAGGGTCTGCAGGACTGGCAGGTGGCGAACCTGCGCGAGATGCGCCGCCAGCGCGATCACGCCATCGCCACCCCGGTATCGTTGATTTCCCGTCTCGCGCGTGCCACCTCGCGGGCCGAGGTTCGCTGGCTCGAGGCCCGGCAGCAGGGCAAGTTCGAGCTCTTCGCGCCGCACCTGGAGGAGGTCGTGCATCTCGTCCGCGACAAGGCGGCGCTCCTCGGACAGGCGTTGAACCTGGCGCCCTACGACGCGCTGGTGGATGAGTTCAGCCCCGGCATCACCACTGCCGACATCGATGCGATGTTCAAGGGACTTTCGCGGCGGCTCCCCTCGCTCATTCGCGAGGCAATCGCCGCCCAGGAGAGCCGTCCGCCTGCGCCGCTCGGCGGCAAATTCCCGCCCGGCAAGCAGCGGGCGCTCATCGTCGAGGTGATGAAGCAGATCGGCTTTCCCTTCGACCGCGGGCGCCTCGATGAGAGCGAGCACCCCTTTACCGAGGGCGTCCCGGGCGATATCCGCGTCACCACCCGCCTCGATCCCAACGACCTCTTCTCGGGGCTGCTGGGTGCGCTCCACGAGACCGGCCACGCGATGTACGATCTCGGTCTGCCGCAGGACTGGCGCGACCAGCCCGTCGGCCGCGACCGCGGTATGGCGCTGGAGGAAAGTCAGTCCCTGCTCACGGAAATGATCATCTGCCGCAGCCGCCCGTTCGTGCGCTACGTGCAGCCGCTCATCGTGAAGCATTTCGGCCTCAGCGGGCCGGAGTGGGACGTCGAGAACATCTATGCGCATCTCACGCGCGTGCGGCGTGGGCTGATCCGCGTCGACGCCGACGAGCTCACGTACCCCCTGCACATCATGCTGCGCTACGAGCTCGAGAAGGAGCTGTTGAGCGGCTCGCTTGCGGTGCGTGACCTGCCAGACGCGTGGAACACTGGCATGGAGGAGCGCCTCGGCATCCGCCCGGGGAACGACGGCGAGGGCTGCCTTCAGGACGTGCACTGGGCCGTCGGCTCTTTCGGCTATTTTCCCTCGTACGCCTTGGGCGCCGTCATCGCCGGCCAACTCTACGAGAGCCTGCGCAATGACGTGCCGGCGCTCGACGAGCAGCTCGCGCGGGGCGAGTTCTCGGGCCTCCTCGGCTGGCTGCGCACGCATGTGCACGGGCTCGGTGCCAAGGTGCCGGTGCAGGATCTCCTGCGCGCCGCCACCGGCAAACCCCTGTCCGCCGCCACGTTCATCCGCTACGTCGAGGCGAAGTATCTGGAAGCGGCGCCCAGCGAGGCCGCCGCCTAAGATGCCCGGCAGCCTTCCGCGAGCCGCACCCGGGACGACCGAAATGCCAGCGCGCGACGGAATGCCGTCGCGCACGCTCGCGCGGCTGCAGGCCCGCCTGCGCGGCTCGGTCGGCAAGGCGATTGCGGACTTCGGCATGATTGTGCCCGGGGACCGGGTCATGGTTTGTTTGTCCGGAGGCAAGGACTCCTACACCCTGCTCGACATTCTCCTGTCGCTCAAGCGCAGCGCGCCGGTCGACTTCGACCTCCTCGCCGTCAATCTCGACCAGAAGCAGCCGGGTTTTCCCGAGCACATTCTGCCGCAGTACCTGACCTCCCTCGGGGTCCCCTTCCACATCATCGAGCAGGACACCTACAGCGTCGTCAAGCGCGTGATCCCGGAGGGCCGCACCCAATGCGGCCTGTGCTCCCGCCTGCGCCGCGGCGCTCTCTACCGGTTTGCCGCGGAAAACGGCATCACCAAGATCGCCCTCGGGCATCACCGTGACGACATCGTCGCGACGCTTTTCCTGAACCTGTTCTTCGGCGGCCGGCTCAAAGCCATGGCGCCGAAGCTTCTCTCCGAAGACAGCCGCCACATCGTCATCCGGCCGCTCGCCTACGTCGCGGAGCGCGACATCGAGCGCTACGCGCGCGGGCGTCGTTTCCCCATCATTCCCTGTAAACTATGCGGCTCGCAGGACAACATGCAGCGCGTCGCCATCAAGAACATGCTCGCAGCCTGGGAGAGCGCCCATCCCGGCCGCACCGAGAGTATTTTCTCCGCTCTGCGCCATGTGGAGCTCGAGCACCTGGCCGACCCGCGCCGCTTCGACTTCGCCGCTCTCGACGGGCGGCGCGTCCGAACGCAATTCGCACGGGCCGATTCCGCGTCCGTTGCGGCGATGACCATGGAAGAAGAGGATGCCTTGATAGAGGCTGCGGCTGCGAACCCGTAGTCCGCAAATGGAAGTCGCGCCGCCGCTCCCCAACACCTACTGGGCGCTCCCCGGCCTGCTCCTCGCCGGCGAGCACCCCGCCGGCCTCACTGCCGAAGCGACCCGCCAACGCCTCGGCACCATCCTCGCCTGCGGCATCGAGTGCTTCCTCGATCTCACCCACCCGAGCGAGATCGACCCCTACGATCAGGCGCTTCCCTTTCACGTCGAGTATCTGCGCAAACCCATCCGCGACCACGGTCTTCCCGAGAAGCGCGAGCAGATGATGGAGATCCTCGACAGGCTGCACGATGCGCTCGGGTCCGGTAGGGCTGTGTACGTGCATTGCCGCGCCGGCATCGGCCGTACGGGCATGGTGGTCGGGTGCCTGCTCGTCGAGCGCGGCCTGACCGGCGCACAGGCACTCGCCGAGCTCGCGCGACTGTGGCAGCAGAGCGAGCGCTCAAAGCTCTGGCCGAGCGTCCCGGAAACCGACGCCCAGAGCGACTACGTGCGCCTCTGGAAGGCTCGCAAGGTGAATTTCTCGCTCGCCGCTCCCGCCGCCCCGCCGCTCAAAGGTCCTGCCCCGCGGCAAGGACCTGCCGCAGCCGCTCCCGACCCCCTGTTGGATCCTGCCACCCTTGCCGCTGCGCGCAGGCTGCGTGAGCGGTTCCTCGGCGCTTTGCTCGGACTTGCCAGCGGTGATGCCGTCGCCGCCGCGACCCAGTACCGCCGCCGCGGCACCTTCACCGCGGTGGGTGATCTGCTCGGTGGCGGGCCCTTCGCGCTGCCGCGCGGCGGGTGGAGCGACGACACGGCGATGGCGCTCTGTCTGGCGGACAGCCTGCTCGCTGTTGACGGCTTCGATCCTCACGACCAAGTGGAGCGCTACCGGCGCTGGCAGCGCGAGGGCTATCTTTCCGCCACCGGTCAATGTCTGGGTATCACCGCGAGCACCGCGCGCGCCCTGGCCGTGGCACAGTGGCGGCGCCAGAACTTCTCCGGCTCGCATGTTCCCAGCCAGCTCGACCCGGAGCCGCTCTCGCGGGTGGCGCCGGTCGTGATGTTCTTCCTCGCCGCGCAAGAGGAGGCCGTCCAGCTCGCCAGCGAGGCCGCCCGAACCACCTGCCAGGCGCCTGCCGTTCTTGCCGCCTGCCGCGATCTCGCGCGCGCGCTTTTCCTGGCGCTGTCCGGCCGCCCGAAGGCGGAAATCCTCGCCGCGGTCTCTGCTGCGTCCGGGCACCGGCGCAGAAACGGCGCGGTGACCGAGGCGCTGGCGGTTGCGCTCGAAGCCTTCGCCGCGACCGGCAATTTCCGCGACGCCGTGCTCCATGCCGCCAATCACGGAGGTGATTCGGACGTCGCGGCCGCTGCTTGCGGTCAGCTCGCCGGCGCCCACTACGGCGCGGCGGCTATCCCGGCCCCGTGGCGGCAGTGCCTCGTGCAGCGCGACCTCATCGAGACCTACGCCGACCGCCTCCTGCAGCATTTCCTGCTCAAAATCCGCTGAGCCGCGCCGCTGGCGCGGCCGCCCCCCGAGACCCGCATGCGTGAGCCGGACATAGGCTTGGGAAACGGTTAGGCTTGCGGGCCCGTGGCCCCGCAGCGCACCCGCACTTCCCAGCGAACGAGGAAGCTGGCATGGACTCGTCTCTCTGACGAGAGCTTGCTGTCGCTGCGTTTCTGCGATCTCGGCCTGCGGCTCCAGGGCTCACGGCTCGAGCGCCGCGTCCAGCGGCTGTATTCCGAGCTAGAGGCTCGCGGCATCAGCTTCCACCCGCACGTATGGCTGTCGGAAGAGTGGTTCTCGCCGGACGGCGTTCCCGGTCTCGCGATCCCGTTCTATCTGGCGCACCCCCGCTTGGCGCGCCTCGAGCGCCGCATCATGCGGGAAGCGGAGGGCGGTAATACACGCTGGTTCATGCGTATCTTGCGTCATGAAGCAGGACACGCGCTCGACAACGCCTATCGGCTCCGCCGCCGCAAACGCTGGCGCGAGATCTTCGGTCCCGCCTCGCTCCAATATCCAGCGCGGTACAAAGCACGTCCCGGTAGCCGTCGTTACGTCCATCACCTCGGCGAGTGGTATGCGCAGGCACACCCGACCGAGGACTTCGCGGAAACGTTCGCCGTCTGGCTGAAGCCGCGATCCGGCTGGCGCAAGAGCTACGCCGACTGGCCGGCATTCCAAAAGCTGAGCGCCGTCGACGAGCTGCTCGCGCAGGTGCGCGGGCGCACGCCTCCGGTGCGCAACCGTATCCGCATAGAGCCCATCGAGACGAATACCCGCACGCTGGCCCAGCACTATCGGCGCAAGCTCGCCCGCCAGCGCTATTACCGCCGCGGCCTGGCCGATGAATTCCTGCACAGGTTGTTCGCCCCGGCGCCGCCGGTGCGCCGCGGCGCTGTCCGTGCGGCAACTCTCCTGCGCGCCAACCGCAAATCGCTGATTGCGTCCGTGTCGCGCGAGCTGGGCCTTGAGCGTTATAGTGTGCAGCAGATAGTCCGCATGCTCATCGAGCGCAGTGAGACCTTGAAGCTATACGTCCGCGGCAACCGCCGTGATGCCGTGCGCAGTGCCCGCTGGCTGCTCGAGCGGCTCGCGAGCCTCTACGCGCAAGGCGAGACTCCCCACCTGCGACTATGAGAAAACTGCGCACGCTCGTCGTCGTGCACGCGAGCCTGGTGCCGCCGGAATCTCTCGAGGGACACAGCGACAAAGAGATCGAGGAGTGGCGTACCGAATACGATGTCACCAGCACTCTGCGCGCGAGCGGCCACGACGTCCGCTGTCTCGGCGTTCTCGACAGCCTCACCGAGATGCGCAGCAGCATTGCCGATTGGAAGCCCGACATCGTTTTCAACCTGCTCGAGGAATTCAACGGCATCGTCACGTACGACCAGCACGTCGTCGCCTTTCTCGAGCTGCTGCGCCAGCCCTACACGGGCTGCAACCCCCGCGGCCTCCTGCTGTCGCGTGACAAGCCCCTCTGCAAGCAGCTGCTCGCCTTTCACCGCATTCCGACACCACACTTCGCCGTCTTCCAAAAGGGTGCGCGGATCCACGTTCCGCGCAAGCTGCGCTTTCCGCTGTTCGTGAAGTCGACCGTCGAGGATGCCTCGTTGGGCATTGCGCAGGCTTCCGTGGTGGAGGATGCCGCGCGGCTCAAGGAGCGGATCGAGTTCGTCCATGAGCAGATCGGCTCCGACGCGCTGGTCGAGGAGTACATCGAGGGCCGCGAGCTCTACGTCGGCGTGATGGGCAACGACCGGCTGACGCGCCTGCCCGTGTGGGAGATGGTGTTCGGCTCGATGCCCGACACCCTGGCTGCCATTGCCACCCGCAAAGTGAAATGGGACAAGCGTTATCAGACGAAGTACGGCATCACGACCCGCGCCGCGGAGGATCTGGCGCCGGCCGTGCTCACGCGCCTCGACAAGCTCTCGCGTCGCATATACCGCGCGCTCGGGCTTTCGGGCTGCGCCCGGATGGACTTCAGGGCGACCGCCGCCGGCGAGGTCTATGCGCTCGAAGCCAACGCGAATCCCAACCTGGAAGCGGCCGAGGACTTCGCCGAGTCCGCGCGCGCGGCCGGCATCAGCTATCCGGAGCTGCTCGAGCGGCTGATGTCGTTGGGGATGTCCTACAGGGCGGAATGGCGCGCGACTTACGGGTAGGACGTGTTAGGGTCGCGTCCCTGGCCTTCCTGGCGGCGGGACCCCGGCCCGGCATCCGCGCTCACCCGACCTCGCTCCTGGTAAGCGACCACGGCTCCGCCTTGGCGGCCGCGAGCCACGACTGCAGAGTGGCATCCTCGAGCGCCGCAGCTATGTACCAGCGCGCCGTCTCCGAGATCCGGGCGCCGTAGGTGTTGAAACGCAGCACCACGGGCGCATACATCGCATCGGCGATGGAGTATTCCCCGAACAGCCACGGTCCCGCGGCGCCGAAGCGCCGCCGGCAGTCGTTCCAGATCTCATCGACCCGGTCGATGTCAGCCTCCAGGCTCGGTGTGATGACCGTGCGGCGGTTGCGCGCGCGGGCATTCATCGGCCATTCCATGCGCAGGCTGGCGAAGCCCGAATGCATCTCCGCGCATACGGAGCGTGCGACCGCGCGCGCGGCCGGCTCCCGCGGCCAGCCGCGCCCGGTGAGCTCCGCCAGGTATTCGCAGATCGCGAGGGAGTCCCAAATACAGAGCTCGCCGTCGAGCAGCACGGGTACCCGTCCACTCGGACCGTACTTCTCGATCTCATCTTTCGTCGTCGGCGTGTCCAGCCGGATCAGCACCTCGCGGAACTCGAGACCGAGGCGCTTGAGGACCATCCACGGCCGCAGGGACCACGAGGAGTAGTTCCTGTTGCCGATCACCAGAGTCAGATCCGACATGGAATGGTAACCTTCGCAGCATGACGACGGGAACCTTGAGCCTGGGCCGCGCCGCCGGGCTCGGCGACCTGCGCGCGATCGCCTTCGATCTCGATAATACACTGTGGGATGTTGGTCCGGTGATCGTTCGCGCGGAGCAGTGCCTGCACGACTGGCTGCGCGAGCATTGCCCGCGGATCACCGAGCAGGTCTCGGCCGAGGACATGCGTGCGGCGCGCGAGCGGCTCGCCCGCAGCGAGCCGCACAAGGCCCATGACTTCACGTATCTGCGCATCACCGCGCTCGCCGGGCATGCTCGCGACTGTGGCTACGATGAGGAGGTGGCCGTTCGCGCCTTCCAAGTATTCTTTGCCGCGCGCAACGCGCTGCAGCCATACGCGGACGTTCAGCCCGCGCTTCAACGTCTGTGCACGCGTTACACGCTGGCCTCCCTCAGCAACGGAAATGCAGACCTCGACCTGATCGGACTTGCACACCTCTTCAGCGTCTCGCTGAACGCGCGTCAGATCGGTGTCGCGAAACCGCATCCTCGCTGCTTTCAGCATTTAGCGCGCGAGCTGCGTCTCGATCCACGGGACATCCTCTATGTCGGCGACGACCCATTCCTCGACGTCGATGCGGCACGCGCCGCGGGTCTGCGCACGGCCTGGATGAACCGCAGCCAAACGCCCTGGCCGCCCAACGTGGAGCCGGCCGACGTCAATGTGGCGGACTGCACGCGGCTGGCCGAGCTGTTAGCAGTCGACACCCCCAGCTGCCAAAGCTGAACGGCAAATAGATACGGCCACGTCGCCGTTCTTCGCGCTATATCACGGAATTCAAGCATTATGTGAGGTGAACTTTAGGCGTGTGCTGCCGTTTTATTCCTTAGGAGGCGTGCTCAGGAGGTATTAACAGCCATGTCTGACGCTCACTCATCCTGCCGGGTGCAGCCGGTTGTCAACCTGAAGGAATACTTCAGGGACGCCCTGCACGGCGCGCTCGCAAGCCAGCAGCTCTCGGTCGAGGACCAGACCGAGCACTATGTCGTCAACCTGCTGACTCTGTTCGCCCGTTCCGAGGCTCTGTTCGAGAGCACTCCCGAGGGCCCGCGGATGAAGCCGCTGGTCGTCATGCTGTCCGAGGCGCTCGAGGCGCGCTCCACCGGCGATCGCAACCGTAATCTGCAACGCCTGGGCGACGTTTCGCTCTTCGTTGCCGGGTTTTTCGCGCAGAGCTTCGCGCGCAAGCTGATCGACATCGACTATCACATCGCGATGGGAGGGCGCGCCTACGGTGTCCTCGCCGAAGCGCTGTCGCGCGGCAAGGGCCGGGTCTTGGGCAGCGTATTCGCGGAGCTGTCGGAGAAATTCCAGCCCATGGTCGATGCGCTCAACGAGCTCGCGGAGGCCGCTTACACGCATTCCGACAAGGACATCCTGCGGCTCTACGAGATATGGCTCAAGACCGGCAGCCGGCGCAGCTACGCGCTCCTCAAGCGCCTCGGCGTCGATCCGACGCTGGCCGCCGGAGCGCAGCTCGCGCACTGACCCCGTGATCCTCACGCAGCTGCAGCAGCTCATCGGCGGCATATATGACGTGAGCATCGCTCACGACGTCTATGACTTCCTCGTCACCGACCGCAAGCGTTTGCCGGAGTCGGTGCGGGCGCGGGTTTCAGAGGAGGATCTGATCGTCGCCCAGCCCGCGGCCGCGGGCGACGAAGCGGCAATCTCGCTTTATCTCGATCCGGAGCTGTTGGCGAGACTGCAGCGTGAAGACCCGATGGTGCGCCTGCACGACGGCAACGTCGCGGATTATTGCAAGGCGCTCGAAGGGGTCAGTCACTTCCTCTACCTCGCCTGGAACGCCGGCCACGACCGCCCCGTCTCGATCCTGGAGCTCGAAATGCAGGCGGAGGTGGACAAGTACGTCGCCAGCTACTGGCTGCTGCGCCGCCAGCTGCCGGGCCGCTTCCCGGCGGAACTGCGCCGCATTCTCTTCGAGCGCGCGCGCATCGATCCGCGGCTCGCAGAGGGGCGTGAGGACCTGTATCGCGAGGCGAGCCGTTACGCGGAGAAGTTCTGCCGCCGGCTCGAGCAGTCGCTGCGCCGCGCCGGGGCCGCCACCGAAGGGGAGGTGCTCAGCGAGCTACGTCGTTTCTACCGTCTGAGCAACGCGCGAAAACTCGCGCATATCGACAGTGGCCCGCATCGCGACACCTAGCGCCCCGGCAATCGTCGGCAGTGCATAGCGGGCCCGGGCCGTTCCCGGGCCCGCGGCGAAACGTGCGGGGTCTCGCGGAAATCGTCTCGACGATTTCCGCCAA
>DASYYF010000041.1:0-11949 GCA_035934055.1 Steroidobacteraceae bacterium | reverse complement strand
GCGCCCGCAGCCCCGCCGCCGGCGGAGGCGCCTTCGCTCGCGAGCTGGGCGAACGCACGCGCCGCCGCCTCCGCCTCCGCAAAGGCCACCGCGCCCGCGCCGCGTCCGAGCGGCTCCGCGCCGAAGCCGGCACAGCCCTCTGCCGCGGAGACGCCCCGGGCCGCTGCCGCGAAGCCCGCAGCTGCGCCCGCGGCACCCGCGGCGCCGGCCCCGGCGGGCGGCTCACCCGCGCGAGGCATGGACCGCGACTTCATCGCGCGCAACCAGATCGTCGAGCGCTACCTCTCGGGGAAGCTCCCCATCAAGGCCGCAACCGACTTCGAGCGCTACTGCAAAGAGCACCCGCAGCTCCTCGATGAGCTCGGACTTCCGGAGCGCGTGAACGCGGGCCTGCGGCTCCTCGAGGCGAGCGGCAAGCCCGAGCCCTGGCAGGAGGCCGCGAAGCCGATCTGGCAGCAGCCCGCGGCGATCCTCGGCACCGCCGGGCTCGCCGTGCTGCTCGCCCTCGCGCTCTCGATCGTCGCGGCCGGCAGCGCGGGCAAGACCCACAAGATCCTCGAGCTCCAGCGGCAGGTTACCGATCGCGCGCTCGATGCGGCGACCAGCACCCGCGTCATCCGCCTGCTGCCGAACCGCTCGGGCGCCTCCAACACGCCTGCGATCGTGATCGGCGGCGGAGCCGCGCAGCTCGTCGACTTCCACATCGACGAGTCGCGCTCACCTTATAAGGATTTCCGCATCACCATCGACCGCCTCGACCAGGGGCGCGTCATGGTCATCGACAATCTCACCAAGGATTCAAACGGGCATCTGCGCGTTGCGGTCAACAGCTCCGCCTTCGGCCCCGGGAACTACCTGCTCACCATCGAGGGGCTCACCATGCGCCTCGAGCCGCAGCCCGATTCCTGGGTGACGATCGGCGTCGCGCAGCGCTGAGGCTCGGCGCGGCTGCCGATTGCAGCACGGGGTAACATTCACGGCACGGCGACCGTCCGCGCGATAACGTCCGCCGGTCGAGAACCCGTGCGAGGAGAGGAGACCGTATGAGCAAGGGGATGGATCGGAGAAAAGAGACCCGCAAGAAGCCCGCCAAGACGCTTGACGAGAAGCGCGCAGCCAAACGTGAGAAACGTGAGGCGAGACGACGCTGAGACAGAAGCTCATCTGCCCGTCGAAACCGCTCAGTCTCTCTCGGGACAGGCGCTGCCGCACCAGAGGGCGCTCACTGCGGCGAGGCGAGCGCTTGCGCGGGGACGGCCGCCGGGCCCGCTGCCGCGGCGGGCGTTTCCACCTCGGCAAGCGCCGCCACCGCGCCGACGATCAGGAGCGCAGGCGAGGCGATCTGCGCGCGGCCGGCGAGCTCTGCGATGCGCGCCAGACCTGAGCGCAGCACGCGCTGTCCCGGCAAGGTCGCCTGCTCGATGAGGGCGGCGGGCTCATCGGCAGCGGCGCCCGCGGCGCGCAGCCTGGCGACGATGCGCGGGAGCTGCGCGATCCCCATATAGAACACCACCGTCTGCGCGGGGCGCGCGAGCGAGCGCCAGTCGAGTGAGCCATCGAGAACCGCGTGGCCGGACACCAGCGTGACGCTGTGCGAGAGCCGGCGATGGGTGAGCGGGATACCGGCGCAGGCGGCCGCCCCGAGCGCGGCGGTGATGCCCGGCACGACGAGGCAGGGGATGCCATGCGCGGCGAGCACCTCCTGCTCCTCACCTCCGCGGCCGAAGACGAAGGGATCGCCGCCCTTGAGGCGTGCGACGCGCTTGCCCGCTCGTGCGAGCTCGACCAGCAGCTCGTTGATGCGCGCTTGATGTGCGTGCTCGCCGGGCTCCTTGCCGACGAATATGCGCTGCGCATCGCGGCGCGCTCTCTCGAGCAAGGCATCCGGCACCAGGCGGTCGTAGAGAATGACGTCGGCCTGCTGCAGCAGCTGCAGCGCCCTGAGCGTCAGGAGGTCCGGATCGCCCGGGCCGGCGCCGATGAGGTACACCTCGCCGAGGCCGCTGCCGCCGGTTGCCCGGGAAGCCCGCAGCTGCGAGTTGCGGAGCTCGCCCGCGAAGATCTCCGCTGCCGCTGCCTCGTCTCCGGCCAGCACACGGCTCGCGGCGGCGCCGCCCGCGATGCGCTCCCAGAACGCGCGGCGCGCGGGCGCGCCGAGGGCCCGCCTCACTTTCTCGCGGCGTTCGCGCATGAAACGCGCGAGCGCACCGAGCCGCGCCGGCAACAGCGCCTCGATCTGCGCACGCACGCGCCGCGCCAACACCGGCGCGCCTCCCGCGGAGCTCACCGCCACGACGAGCGGCGAGCGGTCGACGATCGCGGGGAATATGAAGCTCGAGAGAGCCGGCTGGTCGACCACGTTGACGGGGATCTGCCGCGACTGTGCGGCGCGCGACACGGCCGTGTTGACGCCTGCGTCATCGGTCGCCGCGACCGCGAGCGCCGCGCCGTCGAGCTGCGCCGGCGAGAACTCCGCCGCGAGGTGCTCGAGGTCTCCGTCGGCGGCGCGCGCGGCCAGCTGCGGCAGCAGCCGCGGGGCCACGAGCGTCACGCGGGCACCGGCCTTCGCGAGCGCGTCCGCCTTGCGCGCGGCGACAGGGCCGCCGCCGACTACGACGGCCCGCCGTCCCTTGAGGCTGAGGAATACCGGCAGATAGTCCACGGGAAGGGCTCAAGTCGCCGGGACAGGCGCGTCGCCGGCCGCTTCCGCCAGCGGCGTGAGCGGCGCAGCGGGGGCCCGCTCGGCCGTGGGTACGGCCCGATCGCGATAGGCGAGGTACAGCGCGAGCCCCGTGAAGCCGAAGCCGCCGACGAAGTTACCGAGCGTCACTGGGAGTTGGTTCCACAACCACCAGTCAGCGACGCTGACCCTGGCGCCGAGCATCATGCCCGCCGGGATCACGAACATGTTGACCACCGAGTGCTCGAAGCCCTGGGCGAAGAACACCACGATCGGCAACCAGGCGGCGGCGATCTTGCCGACGGTGGAGCTCGAGGTCATGGCCATGACGACGCCGAGGCAGACCAGCCAGTTGCAGAGCATCGCCTTGACGAACGCCGTCACGAGGCCCGCAAGTCCGGCGTGCTGGTAACCGAGCGTCTTGGCCGTCGCCACCGCAACCAGTTTCGCAGCCAACGGATCCTGCTGCGGAGCGCTCCCCATCATCGAGAGCGCGGTGACCAGGAGTCCGGCATAGAGCAATGCGCCCAACAGGTTGCCGAGGAACACCCAGCTCAGATTCCCGAGCACCTGGGCCGCGCTCGCCTTGCGCTCGATCCATGCCAGGGGCAGCAATGCGAAGCTCCCCGTGACGAGCTCGAGACCGAGCAGCACGATCATCACGAATCCGGCCGGGAAGACGAGGGCACCGACGATGCTCTGGCCCGTCTGCACCGCCGCCCCGAGAGCCAAGCTCGTCGCGACCCCGAGGAGCGCACCCGACAGCGCGCCCCGGATCAGCAGATCACTGCGCGGGAGTCGCGCCTTGACGATTCCCGCGCTCACCATCGCTGCAACGGCTCCATTCGGTGCGACGTAATCCATCTGAGATACCTCGGCTCTTTCGGCAAAGTGCGCCAGTGGTGGGACTGCGGATGCAACGCCTATGCCATCGGTCGGCACCGCCTGCCGGGCTTCGGGCGGAAGGCTTGCGGGCGATTGCCGGTCCAACATGACGCATGGGAGTCCGCCCATGCCCCGAATCGGTGCGTGTGCGGCGGCCAGGCCCACGGATCCGGCGCCCTGCGGGTGGCACCGATCTTGCTCGTTGCTTCCCTACGGGTTCTGGCGCGGGCGCAGGGCATGGGCATGCACAAGCAGCGTTTGGTGGTCGTGGGCAACGGAATGGCGGGCGGGCGCACGCTCGAGGAGCTGCTCAAGTACGCGCCCGACCTTTACGACATCACCGTCTTCGGCGCCGAGCCGCTGCCCAACTACAACCGGATCCTCTTATCCCCGGTGCTCTGCGGTGAGCAGACGCTCCCGGAGATCATCCTGAACGACCTCCTCTGGTACGAGCGCCACGGAATCCGGCTGCACTTGAGCAGCAAGGTCGTGAAGCTCGACCGCACCGCGCGCCGCGTCGTGAGCGCGGACGGTACGGTGGCGGACTACGACCGGCTGCTGCTCGCGACCGGCTCGCAGCCGGTGATTCTGCCGCTCCCGGGCAAGGAGCTCGAAGGCGTCATCACCTACCGCGACGCGCAGGACACGCATCGCATGATCGAGGCGGCCGCGCGCTTTCCCGATGCGGTGGTGATCGGCGGGGGCCTGCTCGGGCTCGAAGCCGCCAACGGTCTGAAAGCTCGCGGCATGAAGGTCACGGTGGTGCACCTCATGCCCTGGCTCATGGAGAGGCAGCTCGACCCGGCCGCGGCGCAGCTCCTCAGGCAATCGCTCGAGGCGCGCGGCATACGCTTTCTTCTCGAGGCGAAGACGCAAGCGATCCTCGGCGACAGCCAGGGACGGGCGTGCGCCGTGCAGCTCGCGGACGGTCAGCAGCTCCCCGCACAGCTCGTCGTGATGGCCGTCGGCATTCGCCCCAACACCGAGCTCGCGGAGTCGGCCCGCCTCCACTGTAACCGCGGCATCGTCGTCAACGACACGATGCAGACCTTCGACCCGCGCATCTATGCCGTGGGCGAATGCGTCAGCCACCGCGGCGTGGCCTACGGACTCGTCGCACCGCTCTTCGAGATGGCCAAGGTCGCCGCCAATCATCTCGCGCAGTACGGCATCGGGCGCTACGGCGGCTCGGTGCCCTCCACCCGCCTCAAAGTGACCGGGATCGATCTGTTCTCGGCCGGCGACTTCCAGGGCGGGGCGGGCGCCGAGGAGATCGTGCTCTCGGATCCGGCGGCCGGCGTCTACAAGAAGCTCGTGATCAGGGACGGCAAGCTCGTCGGCAGCGTCATGTACGGCGATGCCGCCGACGGCGCCTGGTACTTCAAGCTCCTGCGAGACGGCACCAACGTGGCGCAGCTGCGTCCGCAGCTCATGTTCGGCGATCGTAACCTCGGCAACGGCGGCTACCAGGGACGCGAGCGCGCCGCGGGCATGACGGACGCAATGGAGGTGTGCGGCTGCAACGGCGTGTGCAAAGGCGTCATCGTCAAGGCCATCAAGGAGAAGGGCCTCTTCACGCTCGAGGAGGTGCGCAGGCACACCAAGGCCTCCTCCTCGTGCGGCTCCTGCACCGGCCTCGTCGAGCAGCTTCTGGCGATCACCGCCGGCGGGGATTACTCGCCGGCGCCCAAGGCGAAGCCCCTGTGTGCCTGCACCGAGCACACGCACGAGGAAGTGCGCCGCACGATCCGCGAGCAGCACCTGCTCTCGGCGGATGAGGCCATGAAGATGATGGCGTGGCGCACTCCCAACGGCTGCGCCAGGTGCAGACCCGCACTCAACTACTACGTGCTGTCGACATGGCCGCGCGAGGCGCAGGACGATCCGCAGTCGCGGTTCATCAACGAGCGCGCGCACGCCAACATCCAGAAGAACGGCACTTATTCGGTGGTGCCGCGGATGTGGGGCGGCTCGACGAGCGCCGCGGAGCTGCGCCGCATCGCGGACGTCGTCGACAAGTACCAGATTCCGACGGTCAAGATCACCGGCGGCCAGCGCATCGACCTCCTCGGGGTCAGGAAGGAGGATCTGCCGGCCGTGTGGCGCGATCTCGATATGCCCTCGGGTCACGCCTACGCCAAGGCGCTGCGGACGGTGAAGACGTGCGTGGGGTCCGAGTGGTGTCGCTTCGGCGTTCAGGACTCGACCCGCTTGGGGATCGAGCTCGAGCACGCGCTGTGGCGCATGTACGCCCCGCACAAGGTGAAACTCGCGGTCTCCGGCTGCCCGCGCAATTGCGCGGAAGCCGGCATCAAGGACGTCGGCGTCATCGCCGTCGACTCGGGCTGGGAGATCTACGTCGCCGGCAACGGCGGCACCAAGACCGAGGTGGCGCAGTTCTTCGCCAAGGTCGAGAGCCGCGAGGAGGTGCTCGAATACGCCGGCGCGTTCCTGCAGCTCTACCGCGAGGAAGGCCATTACCTGGAGCGGACCGTGCACTTCGTGGCGCGCGTCGGACTCGACTATTGCAAGGCCAGGGTGGTCGCCGACCGCGCGCGGCGCAAGGCGCTCTACGAGCGGCTGCAGTTCGCGATCAGCGAGGAGCCGGACCCGTGGAAGGAGCGGGTCGCGGGCGTCGCACGCCATGAATTCGAGTCGCTGCGCGTCATCCCCGAAGGCGAGGCTGCGCGGCAATGACTCAGTGGTCGAGGATCTGCGCAGTCTCGGACATCCCGCCCCTCGGCGCCCGCGTGGCCGAGGTCGCCGGAATCGCCATCGCCGTATTTCGCACGGCCGACGACCGGGTCTTCGCCCTGCGTGACCGCTGTCCGCACAAGGGCGGGCCCCTGTCGCAGGGCATCGTGCACGGCGAGCAGGTCACCTGTCCGCTGCACGGCTGGGTAATCGGGCTTGGCGACGGCGCGGCGGAGGCGCCGGACGCGGGCTGTACGGCCCGTTACGAGGTGCAGGTCGTCGACGGGGAGGTGTGGCTCGATGTCACGCCGCGGCCGGCGGCGGACGTGCCATCGAGGAGCGCTGACCTGACAAAAAGCGGCGAGCGGCCTCAGCCCCGCAGCGTCGTGAGCGGCGGCTGATTCACCACCGAGCGCGTGGCGAGCCAGCCCCCCGCCGCCACCAGCAAGGCTCCCCCGACGATGCCGACCCCCCAGGGCACGGGATCGAACACGTAGCGCAGCTCGAGCCAGCGCGTCGTGAGGAAGTAGGCGGCGAGCGAGGCGCCGGCCGCGGCGATGAGCCCCGAGAGGGTCCCCAAAGTCACGAACTCCGCGAGCACGCCCTGCACCACCGTGCCGCGGCTCGCGCCGAGCGTACGCAGCATCGCGCTCTCGTAGCGGCGCTCGTCACGGCTCGACTGCACCGCGGCGAGCAGCACCGTGAGCCCGGCGAAGAGAGTGAAGACGAACACGCTCTGCACGGCGAGCGCCGCCTTGTCGAGCACCGCGCGTACCTGCCTGAGGAGCTCGTCGATGTCGAAGATCGAGACGCTCGGGAAGCGGTGCGCGAGCTCGGCGAGGGTGCGCGCGGTGCCGGGCGTGAAGTAGGCACTCGTCATGTACGTGCCGGCCACGCGCTCGAGCACGCCCGGTGCGAACACGATGAAGAAATTCGGCCGGAAGCTGTCCCACTTCACCTTGCGGATGCTCGCGACCGTCGCCTCGATCGTCTCGCCGCCGATATCGAAGGTCAGCCGATCGCCCAGGTCGACGCCGAGCGCCTCCTGGAATTCGGTGGCGAGCGACACGAGGGGCTTGCCGACATCCTCCCCGGTCCACCAGCGTCCGGCGACGATGCGGTTGTCGGCCCCCAGGTCCGTGGTCCAGGTGAGGTTCTGCTCGCGCGTCGCAAAACCCTCCTCATCGCCCCGGCCGCCGCGGCGCCCCTCCTCGACCGCGCGTCCGTTGATCGCGGTGAGACGCCCGCGAATCATGGGCAGCACGCGCGTGGTGCGCGCGCCCTGAGCCTCGACGAAACGGATGAAGGCGTCGCGCTCACCGGGCGGGATGTTGATGAAGAAGTAGTTGGGAAGATCCGGCGGGAGCGTGCGGCGCCAGTCGCTGTTCAGATCGTCACGGATGATCCCGAGGAGCAGCAGCACCATGATCCCGGTGCCGAAGGCCACGAGCTGCACGACGCTCTCGGCACGGCGGCGGCTCAGGTTCGCGACCCCGAAGCGCCACGCCACCCCTACGCGCCCGCGCAAGCGGCCGGCGAGCAGCACGAGTCCCGTGCCCGCGAGCGCCAGCAGCGCGAGAAATACCGCGAGCCCCGCGGCGAGATAGAGAAAGAGCCGCGCGTCCCGCACCACCCAGTAGATGAGGAGCGCCACCACCGCGACCGCCGGCCCGAAGGCAAGCAGCACGAGCGGCGGCGGCGGACCCACGTCGCGGCGCAGGACGCGCAGCGCCGGCACGCGCCCGAGCTGAATGAGCGGGGGGAGCGCAAAGCCGGCGAGCACCGCGATCGCCGTCAGGAAGCCTAAGGCGAGGGGCGCGGCACTCGGGGCCGGAAGCTCGGTCAACGCGAGGAGCCCGCGGATGGTGCGCAGCAGCCACTCCTGCGCCAGGAACCCGAGCGCCGAGCCTGCGAGCGCGGCGATCAGGGCGAGCGCGAGAAGCTGCAGCACCGCGACCGCGAGCGTGAAGGCGCGTGTCGCCCCGAGGGTCTTCATGAGCGCCACGGTATCGAGGTGCCGGTGCACGTAGCGCCGCGCGGCCATCGCCACCGCGATCGCGCAGAGGAGCACGCTCACCAGGCTCGCGAGACTCAGGAAGCGGCCGGCGCGGTCGACGGCGTTGCGCACCTGGGGGCTCGCGTCGGTGATGTCGCGCAGCCGCTCGCCGGCCAGCTTGTGGAGCGAAAGCCAGCCCTTGAGCTCGTCGATCGCGGGGCGCTCGCCGGCGAAGAGACCGTGGTAGCTGACACGGCTGCCGGGCTGGATGAGACGCGTGGCGGGCAGATCCGCCGCATTCATGATGAGGCTCGGCGCGAGCTCGGCGAAGGTGCCGCCCTGGTCGGGGCGCGAGATGAGGACGCGCGTCACACGGAAGGTGGCCGCGCCGATCGAGAGCTGCGAACCGACCTTGCCGCCGACCGCGGCGAGCAGCTTGGACGCCGGCCAGACCTCCCCGGGCGCCGGAATCCCCGCCGCCGGCGTCCCGGGCGCGAAGGGCTCCGCGGCAAGCAGCAGCCGCCCGCGCAGCGGATAGCCCGCGGTCACCGCCGTCACGTTGGTGAGCTGGCTGGCGTCGCCGTTGAAGACCACCGAAAGGAGCGAGGTGGCGCGTGCGGAGGCGAGTCCGCGGCGCGCGGCCTCGGCGAAGTACTGGTCGCCGAGCGGCCGGGGGGATCCCAGACGGATGTCGGCCGCGAGCACCGAGCTCGCCTGCAACGCCACCGCGGCGCTGATGCGCCCGACCAGGAAGCCGACGCCGGTGAGGGCGGCGACCGCCACGGTGAGCGCGAGCAGCAGCACGCCGAGCTCGCCCGAGCGCCACTCGCGCGCCAGAGTCCTCAGCGCGAGCCGTGCGGCCCTCATGCGATCCGCCCGGCTTCCATGCGCAGCATCCGGCCGCAGCGCGCGGCGAGATCCCGGTCGTGGGTGACGAGCACGAGGGTCGTGTGGGCGTTGGCGTTGAGCTCGAAGAGCAGCTCCCCGACCCGCGCGCCGGTCGCGGTGTCGAGGTTGCCGGTGGGCTCGTCCGCAAACAGCACCGCCGGGCGGGTGACGAAGGCGCGGGCGATGGCGACGCGCTGCTGCTCGCCGCCGGAGAGCTGGCGCGGGTAATGCCCGGTGCGCCCCTTGAGTCCCACGCGGGTGAGCGTCTCGGCGGCCGAGCGGCGCGCATCGGCGCTCCCGGCGAGCTCGAGCGGCAGCATCACATTCTCGAGCGCCGTGAGCGCAGGAATCAGGTGGAAGGACTGGAACACGAAGCCGACGCGCTGCGCCCGCAGGCGCGCGCGCCCGTCCTCATCGAGGCTCGTGAGGTCGGTGCCCTCGAGCAGCACACGCCCCGCGCTCGGGGTGTCGAGGCCGGCCAGGAGCGCGAGCAGCGTCGACTTGCCGGCCCCCGAGGGGCCCGCCACCGCCACCGACTCGCCGCGCGCGATCTCGAGCGACACCGAATCGACAATGGTCAGCGCGCCTTCCGGGCTGCTAACCTGCTTGGAGAGGTTTTCGGCCTTGAGAACGAAGTCAAAAGTCGCCGGCGCCGGCGCGCTCGCCGTGGGATTGCTGCTCATCGCGCTCGCGGCCGAGGCGGCCGCGGGCCGCACGATCCTCGTATTCGGTGACAGCCTGAGCGCTGCATATGGACTCGCTCCGCAGGAGGGTTGGGTCGCATTGCTCGCGCAGCGACTGCGTTCTCAAGGGTACGGATACCAAGTAGTCAATGCCAGCGAAAGCGGCGAGACGAGCGGTGGCGGGCTCGAACGGTTGCCGCGCGCGCTGAAGCTCCACCGCCCCGGGCTCGTGATCCTCGAGCTCGGCGCCAACGACGGCCTGCGCGCGCTGCCGGTGAGCGAAATGCGCGCCAACCTCGAGCGGATGGTCGAGCTCGCGCGCGCGGCCGGCGCGCGCGTGCTGCTGGTCGGCATCCGCATCCCGCCTAATTACGGGCCGCGTTACACGGAGGAATTCGAGCGCGTGTTCCCGGAGGTGGCAAACCAATATCATCTGCCGCTGGTGCCGTTCCTGCTCGAGAGGGTGGCGCTCGAGCCGCAGCTCATGCAGGAGGACGGCATGCACCCGAATGCGCGCGGGGAAGCGCCCGTACTCGATACCGTATGGCCGTACCTGGAACCGCTCCTCAATAAGAAACGTCAAACCGGGGGAAGCTGATGGACAAGATCTGGCTGAAGTCGTACCCGCCGTACGTGCCCGCGGACGTCGATCCCGCGAAGCTGCGCTCGCTAAAGCAGCTCCTCGAGGAAACCTGCGCCAGGCACGCCGATCGGGTCGCCTATGTCTACATGGGCGCGACGATCACCTACCGGGAGCTCGACACCCTCTCGCGCGCCTTCGGCGCGTGGCTGCAGCAGCAGGGGTTCCGCAAGGGCGACCGCATCGCCATCATGCTGCCGAACACCCCGCAGTATCCGATCGCGCTCTTCGGGGCATTGCGCGCCGGGCTCATCGTCGTCAACACCAACCCGCTCTACACCGCACCGGAGCTCGAGCATCAGCTCACCGACGCCGGGGCCACGGCCATCGTGGTGCTCGAGAACTTCGCTCACGTGGTGGAGAAGGCGCTGCCGCACACCAGGCTCACGACCGTGCTGGTCACCGCGGTAGGCGATTACCTGCCGTTCCCCAAGTCCGCGATCGTCAACTTCGTCGTGCGGAGCGTGAAGAAGCAGGTGCAGCCCTGGCGCATCGCGAGCGCGACCTCGTTCAGGGCGGCGGTGAAGGCAGGCATGACGCTGCCGCTCGCCCCGGTGGACTTGGGTCCCGACGACCTCGCGTTCCTTCAGTACACCGGCGGCACCACAGGCGTCTCCAAGGGCGCGATGCTCTCGCACGGCAACGTGAGCATCAACGTGCTGCAGGCGGAGGCCTGGATCGGCGAGAGTCTGCCGGATCGGGGGACGCTCCTCACCGCCATTCCGCTTTATCACATCTTCGCCCTCTCCTGTAACTGCATGGTGTTCGCGCGCCTCGGATGGCGGAACCTCCTCATCATCAACCCGCGCGACCTCAAGTCCCTCATCGCCGATATGCAGCGCTATCCCTGCAACTTCATCTCGGGCGTCAACACGCTCTTCAACGCGATGCTCCACGCCCCCGGCTTCGACAAGATCGATTTCAGCGGCCTCAAGATCTCCCTGGGCGGCGGCATGGCGGTGCAGGCCGCGGTCGCGGCGAAGTGGAAGGAAGCCACCGGCAACGTGCTCTCGCAGGCCTGGGGCCTGACCGAAACCTCGCCCGCCGCCTGCATCAATCCGCCGAGCGAGGGATTCAACGGCTCGATCGGTGTTCCGATCCCCTCCACCGAGATCGCCATCAAGGATGACGCCGGCAACGATCTTCCTCTCGGCAAGATCGGCGAGATCTGCGTGCGCGGCCCGCAGGTGATGAAGGGCTACTGGAACCGCCCCGACGAGACCGCCAAGGTGATGCTGCCGGACGGATACCTGCGCACCGGCGACGTCGGCCACATGGACGAGCGCGGCTTCGTCTACATCGAGGACCGCAAGAAGGACATGATCCTCGTCTCGGGCTTCAACGTGTATCCGAACGAAGTCGAGGCCGTGGCCGCCGCGCATCCCGGGATCCTCGAAGCCGCCGCGGTCGCGCAGCCCGACGAGCGCTCAGGCGAGGTTGTGGCGCTCTTCGTGGTGCCCAAGGATCCCGCGCTCTCCGAGAA
>DASYYF010000062.1:0-2460 GCA_035934055.1 Steroidobacteraceae bacterium | reverse complement strand
CCATTTGCGAGCGTCGTCAACTGAGTGGGTGGCCGTATGTCCCAGCGTCTTCAAGCGCTGCCGACCGTTCACCCGGTAGCGGAGTACGAAACTCCTTACGCCGCTCCCTGTGATGCGAACCCCAAGCCCGACCTGGTTCTTATCCCATGTGAATTCTGGCTGACCATCAGTGCGCGTGTAGCTCAGCGCGCGGACGTTGGCTTGCGTGAAAACCAGGGGGTCGGCCATGTGAGCACCATGTGAGCAGACTGCTCAGAAACCGACTATAATGCACCGAATTCTGCGGCACTATGTTTTCAGGCATTTCAGCAACTTACATCACAGGACCACACTCGGCAAAACTCGTTATCTCTGGCTACGAACCAGGGGGTCGGGAGTTCGAATCTCTCCGGGCGCGCCAAATTCCAAAAAACGGTTCATGCCTGGCAGCGTTTTCCTGCGGTTGTGTGGGTGAGAACTCCCGACCGCCGCCGCAGGCGGCGCGGGAGTTCGACTAACCTGGCGAGTCTCCGAGCCAGGTTGGACGCACGCGTTTCCTGCGCGTGCGGTCCCGAGCGTCTCGCGAGGGACGAGCGGGCGCAGTCCGCGAGCAATCTCTCCGGGCGCGCGAAATTCCAAGAAACGGTTCATGCCTGTCGGCATCTTCCTGCAGTTGTGCGGGTGAGAACTCCCGACCGCCGCCGCAGGCGGCGCGGGAGTTCGACTAAAAGCTCTTTCCGATCCCCTCCGGCGGCCAGGCACCCGTCAGCCCCGGCGCTGTCAAAGAGGCTTGGGAGTGCACGGGGCCGACTGCTCACGGGTCCGCCCCCGGAGGTTCACAGATGAGCGCTTACCGTGCGGTCGTGCAGCTCGGCATACGGGCTGTCGCCCTGATCGGCATCCTGCCCGGCGCGATCGTGGCCGCAGCCTATCTGCTGGTCCTGACAGCGCAGCTTTACCGCCACTGGGATGCCCGGACCGCAGTTGTGCTCGGCATGGCTGCCTGGGGCGTGCTCGGGGTCGTGGCGCTGTGGCATGAATACGTCCGCCTGTCGCGGACCCGCGTTGGCGGCGAACCTGTGCCCGTGAGCCCCCGGGCCGTACTCTTCGTGTGGGCGCTGCTGCTGGTCGCTATCGCAGGCTGGAAAGCCGACGTGCATCCCTGGCTGGCATCGTTCCTGATTCTCGCGGCGCTGTACTCTCTCGGCCGCGCGTTCGGGCTGCTCAAGTATGCCGTGCGCCCGGCTGCTGCATCAGCTCGCGCAAGTGTGGCGCGCGCTTCGCGCGCTCGAGCCGGGGGAGGCGAGCGGTCCCGAGCCCGGAGCTCGCCGGCGCTGTCCGGCCGGCGCGCCGCCAACTGAACGACGGGTCGCTCGACAGGGATGGCAGCCGCTTCTATGGTAGCCGGCATGATTTCCACGCCGCCCACGGCGGGATTCGACCTTGTCCTCGCGGCGGCGATGGGCGTGGGACTTGCGGCGGCGGTAGGCTTTCGCGTATTCCTGCCGATGCTGGTGCTGAGCATCGCCGCCTACACCGGACATCTCACGCTCACCGCCAGCCTCGCCTGGCTCGGCACGGCGGCGGCGCTGGTGATGCTGAGCCTGGCGGCGGCGCTGGAGATCCTCGCCTACTACATTCCGGGCCTGGACAACGTTCTCGACGTGCTGGCCGCTCCCGCGGCGCTCATCGCCGGGACCGTCGTGTCGGCGGCGGTCATGACGGACCTGCCGCCGATGGTCCGGTGGGCTACGGCCGTAATCGCCGGTGGGGGTGCCGCCGCGGTGATCCAGGGTCTGACCTCGCTGCTGCGCGCTAAATCGACGGCCATGACCGCGGGGCTCGGCAATCACGCGATCGCCACCGGAGAGCTCGGCGGCGCGCTCATCGTTTCGCTGCTGGCGCTCGCTGCGCCGGCGGCGGCACTGGCACTCGTCGCGCTCTTCTGTTGGTTCGCCGTGCGCCTGCTGCGGCGCGTTTTCCGCAGGGACCGAGCCGCGTAGCGATGTAAGCTGTCGCCCATGGCCAAAGACATCGAGCAGGAGCTCGACGCCATCTTCGCCCATCACAAAGTGCGCCTCGCGCAGGCGCGCGATGAGACGGCTGGCAAGCCGGCGGCCGAGGAGAATTTCGCTCAAGCCGCCGCGGCTTGCCTGGCGAGCGTGATCACACCCGCCCTCGAGCAGATGGCCCAGTCACTCCATCAGCGCGGGGTGGCGGCGAGAGTGCTGAGTGACGAAAACGGCGCGCGGATCGATGTCCCGGTGAGCAGGCACGCGCGCCTCGGCCACGGCTTCGGGGGTTACCCGTACCTGCGCGCCAGGCCGGACCGGCAGACCCGGCGGATCCACTTTGAGCGCAATACCTCCGACGCTCACGGCGGCAACGCGGTAGGCGATTACCCGACCGCAGAGGTCGATGCGGCGCTCGTGAAGGCGCTGGTGCTCGATCTGGTCCGGGCGCTGTACGGTCCTTTCTAGC
>DASYYF010000022.1:0-69750 GCA_035934055.1 Steroidobacteraceae bacterium | reverse complement strand
CTGCCAACTGCCTCTGAGCTGAACGCGAGTCCCTGCCATGAAGCAAGTCTGGATCACCGCGACCGGGGGCCCGGAAAAACTGCAGTTGCGCGAGGCCGCCGACGTGCAGCCGCAAGCCGGCGAGCTGCGCATCAGGGTCAGGGCGAGCGGCATCAACTTCGCGGACATCCTGGCCCGCAAGGGTCTCTACCCGGATGCCCCGAAGCTGCCGGCGGTGGTGGGCTACGAAGTCTCCGGGACAGTCGATGCGGTCGGCCCGCAGGCGGACTCGGCCTGGATCGGCAGGGACGTCTTCGCCCTCACTCGCTTTCGCGGCTATGCCGACACTGTGGCAGTGCCGCAGATCCAGACCTTCGAGAAGCCGCCCGCTTTGAGCTTCGAGCAGGCGGCAGCGATCCCGGTCAACTATCTGACCGCCTGGCAGCTGCTGGTCGTGATGGGCGCACTGAAGCCCGGCGAGACGGTGCTGATCCATAACGCGGGGAGCGGCGTCGGGCTGGCGGCGATCGACATTGCCCGCCATGTCGGCGCCACGATCTACGGCACGGCGAGTGCGGCCAAGCATTCCTTCCTCAGGCAGCGCGGTCTCCATGAGGCGATCGACTACACCAGGCTCGACTGGACGCGCGAGGTGGCCAGGCTGACGCAGGGCCGCGGCGTGGAGCTCATCCTCGACCCGCTCGGCGGGGCGGAATGGAAGAAGAGCTATCGCGCTTTGCGCCATACCGGGAGGCTCGGAATGTTCGGCGCCTCCACGATGGCCCAATCGAGGCTGCCCGGGCCGCTCAAGCTGCTCAAAGTGGGATTGGAGATGCCATGGTTCAATCCGGTGGCGCTGATGAACCGGAACCGGTCGGTGTTCGGGGTCAATCTCGGGCACCTGTGGCATGAGGCGTCGAAGATCGAGGCCTGGATGAAGGTCCTGATGCAGGGGCTGAATGCAGGCTGGGTGCGCCCGCATGTGGACAGGACCTTCCCGCTCGCACAGGCAGGCGAGGCGCACTCCTATATCGAGGCCCGCAGGAACACGGGCAAGGTCGTGCTCGTTGTTTGAGTCGCAGGTTGCGGCGACCCGCCGCTTTCGGCGGCGCCTTCGCGGGCGTGGCGCCGCGATCTTCTGGATATCGCGCCGCGCTTGTTTGGTCAGCGATCCGCAGGCGCCGGCGCCCCATGCGGCCGGGCGTGACGGCGAAACCACTCTGTGGCAAGCGCCGTCACCTGCTCGAGCGCGCCGGGCTCGACGAAGAGATGCGTCGCATCCGGCACGACCGCCAGCTCTTTCTCGCAGCGCAACTCTTGCAGTGCTTTTCGATTGAGGGCCAGGACCTGCGGGTCGTTCCCGCCCACGATGAGCAGCGTCGCGGCGCGCACCCGCGGGAGGGCGAGGCCAGCCAGGTCCGGCCGGCCGCCGCGCGAGACCACGGCCGTAACTTCCGGAGTCTCCGCGGCAGCGGCCAGCGCGGCCGCCGCTCCCGTGCTCGCCCCGAAATAGCCCAGCGCGAGCCCGCGCAGCTGCGGCTGGCGAAGGGTCCATTCACTCGCGGCCGCCAGGCGCGCGGTCAGAAAGGGAATGTTGAAGCGCAGCTCCGTAGTGAGCGCGTCGACTTCCTCCTCCTGCTCGGTGAGCAGGTCGAACAGCAGCGTGGCGATCCCGGCCTGCTGCAAATGCTCGGCAACGAAATTGTTGCGTGGGCTCAGCCGGCCGCTGCCGCTGCCGTGCGCAAACAGGATGACTGAGGCCGCATGGGGCGGGAGGCGCAGGAGCCCCTGCAACCCGGCTCCGCCGGCCTGAATCCCGACCGCAGCGGCTGTGGTCTTGCGACCCATGACGGTCCGGGCCGTTTACCTGGCCCCGGCCCTTCGTTTCCAGAGCTCCCAGGCGCGCGGATACGGGTTGTCCGCCCAGGAGCGCGCTGCCTCGGGGTCGAGATAGGTGACTTCGCCACCGAGGGCGATGGCGTCCGACTGGATCCTGGCGCTCTCTTCGAGATACACGCTGCGGCCGACGGCCATCGGCAGCGAGTTTCCCACCACGGCCACCCCGTGGCCTCGAATGAGCACCGCGGGCTTGTCTCCCAGCGTCCGCGCGAGCGCCTGGCCGAGCTGCGGGGTCTCGATGAGCAGCCGATGAATTCCGAGATCGCGCGCCGCGTCGAATACCGGCACTCCCTCGACGACGAACGCCGCCATGTGAAAAACGGGCCGCAGCGGCACCCCGCTGAGGCTGAAGGGGATGAGGGCCGTCGAATGGTTGTGCACGATCGCCTTTACGTCCGGTCGTGCCTTATAGATCTCGCCGTGGATGAAGCGTTCGCGATACTGCGAGCGGCCCCCGGCATCGACCGGATTGCTGTCGAGGTCGTACTCGAGAATGTCGTCGGCGGTCACCAGTGCCGGTGCCAGGTCGCGCGAGAGGAGATAGCGGCCGGGATTGCGATCGTGGCGCGCGCTGACGTGCCCGTAGCCATCGACGATGCCCTGGTCGGCGAGGATGCGGTTCGCGGCGACGAGATCTTCGATCAGCCGGGGGTCCGGCGGTCCGGCGGAAGGCGCGGCGGCGGCTGCCGCGGCCGCGTGCGTCGGCGCGAGCGCCACTCCGGACAAGCTCATCACGGAGACCGTCAGGAAGTCACGGCGGGTGAGGGCGGCCGATGTGAGTTTCATGTGCAGCTCGACGGACCGACTCTGGCTCGAGCCTACGATATGCCGCTCCGAGAGCCGCCGGCAATGGCCGTCAGCCGATCGGCAATCCCGTCTGGCGGCTTCGGTGCCGCCGCGCCCGGGTCTCTGCCGGCGCATGGGCGACGCCGCCTTCGGTGCACAGCGCGTCGAGTCCGTCGAGGACCGTCGCCCACTCGTCCTGGACGCGAGACCTTTCTGCCGGATCCGGCAGGCTGAGCTCGTGGGTCAGGACGAGGAGCGACTGCTCCGCGACCGGTGCGAGCTCGACGATCACCCGGTCATCCTGCTGCCCGTATCTTGCGACGAACAGACTGAAGACGAGCCGGTGCGGCCGGTCGAGCTCGAGGTATGCGCCCGAGTACTCGACATCCTCGCCGTCCCTGTGAAGCACGATCCTGAATCCGCCGCCGACCCGCGCGTCGAATTGCACGCTGACGGCCTCGCCGAGCCGGCCCGTGAAAAGAAAGCTTCGCACCGCGTCGGCATCGAGCAGGACATCGAAGATGCGCTCGGGCGCTGCTCTGACCTGGCGCGAGACGCGCACGCTCGCCGCCCGCAGTCTCGGGCTCAGGGTGGGCTCGATGGCACTCGAGAGGTTCATGACCCGATTCCCCTGCGCTGGTCGACCCGGTGATCGTAGAATGCATTGAGGACAGGATCTGTCCGCGATCAGCCCAATACTGCCCCCGGCCATGCTCAAGACCTCCGCCCGGCTGCTGCGCCTTCTGTGGCTCCTTCAGTCGCGCCGCTACTGGTCGGGCGCCGAGCTCAGCGAGCGCGTCGAAGTCGATGGGCGCACGGTCCGTCGCGACATCGATCGCCTGCGCGAGCTGGGCTATGCCGTCGAGGCCTCGCCGGGGCTCGGCGGCGGCTACCAGCTCAAGGCGGGCTCCTCGCTCCCCCCGGTGCTCCTCGACGATGAAGAGGCGGTGGCGGTTGCGGTCGCAGTACGCGCTGCCGCCAGCAGTATCGGCAGGATGGAGGAGACTGCGGTCAGGCTGCTCGCGAAGCTCGATCAGCTGCTCCCCCTGAGGCTGCGCAAGCGCGCGAGCGCGCTGCACTCCGTCACCATCTCGCTCGCGCGCCTGGAGGCCGCCCCCTCCATCGATGTCCTCACGCAGATCGCCCGCGCCTGTCGTGACCGCTTGAAACTGCGCATCGGCTATCGCGATCGCGGCGGCAACGTCACGTCGCGGCTGATCGAGCCGCTGCGCCTGGTGCACACCGGGCGGCTCTGGTATCTGGTCGCCTGGGACTCGCAGCGGGAGGACTGGCGCACGTTTCGCATGGATCGCGTCCAACGGCTCGCCGCGTCCGGATCGCAATTCATGCCGCGCGAGTTTCCCGGAGATATCGCGGCGTATGTGTCTCGCTCGATCGCCCAGGTACCGTACCGCTATCGCATGCGCATCCGCTTGCAAGGCTCGGTGGCCGAGCTGGCCAGGCGCATCCCGAGCTGGTGCGGGGTGTTGGAAGCTCTGGACGGGGAGAGTTGCACCCTCAGCACCGGTGCCGATTCGATCGAAGCGCTGGCGGCTCAGGTCGTTCTCACCGGTGCCGATTTCGAGATTCTCGAGGCGCCGGAGTGGGTCGCCGAGCTCCGGGAGATCGCTGCGCGGCTCGAGCGGGCGACACGCGGCGCGTAAAGGGCTGCTCGCGCCGTAACGAGCGCTCCGCGTCGGCCTTCCCACCCTATAATGGATGCATGTGGAGAATCGACGTCGCCGCTGCGTTGCCGCCGGGAGTCTCGGCTCTCAGGAGGCGGCTGCCCGGTCTCCTCGCCGCCCTGCTGGTGGCTTGCGCGGCGTGCGTCACGGCGGAGGCCGAGGACCTTTCGAGTTACAAGGGGCCTGAGCTTTTCAGGGTCTACTGTGCGAGTTGTCATGGCGCCGAAGGTCTGGGAAACGGACCGGTGGCCTCCAGCCTGAGGGTCGACGTACCCGACCTCACGCAGATAGCGCGCCGTCACGGCGGGCGGTTCCCGGCGGACAGGATTCGCGGGATCATCGACGGGCGCGCGGCGCTGCCGCCTCACGGGACGCGCGACATGCCGGTCTGGGGGCGCGCCTTCCGCGCCGCCGCGGGCAACGATTCGCAGAGCGGCGCGCAGACCGACCGGTTGATCGATCTGTTGGTGCAGTACCTGCAGTCGATCCAGCGGGAGTGACGCGTCACGAACGGCGGCAACTCCGCGCCGTCTGTCCGAACGCTGCATCAGAGCGCTGCCAGCTCCCGCAGGAGCTCGAGCAGCTCGTCCGCCTGCATCGGCTTGCTGGCGAGGCGCGTCAGCGGGTGGCTTGGCAACTCGCGCATCGCGGAGGAGGTATCGCCGGTCACGAGCACAGCCTTCAGCGATTCGCCGAGCCGCGCGCGCAGTCCCTCGATGACCTGCATGCCGGTCTCACCCTCTCCCAGATGGTAGTCCGTGATGACGACATCGAAGGAGTCGGTATCGGCGGCGGCGAGTGCCTCGGCGCGCGACGCGACTGCCGTCACGTCATAGCTCTCCGTCCGCAGCAGCAGTCCCGTCGCATCGCGCACGGCGCCATCGTCCTCTACGAGCAGGACATGGGGCTGCCTGTGCGGTGCGCGGCCGTTTTCTCGCCGCAGCGGCAGCCCCGGCGTGCTCGCTGCCCGGTTCGAGCTGACCGGAAGGGTCAGGGTGAACGCCGATCCCTTGCCGGGTTCCGAACGCACCTCGAGCTCGAGGTCGAGGAGCCTGACGATGCGCTGCACGATGCTCAGCCCCAGGCCGTAGCCATCGCGTGAAGTGTTGGGCGCCACCCCAACCTGGAAGAACTCGTCATAGATGTGGGGAAGCTGGTCTGCCGGAATGCCGATCCCCGTGTCCAGCACTTCCACCCGGACCAGCGCACCCTGCCTGAGGCTGCGCAACGACACCCAGCCTTCGCGGGTGTACTTGATCGCGTTGGAGACGAGGTTTCTCAGGACCTGCTCGATCAGCGAACGGTCGCTGTGCACCGTCAGCGGCTCTGTCCGCACGTTGAGCGCCAGCCCTTTGCTCGCGGCGACATTGGCGAACTCGCGGCGCATCTCATCGAAGAGCGCGTCCACGGTGAAGTCGGTGATATCGGGCCTGATGGCGCCGGATTCGAGCTTGCTGATGTCCAGCAGTGCGCCGAGCAGTCGCGACATCGCGTTGATCGCCTGCTCCTGCTGTCCGATCATGGTCAGCGCGCCCTGGTGAGCGACTACACGGCGCAGGGCGCCGTTGAGGAGCGCCAGCGTCTGGAGCGGCTGGCGCAGGTCGTGACTCGCGGTCGCGAGGAAGCGGCTCTTGGCCAGGTTCGCACGGTTCGCCACCTCGCGGGCGCGGACCAGCTCGGTCTCGATGCGCTTGCGCTCGGTGACGTCACGAATGGCCGCGGTCGTGAGCCGCGCCCCGGCGATCGGGCTGAGGCTGATCTCTACCCCGAACTCGCTGCCGTCCTTGCGTCGCCCGTAGAGCTCGAGACCCGTGCCCATCGGCCGGAAGCCCGGGTTCGTTGCGAAGCTGCGACGGTGAGCCACGTGCGCGGCGCGGAACCGCTCCGGCAGGAGCTGCTCGATGCTGCCGCCCACGATCTCCCGCGGCTCATAACCGAAGAGCGCCGCCACCTGGCGGTTGGCAAACACGATGGTGCCGCCGGCGTCGCTGATGACGATGGCATCGGGAGCGGACTCGAGGGCGTCCTGGATGAGATCCGGCTGAAGCACGCTCGCAGACCCTGTGGTTCCCGATTCGCGCGGACCCGAAAGAAATGGCCCTTGTAGTATCCGATGCGCAGATGACATCGGATCGTGACCCGCTAAGGCAGCCTTGCCCCGACAGGCGAGTCCTCGAAGAGTAGGGTCGGCCTCCCGGCTCAAGGGATCAATCAGGGTTCCCCTGAACGGGTCTTAAGGGAAATCCCGCAACCCGGCCGGCAGACCGGGCTCGCGAGGGGCGCCGGCGGATCGGCACAATCCGCCAAGGCCGCGGCTCAGTAGAGAGGCAGCCGCTCCGCCAGCAGCTCCTCGCGCAGCGAGAGCAACTGTTGTAATGCTGCGTTCACGATGTCCGTCACGCGCCGCTCGAGTCGGCCTCGCCCGCCCCGGCCGATCAGACCGACATCCACCACCTGCGGGTCGTCTACCCGCCGGCCGATCTGGCTGACGATGATGCAGGAGGCGTCCTCAACGTCCGGCACGCCGGCGGCGATGGCGGCGGCGATCCGCATCGCCATGAGGTTATAGAGCTTGCCGACGTGGCTCACAGGGTTCTTGCCGGCCGCGGCTTCGAGGGTCATGGCCCGGTAGGGGGTAATGAGCCCGGAGACGCGATTGCCCCGGCCGGCCTCGCCGTCGTCGCCGGCCTCGGCGGACGTTCCGCTGACGGTCAGATAGACATCACCGCTCGCGAGATCGTCGGCGACGTTGATTCTTGCCTGCACCGGCAACGCCGTCGCCTTGGCGGCAGCCGCGACCGCGAGATTCTCGGCTGCCTGCTTCTTGCGGATGTAGTCCTCGAGACTGCTGACGAAGCGGCCGATGAATGCGCAGCCTATCGTGAGCTCGATGGCGCCCGAACGCCTGACCCCCATGACCTTGATGTCCTCGCCGAGCTGCGGGTGCGCATTCTTCGTCTCCCGATCGTTCAGCGTGCGCTCGACCGCAAGCACGGCCCTTTCGAGGTCCGTCAACGGCGCGAAGCCGGCGCCGCACGAGGTATCGTTGGCGAGCGGACTGGCGCGGCCGCGAACGAACAGCCGGTTGAGCTCGGCGGAGCCCGGACGCAGGCGCGAGACGATACGAACGTCCCTCGCGACATCGAGGCAGCGAAAGCGCGCGCTCAGCCATTCGCGGCACGCGTCGACGGCGGTCTCGTGCACCGGAACTCGAGCGCCGGAGTACTCCGCAGTGGCACGGCCGGCCAGATAGATCTCGATGGGCGCGAGCATCTCGCCGCCCCCAAAGGCGGGCCGGGAGGCGCCCGCGCACAGCAGCACCTTGTCGACGTTGTGATGAAGAATGACCCCGAAGCGCTCGAGGTATTGGCGGCACAGCCGCACGCACACGTGCTCGGCGATGCCGTCGCAGATCGAGTCGGGATGTCCGGCTCCCTTGCGCTCGACGACCTCGACGGGCCCGCGGCCCGGTGCGCCGCGCTCACCCGATCGGATGCTCAGTTCCACGGCTGCTCGCCGGTAGCGCTGCGCGCACTGGCCGCGCGGGCCGATTGGGCGTCATAGTCCTTCCGCCCAGGACGTGGCGAAGCGCACCAGATCGTTGGCGTCTTGCAGGTTCAGTTTGCTCCTGATATTCGCGCGGTATGTCTCGATGGTCTTGACGCTCACCTCGAGCTGCGCGGCGATCGCCACGGTGCTCTTGCCGTGACCGATCAGATTGAAGACCTCGAGCTCCCGATTGCTCAGGGCAGCCAATGGGTCGATCGACCCTTCTTCCCGGCCCGTGCTCCCGCTCAGCTTCGCCAGGGCACGCTGCGTCATGTTCTCGCTGACATAGATGCGTCCGGACGCGACCTCGCGGATGGCGTTCACCAGTCCCTCGATCGCTGCCTGCTTCATGATGTAACCGCGAGCTCCCGCCCCCAGCACCCGTTCCGCGAACAGCGCCTCGTCGTGCATCGATAGAACGAGCACGCGAAGATTTGCTACGGATTTCCGCAGTGCCTGAATCAGCTTCAACGCCGTGCCCTGCGCCAGGGACAGGTCGACCACCGCGAGATCGGGTTTGAGGCGGCTCGCGATCTGCAGCGCCGCCTCGGCGGAGTCTGCTTCACCGCAGATTTCCAGGTCGGGGTGACCTTCGAGCATCCGGCGGATGCCGAGACGAACGATCGGATGGTCGTCGACCACCAGGATCCGTGTCGGGCGCTTGCTCTCGGCGTTCATGCGATCCGGGGATCAGTGCGTCTGGCGACGCTGCTGTTCACCCCCCGCGGGCTTCGTGCGCCCGGGCGGCGAGCGCAGCGTACATGTCACCACGGTGCCCCCTGGCGACCCTCGCTCAACCGTCAGAATGCCACCGATCGAGTGGGCACGATAGCGCATGATTTGCAGTCCTACGCCATCCGACTGACTCGTGTCCCCGATGCCGATACCGTCGTCCCTGATCTGCAGCCGCGTGAAGCCCGGCTGGCCGCCGATCTTCAAGATGACCTCATGAGCGCGCGCGTGCTTGACGGCATTGGTCACCGCTTCCTGTGCGATTCGATACAACTGGGTGGCAGTGCCGCCGTCAGTGAGGCTCTGAGGAGGCTCTCCCTCGACGCGCACCCTGATCTTGTGCAGCGACTCCGTGGCGTGGGCGAGGTCGCGCAGCGCCGCCGCCAGGCTGGCGGCCTCGATCTCGATCGGGAACAGGCTGCGGCTCAGCTGCCGCACCTGTTCGAGCGCCTCCTGCGCCTGGTGGGCGATCTCGGCCGCCATTTTGGCCGCATCCCCGTCCGCCTCGGCCAGCCGCTGGCGCAGTCCCGAACTCAGCATGCCGAGCCCCGTGAGCGTCTGTCCGAGTGCATCGTGCAGGGTATGCAACAGGTCCTGCTGCTCATGCAGGACCGCATCCGCCATCCGCGCCGTGGCACGCTCGCGCTCGAGTATCCGGCCGATCTGATCGCTGATCGCGGGCATCAGACTTGCGAGCCAATTGCGCGGATGCGCGTGATCCGAAAAGAGCTCCAGGACCGCGATCACCTCCTGCCCCACGGTGATCGGCAGGCCGACCCCCGCGCGCAGGCCCGCCTGCCGGGCAACGGATGCGCGCACCGGCAAGTGTGTCAACAGCTCTTCCTGATCGGCCGCCCACAGGGGCTTGCCGCTGGCGAAGACCTGGCCCGGCAGACGCTCCCCCCGTCCGTAGCGCTGCAGCGCGGACATCTCGTGAAATGGGCGCAGGCGCTCGTCCCGAAGAAAGCTGATAGCGGGCTTGATCGAATCCGGCTCCTCCGGATCGGGCAGATACACATAACCCAGCTGCCACTCCTCCGCCGTGCACAGGTGATCGAGCAGCTGCTGCAAAGCCGCATCCCAGGTCGGCGCCTCGCTGATGCGCACGGAGATCTCGTGCAGCAGCGTCAGCCACCCGGTTCGCTCGCCGACCTGCCGCTCGAGCTCCTCGCGCGAGTGCTGCAGCAGGACCGCGGTGCGTTGCCGCTCGAGCTCGACTGCCGCGACGCGTGCGAGCAGGTCCAGCCAGCGCAGCTCGGCTTCCTCGAAGCGATGCGCGGTCCGGTAGTGCGTCGAGAGCATGCCGAGAACCGCGCCCGACCGATCGGTCAGGGGGGTGGACTGCACGGCGTGCGCGCCGGCCGCGAGCAGACTCCGCCGCGACCGCATGGTCGCGAGCACCGGGCTCGTCGCGACGTCCTCGACGAGCACGCGCTTCTCACTCGCCATGGCGTGGCCGCACGAGCTGTCGAAGCGCGCGTCGACGTGCGCGAAGTACTCGAGGAACGCCGGCTCGAAGCCCACCTGCGCCGTAATCGCCAGCACTCCCGCCGCGTCGCTTTGCTGGATGGTGCCCATCTCGGCCGCGGTAATGTCGAGCGCTGCATGCAGGATCGCTTCCAGCATCTCGCGCGCCTCGCCGGAGCGTGCGAGCTGGTTGCCGAGAGCGTGCAGGCGCGTCATCCGGCGCAGCTCCTCGCTGACCTGCGCACGAGCCTCTCTCAGCTCCCGCTCGGCGCGCTTGAGCGTCGTCACGTCGACGAGCGTCAGCACCACGCCCAGCACCTGCTTCTCGTGCGTGCGGTACGGCAGCGCGCGGAGAATGTATTGCCTGCCGTCGCGTGCTGCGAGCTGCCTCTCGATCGGTATCAGAGTGTCCATGACCGTGCGAGCCTCGGAGGTGAGGTCCGCATCGGTCAGATTGGTGGCGATATGAGTCAGGGGCCTTCCGGCGTCGGCCGGCTGCAGGTTGAGAACCAGCGATGCGGCGGCGGTAAAGCGCTTGATGCGCAGCTCCGTGTCCAGGAAGACGGTGGCGATGTCGGTGCTCGTGAGAAGATTCGCAAGGTCGTCGTTGAGCGCCGTGAGCTCCAGCACCTTCTCCTGCAGCTGGGAGTTGAGCGTCGTCAGCTCCTCGTTCATCGACTGCAGCTCTTCCTTCGAGGTCGTCAGCTCCTCGTTGCTCGACTGCAGCTCCTCGTTCATCGACAGGACTTCTTCGTTGGCGGCCTTCATCTCCTCGTTGCCGCTCTCGAGCTGCTCGATGAGGTGCTGCTGCTCCTTCTTGGTGGCGCGCAGCTCGGCCTCGAGCTTTTGCACCAGCGCGGACTCGCGGTGTGCCTTCGAGCGTGCCGTACGCGCCGCCGGCGGTGGCGGCGACAGCTCCTCGAAAATGATGAGCCACAGGCGTTCCACCCCCTGCGGCGCATCGACCGGCTTGACGGTGATGTGCAGCAGCGCGGGACGCCGCGCCCGTCGGCTGTCGAGCGCCTCGAGCACGGTCCCGCGATTGCGGCGGACGGCCTCATGCAGCGCGGCCCGCAGAGTCGGTTTGAGCGCATCGCGCGCCAGCGTCAGCACGTCGAGGGTCGCTTCCCCCCGGGGCAGCTTCATGAAGCGTTCCAGGGCGCCGTAGAACCGTACGATCTGGCCATTGGAGCGAACCACCACGGCGGCGGGCGTGAAATGCTCGAGCAGCCGCTGATCTGCAATCGCCGCCACCGAAGCTTCCGCTGCGGCCCTGGGGCTCGAGCCGAGGCGCTCGGCATCGGTCGCCGCCGGCGAGGGCAAGGGAAGCCCGGGTGGCGGGCGGACGGCCGGCCCGGCCCGCCGGAAGATCCGCCGGAGCTTCGACACGGGCTCGAACAGCGCTTCGCGCGCGCCGACGCCCTCCGCGCTGCCGAGAAAAAGGTATCCGCCCCGGTTGAGCGCGAAATGGAACAACGTCAGCAGCTTCTCCTGCATCTCCTCCTCGAGATAGATCAGCAGGTTGCGGCAGCTGAGCAGGTCGAGGTTGGAGAAGGGCGGATCGCTGGTCACATTCTGCACCGCGAAGACCACCGACTCGCGGATCGATTTCGCGACCGTGTAGCGGTGGTCCTCGAGCACGAAGAACCGCTGCAGACGCTGCGGCGTCACGTCGAGCGCGATGCTCTCCGGATAGGAGCCCGCCCGTGCGACCTCGAGAGCTTCCTGATCGATGTCGGTTGCGAATATCTGCACCCGGCAGGGCGACTGCGTCAGCGCCAGCACCTCTACGGCCACGATGGCGATCGAATAGGCCTCTTCGCCGGTCGAGCAGCCCGGCACCCAGATGCGGAGCGGGGAGTCCGGGTCCCGCCCTTTCACGAGCTCGGCCAGCACCTTGCCGGCGAGCTCATCGAATGCCGGCGGATCGCGGAAAAACGAGGTGACCTGGATCAGCAGGTCCTTGAAGAGCCGATCGACTTCCTGCGGGTGCGAGCGCAGAAAGTCGGCGTAGTCGTTGAGACGCTCAATCTGCTGCAGCCCCATGCGCCGCTCGATGCGGCGCTGGAGCGTGCCGGCCTTGTAGCCGCGAAAGTCATGTCTGGTGCGGGCGCGCAGCAGCGTCAGGATCTTCGGCAGGCCTTCGAGACGACTGGTCTCGGCCCGCAGCGGCGCCTGTTTGCGCACGTAAGCCAGCAGCGCCTCGGGCATCTTCTCCGGAGCCAGCACCGCGTCTGCGGCGCCGGCGGAAATGACGCTGCTCGGCATGCTCGGTTGCATCGCCGTGTCGGGCAGCTGAGCGATGACCAGGCCACCCTCCGCCTTGACCGCCCGTGCTCCCAGGGTCCCTTCCGACCCGGTGCCGGACAGCACGATGCCGATGGCGCGTTCGCGCTCGCATTCGGCCAGAGAGCGGAAGAAATGATCGATCGAGCCCCGCAGTCCCCGGCGATCTGCGAGCTCCTGCACGTGGATCATGCCCTGGTCGATGGTCAGCGTGCGGTTGGGCGGAATGACGTAGACGTGATCGACCTCGAGCGGCTGACGATCCCGGGCCTGCTCGACGGCGAGGCCCGTTGCGTGGGCCAGCAGCTCCGCCATGTAGCTCTTCTGGGAGGGATCCAGGTGGACCACGACGACGAATGCAAGACCCGTAGTCGGCGGCATGGCGCCGAAAAACTTCTTGAGCGCTTCGAGGCCGCCGGCCGAGGCGCCGATGCCGACGATGAACCGGCCGGGCGCCGCCGAGGCGGGCTCTTGCCGGTCGCTGCTTGCCGCAGGCGGGAGCTTGTCATTCTTGGAACCGCCGGCTGGGGCGCGGGAGTTCCTGCGCTTCGGAACGGATGACATGGCCAGTTCTCAGCGGGCCGCGTGATGGCTGGCCGAATGGTACTACCGGCCGGGCCGCCGCACGGACGCAGCGACCGTCGCGCGCCCACCAAAGCTTACCGTTAAATCAGGAACTTGTGACACGCTTAGGCAGGAGCTGCGCTTTTTCCACCGCGAGCGGAAGGCCGGTGGCCGGCGGCGGTTACGATGGCACAGCGTCGGGCGGCCCCTCCTCAGCGGGGGTGAGAAGCGCGCGCAACAGCTGCAGCAGCTCGTCTGCGTTCACCGGCTTGCTCGCCACCTTCGTGCGTGGATCGGCCGGAAGCATCTGGATGGCCGACGAGGTATCGCCGGTCATCAGAACTGCTTTGATCGGGCGGCCGAGTGCCTCGCGGACGGAAGCGATGACGTCGCTGCCGGTCGTGCCGTTCCCGAGGTGATAATCGGTCACCAGCAGATCCACGCGCGGATCGCGCCGCGCCTGCTCGAGTGCTTCGGCGAATGAAGCCACGGCCGTGACGTCGTAGCCCTCGGCCCTGAACAGCATGCGCGTGGCGTTGCGTACCCCGGTGTCATCCTCGACCAGGAGGATGCGAATCTGAGCAGGCGCACCGTGCGCCGGCGGCTCGGCCTCGATCCGCCGCGCCGCTGAAGCCGCCCGCAGGCCGGTCGGCAGAGTCAGCGCGAACAGCGAGCCGCTCCCGACCTCGGATTGCACCTCGAGCTTCAGATCGAGCAGCGTCACCAGGCGCCGCACGATGCTCAGTCCCAATCCGTAGCCCTGGCGCGCCGGGTTATGCGCACCGCCTACCTGGAAGAACTCATCGTAGATGTGGCGCAGCTGATCCGCCGGTATGCCGACGCCGGTATCGAGAACCTCGATGCGCACCAAGGCCGGATCGTCATGCACGCAGCGCAGCGCCACGGAGCCCTGGCGCGTGTACTTGATGGCGTTCGAGACCAGGTTGCGCAGGATTTGTCCGACCAGCGCGGGGTCGCTGCGCACGGATTCCTCGCAGGGAGTCACCTTGAAGGCGAGACCCTTGTCCTCGGCGAGGCGCGAGAACCCCTCGCGCAGCTCCTCGAACAGGGCGCCGACGGCGAACTCGGTCGGATTCGGCCTGACGGCGCCCGACTCGAGCTTGCTGATATCCAACAGCGCATTGAGCAGCCGCGACATGGAGGCGATCGCGTGCTCCTGCTGCATGACGACGTCGCTGGCCGCCGGGCGATCGGCCACCATCCGGCGCAGCGCACCGTTCAGGAGCGCCAGCGTCTGCAGCGGCTGGCGCAGGTCGTGGCTCGCGGTCGAGAGGAAGCGGCTCTTCGCGAGGCTGGCGTGGTTGGCCTGATCCATCGCTTCCCGCAACCTGCTCTCGGCCGTCACGTGACTCGTCATGTCGCGGATCGCTGCCACCGTGATCCATTCGGGGTGGCAGTAGACGGTTTTCAGGCTGATCGCGACCGGGAATTCACTTCCGTCCGTACGCAGGCCGAAGAGGTCGAGCCTTTGGCCCCCCATGGGACGCGTCTTCTTATCCCTCGTGAACTCGCCCCGGTAGTCAGCATGAGGTTTGCGGAACCGCTCGGGCACCAATACCTCGACGCTGCGGCCGATCAGCTCCCCGTGCGGGTGCCCGAAGAGCTCCGTGACGCTCTGGTTCGCAAAGCGGATCGTGCCGGAAAGGTCGACGATGAGCATCGCATCCGGCGCTTCTTCCAGCGCCACCCGAACCGCCTCGGGGGGCAGGGCGTGCTGGGTGTGCATTTGGGGTGCA
This sequence comes from Steroidobacteraceae bacterium, assembly GCA_035934055.1. Lineage (GTDB taxonomy): Bacteria > Pseudomonadota > Gammaproteobacteria > Steroidobacterales > Steroidobacteraceae > 13-2-20CM-66-19. Next base: position 55,046 of record DASYYF010000022.1, on the reverse strand, counting down.
CTCATGGCACCGGAAGTGCGCTCCCTGATGAGGGAAAGCCGTAACACCCATCGCGGATATCCCCGATGTCCTCCCGCATTGCCACGAACTGCGCTCGTCCCGGTGCGAGTGCACGATACGGATGCATGACGGTTACTCCGGTTCGCGACCCGAAACCCGACACATGGTACTACGGTGCACCTTGTGCCTGCTCGCGGCTGCTCGCGGTCTGCGAGGACCTCTTTGCCGGCCGGGGGGAGGATATCCTGCAGATGCCGGGGACGGTCGCCGTCGAGTGTGACTGCGGGGCGGTGTGCGAGGTGCTGCGTTTTCAGAAGTTCAAGACGCCTTGAACTTCAGCGATTGCGCAGGCTGAGTATGTAGCGTGCTACGTCCTGCGCTTCCGCCTTGGTGAGCATCGGGTTCGGCATGGACATCGGCAGCTTGTCGACGTCCCAGTGAGTCGAGGTGATGAAGCGCCGCAGGCTCGCGGAGGTGACGCCCGGGCGATTGGCGATCTCGGCGAAGCCGGGCGCAGCCTTGTCGAGGAGCGGCGGGTACTCCTGGTCGGCCGCGACCACATGGCAGGCGGAGCAGACCAGGCGGGCGATGTGCTCACCGTGGGCGAGCTGCGGCGTGTTGGGTACGCCGGCGGCGGACGTACGCGGAGTGCACAGCGCGCACAGCACGACGGCTGCGAGCGCCAGCGCCGCGATACGCAGCGGAAGCTGCCTGGCCAGCATCGGGGAACCTCCGCTGAGCATCATCCTGCAACCCCTCGCAGGGCGCCAGAGCGGGCGCCATACGCACTTATCGCGATGCGCGCAGACCTCGGCCACGGGCGCATGCTTCTTTCCATGAGTACCAGTCTGCCGGTCCGGTTGCAGTCGCTGCTGCAGCCCGCAGCGTACCCGCACCCGGTGCGGGAAGTACGGCTGATCGAGACCCACATCTCCTGGGTGCTCCTGACGGGCGAATTCGCCTACAAGATCAAGAAGCCCGTCCATTTCACCTTCGTCGACCTGCGCTCGCCCGAGCGCAGGGCATTCTTTTGCGCCGAGGAGCTGCGGCTCAACCGCCGCTTTGCCCCCGAGCTCTATCTGCGTGTGGCTCCGGTCACCTTCGGGGGCGGGCGCGCGGGGATCGACGGTCGCGGCGAGGTCATCGATCATGCGGTGTGCATGCGGCAATTCCGCACGACGGATGAGCTCGCGGCGCTGCTCGCAGTCGGCGAGCTCGATCCGGCCGCGATCGCCGCCTTCGGGGGCGAGCTCGCCCGGCGGCACGAGGCGCTGCCGCGCCCGGGCGCCGAGGAGCCGTGGGGACGCCCCGACACCGTGCGTGCGCTGCTCCTGCGTAATCTCTCGGAGTGTCTGCAGGCGGCAGAGACGCTCGCTGCGGCCGAGGCCGTGCGGAGCCTGACCGAGGCGTACGTCGCACGCATCGAAGCCGCAGAACCCTGGATCGCCGGCCGGCGTGCAGCCGGCCGGGTGCGCGAATGCCACGGGGATCTGCACGCCGGGAACGTCGCGCGCTACGGCGGACGCCTGCTGGCTTTCGACTGCATCGAGTTCGAGCCGGCCTTCCGCTGGATCGACGTGGCGGAGGAGATCGGATGCCTGTACATGGATCTGCGCGCCCGCGGCTTCGATGCCCACGCCCAGGCTTTCATCGGGGGATATCTCTTCGAGAGCGGCGACTACCCGGCCTGCCGGCTGCTGCATCTCTACGGCGCGCATCGCGCCCTCGTGCGCGCCAAGGTGGCGGCGCTGCGCGCGGCGGAGGCCGATGCGACAGACCCGCAGAGCCGCGCGGCGAGCTGCGCGGAGCACGGCCGCTACCTCGACTGTGCGCGGGGGCTCCTCGTCGTGCGCCGTCCGCGGCTCATTCTGATGTGCGGCCTCTCGGGCTCGGGCAAGACCTGGCTCGCCGAGCGGCTGGCGCCGAGGCTCATGGCCGTCCATGTGCGCTCCGATGTGGAGCGCAAGCGCCTCGGCGGGCTTGCCCCCGAGCAGCGCTCCGGCTCGGCGCTCGGGCAGGGCCTGTACTCCGCGGCAATGAGTGCGGCAGCCTACCAGCGGCTGCGGCAGTGCGCCGCCGAGGCGCTCGCCGGGGGGCTGTCCGTGGTCGTCGATGCGACCTGTCAGCGGCGCGAGGAGCGCGCGCGGCTCGCCTCCCTCGGGCCGGAGCATGGGGCTGTCGTCCGGGTCGTCTTCTGCCATGCGCCGCGCGCGGTGCTCGAGGCGCGGATCGCCGCGCGCCAACACGCGGCGGCCGACGCATCGGAAGCGGATCGCGGCGTGCTCGCGCTGCAGCAGGCGCGCTTCGAGCCGATCGAGGCGGCGGAGCGCCTCAACGTGATCGATGCCGACACGGCACGAGCGGACCTGGTGTCGCAGGTCCTCAGGGAGATCGAATGCATCTAGGGATGTCCGCTCGCGTGCCGTGGCTGCCGGCCGCCGTGCTCCTGATCGTGACGCCGATCGCATCCGCTGCGCCCGCACCCGCAGAAGCACGGGCCGGAAAGGAGCTGCGCGCGGCGCTCGAGGCCACGCCGGATGTCCCGCATGGCGCGCGCCTGTTTGCCACCTGTGCCGAGTGTCACGGCCCACGCGGCGAGGGAAAGGCGAGCGGCTGGCCGCCGCAGATCGCCGGTCAGCATCGGCGGGTCATCGCCCGCGAGCTCGTCGACTATCGCGCGGGGCTGCGCTCTTATGACCCGATGGAGCGCATCGCGGGGCGCCACGTGCTGGGCTCGACTCAGGACATCGCCGATGTCGCGGCGTACGCGGCGAGCCTCCCTCCCGCGCCGGACACGACTCCGGGTCCCGAGCGTGGCGTCGAGAAGGGCGCCGAGCTCTACGTGGTCCGGTGCCTCCGGTGCCACGGCGCGCGCGGCGAGGGGGACGATGAGCGCTTCGTACCGCGAGTTGCCGGTCAGCAGTACGAGTACCTGTTGCGGCAGCTGCACGACACGATCGAAAGGCGCCGGCCGGGCATGCGGCCCGTGCATCTGCGGCTCCTCGAGGGCCGCTCGATGGAGGAGCTCACGGGTCTCGCAAGCTACATGTCGCGCCTTGACCGCGCTACGAAGCAGTAGCTCCCGGACTGCCCCCATGCACGCGTGCCGACTCCCGCAGCAGCTCGCACACCTCGCGGTCCTCGGTCTGGCCGAAATCCTCGTACCATTCTCCGACGGCGCGCAGCGCCGGCGGGATCTCGACGATCGCGACGGAATCGCACTCGGCGCCGATCAGGGCCGCGGCCTCGCCGGAGGCCACGGGCGCCGCCGCCACCACTGCTGCGGCGCCGGCTTTGCGCGCCGCGCGCACCGCCGCGAGCATGGTGGCTCCCGTCGCCAGCCCGTCGTCGACGAGAACCACCGTCTTGCCCGTGAGCTCGAGAGGCGCCCGGCCGGCGCGGTAGAGCTGCTCGCGCCGCTCGAGCTCGCCGCGCTCGCGTGCGGCGAGCGCGGCAAACTCCTCGGCATCGGGGCCGTAGCCGGGAAACGGGAGGGGCTGGCGCACGGTGACGGCGCCGGCGGCGATCGCGCCGAGCGCGAGCTCCGGCTGGCCCGGCATGCCGACCTTGCGCACCACCATCACGTCGAGCGGCGCATGGAGCGCGCGCGCGACTTCGAACGCCACCGGCACTCCGCCGCGCGGCAGGCCGAGCACCACGACCGGCGCAGACAGGCGCAGCCGCCCGACGGCGCGAGCGAGCTCGCGCCCGGCCGCGCGGCGATCGGCGAACAGCCGAAGCGATACGGTCATCCTCCCTACAGTCTCGCGCCGGCAGGGACGATGCGAGAATACGCACAAGTATCAGGGGTTCCGGCCTCATGAAGAATCCTTCTCCCAATGCGCTGCTCACGGACTTCTATCAGCTGGCGATGGCGCAGGCGTACTTCGAGTCGGACATGACGGAGACGGCGGTCTTCGAGCTCTTCGTGCGCCGGCTGCCTAAATCGCGGCAGTTCCTGGTGGCGGGCGGTCTCGAGCAGGCGGTCGATTACCTCGGGCAGCTGCGCTTCACGGACGAGGACCTCGCCTATCTCTCGAGCCTCGGTAAGTTCTCGGCGCCCTTCCTCGACCACCTCGGCACGGTGCGCTTCACGGGGGCGCTGCACGCGATGCCGGAAGGGACGCCGTTCTTCGCCGACGAGCCGATCCTCAGCGTGACGGCTCCGATACTCGAGGCGCAGCTGCTCGAGAGCCGTCTGCTCAACATCGTGCATTTCCAGACCACCATCGCCAGCAAGGCGGCGCGCTGCGTGATCGCGGCGCGCGGCCGGCAGCTGGTCGACTTCGGCATGCGCCGTGCGCACGAGGCGGACGCGGGACTCTTTGCGGCGCGCGCCGCCTTCCTCGCAGGCTTCGACGCGACCGCCACGGTCGCTGCCGGTCAGCGCTTCGGCATCCCGCTGTCGGGCACCATGGCGCACTCCTTCATCGAGGCGCACGACAGCGAACAGGCTGCCTTCCGCAACTTCGTGCGCAGCCGCCGCGAGCCCACGACGCTGCTGGTGGATACCTACGATACGGATCGTGCGCTGCAGCGCGTCATCGGCCTCGCCGGGGAGCTCAGGGCGCGCGCGGCGCCGGGGGGCGGGATCCGTGCGGTGCGTATCGACAGCGGCGATCTGGCGGCACAGGCGCGGCGTGCCCGTGCGGCGCTCGATGCGCACGGGCTTGGCGACATCCAGATCGTTCTGAGCGGCGGCCTCGATGAGCATCAGATCGGGGAGCTGCTGTCGGCCGGAGTGCCGGCGGATGCCTTCGGCGTCGGGACCGCGCTCGACGTGTCAGCCGATGCGCCGGCGCTCGACATGGCCTACAAGCTCCAGGAGTACGCGGGGCGGCCACGGCGCAAGAGCTCGCCCGGCAAGGCGACCTGGCCGGGCGCCAAGCAGGTGTACCGCGAACGCGACCCCGCGGGGCAGTACCTGGGCGACCGCGTGGTGCGCCTCGAGGAGGGCGCCGCGGGGCGGCCGCTGCTCGAGGAGGTGGTGCGCGACGGCGCGCCGCTCGCGCCGCTCCCACCGCTCGGTCGCGTGCGCGAATACAGCCGTGCCGAGCTCGACTCGCTCCCGCCGGCGCTGCGCGATCTGGGCGACGTACGGCGAAGCTATCCGGTCTCGATCTCGGACGCGCTGCGCGCGCTCGCCGGGAGCCTGGACGCCGCTCAGGCGCGCGAGCCGTAGCGCCGCGCGTCCGCTGGAAAGCCCGCTCAGTCGCACTCGCGCTCGATGTCGTGGCAGTGCGCTCCCTCGACCGGCGGCGGCGCGGCCGCCGCGGTGCCGGCGACGATCGCACGGCGCGTACCTTCGCGGAATACCGTACAGCCCTTGAGCCCGAGCTCGTAGGCGCTCTGGAAGATCTCCATCACGCTCGCAGGCGGCAGCGCGTGCGGCAGCATCACGGTCTTGGAGATGGCGCCGTCCACGCAGGGCTGCAGCGCGGCCTGCATGAGAAGATGATCGCGGGCGCTGAGCGAGCGCCAGTCGAGGAACGCATCCGGCGGCGCGGCGCCGCCGCTTGCACCGCGCGCCCGCCAGGCGGCGTAGGCGTAATCGGTGAGGAGGAAATCGCGCCGCCGGCCGTCGCTGTCGAGCACGCGCCGTGCGGTCTCGCGCCCGAAGATCGGCTCGATGCCGCTGCTCAGATTGCCGGCCAGGAGGCTGATGCTGCCGGCCGGTGCGATCGCCAGCAGGTGGCTGTTGCGGATCCCCTGACGCCGGATCGCCTCCTTGAGGTGCGGCGGCAGTCTGCGGATGAACGGCCGCTCGAGGTACTGTCCGGCGTCGAAGGCGGGGAACGCGCCGCGCTCGCCCGCCAGCCCGACCGAGGCCTCGTAGGCCGCGTCGCGCACCACCTTCATGGTGTCGGCGGCCGCGCTGCGTGCCGCCTCGCTGTCGTAGCGCAGACCGAGCATCGCGAGCGCATCGGCGAGCCCCGTCACCCCGAGTCCGACGCGGCGCGAGCGGTGCGCCTGCTCGCGCTGGCGCGCGAGCGGAAAGCGCGAGATCTCGATGACGTTGTCGAGAAACCTGACCGCGAGGCGGGCCACCTCGCGCAGCGAGCCCTGATCGAGGCGGGCGCGCGGCGTGAACGGATCGAGCACGAAGGCGGTCAGATTGAGCGAGCCGAGATTGCAGGCGCCGAAGGAGGGCAGCGGCTCCTCGGCGCACGGGTTCGTGGCGCTCAGCGTTTCGCAGTAGCCGAGGTTGTTCTCGGCATTGATGCGATCGATGAAGAGCACGCCGGGCTCGGCGCAGTCGTAGGCGCTGTCGCAGAGCCGCCTCCACAGCTCGCGCGCGCGGATCACCCTGTGGATCCGGCACGCCACCGGCACGGCGCTGCCGCTCCAGCTGCGCTCGAGGGTCCCGGCCGGCGCCTCGCCCTGGAGCTCGCGCTCGGGGAATACGAGCGGCCACTCATCGTCGCGCCTCACCGCCTCCATGAAGGGATCGGTGACGAGCACCGAGAGATTGAAGCGCGGCAGTGCCTCGGGCTCGCGCTTGGCCGCGACGAACTCCTCGATATCCGGGTGGTCGCAGCGCAGGGTCGCCATCATGGCGCCGCGGCGCGCGCCGGTCGAAAGCACGGTCGCGCACATGGCATCCCACACCCGCATGAACGACACGGGTCCCGAGGCGATCGTGCCGCTGGTGTGTGCACGCGCCCCCCGCGGCCGCAGTGTCGAGAAGTCGTAGCCGATACCGCCTCCCTGCTGCATCGTGAGCGCTCCCTCCTTGAGCGCCTCGAAGATGCCTTCCACCGAGTCGTCGATGAGGCCCATGACGAAGCAGTTGCACAGCGTCACCTGATGCTGCGTACCGGCGCCTGCGAGGATCCGGCCTCCCGGCAGGAAGCGGTAGTTCCTGAGGATGCCGAGGAAGCGCTCGCGCCAGAGTTGCGGCTCGCGCTCGATCGCGGCGACGCTCGCGGCAACCCGCCGCCAGGTGGCACCGAGATCGGCTTCGGGCGGGGACGCTTCGCTATCCCGGTAGCGCGTCCGCCACATGAACTGCGGCAGAGTCTCTTCGGTCGCGGCGGACATGGGTAACTGCGCCATCTGCGGAACGATCCTCCCGCAAGCCTGCCGGCCGGGCGCGCCAGGGGCATCCGCACGACTACCTAGCGGCGCGCGCGGATCTCGCCACGGTCGGCGCGGGCTAGGCACTTTCCCGTATTCGTCGCGGCTGCCGTTTGCCGGAGTGTGTTCACGGACTGCATTCATGAGCGTGCACAACGAAGAGGTGGCGGCCGCATTCGAGGAGATGGCGGACCTGCTCGCCATCCAGGGCGGCAACCCGTTCCGGATCCGCGCCTACCAGCTCGCCGCGCAGGTGGTGCGCGGCCTCCCTCAGGAGCTCTCGGCCATGAAGGGCGCCGACGAGTACGAGAAGCTCCCGGGCATAGGCGCGGATCTCGCCGGCAAGATCGCCGAGCTGGTGAGGACCGGCGAGCTGCGGGCACTCGTGCAGCTGCGGCGGCAGGTTCCGGCGGGCCTGCGCGAGCTGCTCGAGCTTCCGGGCCTCGGTCCCGTGCGGGTGCGGGCGTTGCGCAGCGGACTGCGTATCCGCAACCGCTCGGACCTCAGGCGCGCGCTTGCCGCCGGGCGGCTCTCACGGCTGCGCGGCTTCGGCGCCGCGCTCGAGGCGCGCCTGCGGGCGGCCCTGGCCGGCGCGAGTGAGCGGGCTCCGAAGCGGCCGCTGCGCACGGTGGCCGCGCAGGATGCCGAGCCGCTGCGGGAGTATCTGCGCGCGGTGCCCGGCGTGAGCGAGGTCGAGATCGCCGGCAGCTACCGCCGCGGCCGCGACACGGTCGGCGATCTCGACGTGCTCGTCGCGGCGCGCACGGCGGCTGCGACGCTCGAGGCCCTGCGAGCGTATCCGGACCTGCGCACTCTGACCGCGGCCGGCACCACCAGGGCGAGCGGCGTGCTGCGCAACGGCCTGCAGGTCGACATACGCGTGGTGGCGCCGCAGAGCTTCGGAGCGGCGCTGCATTACTTCACGGGCAGCCGCGATCACAACATCCACATCCGCCGGCGGGCCCAGGAGCGCGGCTACAAGCTGAGCGAATACGGCCTGTTTCGCGACGGCAAGCGCGTGGCGGGCGCGAGCGAGCAGCAGCTCTTCAAGGCATTGGGGCTCGCGTGGATCGCGCCGGAGCTGCGCGAGGACCGCGGCGAGATCGAGGCGGCCGAGCACGGCGCGCTGCCGAAGCTCATCGAGCGCAGCGACCTGCAGGGCGACCTGCACGTGCACACCGACGCCTCCGACGGCCGCGACACGCTCGCGGGCATGGTCGAGGCCGCGCGGCGGCGCGGGCTGCGCTATGTGGCGATCACGGACCATGCGCAGCACCTCGGCATCGTTCACGGCCTCGACGCCGGGCGGCTGGCGCGTCAGGCGGACGCCATCGATGCGCTCAACGAGAAGCTCGAGGGTCTCGTGGTGCTGAAGGGTGCGGAGGTGGACATTCTCGAGGATGGGCGTCTGGCGCTGCCCGACGCGGTGCTCGCACGGCTCGACGTGGTGGTCATCGCCATCCACGGTCACTTCGACAAGCCCGAGGCCGAGCAGACGGCACGCGTGCTGCGTGCGCTCGAGCGCCCCCACGTCGACGTCCTGGCGCACCCGAGCGGACGGCTGCTCGGCGAGCGCGCGCCGTTGGCACTCGATTTCGGGCGCGTCATCGCGGCGGCGCGCGAGCGCGGCTGCTGCCTCGAGGTCAACGGCCAGCCCAGCCGTCTCGACCTCGACGACGTGCACGTCAAGGCGGCCCGCGACGCCGGCGTGCTGCTGAGCCTCGCGAGCGATTCCCACTCGGCCGAGCAATTCGCCTTTCTCGACTGCGCGGTGCGGCAGGCGCGCCGCGGCTGGGCGCGCCGGCAGGACGTGCTCAACGCGCGCCCGCTCGCCGAGCTGCGCACGCTCCTCAAGGCGGCGCGCCGCTGAGCGGCGGCGGCCCTTCAGGGTGATGAACACCTCCAGCCAGTGCCTGATGGCCGCCTGATCGTATTCGTGACGATCGGCCTCGGGAATCGATGGCGGCCACTCGCCCGCGGCGCGCCGCGACCAGGCATGCTCGGCCGGAAAAGCCGCCTTGCGCGGGCGGAAGCCGAAGTCCGATGCGCACTTTCGCGTATTCCGCCCGCCGGGCAAGCGGCGCAGTGTCGGGGCAGACGGCGGAGGTAGCTTATGAACAACGGTGTCGGGAGCGCGCGGATCGGCCAGTGGTACCTGCGGTGGGATAAGGGCGAGATCTTCCAGGTGACGGGCTGCGACAAGGAGGCCGGCACCATCGAGATCCAGACATTCGACGGTGACCTCGACGAGATCGACGAGGAGTCCTGGCGTCTCCTGCCCCTCGGCCTGGCCGAGCCGCCGGAGGACTGGACCGGGCCCGTGGACGACGTCGAGCGCGACGACCTCGGCTATTCGGAGACCGAGATGAGCGGCGCCGACTGGGCGGAGCCGCTCGAGCCCCATCGGCGCCCTCGCGAGGCGTGGGAGGAAACCACGGCGGATAACGAAGGCGAGTTGGCGAGCGAATCGAACCTCGAGCAGCTCGCCGAGGTCGCTCGCGAGGCCACGGTGTAGCCGGGAGCGCACTCGTGACCACCGCGGCGAGTCTTGCCCGCGCTCTGCTCGGCAGGGGAAAGCATCACGCATCGCAGCGGGCGGCGAGCGCGGCCAGCGTGAGCATCCACGTGCGCAACGTCGCGCAGATGTTCAACTCGCTCGATCCCTCGCCATTCTGGGATCGTGACCTCGACCCGGAGGCCGCGGAGTTCATCGAGGACGAGTTCAGCGAGAAGCTCTCGGCGCATACCTGGCATCTGCACGTCCATGCCCAGGAGGGCGCCGCGCTGGCCGGGGACCTGCAGGCCGCAATCGAGCACTATTACGAGCGCCTGGCGACCTCGGCGCGCCGCCGGCTGCGCGATGAGATGCGGGTCGCGCAGCTGGCGCTGCTCGGCGGTGTGACGATTTTCCTCGTCAGCATGACCATCCGCGGGATTCTCGCGGGCCTCCTGCCGGGGAGGGCACCCCACATGCTCGACGAAGGCCTGATCATCATCGCCTGGCTGGCGTTGTGGCGGCCGGTGGAGACGCTGCTCTACGGCTGGGTGCCGCTCTACCGCCGGCGGCGGCTCTACGAGCGGCTCGGCGCGGTCCGTGCGTCAGTTCGCATGGAGACGGAGGGGACGCACGTCGAGCACGCGGCGGGTGCGGCTCGGGAGGCGCGCGCCGCATCCTGAGGCGCGGCGCGCGGCGCGCTCAGGCAACCACACGCACCGTGCTCGCCTGGGGCCCGAGATCTCCGGCTTCCTCGACGAAGCGCACCTTGGTGCCCGTCGTCAGGTCCTGAAACCTGCCGCCGAGGACACTGTTGCGATGGAAGTAGATGAGGCGCCCGTCGTCGGTCTCGATGCGGCCGCCATCGCGCGCGGCATCGAGCTCGCAGATCCGCCCCTCAGCGGGCGCCACGTGACTCTTGACGTCCAGGCGGTGCTTGCGCTCGTAGTCCTCGAGCTTGCGCCGGGCAGCGTGGAATGCGTCGCGCAGCGCCACGTAGGGGTCTTCGTGGGCGTGATCGCCGGGGTGGGCGCGGCGGATGGCGATCTCATCGTCGGGCAGCGTGATGTCGATACGGATGTCATGGAGCGCACCCTGATGTGAATGGCGCGGCAGCGGCTCGACGACCACGCGGCAGCGCATGATGTGCTCGCTGAACCGGTCGAGCCTGGTGGCGAGCTCGCGAATGCGCGCTTCCAGAGCGGGCGAAGGATCCATGTGCCGGAACGTGATCTGCAGTGGAATGATCATGGTAGTGTCCGCGACTGAGTCTGAGGCGCGCTGCCTCTTGCGAGACCTCAAGGGTGCGAGCGTCCGGCGGGTACGGTCGATTCGTGCAAGTACTTACGCGGCGACGGAAAGGGAGCGCTTCATGCGCGCCGCTCGGGTGCGCGCCTCTGCCCCGACATTGCGCGCGGAGAAGCGTTTTTCAAGGGGTCGGAGCGCAGAAACTCGCACGCCGCCGGCTGGTCAAAGCCCCGGCACCCCGGTAATTTGCCGATACCCACCATGACGTTACGACCCCACGCCGTGCGAATGGCGGCCCGCTGCGCAGGCCTCTGCCTCGCACTGCTCGCCGCGACCGCCGGCGCGGCCGAGGCCGGCGCCCGTGCGGCGCAGGCTCCGCGCACGTCCACGTCCGCAGCCTGCGAGGCGGACGCGGTCGCCGCGATTCCGCCGCGGGCTGCTGCTGCGTCCCCGGGGAGCGCGGTCGCACAGCGTGCCGCGCAGCTCTCGGGTGTGTCCCGCGATGCGTTGATCCGCGGGGAGCTCCTGGCCGGAAACATTCCGCAGTTTCTGCGACACCCGGTGCCGGTGCGCATCGCCGGCGGGGACCGGACGCACCCCCTCGAGCTCACACTGTGCGTGCTGCCCGATTATCTCGCGGTCGGCTCCGACCGCGACTTCATCTTCGTGCCGCTCGGCCTCGAGGCGGCGCTCGCGGTGGCGCAACGCTTCGGGTTCGAGCTGCCGACGCCGCACATGGTGGACGCGATCTACGCGGCCGCGCCCGTGAAGCTCGCGCCGCTGCCGCTGCCGCCCGGAGAAGAGATGCGCAGCACCGCCTATCTCGTGGAGCACAGCCAGCTGATCGGCGAGCAACGGGCCGCACTCTCCGCGCCGCTCGGCGAGCTCACCGCCGGCGACAAGAAGGATCTGGTGCTCACCAGCCGGCTGTGGACCAATCCCGGGCGGGTCGCCATCTACGGCTGGCACCGCGGCGTGGGTGCGCCCATCCAGCCCTTGAGTACCGTGCACGGTGCGCGCTACGCGGACTACAGCCACGGCGTGCGGCTCGTGAGCGACACCGCCTACCTGAACGGCGTGCCGCGCTCGCTGCGCGAGCTGCTGGCGGAGGCCGGGCCCGCGCGGCTGCTTACCGGCGAGGGACCGTGGCCGCAGCTCGCGCAGCGCCTGGCGGCGCTGCGGGATCTGTTGACGGCGCGGGCGGCGCCACGGTAAGGCTTGCGCCCGGCCGCTTCGCGGTCAGCGTGTTGCAGCAGCGGAATCCCAGGTGGTAGTTGGCGTGGCTGTGCGGGTCCATGACGCGCGAGCCGTGCCAGTACGGCGCGCGCCAGCGGCACCAGTCCTCGTGCGCGCGGTAAGTGTCGAAGGTGAACCAGCTGCCCTTCATCTCGGTGTAGCCGAGCGTCGTGCTGCCGCGGCTCGACATCTCGCCCACGTTGAGCGGCAGATTCATGTGCTCGGCGGCATTGCCGTTGAGATCGTAGACCTCGAGCGGACTGTGGCACGCGGGGAAAGCGCCTGCGGGATAGGTGTTTGAGCCGCATTGGTTCCAGTTGCCGCCGTTGCAGCCCGGAGACTTGAAGCTCCCGGTGGCGCAGATGCCGCGCTGGTACTCGGGCCCGTAGCTCCAGCGCTTGTCGCCCTCGTGTGCGCGGTTATGGGCCTCGCGCATGCGGCGGATCGCCACCTCGGGCGGCACGCCCACCGCGAGATCGAAACGGTAATCCGGCGGCTCGGTGCGGCCCTGACAGGCATCCTCCCACTCGTTGGCGTCGCACAGCCGCTTGCCCTCCGCCGCGCACAGCTCGGCGGCCTCGCGCGCCTTTACCCATACCACCGGATAGGCGCACGGGATGTCCGGGAACTCGAACTGGTCGACGCAGGCGCTCGCGTCCTCGGGGCGGGACTTGGCCGGATCGTAGAGCGGCGCCATGTACCTCGCGCCGCAGATCCGCTCGAAGAGCGGGTTGGCATATCTGATGCCCCGCTCCTCGAGCTGCGCCAGGCATTGCTCGGGCGTCACCGGATGGCGCGTGATCGCGGGATTGCCCTGACCGATGATTGCCGAGCGCGCGAAGATCCCGCGGATGCGTCGCATCTGCTCGTCGCTCAGGCCGTGGACATCGTGAAGCTGGCGCAGCAGCACGGCGTTCTGCTCTGCCACGGTCGACTGTGCCGCCGCGGCTCCGCTCGCGAGCAGCAGCAACAGCGCCAGTTGCGCGCCGCTGCGGCTCATGGCTCGGCCGCGCGCCTCGTCAGGTAGAAGAAGTCCCGATCATCCGGGAACGCCAGGAAGCGCGGCGCGAACTCCTTGCCGGCGGTGCGGTCGACCTCTTCCATTCCCTCGACGAGATGCTCGACCAGACGCCGGCCGCCGCGGCTCACGTAGAGCGCGAGGTAGGTATGCTCCAGGGCGTTGATGTCGAGGAGCATCGCATAGCGGCATTGGTAGGCCTGAAACACGCGCGTCATCGCCGACGGCGTGGCTGCGGAGAAATAGCCGTAGATGAGGTAACGCTGCCGCCCCTGCTGCTGCAGGCACAGGCCCGCCCGCAGCGTCCGCAGCACCTCTTCGGCCGAGCCGGACCAGTTTCCCGGACCCCAGCGGTCGACCAGCTCGCCGGGCACCGCGCGCTGCTGCTGCGCTTCGTATTCGATGAGCGGGACGCCGTTCTGGCGGACATCGCGCAGGCGCGGCAGCAGCACGTCGTCCGCCGCACTCCAGGTCCTGAGATCGGCCGCGCCGTCATCAGTGACCAGTACCGTCGACAGCCCGGGCTGCAGCTTGCTGAATATGACTCCCTGCTCGATGAAGCCGTAATGGCTGCCGTGATTGCGCTCGGCCAGCGCCCCGACGCGGAATGCGCCGTGCGCGCGCTTGAATCCCCCGGTGAACGTCGCGACCGTGCGCGGCGCATCCGCGGGATTCACCATGCCGTTGGTCACGAGGGGCGCGGCGCTTCCCACGCCGTCCGGGCCCGGCAGGCGCGGATCCTGCGACGCGGGCGGCGGCCGCTCCGACCAGTCGAGGCGCGGGTGGTCCGTTCCGAGAACGAAGTGCAGCTCGAGGAGCTGCGGATCGAAGGCGACGAGGTAGGCGAGCGCGCCCGACTCGACCGGGTCGAGCGCGTTGACATGGGCCTCGTGCGCGAGAAGGCGCGGCGCGATGTACCGCGGCGCGATGGCGCTCACGAAGACTCCTGAGAGCCCGGGTACCGCGTACCATTGCCCGAGCTGCAGCTCGCGTGCTGCGCTGCCCAGATCGATTGCCAGGTGCTCGGTGACCGTCGCGCCGCCGGCGTACTCCGGCGCGAGCTCTGCCGGCATCGGCCCCCGCGCGACCGGAGCAGGGGCGGCGGCGGAGCCGACCGCACCTTTTTCCAGGAACGCGTCACGGTAGAACTCCTGCTTTACGAAGTTCACGACGCGGTCGCCACCCCAGACATGATCGCGCAGGAAGTCCGTGATCCGCTCGAGCGACGTATGATGGCCGGCGACCGGATTGCGCAGGTACAGGGCGCCGCCGCAGAGCGGCGCGTAAGGCAGTCCCGAGGCGACCGCCGCGGCGAGCGCGCCCCGGCCGTCACTGGACCAGAGCGTGCAGAGCACGCCGCTGTCGTTGGCGACGGTCACCGAGCGCGGATCGGCGGCGCGCAGCCGCAGCACCTGCAGCAGCGGGTAAGGATTCTGCAAGTGGTAGCTGGCCGAGCCGCCGGCCGCGGCCGGCCACCCGATCGAGAGCAGGTACCAGGAATTCGCGTAGGGATTGAGATTGGTGAGGGTGGCAGTGCCGGGCGTGCCGTCGGCACGCGTGACGGCAGCGCGTGTCGCGCTGCGGAACGGCTGCAGCTCGAGGATGGTCTTGGGCGCGTCCGCCTCGTACTCGGCACGCTGCGCCGCCAGCGTTGCGGCCGGCGGCAGGCTCGGCTCGCCGGCGAACGAGCAGGAGAGGAGCAGCAGCGCCCCCGCAAGGGCGCCGCTCAGACCGCGAGCCACGCCGTGGCTCCCATCAGCACGATGAGCGCAGCGCTCACCCGGTTCTTGACGGCGAACACCAGCGGGTCGTCGGTCATGCGGCCGCGGTGGGCCATCAGCCACATGTGGCTGATCCAGTAGAGCAGCAGCACACAGGTGACCCAGATGAATTCCGCGCGCGAATAGAGCCGTACGACGGTCGCGCTGCTCATGTAGAGCGCGAGCACCAGCACCGAGAGAGCGCCGCAGGAGGTGCCGAGCGCGACGATGAATTCCTGATCCTCGAGCAGATAGGCGCGGGCATGGGCGGCGGGGCCGTCGCGCAGGCGCAGCAGCGCGAGCTCCGCGTAGCGCTTCACCAGAGCGAGGCTGAAGAAGAGGAAGATGCAGAACGCGAGCAGCCGCGCCGACGGGATGATCGCGACCGCCAGCCCGCCGGCGAGAACTCGCAGCGCGTAGCCGCCGGCCAGCACCAGCGCATCGAGCAGCACGATCGCCTTGAGGCGCAGCGTGTAGGCAACCATCAGCGCGAGGTACGCGCCCAGCGCGGCTGCGGTCCGCAGACCGAGCGGCCAGGCGGCGGCCAGGGCGGCGACGAGCAGCGCAGCCGCCAGCACGAGGGCCGCGGAGCGGGGCAGGCGCCCCGAGGCGATCGGCCGCAGCTGCTTGTGGGGGTGCACGCGGTCCACCGACGCGTCCCACAGGTCGTTCAGCAGATAGATGCCGGAGGCGCACAGGCTGAAGGCGACGAACACATACAACGCACGCAGCAGGAGCTGCGGCTCTCCGAGACGATGCGCGGCGGCGAGCGGCACGAAGACCAGCGCGTTCTTGAGCCACTGGTACGTCCGCAGGCTCTCGAGGGCCGCCGGCAGCAGGGCGCCGGCGCGGAGCTCGCGCAGCTCAGAAGAGATGTTCGACAAGGCGGAGCACTCCCTTCTTCCATGGCACGCGGTGCGTGGTGCCGGTCAGCGTGCCGAGCTCCTGCCGATGCGCCACGTACCAGTCGTAGTTGCGGATCAGGGCCTCGCGATTCGAATAGCGCGGGCGGAATCCCAGGCGGCTCTCGATCTTCGCGACCGAGACGAAGCTCTCCTGCGATGCGGTTGCGTAGATCCAGCGGTACAGCGGCGAGAGGCGCAGCGCTTCCGCCAGCCGCAGCAGCAGGATCGCGGGTCTGGCGGGCAGCGCCACGACGTGCGCGCCGTGCCCGGCGCGATCGAGCACCGCCTGGAAGTTCTCGCGCATGGTGCCGAAATCCGCCGCGCCCACGTTGAAAGTGTCGTTGGCCTGCTCCGGGCCCGCACTCGCGCACAGCTCGATAGCGCGGCACAGGTCCTCGACGTCGAGCAGCTGGTAGCGGTTGTTGCCCGCGCCCAGCACCGGAAAATTTCTTCCCGCACAGGCCCAGCTGTAGAGCAGCTCGAAGGCGCCGAGGCGCTCCGGCCCGACGAAGCTCTTCGGCCGCAGAATGCTGACGCACAGGCCCCCCTCGCGGGCGTGGACGCACAGTGCTTCCGCCCGGATCTTGGATTCGCCGTAGGGTCCGACCCCTTGCAGCCGGTCGCTCTCGAGCAGCGGATGATGGTCAGGGATGCCGTAGACGGCGGTGGAGGAGATGAAGATGAAGCGCCGCACGCCGTGGGCCGCGGCAGCCTGCAGCAGCAACCGGGTGCCCTGGACGGCGGTCGAGACGATCTCCTCGGGTGGGGCGAGCGGCAGTGCCGCGGCGGCATGCACCACGACGTCGATGCCGCTCACGGCGCGCTCGACGGCGGCCGGGTCACGCACGTCGCCATCGATGACCTCGACCCGTGGGCGATCCGGATACTGAAAGGGTGCGATGTCGAGCGAACGCACCCGCTCGCCGCAGGCCAGCAGGTAGCGGCAGAGGTTGATGCCGAGAAAGCCGGCGCCTCCGGTGATGAGATAGCTCGCAGCCATGGCGGGAGCCGCTCAGTCGGCCGGCGAGACCGGCCAGCGCTCGAGGAGCGGTGCGAGCGGCTTGCCGTCCACCATCCGCCGCAATGCCTGGCCGAAGAGCGGGCCGACGGCCAGCACCGTGAGCGACGAGCCGCCGGCGGAGGCGCGCGCGGCGGCGGGGCCTGGTCCGACGCTGTCGGTGACCACGACGCTCTCGAGAGTCCCCGCGGCCAGCAGGGCCGCGAGGCCGGCGGGCAGAGGCGCGTGCGTCGCCGCGGCATGCACGGCCTGTGCTCCCGCGCGCCGGCACGAGTCTGCCGCGCGCGTCAGCGTGCCGCCCGAGGCGCACAGATCGTCGATGACGATCACGTCCCGATGCGAGACATCGCCCACCAGCACTCCGCTCGAGACCACATCCAGTGCCCGGCGCTTCTCGATGAACGCCATCTCCACCTCGCGGTCGAGCCGCCGCTGCAGCAGCTCGCAAAACAGCTGCGCTCGTTTGATGCCGCCGACGTCCGGCGAGACGACCGTGAGCGGGGCCGCCCCGAGCCGCCGGGCAAAATGGTCGACCATCATCGGCATGGCGCTCAGGTGATCGACCGGAATACGGAAGGCGTTGTCGAGGGCCGCCGGGTTGTGCACGTCGAGCGCCATGAGCCGGTCGAGGCCTGCCGCCTCGAGCAGCTGCGCCACGTAGCGCGTGTTGACCGGATCGCGCAGCTGGGTACGGCGCTCTTTGCGCGCGAAAGCCAGGTAGGGCACGAGCGCGGTCCGGCGCAGCGCCCCGGCATCCCTCAAGCCGGACAGCAGGAACAGCAGACGGACCAGCCGCTCGCTCGTCGGCACCGCCGGGTCGCCGGCGAGGGACTCGACGACGAGCGCCGTCCGGTCGCGCACCGACTCGAGCGGGCGGAGCTTGAATTCGCCGCTCTCGAAGCGGCGCTCCTCGAGAGCCGCCAGGGCGAGTCCGGCGCTCGCGGCGATGCTCAGGGCGAGGTCGCGCGACTCGCTCAGGGCGAACAGGCACGGTTCGGGAATCGCGCGCATGAGGCTGTTGCGCTAGGCCGAGCGGGTGAGGCTCGCCGGCACGGCGGCCCGGCAGTGGCGCAGCGCCGTGGCTGCGGCCCTGAGCGCGCGGGCGCGCCAGGGTGCCGGGTCGGGGAACTGCTGCGGATCGTCGAGATGCCAGATCGCGAGCTTGGCGTGGGTGGCGGCGCGCAGCGCCATGTAGAACTCGAACAGCCGGTTGCTGCAGGGGTCTCGCGCCAGGTCGCGGTAGTGGTCCCGCAAATACTCGGGCGCCCAGGAGGTCGCGGGGCGCTCACAATCGAGCGCCAGCATGGCGATCTCCTCCGCCGTGTCGAGCATCCGCAGGTCGGCGTATACCTCGAGCGCATCGATGACCTGCACGGGAGGCCCGAGCCACACGTGCTCCGCGCGCAGATCCCCGTGCACCTCGGCGATACGGTGCCCGCTCGCGCGCTCTGCGAGCTCGGGCCGCAGCAACTCGAAGGCGCCGCTCAGCTCGCCCGCCAGCGGTGCGATCCGCTCGGCCGGCAATCCGAGCTCGGGTCTCTGCAGTGCGGTCAGGGCCTCGTCCATGCGCGACCTGACGCGCCCCAGGTAGGTATCCGGTGCGAAGGGCAGCGGGTCGCGCGACCTGTAGAAATCGACCAGGAACCCGAGCACGACGTCGAGATCGCCGGCGTGCAGCTCGCCCGCGGCGATCACCGAGTCGAGCATGCGCCGCTCGTCCAGGCGTCGCATCACCAGCAGCCAGTCGACGGCGCGGCCGTCACCGCCGATCCTGAAGCCCGCGGCTGTCTCGATGAGCGGCTCGACGCCGAGATAGGTAGGGGCCGACAGCCGGCAGTTGAGCCGCAGCTCCTCGCGGCAGGCGAGCTCGCGTGCCTCCGTGGTGCGCCAGTCCGCGCCGCGCAGGTGCGAGGGCTTCTTCAGCTTGTAAGCGCGGCTGCCGGCGAGAAACACCCACGCGAAATGCGTTTCCCGCCGCTCGACCCGCGGCGGGTGGTCTGGATAGGAGGCCGGATCGGACAGAAAGGCGACCTTGGCAGCAATCACCTCATCCATGGACCCGATCGGCCGCGGATCGCGGACACCGGATTCGACTGCACTCATGAAACCCCGCCACCGTCAGCCTCGCCCGCCGATGATAGGTGGCGCCCCGCGAGCGACGTAGCCGCAGTTGTACGTAGTACCGGCACCCGCGGGCCGTGCCAGCATGACTCGATGAAGATCGAGTTCCATGGGGCCGACCGCGGCGTCACCGGTTCCTGCCATCTCATCGAGTGCGGCGGCAAGCGGGTGCTCATCGATTGCGGCCTGTACCAGGGCGGGTGCGAGCTCGACGAGGAGAACGCGGAACCCTTCGGCTTCGAGCCCGGCGGCATCGACTTCGTGTTGCTGACGCACGCCCATCTCGATCACTGTGGGCGCCTGCCGCTCCTCGCGAAGCGCGGTTTCCGCGGCGAGATCGTGACCACGGGCGCTTCGCGCGAGCTGCTGCGCCTGGTGCTGCTGGATGCGGCGCACGTGCACGAGGAGGAGGCGCTGCGGCGCGCGCGGCACACGGCCCACAAAGGCGCACCGGGAACGCCGGCACCCCTCTACACCATCGTCGATGCGCTGCACACGATGGATTTCGTCGGCCTGACGGCGCACTACGGCACGCCGATGCCGCTGGCACCCGGCATATCGGCGACCTTTCTCGACGCCGGCCACATCCTCGGGTCGGCCAGCGTCCTGCTCGATCTCGCGGAAGGCGGAGCGCGGCGCCGGGTGCTGTTTTCCGGCGATCTCGGCAACATCGGCCGGCCGCTGCTGCGCACCGCCGCGCCGCCGCCGCAGGCCGACGCCGTGGTGATGGAGAGCACTTACGGCGACCGTCTGCACAAGCCGATCGGCCCCTCGGTCGAGGAGCTCTACCAGGCCATCGCCGCGGCGTTGGGGCGCGGCGGCAATGTCGTCATCCCGAGCTTCGCCCTGGAGCGGGCGCAGGAGCTGCTGTTTTATCTGCGTGCCGGCGCCGAATCCGGCCGTCTGCCGCAGACGATGCAGGTCTTCCTCGATTCGCCGATGGCGATCTCCGCCACCGAGATATTCGCGCGCTACCCGGAGTGCTATCAGCCCGAGACCCGCGAGCTGTTCCGCGCGGGTCGCGATCCCTTCGCCCTGCCGGGGCTGCATTTCACCCGGGAGACGTCCGAGTCGGTCGCACTCAACCGAATCGTCGGCGGCGCAATCATCATCGCCGGATCGGGCATGTGCGGCGGCGGCCGGGTGCGCCACCATCTGCGGCACAACCTCGGGCGCCACAACTGTGCCGTGATCTTCGTGGGCTTCGCAGCACGCGGCACTCTGGCGCGCCGCATCATCGATGGAGCCGGGAGCGTCGGCCTCTTCGGCGAGGAGGTCCCGGTGCAGGCGCGCATTCATACGATCAACGGCTTCTCGGCCCACGCCGATCAGGCGGAGCTGCTGCGCTGGCACGGAGCAACCCGCGCCGCGCGTACCTTCCTGGTGCACGGCGAGCCGGAAACGATGCAGAGCCTCAGCGCACGCTTGCCCGGGACGGCGGTGGAGATGCCGCTTCTGCATCAGCAGTACGCGCTGTGATGCGCGGCGGCGCCGTCAGGCCGCGGAGCTCACCTCGGGGCGCGCCTCCCCGGTGCGCTGCGCTGCCGGCGCCGGCGCGCCGGGCGCTGCCAGGATGGCCGTCAGCGTGGCGCGGTCCACGGTCTCGTGGCGCAGCAGCTCCTGCGCGAGCGCCTCGAGCTCCCGGCGGCGCGCGCTCAGGGTCACGCGCACGCGCTCGAGCGCAGCCGCGAGAAGCTCGCGTATCTCCGCATCGATGAGCTCGGCGGTGCGCTCGCTGTACTCGGGACGGGCGGCGGGCAGAGTTTCCGGCAGGAACAGCGCCGGACGAGCGGCCTCGAAGGTCGCCGGGCCGAGCGCTTCGCTCATGCCATAGCGCGTGACCATCTGGCGCGCCATGTCCGTGGCACGCTGCAGGTCGTTCTGCGCACCCGTCGAGAGCTCATGGAAGACGAGCTGCTCGGCGGCGCGGCCGCCGAGCAGCACGTCGAGCCTCTCGAGGAGCTCGCCGTGCTTCAGGAGGTAGCGGTCCTCCGTGGGCTGCTGCTGCGTATAGCCGAGCGCTCCGATGCCGCGCGGAATGATCGATACCTTGGCGACCTTGTCCGCGGTCGCACGCGACTCGGCGACCAGGGCGTGACCCGCCTCGTGGTAGGCGACCGTCTCGCGCTCCTTCGCCGTCATCACCCGGCTCTTCTTTTCCAGACCCGTGAGGGCGCGATCGATGGCCTCGTCGAAGTCGCTCATGTCGACCACCGATTTGTTGGTGCGTGCGGCGTGCAGCGCGGCCTCGTTGACGATATTGGCGAGGTCTGCGCCGGCGAGACCGGCGGTCTTGCCCGCCACCGCCTTCAGGTCCACGTCGCCGCCGAGCACCAGACGCCTGGCGTGCACGCGCAGGATCTGCTCGCGACCGTTGATGTCCGGCCGGTCGAGAGCGACGTGACGATCGAAGCGTCCGGGACGCAGCAGCGCGGGATCGAGGATCTCCGGGCGATTGGTCGCGGCCATGATGATGACGCCGCTGCGCGTATCGAAGCCGTCCAGCTGCACCAGCAGCTGGTTGAGCGTCTGCTCGCGCTCGTCGTTTCCGGCGAGCCCGCTGATTGCGCGCGCCTTGCCGAGCGCATCCAGCTCGTCGATGAAGATGATGCAGGGGGCGAGCTTCGCCGCCTGCTCGAACAAGTCGCGCACGCGTGCGGCTCCGACCCCGACGAACATCTCGACGAACTCCGAGCCGCTGATGGACAGAAAGGGCACCCCGGCCTCACCCGCCACGGCCTTCGCCAGCAGTGTCTTGCCGGTCCCCGGGGCACCGACGATCAGCACCCCCTTGGGGATCTGGCCGCCGAGGCGCCGGTAGCGCTCCGGGTTCTTCAGGAAGTCGACCACCTCCATCAGCTCCTGCTTGGCTTCGTCGATCCCGGCGACGTCCGCGAAGTGCACGCCGGTCTCCTTCTGCACGAAGACCTTGGCCTTGCTCTTGCCGACATCGAGCATGCTGCCGAGCTGCCCCGTGCCCATGCGGCGCATGAGAAAGCCCCAGATCAGCACGAACACCAGCGCCGGCGCCACCCAGCTGAGCAGCGTCGTGAGCCAGCGGTTCTCGACCTGCCCGGAGAAGCGCACCTTGGCGGCCTGGAGGTCGGCGATCAGGTCGTTGTCCGGAACCCGGGCGGTGATGAAGGCGTGCTGCTCGAGGTTGTCGTGCGGCAGGGACTTCGCCACTTCGGCGGGCAGCAGCGTCTCGGCCCCCCGCAGGTCGGCGGTCCCGGTGAGCGCCTCGTCGCCGATCAGCACCTCCTTGATCTTGCCGGCGTGCAGCAGTGTCTTGAAGTCGCTGTAGGCCAGCGTCTCCACGTGGCGGTTGAAGAGCAGGCTCTGCAGCGCGAGCATCGCCACCATCGCGAATACGAAGTACCAGATCGAGAAATTGTGTCGGGTGTCCATGGGATGGTCCTGGCGGGCGGTTCAGGGCGGGGACGCCGCCGGCGGCCCGGCCGCGCGGGCGTAGTACCCGAGACATTCGTCCTCGCGTCCCCGGACGATACGCTGCCCGCGCAGCGGTCCGCGCTCCGCGGTGATCACCGTGCATTGGCGCTCGGCGGCTCCGGCGCCGTCGTAGTAAAGGACGACCCAGTCACGGGTCCGGGCGAGCTCGTGCGCCCGGGCGGTGTTGGAGAAGAGGGCCGTGTACTCGCGTCCGCCGCGACGGGCGTGCAGCACGGGGAGCCAGGCCTCGTGTCGCGGATTGAAGCGCCGCGGCGCGATCCGCGGCAGCGAGCCGCGGCCGGCCTCCTCGCGATATTGCCGGTCGACATCCAGCACTTCGGCGATGTCCGGGGCCGAGCCGAGCTCGGGCGCCGGACGCTGGCCGGCGCGCCCCAGCCGTCCCGCCAGCGCATCGCGCACACCGCTGAGGCGCTTCGCCCCCATGCCGAGGCGCTCGAGCCGGCCGTCGTGGGCGGCGCACTCGAGCTCCTCCAGCGTATCGATGCCGAGCCGCTCGTGGATGTGCTGTGCGGTCTTCGCGCCGATACCCGGTACGCTCGCGAGCAGCTCGACCGGATCACTGTCGCCCCGCAGCCGCTCGAGCATCGGCAGGCGTCCGGTCAGCACCAGCTGGTAGACGGCCCGCGCCAGGCGCTCGCCGATGCCCGGGAGCTTCCTGAGGCCGGCCACGCCCTCCTGATTCACTACCTCGCTGATGGGCTGCGGCCAGCTGCGCAGCGTGCGGGCGGCCGCGCGGTACGCGGCGAGGCGATACGGGTTGGCATTCTGCCCGGCGAGGATCTGCGCAACCTCCTCGAGCCGCGCCGCAATCTCGGTGTTCAGGGGGAGCGCGGTGGATGGCAGCGTCTTCAAGCCTTTTCAGTCCCGGCGGCAGCGGCTCGGGGCAGCATGCAACCGCCCCGCGTGGCGCGACATACGCGCCGCTACGTATACCGGCACGTGTAATCCGTTGGCGGGCCGGGGAGGGCGAGGTGCAGACTCGCCCTGGTCAGCGAGGTGCCGCCAGTGCCGCAAGTGAGCGCGGGGATTTTGCTCTATCGCCGGACCAGTCTCGGCGCGCAGGTGTTTCTGGTGCACCCCGGCGGACCCTATTGGGCGCGCAAGGACGAGGGTGCGTGGTCCGTCCCGAAAGGCCTCGTCGACGCCGGCGAGGACGAGCTCGCGTGCGCGCGCCGTGAGTTCGAGGAAGAGACGGGCTTCGATGCTCCCACGGCAGGCTCCGAGCATCCGCTCGGGAGCTTTCGCCTGCCGAGCGGCAAGCTCCTGCACGTGTGGGCGGTCGAGGGGAACTGCGACGCCGCGGCATTGCGCAGCAACCTCTTCGATATGGAGTGGCCGCCCCGCTCGGGCCGCAGGCAGCAGTTCCCGGAGGCAGACCGCGGCGCATGGTTCGAGCGGGCAGCGGCCCTGCGCAAGATCGCGCCGGGCCAACGGGCGGTCCTCGAGCGCTTCTACGCGGAATGCGACCGCCCGCAGCCGTGAGGCCGGGTTCCGTCAACCGGCGCACTTCCCGCATCGAGGCCGTCACCACCCGGCCGCCTGCCCGTCCTTCCTGAAATCGGAGGCGCCGCCGTAGTAGCGCATCCCCGCATCGGTCGGCACGACCTGGATCACCTGCACACCTCCGACCTCCGCGCCGCCGACCGACTCGACCCTGTGACCCATCGCCCCGAGCGCCGGGCCGACCAGATCGTAGAGCGGGGATTCGAGCGTCAGCAGGTTCGAGACCTCGCTGTGCCGGAACCGCGCCATATCCGCCGCGGCCTGCACGTTGGCGCCGAGGTCGATGACGTCGACGAGCAGCTGCGCGTGCCCCTGGGCCTGCATATCGCCGCCCATGAGCGTCACGGTCATCACGGGCTCGCCGTCACGCATCAGGAGCCCCGCCGACAGCGTGTTGAACGGCCGCTTGTGAGGCGCGATCACGTTCGGGCTCTTCGGGTCGAGGGTGAACAGGGTGCCGCGGTTGTGCAGCACGAAGCCGTAGCCGGGCACCGTGAGGCCTGAGCCGAACTCGTTGTAGTTGCTGTTCACCCACGACACCATGTTGCCGTCCTTGTCCGCCGTGGAGAGGACGATGGTGTCGCCCTCGAGATCCGCGCCGCTCGGCGGACCGGTCGCGGAGGCATGGTGGGGGTCGAACTTCGCGCACAGCGACGCGGCGTGCGCGGGCGACAGCAGGTGCGCGAGCGGAACACTCACGCGATCCGGATCGGCGTTGTACCGGAAGAGATCCGCGTAGGCGAGCTTCTTCGCCTCGATGAGCATGTGCCAGTACTGCGCGCTTCTCGGGCCGAGCGCTGCCAGCGTCTCCCCCGGCGCCCACTTCGGCAGGCACTGCTCGAGGATATTGAGCATTTCGCCCGCGGCCCAGGCCTGGGACGGCGGCGGCAATTCCAGCACGTCGTAGCCGTGATAGCGGGAGTGGGCCGGCTCGACCCATTCGCCGCGATAGCCGGCGAGGTCCTCGAGCGTCATCGTGCCGCCGAGCGCCCGGGACTTCGCGACGATGGCCCGGGCAATCTCTCCTTTATAGAAGACTTCGGCGCCCTGGGCCTGAAGCAGGCGGAAGGTGCGCGCGAGGTCCGGGTTCCTGAAGATCTGCCCTGGCGCGGGCGGGCGCCCGTTCACATACCACACCTTCACGGAGTCGGGATCGAGCGCGGTGCAGCAACCTCGCAGCGGCAGCGCTTTCGGCAGCACCCAGTCGCCCGCGATGCGCTCGGAGACCGGGAAGCCATCCCGGGCATAGCGGGCCGCGGCCTCGAGCACCTCCTTGAAGGTGAGCGTGCCGAACCGCTCGAGCACCGCCTGCCATCCCCACACCGCGCCCGGCACGGTGACCGGCAGGATGCCGCCCGGCGGCATGCCCGAGGCCGGCCCCCAGTTCTTCGGGTCGAAGCGGTAGCCGAGCTCGTTCAGGTGCGCGAGCGTGGCGCCCGTTGGCGCCGTGCCACTGGCATTCAGCACGTATACCTTGTGGTCCCTTGCGATGTAGACGACCGCGAAAAGATCGGACGCGACTCCGACCATCATGGGCTCGGTGATGCTCAGCACGCCGGCCGTGGCTACCGCGGCATCGACCGCATTTCCGCCGCGCCGCAGCACCTCGAGGCCGGCTTGCGCCGCGAGCGGCTGGCTCGTGACCACCATGCCGTTCGCGGCCATGACTTCGGAGCGGCTCTGCGCCGGCCAGCCGTAGGCGCGCACGCCGCGCACGGCATGGCAGAAGGCGGGCTCGGGCGTCGACCGGCACCACGGATCGGCCGAAGTGGCGGCCGGTGCCTCAGTTTGGGCGAGGCTCGTCGCGGCGAGCGTTGCGAGGGCGGCGTTGGCGACAGCTGCAACGGCGAGGCGCCGCATCACCGGTTGCTCTCGCCCGGCGCGCGGGCACTCAGAACCGCAGTCCGAGCGAGATCGGTACCAGCTGCAAGCTCCCGCCTTCGCGACGAATGTGCCGGTAGCCCGCCTCGAGGAAGAACGCGGTGTGGCTGTCAAGCGCAATCTCCCATCCGAGGCCGGCATTCCAGGCGGATTCCACGGGGCTGGTGTCGTGCTCCTGCGCGAGCAGCGTCTGGAATATCGCGCAGTAGTTCACCCCGCATTGCCTGACTCCCGCGACTTTCTGCAGGGTCGTGTCGATACGATACCAACCGAGGCCCGCCACGAGATACAACTGTTGCCGGGTGGGAAAGCGCGCCAGGTTCAGCCGCAGGTCGACGTCGCCCCCGTAAAGGTTCTGCTCCCCCCTGTTGTAGCCGACGCCGTTGAGCGCAAACAGCTGACCGCCGGGCTTGAGCCAGATGTAGTTTCCTGCAAGCCGCAGCCCGACCGGCAGCGCGGCGCTCGGAAACCAGTCGAGCGCGGCGCCCGCATGGGCACCTCCGTGAACGTAGTCCGCCGACGACCCGGTTGGGAGGCTGTAGCCGCCCCCTAAGTCCGCGGAGAGCACGCGAGCGCGCAGCTCGCGCACGGACGGCTCCGCGCGCGGCGGTACGTAGGGCGGCGGCGAGGGCGGCGGCGGCTCCGGCGCGTAGCGAACCTCATAATCGCGCTGGATCAGACAGGCCGTCATCGCGCGCACATATTCTTTGCCCGCCGCCGCCTGCGCGGCGCTCTCCTGCTCCCCGCTCGCATCGTAGCCGGTTTGCTGCCTCGCCCAGCTGTCGCACTCGTGGCGGTCGAACCATTGCTGCACGTCGTTCTGGCCCATCTTCGGCGCCAGCTGGAAATCGGCCGGCGCGGGTTGCGC
Organism: Steroidobacteraceae bacterium; assembly: GCA_035934055.1. Taxonomy (GTDB): domain Bacteria; phylum Pseudomonadota; class Gammaproteobacteria; order Steroidobacterales; family Steroidobacteraceae; genus 13-2-20CM-66-19. The sequence continues at coordinate 28,446 of DASYYF010000022.1, read as the reverse complement.
CGTAGTGGTTGCGGCCGCCGCGCGCCCGGGTTGCGGCTGCAACGCCGCAAGCAGCGCCAGAATCGCCGGCACGCTCGTCGCTTTCTTGTTCATGGCTTTGCCTATCGTCGCGCATTTCGGCACGGGGGGGCCACTGTGGCGGGGGCCTGGGCGCCTACGACGCTCATTGCCGCGTACCGCACCGGGAGAAAGGCTAGCGCTGCCGGGGCCTTGCGTCCCGCCAAGCTCACGCTGCCCGAATCTGCCCGAATCGCGCCACGGCATCACCCGAATGAGCTCCCAGACTCCAGAGCACCCAGGGACTGAGGAGGGCGACGGCATGGGCTCCGACGATCTGCGGATCTGGCTGAATCACTTCGAATACCACGCGCAGCATTCCCGGCACATCCCGTCGGGTCTCTCCGACCACCTGACGGCGGAAGAGCGCCGGCGCATCGCAGGCTCGATCGCCACCTTCCAGCTCGGCGAGCAGTCCGAGGGCGGCACGCTGGCGCGGGCCGCGGAGCGCTTCGCGCGCGCTCACGGCATGCCGTCGCTGGTGCGGCTCTTCGAGCTGTTCGTTCGCGAGGAGCAGCGGCACGCGGCGCTGCTCGCCGCCTTCATGCAGGACCACGGTATCGCGCTCAAGAGCCGCGACTGGACCGACCGGGTATTTCGCCTCGTGCGGCGGCTCGCGGGTCTCGAGCTGTACCTGCATGTCTTCATCTGCGCCGAGCTGATCGGCAAGGTCTACTACCGGGCGCTCGAGGCTGCGAGCGGGTGCCAGCGCCTCAAGGTGCTTTGCCGGGTTCTCGTGTGCGAGGAGCTCGCCCACGTCGGTTTCGAGTCGCAGCTGCTGCTCGCGCTGCGCGCGCGCCGCCCCGCGCCGGTGCGCGCCCTGATGCGTCTGACGCACGGCGCATTCTTTCTCGGCACCGCAAGCGTCGTATGGCTCACGCACCGCCCGGTGTTGCGCGGCGCGGGGTACGACGCGTGGAGCTTCCTGCGCAGCTGCCTGGCCCAGTACTCCTTCTATCTCGAGCCGCCGCCGGTCACCGTAGCGCACACCCCGGTCCGATAACTGGCCTATCATGGCGGCGGCCGACCCTGGCCGCACGGGAGCCCGCCATGAGAACAGCAATCGCCCTGCTCGCGACACTCGCCTGTGTTCCGCTCGCTGAGGCGCACCACTATTCCCTGCCCGCCACGCCCGACAATGTGCAATGGGGCTGGTACGACACGACCGAGAAACCGCGGCTGACCGTCGACTCGGGCGATACGATCTCCATCGAGACGATTTCCCACTCGCTGGGCCAGATCAAGCCCGGCGCCGACATGGATGAGATCGTCAAGCTCCGCAAGGAGAACGACGGCGGCGGCCCGCACTCGATCACCGGACCGATCTTCGTCACGGGCGCCGAGCCCGGGGACACGCTCGAGATTCACATTCTCAAGATCGTCCCGAAGGCGGACGCCTTCAACTTCAACCTGCCGGGCAAGGAGTTCCCGACGGTGGGACTGCTGGCCGCGCAGTTTCCCGAGGGCTTCGTGCGCTACTACAAGCTCGATCTCGCGAAGATGCAGACGGAGTTCAAGCCGGGGATCGTGATCGATGTCAAGCCCTTTCCCGGCACGTTTGCCGTCGGAGTGGATCCGAACGAGCCGCCGCCGAAGGCCGGGCCGCCGATCCGTGACGCCAAGGGACGCACCAGCACGCTGCGGCCGTGGAAGAACGGCTCCAACATGGATCTCAACGAGCTGCAGGCGGGCTCGACTCTCTATCTGCCGGTGTTTCAGCCGGGCGGGCTCATCTGGACCGGCGATTCCCACTGCCGGCAGGGAAACGGCGAAGTCAATCTGACCGCGCTCGAGTGCGCCTACAAGGAGATCGAGATCCAGCCCATCGTCCGCAAGGACCTGAAGACCGAGTGGCCGTGGGCCGAGACCAGGACCGACTGGGTCTTCATGGGCTACGACGAGGACCTGAACCAGGCGATGAAGATCGCGGTCGAGCAGACCGTCAACTGGCTGGCGAGCCAGCGGATCGTGCCGATGAGCCGCGAGGAGGCCTACGCGCTCACCTCGATCGTCGGCGATTGCCGCGTCACCCAGGTAGTCGACATCCGCAAGGGAGTGCACTGCATGATCCCGAAGCACGTGTTTGTCGGCTATCGGGACGCCGCGCGGCCGCGCGACCGCTGATGCCGGGGGCGACGGCGCCGACCATCATTCGCGTCAAGGTCAAGCCGCACGCGCGGGAGACCTCGCTCGAACGGCTGCCCGACGGCAGCTGGCTGGCCAGGGTCAGATCGCCGGCAACCGAAGGCCGCGCGAACAGCGAGCTGATTGAGCTGGTGGCCGGTCACTTCCGCCGTCCGAAGAGCGCCGTTTCCATCAAGAGCGGGGCGTCCGGCCGCACCAAGCTCATGCGCATCGAACCGGGGTAACCGCCCGGCGGCGCAGCCGCGCACCGCTATCCGACGATCTCGTGGACGGCCCGGTGTGCGGCATCGATCGCTTCACCCAAGGGTCACCGATGCATCACTGATCCGTCATGTGCCGGTGGCAGCTTGCTGGGTGCGCTCACACAGGAAGCGCAGCCCGACAGCCGCCCCCGGAGAAATCAGCCATGTCAGATCATCGCAGCCGCGTCGCGGTCAGCCGCCTCGCGCGCACGCTGGGAATCGCCCTCGTTGCGGGCGTCGCCATGAGCCACGCGGACCCCGCCGCAAGCTGGAGTCCCCAGACCACCACGCCCATCGAGCATCTGGTGGTCATCTTTCAGGAGAACGTCTCGTTCGATCACTACTTCGCAACTTACCCCGTCGCGCTCAATCCGCCCGGCGAGCCGCGCTTCCACGGGAGCGATGACACGCCGTCCGTCAACGGGCTCGGCACGCTGGCGGATGGACTGCCGGAGGGCGAGCTGCTCACCCACAACCCGAACGCCAACAACCCCGGCAACGGCGCGAACGCCATCAACCCTTTCCGGCTCGATCGCTCGCAGGCCTCGACCTGCGACCAGGACCACAACTACGGTGCCGAGCAGCAGGCCTTCGACGGCGGCCTGATGGACATGTTTCCGGCGAGCGTCGGCCAGGGCGCGAGCGGCTTCTGCGCCGCCCGGTTCGCCTACGGCAAGGGCCAGGGCATCGTCATGGGCTACTTCGACGGCAACACCGTCACGGCGCTGTGGAACTACGCGCAGCAGTTCGCCATGAACGATAACTCCTACGGAACGACCTTCGGGCCCTCGACACCGGGCGTGCTCAATCTGGTGGCCGGCACGACCTTCGCCGCCACTGCGAGCGCCGCGACGCCCAAGGTCGTGCCCGACAGCTCGGGTCCCGGTACGCTGGTCGGCGACCTGGATCCCACGGGGGATGTGTGCTCTGCGGGCGCTACCGTCAGGATCGCCGCACCCAACATCGGCGACCTGCTGAATGCCAAGGGCGTCACCTGGGGCGCCTTCATGGGAGGCTTCGACCTGACGGTTACCAATGCGAACGGCACGACCGGCTGCAGGCGCTCGAGCCCGGCGACGGCCGCGAACGGCGGGCCGACCGCGGATTACATCCCGCATCATGCTTTCTTCCAGTACTTCGCCTCCACCGCAAACCCGACGCATGAGCGTCCGAAATCGCTCGACTCCATCGGCACCGGCGACGACGGCGGGGCAAATCACCAGTACGACCTGCATGACTTCTTCGACGCGCTCGCGCAGGGCCGCCTGCCGGCGGTGAGCTTCCTCAAGGCGATCGCCGCGCAGGACGGCCACGCGGGCTATTCCGACCCGCTGCTCGAGCAGCCGTTCCTGGTGAAGACCGTCAACGCCCTGATGAGCTCGCCCCAGTGGCGCAGCACCGCGATCGTCATCCTGTACGATGACTCCGACGGCTGGTACGACCACCAGATGTCGCCGATCGTCAACCCCTCGGCGCTTACCGGTCCCGTGAACGACAGCGATCAGCTGAATGGCGCCGGCGTGTGCGGCCACGGCGCGGCGATGGCGGGCATTCCCGGCCGCTGCGGCTACGGGCCGCGCATGCCGCTCGTGGTGATCTCGCCGCTCGCCCGGCGCAACTTCGTCGACCACACGCTCGCCGATCAGAGCTCGGTGCTGCGCTTCATCGAGGACAACTGGGAGACGGGCCGGCTCGGCGGCGGATCCTACGACCGGATCGCCGGCTCGCTGCTCAACATGTTCGACTTCGATGAGCGCGGCGAGGACCGCCGGCTGTTCCTCGATCCGACGACCGGGGAGCCCTGAGCCGCGGACCTGCGCGGGCCGCCGCCCGCGTTCCCGCACGCGATTTCATGGCGAGCTCGCGGTTCGCGACACGGTCGGCCCTCGCCGAGGCGGGCGTCGATGCGCAGCTACACGTGTGGGACGGCATGTGGCTCGCGCGGGAACGCCGATCGCTGATCCGACCGCAGCGCGCGCGACTCCGCGCCATTGAAGTTGAAATGTCGCGCGCGTAGGATGCGCGCCCTCGCGACCGATCCAACATGCCGCTACGAGTCATGACGGGGTCGGTGCAGGGAGGAGGAGCCGTATGACATCGCGGACGGTCCGATCGATTCTCGCAACGGCACTGCTGCTGGCGCCGCTCGCAGCGCCCGCCCAGAACAACAGCACCTTTCCGTTTCTCGAGGCGACGGTTGCCCAGCTCGAGGCGCAGATGGCCGCCGGGACGCTGACCTCCGAGCAGCTGACGCGCGCCTACATCAGCCGCATCTCGCAGCTCGACAGCGGCGGCCCGGGCGTCGGAGTCAACTCGCTCATCGAGCTGAACCCCGACGCCATCGCCATCGCGCGTCAGGCCGATGCGCTGCGGCGGCAGGGCAAGGTGCTCGGGCCGCTGCACGGCATACCGGTGCTGCTCAAGGCCAACATCGACACGGGCGACAGGATGCAGACGACCGCGGGCTCGCTCGCGCTGCAGGGCACCCCGGCGCTGCATGACTCCACCGTCGCCGCCAACCTGCGGGCCGGGGGCGCGGTCATCCTCGGCAAGACCAACCTGTCCGAGTGGGCCAACTTCCGCTCCTTCTTCTCGGTCAGCGGCTGGTCGGCGGTCGGCGGACAGACCCACAACCCCTATGGGCTCGATCGCAACCCCTGCGGCTCGAGCTCGGGCTCGGGCGCCGCGGTCTCGGCCAACTTTGCAGCCGTGTCCTTCGGCACGGAGACCGATGGCAGCATCGTCTGTCCCGCCAACGCCAACGGCGTGGTCGGCATCAAGCCCACGGTCGGTCTCACGAGCCGCGCGGGCGTGGTGCCGATCTCCCACACCCAGGACACCGTCGGTCCCCATGGGCGCACGGTCGCCGACGCCGCGGCGGCGCTCGGCGTGATCCAGAGCCGGACGTCCGACGGCCGCGATCCGGCCACCGGCGGCGTGCCGCTCGCCTGGCAGGGACGTTTCACCCGGCCGGCAAACATACCGAGCGACTACACGCAGTTCCTCAACCCGAAGGGACTCATGGGTGCGCGTCTCGGCGTCACCCGGCAGGGGATCGACAACGCACCCGCGCCGGTGGTTGCGGCCTTCGAGTCCGTGCTGGCGGCTCTCAAGGCGGCGGGAGCGACCGTCATCCAGCTCGACGGTCCGGACGCCGACGTCTCGCCGGCCTTCACCTTCCCGCCGGCTGCGGGCGAGCTCCTGGTCCTGGAGTTCGACTTCAAGGGCGACCTGCAGAGCTACCTCGCCACGCGTGTCGGGGTGCCGGTGGCGGGTGGAACGCTCGCGGATGCGATCGCGTTCGATAACGCCAACGCCGACGCCGAGATGCCCTTCTGGGGCCAGGAAATCTTCACCGAGACGCAGGCGCTGCTCCCCGGCGCCAACACCCCGCAGACCGATCCCAACCTCGGCGTGCCCGTCGGCACGACCTACAATCAGGCGCTTGCGATGGATCAGGCGGCGGTGGTCAACGGCGTCGACCTCGCGCTTTCCACGTACAATCTCGATGCCGTGGTGGCGCCGACCGACAACCCGGCGTGGTCGACGGACCTGCTCTACGGCGATCACTTCGTCTTCGGCAGCTCGGGGCTCAGCGCTCCGGGCGGCTACCCGTACGTGCAGGTGCCGGCAGCCGACGTGTTCGGCATTCCCCTCGGCATCACTTTCTTCGGCACCGCCTTCAGCGAGCCGAAGCTGATCGCATTGGCGTCGGGCTTCGAGGCGGTGACGCAGGAGCGGGCCCACAACCTGCCGAAGTTGACGCCCACGATCCCGGACGATCACATCCAGGGAGTGCCGCTCAACGTCCCGCACGGGCACGAGGCGCAGAAACCTGCCGGCTGGCGTCCGCACCACATGTAGCGGTCCACACCGGGAGCCCGGTGCGTGACCCGGTGCGTGAGGTCCGGCGCGCAAAGCGCCGGGCTTCGCGCGCGCCCCGTGTTATTCCTTCCGGTCTGCGGCAATCCGCCGGCGCGCCTTGAGCAACACCTCCACCGCCTCCGGCCGATCGTCCCAGAAGTCGAGCCTTACCCGTCCGTCGGGGAGCTGGCTCACCGTCGCGGGAGCGGCGCTGAAGGTGCAGTACCAGCCCGAGGGCAGCACCACCGCATTGCGCGGCCGGCCGAGACTGCGATCGAACACCAGCTCATCCCCGTCCAGGCGGTAGCTGACCGGGGCCGTGTAGGTCTCTGCAATGCGCAGGCGCAGCGTCTGGCCCTTCTCGACCGGCGCGAACGGGATGACCACCACCCGCGCGGCCGCCGGCACCGTCTCGCCGACGTTGATCTTCGAGGCGACGAGCGCCGCTGCGCTCATCTCCCGCGCCTCGAGCGCTTCGCCGGTGTCGAGATTGGTGGCCGAGGGGTGGCTAGCCACGCTCCCGGCGCGCACCACGTTGGCGTAGCCGTTCACGCCGGCGCGCGTCTCGGTGTAGTCGTGATAGAGGCTGAACGCGTGGGTCTCGGGCTGCTGCAGGAAATACACGATCTCGCGGTCCTGATGGGCGCGCTCGGCGAGGCGCTCCTCCTCCGTGCCGCCCTCGAAGGGTGATTCCCAGCTGCGCTGCGCCGTGAAGGGCCTGGGCACGGCGATCTGCGCGTCCTGCACCGCGCGCACCTCGAGGGGTGCAGCGCCTGCGCCCGCGTGCAGGAAGCTCACCGCAATCCGCCCGTCAGGTTCGGTGCGGATCTGCGCGGGCACGGTGAGAGCGGTGACTTCGTAGCCGCTCGGCAGCACGACCTTGTTGCGCCTGATGCCGAGCGGCCGGTCGAACACCAGCGTCCTGCCGTCGAGGTAATAGCTCTTCGGGTCCTTGTAGGTCTTGAGGATCAGGAGGCGCGCCTGGCCGCGCTCCGGCACCGGGGCGGCGAGCGTGATGCGGATGTAGTCGGTCGCGGGATCCGCGTCGGGTATCAAGGGGTCCTGACGCGCCGCGGCGCCGCTCACCACCTCGAAATGCAGCGGCGTTCCGAGATGCGCGTCGTAAACGCTCTCGTCGCTCGCGACGCTGCCCTTGCGGATCGGGTTGTAGAAGAACCTCGCTCCGGCAGTCGTCGCCGTCACCTCATAGCTGATGCGGAAGCTGGCCGTCTCGGGCGCGAGCAGCTCGTAGCGGGTGTACTCGTCGGCCTCCGTCTGGGTGACGGCCGTCGGCAGGTAAATGCCGTCACGGCCAGCCGGTCCGCTTTGGGCGAGACTCGAGCACGAAGCGCCGAGCGCCGCGCAGGCCGCGGCGATCGCAGCGAGTCTGCTCATTGCCTGCCTCCCCGGCAGGGGAAGTCCGCGGCGAGCGCCGCGCCGATGAATCCCGCCGCATCGTGCTGCCCCGAGTCCGAATCGAGCGCCGCGAGCTTGCTCTTCAAGCTCGTCTCGAGCTCTTCGGCGGAGATCGAGGGCGGCACGCAGGGGCGGCGGCCCGCGCGGTTCGCGGCGGCCATACGGATGCCCACCGCGATTCCCTGGGTGACTCCCAGGATGTAGATGCGGCAGGCATTCACGCTCACATGATCCGAGCCGCTGCAGAGCTGGGCGAGGTCGCCCGCGGTCATCGCCGGCTGCCCGGGTGCGGCGGCCGTGAGAGCCAGGGCGGCTGCGGCGGCCACGATCGTTGCAGGTAATCTCACGAGACGCTCCTCCTTCGCGAGGCGGCCTAGGGTATCAAAGCGCAAACTCCGCCGGTTCATGCTCTAATCCGCCGGCACACGCCCGGCCGGACTCCTGGGAGGCGTCATGTTCCGCGTTCGGTACGCCGCGGTCTCGCTGTTGTTGCTGGCGGCCGCCTGCGCAGCCGCGGCACAGGCGGCCGATTACAGCCGGCCCAAGGTCCGGGCCATCACCGCCTTCGTGAGCCTCGAGCGCGCCGATTACGCGCGGCAGATCGCCGCGGCGCTCGCGGTGCTGCGCGAGGCGCAGCGCGACTTCGAGCAGCAGGGTTACACGGTCGAGTCGGTCCGCATCACGACCCAGCCGCTCGCCGGGCTCCTGCGCGGCCAGTCGGATGCGCAAGCGCTCGGCTATCTCAAGGCGCTCGACGACCTCGCGGCCAGGGAGAATTTCCTGCCGAACATCGGCCCGGCGATGCTGCACGACGGCGACGATCCCCACACCATGGAGCTGCTCGGCGAGGCGCTGAGCACGCTCTCGCAGCTCAATGCGAGCGCGATCATCGCCGCCGACGATGGCATTCACTGGAAGGTGATCCGCGCGGCCGCCCGCCTGGTGCGCTACGTCGCCGACCACAGCCCGCACAGCCAGGGAACGTTCAACTTCGCGGCGACCGCGATGCTCGGTCCCTACGGACCCTTCTATCCCGGCGCCTACCATCTCGGCGGCGGCGAGCGCCTCGCGATCGGATTCGAGGGCGCGAACGTGGTGCAGGAGGTGTTTGCGCGCACGCACGGCGACTTCGACGCCGCCGTTGCGGAGCTGACGCGGCAGCTGGGCGTGCATGCGAAAGTCGCCGAGGCGATCGGCTCGCAGGTGGCGAGCCGCCACCGCTGGACGTTCATGGGTGTGGATCCGACGCCGGCGCCGCTCGCCGACGTCTCGATCGGCGGCGCGATCGAGGCCTTCACCGGGGCCAGGTTCGGCTCGAGCGGCACCATGACGGCAGCGCTCGTCATTACGACGGCGGTCAAGGCCGTGCCGGTCAGGCAGATCGGCTACGCGGGCCTCATGGTTCCGGTGATGGAGGACAAGCTCCTCGCGCGCCGCTGGGCCGAAGGGACCTACGACATCGATGCGCTGCTCGCCTACTCCGCCGTGTGCGCCACCGGGATCGACACCGTGCCGCTGCCCGGCGATGTCAGCGAGGCGCAGCTCGAGCGTATCTATGGCGATGTCGCTGCGCTCGCCTGGAAATGGCACAAGCCGCTCGCGGCGCGGCTGCTGCCGGTCGCGGGGAGGAAGGCGGGCGAGGAGACCGACTTCGCCGATCCGTACCTCTTTAATACGAGGATTCACCCGCTGCCCTAGGGGCGAGCTCGCGAATCTGTGACCAGGTACCGCCGGGAAGCGGTCATCCTCCACAGCCGCGGTGCGTTCCTTTGGTTAGCCTCGTGCGCGTAGCCTGACCCGAGGAGCGCCCGGATGAATCGCGTCAACCCCTGCCCGCCATGGAGCCTTCTGATCGTTCTGGCCGGGCTGAGCGCCGCTGCCGCGGCGCGCGCGGATGCCCTGTCGGTGGTGCAGATGCTGCGCCAGGGCGGCTGCGGCGGCATCGTGCCGATCGCCCCACCGCTCAGGCACAACCCCTCCCTCGACCGGACGGCCGAGCAGTGGGCCGGCGGGCATTCGATCAATGCGAACGCGCAGGGCTTGCGCGTCAGCGGCCCCGACGAGGCGCTCATCGAGCGGCTGCGGCGCACCGAGTGCCGCGCCGTCTCGAGCCGCGATCTGCGCGAGGTGGGGATCTACCGGCGCGGCGCGGACACCTGGCTGGTGCTCGCGACGTCGTTCGTGTCTTCGTGGTCGTCGCCCGCGCCGGGTGCGGCTTACAGCGCACCCGCGACGCCTTCCCGCGCGGGCGCACCCGCGGCCCGGCCGCCGGTCAGCGCGCCGGCGGCGGGGAGCGCAGCTCCGGCGAGCGCGACGCCGGCCATGGCGGCCCGCGCACTGCAACTCGTCAACGAGGCACGGGCCCGCGGAGCGCAGTGCGGGAAACAGTCGTTCGGACCCGCGCCGCCCCTGACCTTATCGGGGACGCTCGCGGGCGTAGCGCTCGGACACGCGAGCGACATGGCCGTGCACGACTACTTCGAGCACGAGGATCTCTCGGGCCAGTCGCCCGCCGACCGGGTGCGCGCTGCCGGATACCACGAGCAGCTGGTCGGCGAGAACATCGCCTACGGCCCGCAGTCGGTCGAAGAGGTCGTCAAGGGCTGGCTGGCAAGCCCCGGCCACTGCGAGAACATCATGGACCCGCGCTTCGCGCAGATGGGGATCGGCCTCGCCCCGGGCCGCGCCTCACGGCGCGGCCTCTTCTGGGTGCAGCTGCTCGCCGAGCCGCGCGCCTGAGCGGCAGTCGCGCGCTCTATGGGCGGCGGAGCGTCACGCCGAGATAGCAGCCGAACTCTTTGACGAAATCGACCGAGACGCGCGCATGCACGCGCCCCTGGCGGTCGAGGAACTGCGCTTCGTCGTCATGCGGCACGACCGCGCCGTGCCAGACGTTCGGATGCAGGTAGAGCGCCCGGCGGCCGTCGCACCAGAAGCTCACGAAGGAATCGGGAGTCACGTCGTCGCCCGGTAGCGCGAGCGGCACGACGAAGCTCTGTCCGTCGAGCGGATAGAAGAGCTGGCCGCCGTCGGGGTGATAGTTGGCGCGCCAGATGAGGGCGCGCTCGCGCTTGCGGTCGCTCGTCCCTGCCGCCTCTTCCGGCCAGTTGCTCCAGCCGAAGAGATAACTGTCGCCGACCGCGTGGTTGCGGGCGTAGAGCGTCTCGCCCTTCCAGCAGAACTCGAACAAACCCTCGGTGACGCCGCCCTGGTCGCCGCTCCCGGCATCGATCGCGCGCCAACCCTGCGCCGGCCACTGAACGATCTCGATCGGGAAGGTCTTCGGGTCCTCCACCAGCAACCCGTAGCCCTCGAGGCTCGCGGAGGTCGCCGCGACGAGCGGCGTGTCGTGCACGCGCCGCACGCCGGTCGAGGGTATGTAGGCGATCTTGTCGAGCGCCAGGTCCATCGGTGTCAGCGCGCGCGCGCCGCCGCATTCAGCATGCCGGCATAGGCCGCGAGCGGCGGCGTCCTGAGCCCCGCGACCTTGCCCTGATCGTCCCAGCGGCGCACGCGCACCGCCTCGCGGTAGTGAGGCTCACGCTCGAATGCGCGGGTCTCCTCGGCCGACATCGGCCCGCCCTGAAGCCTGAGCGTGTGGACCGAGGCGGAGCTCAAGTGCCGCAGGTAATCGGGATCGGTCGCGCACAGGTAGCGCTTGGCCGGCACGTGCAGGCGCACCGGCTCGCTCACCTCGGGGCCGAAGCGTGCGGCAAGCCAGCGGGCGCCGACTTCCTCGTGGTGCGCGTCCGAGGTCCAGTCGGCGAGGTCGTCCGGCACCGCCTCGAGCAGGTGCCCGATGTCGTGCAGCAGCGCCGCGATGATGAGCGGCCCGGGCGCGCCCTCGTTCTGCGCGAACCAGGCCGCCTGCAGACCGTGCTCGGTCATGGAGACGCGCTCGCCGAAGTACGCGCCCGCGCCGCGCGCCCCGTAGATCGCGACGACCTCATCGGCGACGCTCACTTCGCCTCCGTCAGCCTGCGCCGCAGCAGGCCGGTCTCGCTGAAGACGCTGTCGCGCGTCAGGTAGCAGCCCCTGAGGTGCCGCGCATGCTTCGCCGAGGTGAAGGCGGTGCGGCCGTGGAGCACCCGCTGGTTGTCGAACACGACCAGGTCGCCGTCCTTGAGCTTCAGCCGCAGCTGGAAGCGCACCTCGCGCAGCAGGGAGGCGAAGCGCCGGTAGGCCGCGTAGAACGCCGGCGCCGTGCGCGGTGCGACCCGGATCGAGCGGTTGTTGTAGTGGACCGCCGTCACCTCGCCGTCGCACGCCAGCTGGATGAGCGGCCGTGCCGCGTAGAGCTCCGCGTCGGCAGAGCGGTAGTGGAAGGGGACCGCCGTGGTGGTGAGGAGCCTGAAGGCGTCGGGCGCGCTCTCGCGCAGGTGCGCGGCGAGCGCGAAGCCGTCGGCGAACAGGCTGTCGCCGCCTTCGGGCGAGGTGAGGAGTGCGTGCAGCGCCTGAAAGCCCGGTACCGGTTCGCGGTAGGGATTGTCGGTGTGCAGGCCGAGCCCCAGGTCGGAATACGCGAGATTCTCCGGTTGCGGCACCGAGCGCACGTCGAACGCGAGTCCGTAGTTGGTTTCCGCGACGCGCCCGAGGAGCGACGCCGCGCCGAGGAGGGCGGAGGTGTCGCAGGGCACCGTCTCGAGGAACGCGAGGCCGTCCTGCGCGAGGCGCGTGAGCCACTCGAGGCGCGCCCGCGGCTCGCTGCGCACCGCGGCGAGCCCGGCCCAGGCGAAATCGCGGCGCGAATCGAGCCGCGCGCCCTCGAGCCACAGCCGGCGGGAGAGCTCCGGGCGCTGCGCGGCGGCGCCGGCCGCCTGGGCTGCGAGCCAGCCGAGCTCGAAAGCCGCGCTGCGTGTCTCGCCTTCCCACTCGATGTGCACGCGGCCGTCGTCGGAGCGCGCCGCACGGATGCGCGGCGCGGCCGGCAGGTCCGCGATGTCGAGGAGACGCTGGCCGCTCGCCGGATCGCGGTCCTCAGGCACGTTATCGCGCAGCCACAGGCTCGCGAACTCGCTCGCGCCCCCGGTCCGCCACTCGATGGTGAGCGCTTCCGGCGTCGCCGAGACGCGGGTTGCGATCGCGGGGCTAGCCATGGGCGGGCGCCGCGCGAGCCGCCTTGAGCGCGGCGGTCCGCAGATTCAGCAGATGCAGATACCCGGCGCTCACGGCCGCTGCGGCGCTCACCGCCGCGAGCGTGACGAACACGCCGCGCCAGCCGAACCTCATCGCCAGCCGCGCGACGCTGTCGCCGGCGAGCACGCCGCCGAGATAGCCGATGCCGTCGATGATGCCGGAGGAGGCCGCGCTCGCCTGCTTGCCGCCGAAGTCGAGCGCAAAAGCGCCGCCGAGATAGGAGTAGGGCCCGAGGAGACCGAAGGCGACGACCGCGATGAGCATCACCGGCCACAGCGATCCGGAGGGGCCGGGCGGGACCGAAGTGAGCGCGAGCAGCGCCAGGGCGGCGCCGATGAGCCCGAGGAACATGAGCAGCGAGCGGCCGGTCGGACCGAGGCGGTCGCTCAGCCAGCCCGCGAGCAGGACGGACACCGCTCCCACGGCCGGAAAGACCGCGCTGACGCCGGCGGAGTCGCTCACGCTGTAGCCCACGAAGTCCCGCAGATAGACCGGCGTCCAGGTGTTGAACGTCTCGCGGATTATCGTGCAGCCGAAGGACAGCAGGCAAACGAGCAGGAACGCGCGGCTCCTCAGCAGCGGCAGGAGCAGCGCCGCGACGCTCGGCGGACGCGCCTCGCCCGAGGTGAAGAGGTTGAGCGCGGGGTTGGGCTCGGCCTCCGCATGGCCCTCCTCGACTCGCGACTCGCGCAGCCACAGGAGATTGGCGAGCAGCGCGGCGGCCGCCACGGCTCCCGCGAACACGAACAGCGCGCGCCAGCCGTAGCCGCGGGCGAGCAGCATCGCCATCTGCTGCCGTGCGGCGGCATCGCCCACCAGGTAGCTGATGCTCAGAATACCGGCGATCGAGCCATAAGAGGCGTAGTTGAACCACTTCGAGGAGACCTTGATGAGGCCCGCCCAGCCGACCGACTGCGTCAGGCGGTTGGCGCTCCAGGCGAGCGTGAACAGCGGCAGCCCGCCACCCAGGGCGAAGAGCAGCGTGAACACGCTTGCGCCGCCCACGCCGATGAGGAAATTGCGCCGTCCGCCCCAGTAGTCGCCGAGGCCGGTGAGGAACAGCTTCCCGAGCGCGTAGGCGAACACCCCGAGGGAGGTGATGGTGCCGATGTGGATCAGTGCTTCGGCGTGGCTCAGCCCGTGCAGCGCGAGCGCGTCGGCGAGCAGCGGAGTCGCCACCGAGAGATCCGCACGGCAGTAGTAGCAGGCGGCGTACCCGCAGAACAGCAGCACGACGGTGCGGACCTGGCCCGAGCGCAGCGACATGAGTGGGCTCAAGCGGGCCGCGCTGCGCGCGCGCGCACGGCTCGGGTGTCAGTCTTGGCGCCGACTTTCAAAGAGGTCCTCGCGGTGCGTCGCGGAGGACCCGATACTAGCGGAGGCGGCGGTTTGAATCACGCGGCTTGCCGCCGGCACTCGGGCCGGGCGAGCGGGGCGACCACGCAGCCCGAGAGGACCGTGCCGGCAGCCGGGGCGATCATCAGTCTGACAATGGTTTGCGTTAAGGCTGCGGGCCGCGGCGGCGGGGGGTCTTGAGCAGCAGCGCGCGCAGCACCACGGCGTGATTGATGCGCGGCTCGCGCGTGGCGGTGAGGAGCGTCACGCGCATGCGCTCGGCGCGGTGCCGCAGGGCCTCCAGCGCCTCGCTCTGCACGCGCAGCTCGGCGCGGTAGCGGCGGCGGAACTCCGTCCACCGTTTCGGGTCGTGCCGGAACCAGGTGCGCAGCGCGTCGCTCGGGGCGAGCTCGACGAGCCAGGCATCGAGCGCGGCGCGCCGGCGGCTCACTCCGCGCGGCCACAGGCGGTCGATCAGCGCGCGATAGCCGTCGTGCACCTCCGGTTTCTCGTAAATGCGCTTGATCGCGACGTCGCGCGGTGCCGTGGCCGGCGCATCGGGCTCGACGCGTTTCATGCTCGCATTGTCCGCCGCGTGCGCCGGCGGTTCCAGCGCCCGGCGACGGCGTCGCCCAGGCTCAAGAGCCGAGGCTTGAGCGTTTGGCGCCGCTCGACTACCCTCAAACAGGTTTCCGTACGCCTGAGCCCTGCGCATATGCCGCTCAACGCCTCGTTCAACGCGCCGATCGCGGGCTTGATGGGCATGTGCCTGCTGACGGGCTGCGCGAGCCCGTTCGCAAGCTTCTATGAGCCCGCACCCCACGGCTCGCCCGTCACGCGGCAAGCCACGCCATTCTTCGAGTGGTCGCACGATCCGGACGGCGACGGCAAGCTGCTCGCGCGCGAGGGATATGTACTGATCGGCACCTCGTCTTTCTCCGCCGTGACCCTTGCCGACGATGCCTGGTTCAAAGCCCAGGCCGTGACGGAGGGAATGAGGCTAGGGGCGGCGGTCGTGCTGCTGCAGGCCGATTCCACCGACGTGCTGGCGGACGGCTGCTGCCTGCGATTGTTCGCCTCGTACTGGGGTGCGGCGGATCGTCCCGCGCACATGTAGGGGCAGCCGCTGATCACGCTCTATCACCGCCCCAACACGCGCTCGACGCGCTTCATCTTCCTGCTGGAGGAGCTCGAGGCGCCGTACCAGATCCGGCTCGTCACGACGCGCACCCGCGACGGCGGCGCGCCCGATCCCGCCAATCCCCACCCGCAGGGCAAGGTGCCGGCGATCTGCGACGACGGAGTAGTCGTGTTCGAGTCGGCGGCGATCGCGATTTATCTCACCGACAAGTTCCCGAAGAACCGCATCGGACCGCTTCCGGGTGAGCCGGACCGCGGCGCTTATCTCAGCTGGCTCGCCTACTACGCCGGCGTGTTCGAGCCGGCGTTCGTGTCGAAGTTCATGAGCTGGGAGGTGCCGCGCGGCACGGCCGGCTGGGCGCCGGTCGAAGAGGTGATGCCGGTGATCATCGCGCGCCTCGAGCAGGGACCGTACTTCACCGGCGAGCGCTTCTCGGCCGCGGACGTGCTGTATGCGACCTCGTTCGCACTGTTCGCCAACAGCCCGATATTGCCCAGGTCGCCCGTGATCGAGGAGTACGTGAGACGCGTCGTGGGGCGGCCCGCCTTCGCCCGCGCGCTGGCGAAACAGAGCGGCTGAGCGGGCCCGCCCGCGCCGGGTCCGAAAATGGCTACTCGGCGGGCCGGCCGCCGGGTATGGTGGCGCGGTGGAAACGATCGCCGGCCTCGACCCGGAAGCCCTCAATCGCGCGCGCATCAGCCGCGATGCGCGCTTCGACGGCAGATTCTTCATCGCCATCACATCGACCGGCATCTACTGCCGGCCGATCTGCCCGTCGCGCTTCGCCAAGCGCTCCCATGTGCGCTTCTTCGGCAGCGCCGCGGCCGCCGAAGCCGCGGGCTTTCGGCCCTGCCTGCGCTGCCGGCCGGAGGCCGCACCCGGGACCCCGGCCTGGCTCGGCACCGCCGCGGTCGTGCGGCGCGCCCTGCGGCTGATCGACGAGGGCGCGCTCGATGAGGACCCGGTGGATGCGCTGGCTGCGCGCTTAGGGATCGGCGCGCGCCATCTGGTGCGGCTCTTCAGGCGGCACGTCGGCGCCTCGCCGATCGCGGTCGCCCAGACGCGGCGGCTGCATTTCGCGGTGTGCCTGCTCGAGGAGACCGACCTGCCGATCATGCAGATCGCGCTCGCGGCCGGATTCGGCAGCTGCCGGCGCTTCAACGATGCGTTCCGCAACGCCTACCGCCGCGCGCCGCGCGAGCTGCGCAGCGCGCGGCGCCGCGGCACGCCCTGCAGCGCGAGCGAAGAGGTCGTGCTGCGGCTCGCCTATCGCCCGCCGTACGACTGGGCGCACCTCGAGGACTTTCTCGCGCGGCGCGCGCTCGCCGGAGTCGAGCGGGTCGACGCCGCGGGCTACGCGCGCACGCTCGCGTGCCCGGGCGGGTATGCGCTGATTGCGGTGCGCCCGCTCGCCGGCGAGGACGCGCTCGAGCTGCGCGTCGGCGGCGCGCCACCCTCGGCGCTGCTGCCGCTCGCCTGCGCCGCGCGCCGGGTGTTCGACCTCGCCGGCGACCCGGCGCGCATCGGCACGGAGCTGGCCGCGGATCCGCTGATCGGGCCGCTGGTGGCGCAGCGGCCGGGGCTGCGCATCCCGGGAGCATGGGAGCCGTTCGAGTGCGCCGTGCGGGCGGTGCTCGGCCAGCAGGTGAGCGTCGCCGCCGGGCGCACCTTCGCCGCGCGGCTGGTCGAGCGCTGCGGCGAGCCGCTGCGCACCGGCGGCGCGGGACTGACGCACCTGTTTCCGACCGCGGCGCGCCTCGCGCACGCGCCTCTCGCGGGACTCGGGATCACCGCGACACGCGCCGCGGCGCTCAAATCGCTCGCGCGCGCGGTGCTCGAGCGGCGGCTCGACTTCGGCGCGGCGCCCGCGGACGTCACGGCGGCGCTCGCCGCGCTCCCGGGGATCGGGCCCTGGACGGCGCAGTACGTGGCGCTGCGGGCGCTCGGTGAGCCCGACGCCTTTCCCCACGGCGACTGGGTGCTGCGGCGGATGGCCGCGCCGCCGGGCGGGGCGGTGCTCTCGGCGCACGAGCTCGAGCAGCGGGCACGCCGCTGGCGGCCGTGGCGCGGCTATGCGACCGTCCACCTGTGGCGCGCAGCCGGGCAGCTCCCGGTGCGCGCGCAGGCCGGGCGCGCGGCACACGCTGCGGCGGCGGCGCCACCCGCGTAACATACGCGCTCCATGCGCACCCTCTTCTGGCACGAGACGGACAGTCCGGTCGGACCGTTGCTGCTCGCCGCCGACGCACACGCGCTGACGCGCGTGCATTTCCAGGCAGGCCCGCATCCGCTCACGCCGCCGCCCGAGTGGCGGCGCGAAGCCGCACGGTTCGCCGCCGTCACCCGCGAGCTCGCCGAATACTTCGCCGGCGAGCGGCGCGCGTTCGGCGCGCCGCTCGCCATGGCGGGGAGTGAGTTCCAAAGGTCGGTGTGGCGGGCTCTGCTGGCGATTCCCTACGGCGAGACGATCTCCTACGGCGAGCTGGCCCGGCGGGTCGGCAGCGCGCCGCGGGCGGTGGGACTCGCGAACGGCGCGAATCCGCTGCCGATCGTGGTGCCGTGCCACCGGGTCATCGGCGCCGACGGCTCGCTCACCGGATTCGGCGGCGGCCTCGCCGTCAAGCGCGCGCTGCTCGAGCTCGAGGGCGCCGCCTGCGTCAGCGACCTCTTCAGTCGCGCTTCATGAGCGCGGGCTCTCCGACGCGATCGGCGAGCTGTCTTCGCAAGTCTTTCTGTTCGGCATCGTCATCGCGCCGGGGAGGGGATCATGCGTCTCGCGTTCGAATCCACAGGACTCTGCCCCGGGCTGCTGCTCGGTGCGCTGTCGCTCGCCATCGGAGCGCCGCCGGCACTCGGCGCTCCCGCCGCTGCCGACCGCAGCTACCTCGAGCATCCGCCGGCTCCGAACGGCCCGCCGCTGCCCTTCAGCGACGCCGTGCGCATCGGCGACACACTGTACGTCGCCGGCCACATCGGCATCGATCCGCGCACCGGCAACGCCGCCGCGAGCCCCGAGGCCGAAGCGCGCCTGGTGATGGACGCGGTGAAGCACACCCTGGAGCGCTCCGGCTTCACGATGGATGACTTCGTGTCGGTGACGGTGTATTGCACCGATCTTTCCCTGTACGACACGTTCAACGGCACCTACGGCGGTTACTTCCATCGCCCTCATCCGGCGCGCGCGTTCATCGGCGTGAGCAAACTGGTGCGCGGCGCGCATTTCGAGGTGCAGGGGGTAGCGGTCAGGACGAAGACCCCGTGAACCGCCGCGAGTTTTCGCAGCGTCTGGCCGGCGCCGCCGCCGCCGCCGCATTCAGCCCGCTGACCCGCGCGCAGGCCCCGCCCGCGCACCCCGAGCCGCCGGCCGCAGGCGTCTCCGCGCACGCGCGCACGCTGTACCACTCGGCGCTCATCCTCGACTGCAACTCCTCGCCCCCCGAGGGCCGGTTGCCGCTCTCGCAGGCGGACCTCGACATGGTGCGCGGCAGCGGCATCGACGTCGTCAAGTACAGCATCGGCGGGATCAACGACGATTTCCCGACGACCGTGGCCGCGATCGCCCGCGTGCAGAGGCTCATCGAGATGTACCCGGCTTATTTCACCCAGGTACGGGCGGCGGGCGACTTCGCGCGCGCCAAGGCGGAGGGCAAGCTCGGCATCATCCTGTCCTTCGAGAGCGCGGAGATGCTGCAGGGCCGGATCGAGTCGTTCGAGCTGTTCCGCAACCTCGGCGTGCGCGTCATGCAGCTCTCCTACAACCGCAAGTCGCCGTTCGCCGCGGGGGTCATGGAGCCCGAGGGCGGAGGCCTGACGCCGCTCGGCCGCCAGGCGGTCGCCGAGATGAACCGCCTCGGTATCGCGATCGATCTGAGCCATGCGAACCCGGCCACGACGGCTGACGTCCTCGACCTCTCGACCAAGTCTCCGCTCATGACGCACGCCGGCTGCGCGGCCATCCACGCGCATCCGCGCAACAAGACCGACGAGCAGCTGCGCGCGCTCGCCGAGCGCGGCGGGGTGGTCGGCATCTTCGACCTGCCGTACCTGACGGCCTCGCCGAAGCAGCCGACCGTCGGGGACTATCTGGAGCATCTCGAGCACGCGCTCAAGGTGGCGGGTGAGAATCACGTCGGCATCGGCAGCGACGCCGACATCCAGCCGCTCGATATCACCGAGAAGGGCATGGCCGAGCTCAGCAAGCAGCTCGAGCAACGGCGCACCGCGGGCCTGGCAGCTCCGGAGGAGGACCGCGCGCCGTACGTGGTGGGCCTCAACACGCCGCGGCGCATCGAGATCATCGCCGACGGGCTGCTGAAGCGCGGCTACCCGGCCGGCGTGGTCGAGAAGGTCGTCGGCGCAAACTTCGCGCGCGCGTTCGCCGACATCTGGAGCTGAAGTCCGCCCGGCGGGGCTCGTCCGCCCCGCCGGGATGCGTGCGCCTCAATGGTGCAGCAGGTTGAGCGTGTTGGTGGCGTCGTCCACGTAGTACACGCCGTGCAGGGGATCGAACACGAGGCCGAAGAGGGCGCCCGCTCCGGGCGGCGAGCCGCTCGAGTCCAGCTGCGCCTTCGCGACCTGATGACCGTTCGGCGTGATCTCGGTGATGAAGCCGTCGCCGCCGTTGACGGTAAGGATCTCTCCTCCCGGAGTCACGGTGAGCCCGAGAGGACCGTTGAGGCTGCCGCCCGCCGAGAGTGTCCGGCCGGTGCCGGCCGAGCTGGCCCGCTGCAACGGATCATTGATGGCCATGATGCGGCTGTTCACCGTGTCGGCCACGTAAAGCACACCGTATTCGTCGTCGCAGTCATCGCCGTCGCCGCTGCAGGGGCTCAGGCCAACGCCCGTCGGGCCGATGACCATCGCCGCCGGATCGGTGCGCTCGGCGAACCCGGATCCGATCACGGTGATGGAGTCGAGCGCGGGCATCGCCGCGGCCGACACGCCGAGGTCGAGCCGTATGACGGTGCCGCCGTTCACCACCGTGCCGTTCGCCGCGACGGTGCCGTTCAGCACGTTCGTGACGAACAGCTTCGCGTGCCGCGCGCCATCGAGCGCCGTCATGTCCCAGGGACCGTTGATGAGCGAGCCGTAGAAGGTCTCCACCGGGTTACCCATGCGGTCGAGAACGATGAGACACCCTGCCTGCGCGGTGGCCGAAGTGCCATCGGAGGTCGGCAGACTCCCCACGATCACCCAGCCGGACTGGAGCACGACGAGTGCGGTCGTGAGCCCGACGCCGCCGGGGCACGGGCCCGGAAGGCTGCCCGCACTCAAGGAGGCGAACACGCTCAGGGTGCCGTCAGGAGCCACATCGACGATCGTGCTCCCCGTGCCTTGCTGGTTCTGCGAGTTGTTGAAATTGCTGATCAGGATATGCCCGGCGGTCAGCTTGCCCGTCGAGCGCTTGACCTCGGCCATGCCGTAGGGATTGATGTCGCCGTTGCCGGGTACGGTCGAGGTGACGGTGACGATCGAGTGCAGTGGAGGCAGCACCGCCCCGCTCGCGAGCGCGGGACCGGCCAATACCGTTGCTGACAGAGCGAGCACGCCGGCGAGGCGTGTCGCTGCGCTTGAGTCCCTCATTTGATTCCCCTCCGCGCTGCTGACGCTGCGTGCGTGGCGGGGAACGTGCCGGTGGTTCTACAGGGAACTATTAAAGATGCTGCAGAGCGCGACGCCGGGCGCGGCGAGCGCCGCGAGCCGGGCGTGCTGCATCTTGAGCGGTGCGGCGATGCCGGTGGCGAGACCGCCGGGCACCCGGGGCAACGGTCCGTGGCAGTGCCGCCGCGATACCGGCAAGGCTCCCGCGCAGGCTTCAGCCTTTGCCAGCCTCGAGGGCCTCGAGGAGCACCCTCGCGAACTGCGGGCCCTTGCCCGCCTCCTCGTGCTTGAAGTACACGAACACATCGCCGCACTGCGCCGTGCTCGCGCGGATGGTCCCGGCCCAGCGCCTGAGGTCATCGGACGTATAGCCCTCATCGCGCAGGCGGAAGTAGGCGTAGGGAGCGGTGATCTCGACCGGGGTGGAGAACTTCTCGCTGTCCGCCACGCACAGCGCGAGATTCGCCGCCCGGAGGCGCGCGAACACCTCGCCGTCCATCCACGAGGCATGGCGGAACTCGAATGCCGCGCAGGTGCCCGCCGGGAGGAGCTTCACAAACTCATCGAGCACCGCGAGGTCCTTGCGGAAGTAGGGCGGCAGCTGGAAGAGGATCGCGCCGAGCTTGGGTCCGAGCGTCGCGGCGGTCTTGAGGAAATACTGCAGCAGATCCGCGCAGTCCCTGAGCTTCGCGATATGGGTGATGCGCTTCGGGGCCTTGAGCGTCAGGCGAAAGCCCGGCGGTGTCTCACGGTCCCACCCGCCGAGGATCTTCGTGTTCGGAACGCGGTAGAAGGTGTAGTTGATCTCGACCGTCGTGAAGCGCTCGGCGTAGTAGGGCAGCATCTTCGCGGCCGGGAATTTCTCCGGGTAGAAGCTGCCCTTCCATTCGGGGTAGTTGTACCCGGACGTGCCGACCCAGAACCTCATGGGGGAGCCGCCCGTCTCGAGGTCAGTGGCGGTCGCTCACCAGGCGCCGATATTCGCCCAGATGCCGGATCGCATGCTGCTGCTTGCCGAGCGACTCGTAGAGCCGCGCGAGATTGTAATGCCCGTCGGCGAGGTCGGGATCGGCGGCCAGCGCGGCCTGGTAGGCGTCGACCGCCGCGGCCGTCTTGCCGGCATCCTCGAGCAGCACCGCCTGATTGAAGAGGAGCAGGGGATCTGAGGCCACGTGGCCGAGCGCGCGACGGTAGACTTCTTCGGCCTCGGCCGTCCTGCCCAGCACGTGCAGCAGCCGCCCGAGGTTGATCCACGCGGCGGCGTCGTGCGGATTCTCCTCCGCGGCCTGCCGGTAAGCCGCCACGGCGCCGTTCGGGTCGGTGTGCTCGAGCGTCAGGCCCTGCGCAAACCAGTCGCGCGCGGGTTGCGGAGCGTCCGCCGCCGCGGACGCGGGGGCCTTGTGCTCGACGACCTGCAGCACGCCGTCCTCGAGCGTTACGTCGAGTCCCAGCAGGTACTGGCCGCTGTCCGCCTGCCAGCGCGTCTCCCCGTCGCGCACCACCACGTGGTCGCCCACGGCGCTGATTGCGAGTCCCGAGAGGGGCACCGAAGCCGGGAGCTCGCGCCGCAGCCTCTCGAGCGAGCGGCGGATGCGCTTGGCGGGAATGCGCGCATCGATCAACGCGCGCGCCGTGCGCAGCACGATCAGATCCTGGAACGACAGGCGGTAGGCGCGCCGCGGTCCGCGCGCGGCCTTGACGAATCCGGCGCGGATCAGGCCGCGCGTGACCGCAGGAGACAGCCGCAGGACCCGCTGCACGTCCCGCACACTGTAGGAGCGCATCCTTAGCTCTTGAGGAAAGGCAGTTCCCCCGGAAGTCAGCGCTTGCCCGCCTTGCGGACTACTTTAGCCGGTTCCTCGACGCGCTTGGGAGCTTTACGCGGGCCGAGCGCACTCGGCTGCTCGCGCGACTTGCCGCTTCTCTCGAGGCTGGCGCGCAGCGCCTCCATGAGGTCGATGACCTTGCCTTCGCCCGCAGGGGCGGGCTCGGCCATGGTGATCTCCTGGCCCTCGTCGACCTTCTTCCTGATCGCGGCCTCGATCCGCCCGCGCACCTCGTCCTTGTAGGCGTCCGCATCGAATTTCTCGGCGGTCTGCGCGTCGATGAGCTGCTGGGCGAGCTTGAGCTCCGCCGGCTTCACCTCGGTCTTCTGGATCTCGACCTCGCTCGCGCGGCGCACGTCGGCCGCGTAGTGCAGCTGCTGCATGGCGAGCACGTCGCCGATCGGCCGCAGGATCACGAGATAGCCCTTGCCGCGCGCGGCCCAGCGGCCGACGCCGCAGCGCCCGGCCTGCTTCAGGGCCTCGGTGAGGAGCGCATAGGGCTTGGCGGCACCCTTGTCGGGGGCCAGGTAGTAGGTCTTGTCGTAGTACACCGGATCGATCGACTCGATCGGCACGAACTCGGAAATCTCGACCGCGTGGCTGCCGACCTCTTCCAGCGCCTTGATCTCCTCGGGCGTGAAGCGCACGTACTGGTCCTTGGCGAACTCGTAGCCCTTGACCATGTCGTCGCGTTCGACCACCGCCCCGTCCTTCTGGCAGATGTACTGCTGCTTGAGGCGCGAGCCGTCGGCCTTGTGCAGCAGGTTGAAGGAGATGGCATTCGAGGACTGGTTCGCGGTGAAGAGCTTCACCGGAATCGCGACCAGTCCGAAGGACACCGTGAGCGACCCTATCGAGCGAGCAGCGGCCATACCGTTCACCCTCTACTTCTCACCCTTGACGCCGAAAGCCTTCGTAAGGCTCTGTTTTAGCTCGAGTACATCATGCCACCGGTCTCCCCTCTTTTCCAAGCGGGCGGGCACATTATTGAGAGTGAAGTCCGTCGGCTCGGCCGCTTCGAGCTCCTCCCAGGTCAGGGGCATCGAGACGGGCGTCCCGGGGACCCCCCTCGGGGAGTAGGCGACGTTGAGCGTCTTGCCGCGCACGTTCATGTTGTAGTCGATGAAGATCTTGCCGGTGCGCTTCTCGACCGCCCACTCCATGGTGATGTCCTTGGGGTGCTCGCGCATCACGTGGCGGCCCACGCTCTCGCAGATGTGGCGGGCCTCATCGAAGGTCACGGTGCGCTCGATCGGGACGAACATGTGGAGCCCGGTCTTGCCCGAGGTCTTGACGATGGCTTCGAGCCCCATTTCCCGAAGCAGCGCGCGCAGCCAGAACGCGACGCGTTTGCCGGCCGCGAAGCCCTTCCTGTTGAACTCGGGCTCCGCCCCCTGCGCCTCCTTCCCTGAATAGATGTAGGGATCGATGTCGAAGACCAGGTAGTCGGGGTAGTTGAGCACCGAGGCCTCGAGGGCGGCGAGGGAGCTCGCGTAGTCGGTGCGGGGGTTGGCAGTGTCGGGGCCGGGACGGGCGCGCGAGTGCCAGATGTGGAACTCGAGCGTGCCGATCTGCCCGAGCCACAGCAGCGTCGGCAGATTGTTGGCGAGCAGGTAGCGGTGCTGGTCCTCCCTGGTCTCCGAGAATACGGTGATGGTCTCGACGAACTCCGGGAGCGGCTGCTCCCAGTGCTTCTGAAAGAAGCGCTCACCGTCGATCCCCTCGGGCATGCGGATCATGGTGAGCGGCCGGTCCTCGAGGTGCGGAAGCATGAAGCGCCCGACCCGCGCAAGGTAGCGCAGCAGGTCGCGCTTGGTGACCGCAGGACTCTTGCCCGCCGCGGGCCAGTAGACGCGCTCGAGGTTGGTCAGGCGGACGCGCGCGCCGGCGACGTCCAGATCGAGGCGGTTGGCGCGGTTCTCGAGCTGCTCGAGGATCGGACCAACCGCATCGGGCGGATCGGGATCGGCCGGCGCGGCGGCGCCGGAGGCTCGCCGCGAGACCCCGCGATCCGCGGGTGCGGGATCCGGCGTTGCGGAGTTTTTGCGATGCGGATCGGGCTTTTTCACTTCAGTGGGCTCGATGTCATCGCGCAGCCGCACGAACACCGGCGCGCGCAGCGCTCCGGCCGCGGTCCATTCGCTGAACGTGACCTCGGCGACCAGCTGCGGCGCGAGCCAGGTCGTCGGCCGGTGCAGCGGCACCTCCTCGGCGAACGGGGAATCCTTGCGCTTGAGTCTGGCGGTGCGCTCGAGCAGCGCGGCGATCACCTGCTCGTTCAGGCCGGAGCCGACATGCCCGGCGTAGCGCAGCGCCTTGCCCTCGAAGTAGCCGAGCAGCAGCGCGCCCAACGGGTCGCGCGCGCCCTTGCCGCGCGTGAAGCCGCCGACCACGAGCTCCGCGGACTGTGCGGCCTTGATCTTGAGCCAGGCCCGCGAGCGCTTGCCGGGCTGATAGGCCGAGTCGATGCGCTTGGCGACGAGGCCCTCGAAGCCGTGGCTCACCGCCACGCGGTAGAGCTCCGGCCCGTTGTCCGAGCTGTGCACCAGCTGCACGTGCGCGGACGGCAGCAGGCATTGCGTCAGATAACGGCGGCGCGCGAGGTAGGGAGAGCCGCGCAGGTTCAGGCCCGCGAAGTGCAGCAGATCGAAGCACACGAGCACCACCGGACTGTCGCGCCGCGCGGCGGCGATCTCGGCCGCGCTCTTCAACTGCGCGCGGTTCTGCAGGGCGTTGAACGAAGGGCGGCCGGCGGCGTCGAGCGCCACGATCTCGCCGTCGAGGATCATGTGCTCGATCGCCTGGGCTCCGAGCTCCTCCGTCAGCTCCGGAAAGAAGCCGGTCAGGTCGAGGCCGCGGCGTGACTTGAGCTGTACCTCGGTGCCGCGCACGTAGGCGATGACGCGGTAGCCGTCGAGCTTGGGCTCATAGCGCCACTGCGGGCCGGACTCGAGCGAGTCGGAGGTCTCGGCCAGCATCGGTGCGAGCTCGCGCGGCATCGCCTCCGGCGGCCCGGCCGGAGCCAGCAGCCCGGCGTCGAGCCTGGGCGGCGTGCTCTCGGGCGTCATCTGATCGAGGTTGAGGCCCGAGAGGACGGAGGCCGGCTGGGCCAGCACGTCGTTGGCCTGCGCGAAGCGGTCCCGGTGCTTGATCAGGAGCCATTGTTTTGCGGTCCGCGTCCTCACCAGTGTGAAGGAGCCCTTGAGCTTCTCGCCGCGCAGCAGGAAGCTCAGCTTCCCCTGGGCGAGCTCGGCGCGCACGCGCCGCTCGGCCTGTGCGCGGTCGGTGAAGGAGTACTGTGCGCCCTCATCGGGCGAGTACACCCCGCAGTCCCACACGATCACATTCCCGGCGCCGTACTGCTTCGCCGGGATCACGCCTTCGAAGGAGGCGTAGTCGAACGGATGGTCCTCGACCTCGACCGCCATGCGCTTGTCGTCGGGGTCGAGCGAGGGACCTTTCGGCACCGCCCAGGACTTGAGCACGCCGTCGAGCTCGAGCCGGAAGTCGTAGTGCAGCTGCCGCGCCGCGTGTTTCTGCACCACGAACAGCAGCGGTCCGTGACGCTGCGCGGCGAGCTTCGCGGGCGGCTCGGGCGTGCGCGTGAAGGTGCGCTTGGCGGCGTAGCGTTCGAGGGCGCGCTTGGGCACGGTCGGACCATGTTACCGTGAACGCCGCGGCCGCACCCTTCGCCGGCGGCATGGGCCGGCGCAGGGGTGCTAAAGCGCCTCGAGCCAGCGGGCGAGCCGCTGCAACACTTCGCTCAGCACCTGCGCGTCCGTGCGGCCGCTGCTCGAGGGGACGTGAAAAGAATGATCCGCCTCGTCGAGGAGGCTCAGCGTGGCGCGCGTGCCGAGACGCGCGACGACCGCCTCGATGAGCGTGCGCTCGGCGAGCGCATCGCGCGTGCCCTGCAGGAACAGCATCGGGATCGACACCCTCGGCAGATGCTCGGCGCGCCGCTCGGACGGCTCGCCCGCGGGATGCAGGGGGAAGCCGAGGAAGGCGAGGCCGCGCACGCCCGCGAGCGGCTCGATCGCCTGCGCCTGGGAGGTCATGCGCCCGCCGAAGGAGCGTCCTCCCGCGACCAGCGGCAGTCCCGGGACGAGGCGAGCAGCCGCGGCCACCGCGGCCCGCACCGTCGCATGACACAGCGGCGGCGGATCCGGGCGGCGCGAGCCGCGCTCCATGTAGGGAAACTGGTAGCGCAGCGTGGCGATCCGCAAGTCCGCGAGCCCGGCGGCGACGGCGCGCATCGAGGGGTGCTCCATGCCGGCGCCGGCGCTGTGCGCGAGCACGCAGCAGGCGCGCGCCGCCGCCGGCACGGCGAGCAGCCCGGACACCGGGAGGCCCTCCTTCACCTGCAGCGTGACCGGGCTGGAATCCCCTGATGTCAGTCCCTCGGGCACGGCGCACAAAATACGCGCGGCGCGCCGCGCCGTGCAATCTGCTCTCAGGATCGGTGCGAGGTGGCGGTCTGGCCGAACAGGATGTTTCTTTCCTCGTCGGAAATCCTGCGGCTGTAGGACCGCTCGACACCGACATAGGCACGCTGGCAGGCCGCCCGCTCGCGTATGCGGAGGAACCAGCGCTTCAGGTTCGGGAAGTCGTCGAGGTTCTGTCCGTGCTGCTCGTGCGACACGATCCAGGGGTAACACGCCATGTCGGCAATCGAGTAGTCGCCGGCGACGTACTCGCCTCCGGCGAGCTGCCGGTCGAGCACCCCGTAAAGGCGGTTGGTCTCCCTGGTGTAGCGCTCGATGGCGTACGGCACCTTCACAGGCGCGTATTGCGTGAAATGTCCGTTCTGCCCGGCCATGGGACCCAGGCCCCCCACCTGCCAGAAGAGCCACTGCAGAGTGAGCGCGCGCCCGCGGATGTCCGCGGGGATGAAGCGGCCGGTCTTCTCGGCCAGATATAAAAGAATGGCGCCGGACTCGAACAGCGAGAGCGGCGGCCCGCCGCCCGCGGGCTCGTGGTCGACGATCGCCGGGATACGGTTGTTGGGGGAGATTCTCAGGAACTCGGGTCTGAACTGCTCGCCCTTGCCGATGTCGACCGGAATGATGCGGTAGCGGAGGCCTGCCTCCTCGAGAAACAGCTTGATCTTGAGTCCGTTCGGCGTCCCCCAGTAGTACAGGTCGATCAAGCCGCCCGCGCTCCTTCAGGTGCTCGGTGCCGGGTGGGGCGCATCACCGGACGGTTCGCCGTGCTCTTCGGGATGATGGCCGCGCGCGCGGGCCTCGTGGCTGTGCTCGGCGCCGATGAACATGTACATCGCCGGCACCACGAACAAGGTGAACAGGGTGCCGATCGCGAGTCCGGTGAAGAGCACCACGCCCATGTTGCGCCGTCCCGCCGCTCCGGCGCCCGAGGCGATCACGAGCGGAATCACGCCGAAGCACATGGCGGCGGTCGTCATCAGGATCGGGCGCAGCCGCACCGCCGCCGCCTCCTCGATCGCGCGCAGCTTCGCATGCCCGGCGCGCTGCAGCTCGTTGGCGAACTGCACGATGAGGATGCCGTGCTTGCTGACCAGGCCGAGCAGCGTGACGAGTCCCACCTGCGTGTAGATGTTGAGCGTAAGCCCCAGCACCCCGAGGTTGATGAAGATCAGCGCGCCGAAGAGCGCCATCGGCACCGACACGAGGATCACGGCCGGATCGCGGAAGCTCTCGAACTG